>NZ_CP077076.1:2693750-3361875 GCF_019139895.1 Pseudomonas fakonensis | reverse complement strand
CGGCTTTCTGGTGTTGGGCAGCAAGGAATCGGTGGACTTTTCGGCCTACGGCGAGCGCTTCGAGCCGCTGGTCAAGCCCGAACGGATCTACCGCAAATCATGAGCGGCCTGCGCGCAGTGGTCATCGGCGCCTCGGCAGGCGGCGTTACCGCGCTGTTCAGCGTGCTCGGCGCGCTGCCCGACAGTTTCAGGCTGCCGGTGTTGTGCGTGCTGCACCTGCCCGACCACCGCCACAGCCAGCTGGCCGAGGTGCTGCAGCGCCGCCTGCAGCGCCCGGTGCGCGAAGCGCAGGACAAGGCACGTATCGAGGACGGCGTGGTCTATGTGGCCGGGCCTGGTTATCACCTGTCGGTGGAGCGGGACCTCACCCTTTCGCTCAGCCAGGAGGAACCGGTGCATTTCTCGCGCCCGGCCATCGATTACCTGTTCGAGTCGGCTGCCGACGCCTATGCCACCGGCCTGCTCGGCATACTGCTGACCGGGGCCAACGAAGACGGCGCCCGGGGCCTTTTGCATATCAAACAAAACGGGGGCCGGACCGTGGTCCAGGACCCCCGTGACGCACAGGTCGCGCTGATGCCGGAGGCCGCGCTGGCCCTGCACAATCCCGACCATATTCTTTCCCTGAGCGGTATCGGGCAGTTGCTCGCCACCTTGGAACCCAGTGCATGCCAAGCCAAACAATCGCCAAACTGCTGATCGTCGACGACCTGCCGGAGAACCTGCTGGCCCTCGACGCCCTGATCCAGGGCCCGGACCGCGAGGTGCACCCGGCCCAGTCGGCGGAACAGGCGCTGTCGCTATTGCTCGAACACGAGTTCGCCCTGGCCATTCTCGATGTGCAGATGCCGGGCATGAACGGTTTCGAGCTGGCCGAGCTGATGCGCGGCATGGAAAAGACCCGCAGTATCCCCATCGTCTTCGTCAGCGCCGCCGGGCGCGAGATGAACTATGCGTTCAAGGGATACGAAAGCGGCGCGGTGGACTTTTTGCACAAGCCGCTGGACACCCTGGCGGTGAAGAGCAAAGTGTCGGTGTTCGTCGACCTTTTCTGCCAGCGCAAGGCCCTCGATCGTCAGTTGCAGGCGCTGGAAAGCAGCCGCGCCGAGCAGGAGCAGTTGCTGGCCCAGTTGCAGGTGGCGCGCGGCGAACTGGAGCGCGCGGTGCGCATGCGCGACGATTTCATGTCGATCGTCTCCCACGAGGTGCGCACACCGCTCAACGGCTTGATCCTCGAAGCCCAGCTGCGGCGCATGCACCTGAACCGCGGCAACCTGGCAGCGTTCAGTGAAGACAAGCTCAAGGCCATGGTCGAGCGTGACGAACGGCAGATCAACAGCCTGATCCGCCTGGTCGAGGACATGCTCGACGTATCGCGCATCCGCACCGGCAAGCTGTCGATCCGGCCCAAGGGCTTCGACCTGGGCGTTCTGGTCAAGGGCCTGGTGGAGAACTTCGCCGCCCAGGCCGGTGCGCTGGACACCCATATCGAACTGGAGCGCTGCCAGGCGCTGCAAGGGGAGTGGGACGAGTTTCGCATCGAGCAGGTGTTGGCCAACCTGCTGTCCAATGCCTTGCGCTACGGCGAGCGCAAGCCGGTGCGGGTGCGGGTGTTCGAGGACGGCGCCATGGCCTGTGTGCAGGTACAGGATGCCGGTATCGGCATCGACAGCCAGAACCAGCGGCGCATCTTCCAGCAGTTCGAGCGCGTCGCTGCCCAGCAGGCCAGTGGCGGGTTGGGGTTGGGGCTGTATATTTCCGAGCAGATCGTGCTGGCCCATGGTGGGCGTATCGAAGTGCACAGCGCTGTGGGGCAGGGTGCCACGTTCAGCGTGTACCTGCCGCTGCCGGTGGTGTTGCAACAAAGCGACCAGACGCAGGCAACCTCTGCGTAGGCCTGGGGTCTGATAGCCATCCTGTTGAATTTGAAGGCGTTGTCATGAGTGAAGATGCACAAGATGTGGTGTTGGTGGTCGAGGACGAACCGGCCATTCGCATGATCCTGCGCGATTACCTGGCCGGTGAGGGCTACCACGTGCTGGTGGCCGAGGACGGCGAAGAGGCGTTCGCGATCCTGGCCAGCAAGCCGCACCTGGACCTGATGGTCACCGATTTTCGCCTGCCGGGCGGCATCTCCGGGGTGGAGATTGCCGAGCCTGCGGTGAAGCTGCGCCCGGATTTGAAAGTGATCTTCATCAGCGGCTACCCGGCCGAGATCCTCGAGTCCGGCAGCCCCATCGCCCGCCGCGCGCCGATCCTGGCCAAGCCGTTCGACCTCGACACCCTGCACGAGCAGATCCAGGCGTTGCTGCGCTGAAGGGGCGGCCTGTACGTAACCTGTAGGAGCGGCCTTGTGTTGCGAAAGGGCCGCAAAGCGGCCCCGGCGATCTTGCATGATGCGCAAACCCTGGGGCTGCTTTGCAGCCCTTTCGCAACACAAGGCCGCTCCTACAGGGAGTTTTCCTGCCGGCCTAGGCCACCCGCTCCAGCACATCCAGCAACTCGACGAACTCCTGCGTCAGCCGGTGCTTTGGCGCCAGGTGCACCAGCGGCACCGCCGCCTCGTGCGACTCGCGCATCTTGATCGAACTGCTCAGGTACACCGGCAGCACTGGCAGCCCCTCGCCACGCAACTGCTCCACCAGGGTCTGGTGCAGGGCGGTGCGGCCGGCGAACTGGTTCACCACCACCCCTTCAACCTGCAATGCCGCGTTATGGTCCTGGCGCAGTTCTTCCACCTCGGCCATCACCGCATGCAGCGCCTGGCGCGAGAAGCTGTCGCAGTCGTAGGGAATCAGCAGCCGTTCGGCCGCCACCAGCGCGCTGAAGGTGTAGAAGTTCAGCGCCGGCGGGGTGTCGATGTAGATCCGCTCGTAGTCCGCCGACAGCTCCACCAGCAGCTTGCGCAGCTTGTTGATCTTGTACTTGCTTTCCAGCTTGCCCTGCAGGTCGGCAAGGTCGGGGCTGGCGGTGATCAGGTGCAGGTTGGCGTAACGGGTTTCGGTGATCGCCACGCGGTGCTTCTTGCCGGTGGCCGGGTTGGGGGCCAGGGTCTGGCGGAAGAAGTCGGCAATACCGGACGGTATCGCCTCACCGGTGAAGCCGGTGAGGTAGTAGGTGGCGTTGGCCTGCGGGTCGAGGTCTACCAGCAGTGTGCGATAGCCCTCGGCGGCACTGGCAGCTGCAAGGTTGCAGGCGATACTGGACTTGCCGACACCACCTTTCTGGTTGAACACGACGCGACGCATGGTTTGCTCATCCCTGATGAAAAATGTCAGATCGGGGTCAATCCTATGACCACAACATGACAGTTTTAAGACAGGACTTGTTACAAGTCGTGCGCAGGTGCCGTGCCAGAGCGTTTTTGCTCTATGCTCGCGGTTTCATTCAGTGCAAGGAGGCCGCCATGGGCATGCGAGGCAAGGACCGCCAGGTCGACAACATCGAGTTCAACGTGGCTGATATCGCCCGTAGCAAGGCGTTCTACGGCCAGGTATTCGGCTGGGCCTTCACTGACTACGGGCCGACCTACAGCGAATTCAGCGACGGCCGCCTCACCGGCGGGTTCACCACCGGCGAGCCAGTACGGCCAGGCGGGCCGCTGATCATTGTGTATGCCGACGACCTGGCTGCAACCCAGCGCCGCGTCGAAGCGGCAGGGGCGCGCATCAGCCGGGCGGTGTTCGCCTTCCCGGGTGGGCGGCGTTTTCACTTCATCGACCCGGACGGTTATGAGCTGGCGGTGTGGTCGGCAGACTGACCGTTCAACTGCCGCCGCCGACTCCGCCCGAGCTACCGCCGCTGCCACCCGTGCCGCCGGACGAGCCGGGTGTAGAGGGTGTGCCGCGCCCGGTACCGGGGTTGCCGGCATCCGGTGCGCTGCGGCTGCCGCCTGGGTTGCCGACATCGGGTGTGGTGCGCCCGGTGCCCGGGTTGCCAACGCCGTTGCGGCTATCGTCGCCGCTGCCCATGCCGTCACCCGGCACGCCCGAGCCGCTGGGGCCATTGCGGTCGATGGTGCCGGTGCCGGGCAGTTGCTGGCTGGGCACGCGGTTGTTGTCGTTCATGTCGGTCGCCGCCAGGGCGAGCGGGGCGCTGGCACCCAGGCACAGGGCCAGGCACAGGCTGTGAAGGTGTTGGCGTTTCATGGTGTTCTCCGATACAGGTGATTACCTAAGTTGTGGCAAGTCACCCTGAACCGGGGTGCCCCCGCCGCGACGGGCGGCAGGCTGGGTCAGCGGGGTTGTTCCATGTTCTCAAGCTCGATGTTCACTTCACGCATGCGCTGCTCGACGATGGCCTGCACCTTCGGGTCGTTGGCGCTTTCGCGCATCAGCCCGGTGAGCTTCTCGCCCAGGCGTTTGCCTTCGTCGGTGTCTTCAAGTGCCTTGGCCTTGGCCGGGTCGCGGGTGGCTTCGATGATCAGGGCGAACTCCTGGTCGTTGAAGTTCTTCTCGCTGTACAGGCGGTACAGGTCCTGGCGCTGGTCCTCGACGGTGAGGTGTTTGCGCAGCACTTCGCGAATCTGCTCTTCCGGCACCTGGCGGTGGGTCATGGCCAGCAGTTTGGCCATGCGTTCGATGTTGTGGTCGTAGGCTTCCTGCAACGGCAGGCTGGCGACGATCTGTTGTTCGCGGCTGGGTTTCTGGTCGCAGGCGGTCAGGGCGGTGAGCAGCAGCAGGGGCAGCAGGTGTTTACGCAGAACAAGCATGGGGTAGGGGCCTTGGGCACGGTTCAGGTCGGGGAGTGTACTGCAAGCGCCAAGCCCCTGGCTCAACTTGATAGACAAAGCCCTGAGGCGCTGGCCGCGAGCACCTTGATCCACGACTTGTCGATGGCCGATTCCCCCGACTACCCCACCTGGCGCGCAGCGTGATGGTGCGTGACGACCTGGCGGCCGGGCGGCTGATCCACCCGTTCGCCGACAAGGGCCTGGACTGCCCGCTGACCCAGGCCTACTACGTGGTGTATCGCCCGGAATGCGCGGCACTGCCCAAGGTCAAGGCGTTGCGCCAGTGGCTGCACGACGAGGCCCGCGCTACACCAGCAGCGCCGACCAGGCCGACACCAGCAGCACCCCCGCCAGGCTCTGGTTGAACAGCCGCAGTGCCCTGGACGAGCGTAGCCAGCGGGCGCTGCCGGCCCCCAGCAAGGCCCACACCGCCATGCACGGCACCGCCACCAGCAGAAACACCAGCGCCAGGTGCCACACCGGCAGCAGCGGGGTGGCGAACACGCCGATCACCGCCACCGCCATCAGCCACACCTTGGGGTTGACCAGTTGCAAGGTGGCCGCGCTCCAGGCGCTGAAGCCACCGGCATTACCCGCCTGCAGCGGCTCACCGGCGGCGCGCAGCATGCGCCAGGCCAGCCAGCTGAGCCACAGCACCCCGGCCCAGCTCATCAGTTGCTGGGCCAGCGGGTGACGCAGCAGCACTTCGCCCAGGCCCAACCCCACCAGCAGCACGATGGCCGCCGCCGCGCCGCAGGCCGCCAGCATCGGCGCCAGGCTGGCACGCAGGCCGTGGTGAGCGCCCTGGGCGAGGATCAGCAGGTTGGTCGGCCCGGGGCTGATGCTCGAGGCAAGGGCGAACAGCAAAAAGGGCAGCAAGGTGTGCGACATGGTCAAGGCTCCGATGGATCGAAGCGCCATGTTGGCCGTTGCCTGCGCTTCAGTCTGGAAGGTTTGAGCAGCGTCTGCGGTAGTCCGCCGGGGTCAGCCGGAACGCCCGGCGGAACCAGCGCCCCAGGTGGCTCTGGTCGGCAAAGCCCAGGGCCATGGCCACCTGCGACGGCGTCTGGCCGCGGGCCAGCAACTGCCGCGCCCGGGCCAGGCGCAACTGGATCAGGTAGGCGTGCGGTGCCAGCCCGAACGCAGCTTTGAAAGCCCGGGTCAGGCGAAAGCGGTCGACGCCGCACACTCGCGCCAGGTCTTCCAGGCCGATGTCCTGGTCCAGGTGCGCATGCAGGTAGTCGCGGGCTACCTGGGCGGTCAGCGGCAGGCGCGGGTCCGGGTCCAGGCGCTTGCGCCACTGCAGGTGGCCGGTGAGGCAGGCCAGCAGGTCGTCCAGCGCGGTCTGGCGGACGATGCGCAGCTCCTGCTGGTGCACCGACTGGAAGGCGCGCACCGTCGCCCCGGCCAGCCGGGCATCGCAGTGCAGGGTGGCGGCGAAGCTGGGCAACGCGCCTGACGGGGCGTGCTCGAACAGCGCGCGCAGTTCGGCCTCCAGCCATTGGGCGTCGAGGTACAGGGTGGAGTAGGTGAAGCCTTCGTCGGTGGGCGCCAGGCCGTCGTGCAAGTCGCCCGGCTCGAGCAAGAACACCTGGCCGGGCGTGCTCTGGTGGCGCACCCGGCGGCAGTTGAACTGTTGCACGCCTTGTTCGGTGACACCGACCAGGAAACTGTCGTGCCAGTGCGGGTCGTAGGCGTGGCCGGTGAAATGCGCGCGGACCGACTCGATGCCGGTGTCGGCGTCCTGTCTGAGGTCGATCCAGTGGCTCATGGGGGCGGGTATCTTGGGTGGAAAGTCCCTACCTTACCCCAGCTTTGCGGGCAGGTCTGGAACGAATGTGCAGGCCGACGGGAATCTGTGAGTGAACGCCGCGCGGCGTGGCACGGGCTTGGCCCGCTCCTACAGGGATCGTGCCAAACCCGAACCCGGCGCGCTACCTGTAGGAGCCGGCTTGCCGGCGATCACCGGCGCAGCCGGTGCCATACACCGGGTCAAACGCTAAACCAAAGGGCTGCTCAGAACCGCAGGTCCATCGCCACTTCGAAGGTCCGCGGCGCACCCATGTAGTACTGGGTGTTGTAGGCCTGCTTGGCATACACCTGGTCGGTCAGGTTGCGCACCCGCGCGGTGAGCGTGGTGTGGCTGTCCAGGCGGTAGCGGGCAAAGGCGCCAAACAGGGTATAGGCCGGGGCTTTCAGGGTGTTGGCGTTGTCGGCGTAGACCGAGTCGACGTAGCGCGCATCGACCCCGGTCGACCAGTCAGTCGTGAAGCTGTAGGTCAGCCACAGGTTGCCGACGTTGGCCGGCACGTTCACCGGCGCATTGCCCTTGCGCGACACCGACACGCCGTTGACTGCCTCGCTGAAGGCATCGTAGCGGGCCTGGACATAGGCATAGTTGGCCTCGGCCAGCAGCTTTGGCGTGACCTGCAGGCGCCCGGCCAGTTCGATACCGCGCGAAGTCTGCTGGCCGGCCTGCACGCTCTGGTTGGGGTTATTGGAGTCGGCCACGGCAAAGTCCTTGCGCACGATGCGGTACACCGCGACGGTGCCCGCGCCCCGGCCGTCGAGGAAGTCGAACTTGCTGCCGGCCTCCCACTGCTCGCCCTTGGACAAATCGAACAGGCCGACGTTGGAGTAGGTGGCCGCCGCCAGGGAGCCGGCGGGCAGGTCGGCGGCGGTGCTGTACTGCACATACAGGCTGGCCGACGGGGTGAGCGCGTAGGTCAGGCCCGCGCGCCCGGACAGCGGCTCCCAGCGCCGTTCGAAGTAGGCAGGTGCCGTGGCGCTGACGGGGCCGTAATTGGTCACCTGCATGTCCAGGTAGTCGTAGCGCAGTGCGGTAAGCAGGGCCAGGCGGTCGGTCAGCTCCACGCGGTGCTCGGCGAACAGTGCACGGTTGGTGGTTTCGTGGCGGCGCTGCTTGTTCAGGCCGCCGTTCACCCCGGGGATGTCGTCGATGCTGCCGGGGTCGAAGTGTTCGGGGTCCACCGTGTCGCTCCAGCTGCCGGAGGTGGGGTAGAGGCTCTGGCGCATATGCGACCAGTCCAGCCCCAGTGACCATTGGTTGGCCAGGCCGAACAGCTGGTTGTCGTGGCGCAGCTCGATGCGCTCGCCCAGCACGCTCTGCTGGTGGCGTTGCAGGTAGGGGCCGGAGCGCACCACGTCACCTGCGCCGTTGTAGCGGTAGCGTTCGAGGTTGCGGTAGTCGCGCTGGGCCTCGTACTGGTACAGCGTGCTGTGCAGGCTGGTGCTGTCGCTGACCTGGTAGTCGAGCATCGAGCGCAGCCAGCGCACACGCTGTTCATAGCGCCCGTCGGCGACGTTGTAGTTCTCGAAGCGCCGGCTTTTGTCGATCTTCATGGTGCTGCGCCCGGGCAGGATGGGTGAGCCCCAGTAGGGGCTGTCTTCCCGGTCCTCCTGATACTCGATGGCCAGGGTGTGGGTGAGCGCCGGTGTGAGGTCGCTGAGCAGCGAAAAGGCCAGGGTGTCACTGCTGCGCCGGTTGCGGTCGATATAACCGTCGCCCTGGTTGTGGCTGAAGTCCAGGCGGGCGAAATGGCGCGCATCGGCGGGGTTGCTGGCCAATGCCTGGTTGATGCCGAAGGCGTATTCACTGTCGTCGTAGCTGGCGTAACGCAGGCGTGCGTCGACGGTTTGCGTGTCGCGGTTGGCGAGCTTGCTGATGTAGTTGATCGAGCCGCCGACGGCACCGGCGCCGTGCAGGAACGACGACGGCCCGCCCAGCAGTTCGACGCGGTCGATCACCCAGGCGTCCACCGGCCGGGTGGCGCTGCTGTAGCCAAGGTTGATGCCGTTGTACAGCTGGGTCACCTGGTTCTGGGTGAAGCCGCGGTAGGTGACGAAGCCGCCGTAGCCGGGGTTGGCCGAGGCGTTGACGCCGGTCATGGCGTTGATGATGTCCTGGGTGTCCTTGGCATCGCGCTGCTCGATCACGCGGCGGTCCGAGACGCTGACCGAAGCGGGTGTCTGGCGGGCGCTCAGGCCCAGCCGCGAGCCGGTTTCGATCGGCGTGTCCAACTGCACGCCGGAGGGCGCTTCGCGTTCACCGTCGACGGTGGTGGCGGTCAGTTCGACTGGGGCGCTTTGCGCCCAGGCACAGCTGCAGGTGGCGCTCATCATGAGCACCAGGGAGGTGTTGCGGATCATCGTGCGGGTTCCACGCAAGGGTTAGGGCAAGCCTGGCCCTGGCGCGCAGAGGCACCTGCCGGGGTCAGGCCAGGGTGTGTGCAGCGGGGAACCGGAGGGGTGGTGCGCGGGGATTGATGCTATGGCGCAGGTAGCGTGGCGGGGGTTGTGCCCAGCTGCGCGCGACGATCGGGCCAGGGGCTTTGCCGCGGGCCGGCAGGGGCGGCCAGCCGTGGCTGGCAAGGGGCACGGCCAGGGCGAACGAGGAGCACACCGGGCAGTCGAGCTGAGCCATGTGCTGGTCGCTGCCGCTGGGGGCCAGGTCGATTGCGCTCGGCCCGTGGCTGCTGTCGAGTGCGCAGAAACCGACTTGCAGGCCAGACAGGCTCAGGCCGGACATCTGGCCGTGGTGCAGGCCGCACAGCATCAGGCTGAACAGCACGCTGGCGTATAGCGCCCAGGCGGTCAGCGTGCGGGTTTGGCGGGTGGGTTTCATGGCCGGGGAATCTAGCATTTGGCCACGCCGGGGGCTGGTGTGGTGGATTGTCGCAGGGCTTTGCTGTTGGGCCCGCACGAAATGAAAAGCCCACACTGCATATGTGATCGTACAACCGCATGCGCTATGATGACGCCTGTCTATCACTACCAAATGTACAGGGCATGACAGAGCAGCAGGCACAGCCACGCACCCGCCGCAAACCCCGCAGCCTGGCGCAGGAACTGGTCACGGTGCTGACCGAACGCATCCGCAGCGGCCAGCTCAAGCGCGGCGACAAGCTCCCGACCGAATCGCAGATCATGCTCGAGGAGGGCGTCAGCCGCACCGTGGTGCGCGAGGCCATCTCGCGCCTGCAGGCCGCAGGCCAGGTAGAAACCCGCCACGGCATCGGCACCTTCGTGCTGGACGCGCCGTCCACCGGCGGTTTTCGTATCGACCCGGCGACCATCGTCACCCTGCGCGAGGTGTTGTCGGTGCTGGAGCTGCGCATCGCCCTGGAAATCGAATCGGCAGGCCTTGCCGCACTGCGTCGCGACGACGAGCAGTTGGCCGGCATGCGCGCGGCGCTGGATGAGCTCAACGAGGGCGCGGCCCATGCCTCGGACGCGGTGTCGGCGGACTTCCAGTTCCACCTGCGCATCGCCCAGGCCAGTGGCAACCACTACTTCGCCGATATCATCCACCACCTGGGCACCAGCATCATCCCGCGCACCCGGCTCAATTCGGCGCGCCTGGCCCATGATGACCAGGCCCACTACATGGGCCGGCTGATGCACGAGCACGAAGCGATCTTCGAAGCCATTGCCCGGCGTGACAGCGAAGGGGCGAAAATGGCCATGCGCCTGCACCTGAGCAACAGCCGCGAGCGCCTGCGCCAGGCCCATGAAGAGGCCGAGGCGCAGGGCGTCTGACACCTGCGCCGGCCTCTTCGCGGGTAAACCCGCTCCCACATTGATCGCACGGTCTTCAAACCTGCGCTGTACCTGTAGGAGCCGGCTTGCCGGCGATAGCGGCGGGCCTGGCAACCAATCTCCCAGGCTTTGTGCAGAGGCTTAAGGCCTCATCGCCGGCAAGCCGGCTCCTACAGGTGAAATGACAGCCATGAAAAAGCCCCGCAATTGCGGGGCTTTTTCATATCAAGGCACTCAGAGCGCCTTGTCGCTCCACTGGCCGTTCACCAGGCGGCGCAGCCCCAGCGGGTTGCCGTCGCGCAGGGCCTCAGGCAGCAGCGCCTGCGGGTAGTTCTGGTAGCACACCGGGCGCAGGAAGCGGTCGATGGCCAGGGTGCCCACCGAGGTGCCGCGGGCATCGGAGGTGGCCGGGTACGGGCCGCCGTGGACCATCGCGTCGCACACCTCGACACCGGTCGGGTAGCCGTTGACCAGAATGCGCCCGACTTTCTCCTCCAGCAGCGGCACCAGCCAGGCGAAGGCTTCGAAGTCCTCGGCCTCGCCGATCAGCGTGGCGGTCAGCTGGCCGCGCAGGCCCAGCAGGGCATCACGCAGTTGCGCGTTGTCCTGCACTTCAACGGCCACGGTGGCCGGGCCGAACACTTCTTCCTGCAGCAGCGGGTCGGCGTTCACCAGCAGGCTGGCATCGGCTTTGAACAGCTGGGCGCGGGCCTGGCTGCCCTCCTGAGCCTGGCCGGCCAGGTGCTGGATGCCGGCGTGGGCACCCAGGTGCTCCAGGCCGCCAACGTAGCTGCGCAGGCCGCCGGCGTTGAGCATGGTCTGCCCGGCCTGCTGGTCGAGGTGCTGGCCCAGTTCGCCCAGCAGTTGAGTAAAGGCCGGCGACTGCAGGCCGATGACCATGCCCGGGTTGGTGCAGAACTGCCCGGCACCCATGCACACCGAGCCCGCCAGCTCACGGGCGATGGCTTCGCCGCGCTTGGCCAGGGCGCCCGGCAGCACGATCACCGGGTTGATGCTGGACATCTCGGCGAACACCGGGATCGGTTGCGGGCGCTCGGCGGCCATGCGGCACAGGGCGTCGCCACCTTTGAGCGAACCGGTGAAGCCCACGGCCTGGATGGCCGGGTGCTTGACCAGCCACTCGCCCACGCCACCGCCGAACACCATGTTGAACACGGCCTTGGGCATGCCGGTACGCTCGGCGGCGCGCACGATGGCGCAGCCCACCAGGTCGGCGGTGGCCATGTGGCCGCTGTGGGCCTTGAACACCACCGGGCAACCGGCGGCCAGGGCAGCGGCGGTGTCACCGCCGGCGGTGGAGAAGGCCAGCGGGAAGTTGCTGGCACCGAACACGGCTACCGGGCCGACGCCGATGCGCATCTGGCGCAGGTCTACGCGTGGCAGCGGTTGACGATCTGGCAGGGCCAGGTCGATGCGCGCACCGAGGTAATCGCCGCGGCGCAGTACCTGGGCGAACAGGCGCATCTGGCCGCTGGTGCGGCCGCGCTCGCCCTGGATGCGCGCAGCAGGCAGGGCGGTTTCGCGGCAGACGATGGTGACGAAGCTGTCGTCCAGCTCGTCCAGTTCGGCGGCGATGGCTTCGAGGAATTCGGCGCGCCGCGCCGGGGCCAGCTGGCGGAACTCGGCGAAGGCGCCGGCAGCAGCCTTGGCGGCCTGGTCGACTTCCTGCTCGGTGGCTTGCACGAAGCTGTAGGGCAGGGCCTCGCCAGTGGTGGCGTCCAGGCTCTGCAGGCGCTGTGGGCCGGCGGCGCTGCGCTGGCCTGCGATGAAGTTGTGGCCGAGGATGTCAGGCATGGGGTGCTCCTGTGGGGGAAGGGGTGTGGTTGAGGGCCCTATCGCCGGCAAGCCGGCTCCTGCAGGTTGAATGCGATCCCTGTAGGAGCCGGCTTGCCGGCGATGGGGCATCAGGTAATGGGTGCCGGGTTGAACAGGGTGATGTCGTTGTGCAGCCCGTGCTTTTCGGCCCAGGTCTGCTTGCGGCCGCTGGCCACGTCCAGATAGTAGTGGAACAGCTCCCAGCCCAGCTCTTCGATGCTCGAGCGGCCGCTGGCGATGCGCCCGGCGTCGATGTCGATCAGGTCAGGCCAGCGCTGGGCCAGCTCGGTGCGGGTGCACACCTTGACCACCGGCGCCATGGCCAGGCCATACGGGGTGCCACGGCCCGTGGTGAACACGTGCAGGTTCATGCCGGCCGCCAGTTGCAGGGTGCCGCAGACGAAGTCGCTGGCCGGCGTTGCGCAGAAGATCAGGCCCTTGTGGCTGACCCGCTCGCCTGGGCCGACCACGCCCTGGATGGCGCCGCTGCCGGACTTGACGATCGACCCCAAGGATTTTTCGACGATGTTCGACAAGCCGCCTTTCTTGTTGCCGGGGGTGGTGTTGGCGCTGCGGTCGGCGGCGCCTTGTTGCAGGTAGCGGTCGTACCAGTCCATCTCGCGCACCAGCGCTTCGGCCACTTCCGGGGTTTCGGCGCGGGAGGTGAGCATGTAGATGGCGTCGCGCACCTCGGTCACTTCCGAGAACAATACGGTGGCGCCGGCACGCACCAGCAGGTCGGCGGCATAGCCCAGCGCCGGGTTGGCGGTGATGCCGCTGAAGGCGTCGCTGCCGCCGCACTGCATGCCCAAAATCAGCTCGCTGGCCGGTACGGTTTCACGGCGGCGCTGGTCGAGCTTCTTCAGCCGGGTTTCGGCCAGTTGCATGATCTGCTCGATCATTTCGACGAAGCCCAGCGAGGCGTCCTGCAGGCGGTACAGCCAGGGCTCGCTGAGGTCGACCGACAGGTCGCCCTCGTGCATCACCTGGCCGGCCTGCAGCTTCTCGCAGCCCAGGCTGATGACCAGGGCTTCGCCGCCCAGGTTGGGGTTGCGCGCCAGGTTGCGCACGGTACGGATCGGGATGTACGCGTCGCGGGCGTTGATCGCCACGCCGCAGCCGTAGCTGTGGGTGAGGGCGACCACGTCGTCGACGTTGGGGTATTTGGGCAGCAGTTCGCTGCGGATGCGCTTGACCGCGTGGTCGAGCACGCCGGTGACGCATTGCACGGTGGTGGTGATGCCGAGGATATTGCGGGTACCCACGGTGCCGTCGGCGTTGCGGTAACCCTCGAAGGTGAAGCCTTCGAGCGGCGGCAGGGCAGCGGGCACGGCATCGCAGCGCGGCAGGCTGTCGAGCTCGGGGGCGGCCGGCATGTCCAGCTGATCTTCCTTGACCCAGCTGCCCTGGCGCAGCAGTTCGCGGGCGTACCCGATGACCTGGCCGTAACGGCGCACCGGGGCACCGGGTTGAATGTCGACAGTGGCTACCTTGTGGCTTTGCGGTACGCCTTCGACCAGGGTCAGGCCGTCGGCGAAGCGGGCGCCTTCGCCCAGGCCGCCATCGTTGACCACCACCACGACATTGTCATCATCGTGCAGGCGGACGTAGCGGGGCGACTCGGAATGTTCGATCAACTGCATGGTCAGGCCCTTCTTGTCATTTCTTTCAGGCTTTTATACGGCCACCGGCGCCGGGGTGAGCGGCGCCGGGGTATTTCGATTACTGGCGCGAACCTGCCAGTTCAGCGTTTGGGGCAGCGTCCTGCTTTGGGTCGTCTTTGAGCTCGATACGCTTGATCGGGCCGACGATCACCAGGTAGCTGAACACCGCCACCAGGGCGTTGGCGCCTACATACACCAGGGCCCACTTGAACGAACCGGTGGCGCTGATGATGTAGCCGATGACGATCGGCGTGGTGATCGAGGCGATGTTGCCGAAGGTGTTGAACAGGCCGCCCGACAGGCCGGCGATCTGCTTGGGCGAGGTATCGGCCACCACGGCCCAGCCGAGGGCGCCGATGCCCTTGCCGAAGAATGCCAGGGTCATGAAGCCTACGACCATCCATTCAGCGTCGACATAGTTGCAGAACACCATGGTGGTGGACAGCAACAGGCCGCAGACGATCGGCAGCTTGCGCGAGAAGGTCAGCGAGTTGCCGCGGCGCAGCAGCCAGTCGGAGATCACCCCGCCCAGCACGCCGCCGATGAAGCCGCAGATGGCCGGCAGCGAGGCGATGAAGCCTGCTTTGAGGATGGTCATGCCGCGTTCCTGCACCAGGTACACCGGGAACCAGGTGAGGAAGAAGTAGGTGATGGCGTTGATGCAGTACTGGCCCAGGTACACGCCCAGCAGCATGCGGCTGGTCAGCAGTTGCTTGATGTAACCCCATTTCGGGCCATCGTTGCCACGCTTCTGGTCCATGTCCACCAGGCCGCCGTTCTGCTCGATGTGCTGCAGCTCATCGGCGCTGATGCGCGGGTGCTGGCGCGGGTTGTAGATGGTCTTCATCCACACCGCCGAGAACACGATGCCCAGCGCGCCCATCACCACGAACACGTGCTCCCAGCCGAAGCTGAACACGATCCAGCCCATGATCGGGGCGAACAGGGCAGTGGCGAAGTATTGCGCCGAGTTGAAGATCGCCGAGGCGGTGCCGCGCTCTTGCGTGGGGAACCAGGCTGCGACGATCCGGGCATTGCCGGGGAACGACGGGGCTTCGGCGAAACCGACCAGAAAGCGCAGGGTGAACAGGGTGACGACTGCCCAGGCCACCGGCAGCCCACCGACGAAACCTTGCAGCAGGGTGAACAGCGACCAGGTGAAGATGCTGAAGGCGTAGACGTTTTTCGAGCCGAAACGGTCGAGCAGCCAGCCGCCGGGGATTTGCCCGGCCACGTAGGCCCAGCCGAATGCGGAGAAGATGTAGCCGAGGGTGACGGCGTCGATGCCAAGGTCTTTTTGCAGGCTGGAGCCGGCAATGGCGATGGTGGCGCGGTCTGCGTAGTTGATGGTGGTCACCAGGAACAGCATCAACAGAATCAGGTAGCGCACATGCGTTTTTTTCGCTTGCATGCTGGTAACTCCCACTAGTTATTTTTTTTGCGGGCTTGCTGTGTATTGTCAGCGCCAGGGCAGGGCGCGGGAACCGCTTCGCGGCCCATCGCAGGCAGGTACCAGCGCCCACACATGAAGGTGGCGCGCCATCCCTGGCTGCGATGGACCGCTCGGCGGGTCCTGGGTGTTACAGGCCTTGCGGGCCCATTTTGTCCATCAGCGCGGCGAGCATCTCGTACTCTTGTGCGGTCAGGTCGGTCAGCGGGGTACGCACCGGGCCTGCATCGTAACCGGCAATCTTGGCGCCGGCCTTGACGATGCTCACGGCATAGCCGGCCTTGCGGTTACGGATGTCCAGGTACGGCAGGAAGAAATCGTCGATCAGCTTGCCTACGGTTGCGTGATCGTCGCGGGCGATGGCGTGGTAGAAGTCCATCGCGGTCTTGGGTACGAAGTTGAACACCGCCGAGGAGTACACCGGTACACCGAGGGCTTTGTAGGCAGCAGCATACACCTCGGCGGTAGGCAGGCCACCCAGGTAGCTGAAACGATCACCCAGGCGGCGACGGATCGACACCATCAGCTCGATGTCACCCAGGCCGTCCTTGTAGCCGATCAGGTTCGGGCAGCGCTCGGCGAGTTTTTCCAGCAGGTCGGCGTTCAGGCGGCAGACGTTGCGGTTGTACACCACCACGCCGATGTTGACCGACTTGCACACCGCTTCGACGTGGGCGGCAACACCGTCCTGGCTGGCTTCGGTCAAGTAATGCGGCAGCAGCAGCAGGCCCTTGGCGCCCAGGCGCTCGGCTTCTTGTGCGTACTCGATGGCCTGGCGGGTGGAGCCGCCGACGCCGGCGAGGATCGGTACCGAGGTGGCGCAGGTGTCGACCGCGGTCTTGATCACTTGGCTGTACTCGCTGGCGGCCAGGGAGAAGAACTCACCGGTGCCGCCAGCGGCGAACAGGGCGCTGGCGCCGTAAGGGGCGAGCCATTCCAGGCGCTTGATGTAGCCTGCCTGGTTGAAATCGCCCTGGGCATTGAAGTCGGTGACCGGGAAGGACAGCAGGCCGTGGGAGAGGATGGATTTCAGTTCTTGTGGAGTCATTGTTGTTGGCATCCTGTGGCGCTTGGGTGAAGGGTGTTGTTCTGCGTTGGAGGTAAGTTATCGTACAACTTGTACGATGACTAGCCCCTGTGAGCAGAAATTTTCAGGGGTGGGGGTGGGCAGGCCTGGCTTTATCGCCGGCAAGCCGGCTCCTACAGGGTACGTGCAGCCCTTGTAGGATCCGGCTAGCCGGCGATAAGGCCAGAATAGGCGCAAGAAAAATGACGACTGGTTAAGTCATCGTATCTCTGTGTGCGGCGGGGGAAGGAAAAAAGATCGCGGAGACAGGCGCAAGCCCGCCGCCCGCAGCCACGGGAGGTGTTCTGGGACCAGCAGAGGGTGACCGTGGTAACGGGGGCGACCTTGCGCCGCCCCGCGATCAAAGCTCGGCTTTGTACGAAAAGTGCCTGCGCGACGATCATGCTGCGTTGAAAACAGGCTGGTGCGCCAGCCCGGTCGGAATGCTCATTGACAACCAGTCAACTCCGCTTCCTCGCCTGTTTTCGCCTTGCCTGATCGCCGCTCGGCGACTTTTCGTACAAACCCTAACGAAGCTTCAGACGATCAAGCAGCCTGATGGCGCTTGACCTGGGATTTGCGAACCTGGGCGCGGCATGCGTCGCCGAAGGCCTGGAACATCTTGATCGAGTCGGGGTTCTTCGCCGCCTGCCACTCCGGGTGCCACTGCACCGCGAACAGGAAGGGCGAAATGCTCGGGGCGTGGATCGCCTCGACCAGGCCGTCTTCGGCGTGGGCGATCGCCTCGATGCCGGCACCCAGCTTGCGCAGGCCCTGGCCGTGCAGCGAGTTGACGCGGATCTCGTCGGTGCCCAGCGCGTCGCGCAGCCAACTGCCTGGCTTGATCTTCACCCCATGCACCTGGGCGTACTGCACCTCGACCGGGTCTTCGGGGTTTTCGCGGTGGTCGTTGAAACCAGGCTCGGCGTAGACCTTCTGGTAGATGTCGCCGCCCAGCGCCACGTTGATTTCCTGCATGCCGCGGCAGATGCCGAAGATCGGCAGGCCACGCTTGAGGGCAGCCTTGACCAGCGGGATGTCGAACAGGTCGCGGTTCTGGTCCTGGCCTTTGCCGGGTGTCTGGTTTTCCTGGCCATACAGGGCCGGGTCGATATTGCTGCCAGCGCCGGTGAGGTACACGCCGTCGGCCATGTCCAGGTAGGTTTCCAGGTCGTCAGTGCCGCAGCAGGTGGGCACCAGCACCGGAACGCAATCGGAGAACTCGACCAGCGGGGTGATGTATTTGTGGGTCATGACTTGATAGTCATGGCCTTTGCGCTCCTGGCTGCCCATGGTCATCAGGACGACGGGTTTGCGCAGGGTGGGTTGTTTGCTGCCAATGTTGCTGTTGGACATATGTCACCTTGGGACAGGTCATGCCTGTCGTTGTTGTGCAGGCGCACGGCCGGGGCCATGGGTGCAGCCTGGAGCCCCGAGCACTGCCGGCTCGCCTTTGCGGCGATTCCGGTCGGGGCCTTGGCTCTAGATTGCCAGAGCCGTTCGATATGTCAAACGAGTGGCAGTGGGGTTGGGCGCCGGTTTTCGGGGGCTTGGGGCGTTCGGCGCCTTTGCCGACAAGGGTTTGGCAGGAGGTCGGGTCAATAATATTTAACGACGCAGTCGGGTCTTTGCGTGGCTGCAATGAAGCGCCGCTTTTGCCTCATCGTCGGCAAGCCGGCTCCTGCAGGTTGGCGCGCACCCCTGTAGGAGCCGGCTTGCCGGCGATGAGGCCCGTGAGGCTCATGCAAACCGAGCAGGGCTGAAGGGCGCCGGGTCAGTAAAGGTCTGCTCCCCGGTAATCATCTCTGCCAGCAACCGCCCGCTCACCGGCCCCAGGGTGAGCCCATGGTGTGCATGCCCGAAGTTGAACCACAACCCGGCATGGCGCGGCGCCGGGCCGATCACCGGGCGCATGTCCGGCAGGCACGGGCGCCGGCCCAGCCAGGGCTGGTCGTCCAGGCGCTCACCCAGGGCGGGGAACAGCTGCCGGGCCAAAGCTTCGCAGCGCTTGAGCTGAACCTGGTTGCCCGGCGCATCGCTGGCTGCGAACTCGATACCCGTGGTCAGGCGCACCCCGCGGGCCATGGGTGCCAGCACATAGCCAGCCTGCGGGTCGCATACCGAATGCTTCAGCTCGCTACCCCCGGTGGTGGCGTAGTGCATGTGGTAGCCACGCTTGATCCCCAGCGGGAAGCGGTAGCCCAGCGGCGCGAACAGCTCGGCGGACTGCGGCCCCAGGCAGGCCACTACCTCCTGGGCCAGCAGCGGGCCGCGCTGGGTGCTCACCAGCCAGCCGCCCTCGACCGCTTGCAAGCTGCGGGCATCGCCATGCAGAAACTGCCCGCCGCGCTGCACGAACAGCGCGGCGTAGCCACGGGTCAGGGCGCCGGGGTCGCGCACGCTCTTCGGGTCGAGCCAGTGGATGCCACCGATGCCGCCGTCCAGCCCCTGTTCCCGCGCCTGCAACTGCTCGCGCTCGAGCATTTCGTAGCGCAGGCCATGCCGGGCCAGCGCCAGGGCTTCCTGTTTGGCCTGGGCGAACAGCGCGGCATCGCGGTACACCTCGATCCAGCCGTTGGCGCTTACCAGGTGTTGCAACCCGGCAGCCTCGATCAACGGGTCATGTTCCTCCACGCAGCGCTGCACCAGGGGCAGCAGGTCAGCGGCCGCCCGGGCAAGCTTCGCGGGTGCCGACTGTTGCCAGTAGTTCAGCAGCCAGGGCGCGGCCTTGGGCAGGTGGGCGACGCTGTAGCGCACCGCACTCTGGCGGTTCAGGCCATAGCGCAGCAGGGTGCGCAGCTCGCGCGGGAAGGCATAGGGCACCACGCTTGAGCGCTCGATCAGCCCGGCGTTGCCATGGCTGGTGCCGCTGCCCGGCGCATCGCGGTCGATCAGGGTTACCTGGCGCCCGCGGGCCTGCAGTTGCAGGGCGGTGCTGACGCCGACGATACCGGCGCCGAGGACGAGGGTCTGGCATTGCGAGAATGGCTGCATGGAGCACCTTGTGATGATTGGTGTGGGCCTGCGCCGGGACACTTTGACAGATGGCAGGTATTCGCGGGACATTCCTGTGCGTTGCTCTGTAGCCGATCCAATACCAATAAAGGAGCTCCAGATGTCCGCACCTTCCGCCAGCCCCCTTGTGCGCCTGCCGTTCGCCGAGTTGCAGGGGCTGTTGCAGGTAATCTTTCAACGCCATGGTTGTAGTGAAGGGGTGGCCGGCGTGCTCGCCCACAACTGCGCCAGCGCCCAGCGCGACGGTGCCCACAGCCATGGTGTGTTCCGCATTCCCGGTTACGTATCGACCCTGGCCAGTGGCTGGGTGGACGGCAAGGCTGCGCCGCAGGTCTGCGATGTGGCGTCGGGCTATGTACGGGTGGATGCTGCCGGCGGCTTCGCCCAGCCAGCCCTGGCAGCAGCACGCGAGCAACTGGTCCGCAAGGCGCGCCAGGCGGGTATCGCCGTGTTGGCGATCCACAACTCGCACCACTTCGCCGCGCTGTGGCCGGATGTCGAGCCTTTCGCCGACGAGGGCCTGGTGGCCCTGAGTGTGGTCAACAGCATGACCTGTGTGGTGCCCCATGGTGCGCGCCAGCCGCTGTTCGGCACCAACCCCATCGCCTTCGCCGCGCCCTGCGCCGGGCATGACCCGATCGTCTTCGACATGGCCACCAGCGCCATGGCCCATGGCGACGTGCAGATCGCCGCGCGTGCCGGGCAGCGTTTGCCCGAAGGCATGGGCGTGGATGCCCAGGGCCTGCCGACCACCGACCCGCAGGCCATTCTGCAGGGCGGCGCACTGTTGCCGTTCGGCGGGCACAAGGGCTCGGCGCTGTCGATGATGGTCGAGCTGCTGGCTGCGGCGCTGACCGGCGGCAATTTCTCCTGGGAGTTCGACTGGGCCAGCCACCCGGGGGCCAAGACCCCGTGGACCGGGCAACTGATCATCGTCATCGACCCGGGCAAGGCCGAAGGCCAGCGCTTCACCCAGCGCAGCCGGGAGCTTGTGGAGCAGATGCAGGCGGCGGGGCTTAGCCGTATGCCTGGCGAGCGGCGTTACCGCGAGCGCGAAGTGGCATTGCGCGAGGGCGTGGCGCTGACTGTGCAGGAGCTGGCTGGACTGCAGGAATTGGCGGGCTGGCAGGCCTGAACCCACCGCTATCGCGGGGATCACCTGGCCCTCTGGGTTGTGCCGTACCTGTAGGAGCCGGCTTGCCGGCGATCACCGGCAACGCCGGTGCCATGCTTCGCCTGTCAGGGCCCTATCGCCGGCAAGCCGGCTCCTACAGGGTATTGCACCCGCGCATCCGGCACCTTGCACATTCAATGATGTTCCTGCGCCGCCACTGCGGGTATTCTCTGTGCACGCTTTCCCGAACTGTCCTGATTTCCAAGGAGCTGCACGCTGTGTTCAAACATGTCGATGCCTATGCCGGCGACCCGATCCTTTCGCTGATGGAAACCTTCAAGGCCGACCCGCGCGCCGACAAGGTCAACCTGAGTATCGGCCTGTACTACGACGAAGCCGGCGTGGTGCCGCAATTGGCAGCGGTCGATGCGGTGGAAAAACGCATCGCCGGCCAGCCCCACGAAGCTTCGCTGTACCTGCCCATGGAAGGCCTGGCCGCCTACCGCCAGGCCATCCAGGCGCTGCTGTTCGGCAGCGACCACCCGGCCGTGGCCGATGGCCGCGTGGCCACCGTGCAAACCGTCGGCGGCTCCGGCGCGCTGAAAGTCGGTGCAGACTTCCTCAAGCGCTATTTCGCAGGCTCCGAAGTCTGGGTCAGCAACCCGACCTGGGACAACCACCGCGCCATCTTCGAAGGCGCCGGCTTCAAGGTGCACAGCTACCCGTACTTCGACGATGCCACCCGCGGTGTCGACTTTGCCGGCATGCTTGCCACCCTGAACACCCTGGCGGCCAACAGCATCGTGCTGCTGCACCCGTGCTGCCACAACCCAACCGGTGTCGACCTCAGCCAGAACCAGTGGCAGCAGGTGGTCGAGGTGGTCAAGGCACGCCAGCTGATCCCGTTCCTCGACATCGCCTACCAGGGCTTCGGTGAAGGCCTGGTCGAAGACGCCTTTGCCATCCGCGAAATGGCCCGTGCCGGCGTACCGTGCCTGGTCAGCAACTCGTTCTCGAAAATCTTCTCGCTGTACGGCGAACGGGTAGGGGGGCTGTCGGTGGTCTGCGACGACGCCGCCACCGCCGTCAGCGTGCTCGGCCAGCTCAAGGCCACCGTGCGCCGCAACTACTCCAGCCCCCCCGCGTTCGGCGCGCAACTGGTGGCCGGGGTGCTCGGCGATGCTGCTCTCAATGCCCAGTGGGCGGCTGAGGTGGAGGTGATGCGCAAGCGTATCCTCGACATGCGCCAGGGCCTGGTCGACCTGCTCGGCGAACTGCTGCCGGGCCAGGACTTCCAGTTCTTCCTGCGCCAGCGCGGCATGTTCAGCTACACAGGCTTCAGCGTCGAGCAGGTGCGCCGCCTGCGTGACGAGTTCGGCGTGTACCTGATCGACAGCGGCCGGGTGTGCATGTCTGGCCTGCGCCCGGCCAACCTGCGCCAGGTGGCCGAGGCCTTTGCGGCGGTGCACAAGGGCTGAGCCCTGAGCTGACCGACAGGCCATATCGCGGGGCAAGCCCGCTCCCACTCTGCTCCTGTTCTCAGGGGTGGCGTGGGAGCGGGCTTGCCCCGCGATTGTTTTTGCAGCTTGATAATCAGACTTCTTGTACAGACAAGTGCAACCGTCCCTCGGACGGGGCTTCCCCAAGTGCAACCTTTGCATGCACAATCGCGCCCCTCTTTATCCGGTTGAGTTGGGCGAAACGTCTATTTCGCCATTCTCAGCCTGTTGCAGTCTTGCGAGTGGAGCTTCACCCGGAATGAATGAGCAGGCCCCAAGCGTTGAACAACGCTTTGCAGAATCGACCCCCGCCACCCTCGGCAGCTGGTCGCGTCACGACACCACCTGGATGCTGGGCCTGTTCGGCACAGCCATCGGCGCAGGCACCTTGTTCCTGCCGATCAACGCAGGCCTTGGCGGCTTCTGGCCGTTGCTGATCCTCGCCGCGCTGGCCTTCCCCATGACCTACTTCGCCCACCGCGGGCTGACCCGCTTCGTGCTCTCCGGGCAGAAGGGCGGCGACATCACCGACGTGGTCGAGGAGCATTTCGGCATAACCGCCGGTGCGCTGATCACCGTGCTGTACTTCTTCGCCATCTTCCCCATCCTGCTTATCTATAGCGTGGCGCTGACCAACACCGTCAGCAGCTTCATGGAGCACCAGCTGCACATCGCGCCGCCACCGCGGGCGATCCTGTCGTTCGTGCTGATTCTCGGCCTGCTGGCCATCGTGCGCTGCGGCGAGCAGGCCACGGTCAAGGTCATGAGCCTGCTGGTCTACCCGTTCATCGTCGCCCTGGCGCTGCTGGCCCTGTATCTGGTGCCGCACTGGACCGGCGGCATCCTCGACACCGCAAGCCAGGTGCCGTCGGGTTCGGCCTTCCTGCACACCGTGTGGCTGGCCATCCCGGTGATGGTGTTCTCGTTCAACCACTCGCCGATCATCTCGGCCTTTGCCGTCGACCAGAAGCGCCGCTACGGCGAGCACGCCGATGAGCGCAGCGGGCAGATCCTGCGCCGCGCCCACCTGCTGATGGTGCTGATGGTGCTGTTCTTCGTGTTCAGCTGCGTGCTCACCCTGAGCAGCGCCCTGCTGGCCGAAGCCAAGGCGCAGAACCTGTCGATCCTGTCGTACCTGGCCAACCACTTCGACCAGCCGACCATCGCCTTCGCCGCACCGCTGATCGCCTTCATCGCCATTGCCAAGTCGTTCCTGGGCCACTACATCGGTGCCAGCGAGGGACTCAAAGGCATGATCGTCAAGGCCGGCATGCGCCCGGGCGCCAAGGCCATGGACCGTGTGGTTGCCGCGATCATGCTGGTGGTGTGCTGGATCGTCGCCACCCTCAACCCGAGCATCCTCGGCATGATCGAGTCCCTCGGCGGGCCGATCATCGCGGTGCTGTTGTTCCTGATGCCGATGTACGCCATCCGTCGCGTGCCGTCGATGCGCAAGTACAGCGGCGCGCTGTCCAACCTGTTCGTGGTGGTCATCGGCCTGGTGGCGCTGACCTCGGTGGTGTACGGCCTGCTGGGCTGATTGCAGCGCTGCTGTAGGAAATGTCCGGGTCGGCTGTAGCCACCCGGACATTTTTTTGTCCACAGGAATTGTCCGGCAATAAAACAATTTCAGCTTTGCTTATAGGCACTTGCGCCGCTTCATGCTTAACTCGGGGTCTTTTTCCAACCCGTACTAAGGATGATTTCCCATGGCTCAAGTGACTCTCAAAGGCGGCCCGGTTCAGGTCAGCGGCAACCTGCCACAAGCTGGCGCCCAGGCACCTGCCTTCTCCCTGGTCGCTGGTGACCTGTCGAACAAGTCGCTGGCCGACTTCGCCGGCAAGCGCAAGGTGCTGAACATCTTCCCAAGCGTCGACACCCCGACCTGCGCCACCTCGGTACGCAAGTTCAACGCCCAGGCCAACGCCGTGGCCAACACCGTGGTGTTGTGCATCTCGGCCGACCTGCCGTTCGCCCAGGCCCGCTTCTGCGGTGCCGAAGGCCTGGAAAACGTCCAGAACCTATCCACCCTGCGCGGTGCCGAGTTCCTGCAGAACTACGGCGTTGCCATCGCCGACGGCCCGCTGGCCGGCCTGGCGGCCCGTGCTGTCGTGGTGCTGGACGAAAACGACAAGGTGCTGCACAGCGAGCTGGTTGCTGAAATCGCCGACGAGCCGAACTACGACGCGGCGCTGGCGGTACTGAAGTAACATCTGTGTGAAGCCCATCGCCGGCAAGCCGGCTCCTACAGGCCAGCGTCATCCCTGTAGGAGCCGGCTTGCCGGTGATGGCGTCACACCCAGAAACGGCCTGGCCCCCACACCAGGCCGTTTTCATTTAAAGTCTGCCCGCCGACCAACGTCAGCCAAAGGTAAAACACTGGTAAAGCCGCTTTGCTAAAACGGTGCCAGTGCTTATCGTTCACGCTCTTCACGCCCGTCTTCCCTGAACAAGGTTCGTTCGACCCATGCAAGTGTCCTATTCCCGTTCCCCCCGTCGCTGGCTGTTCGGCCTGCTGATCCTGCTGCTGGTGGCCCTGCTGGCCTGGTGGCTGTGGCCCGCAAAGACCGTGCACGAGCAAGCCGCAAGCGGCGGGCGCCCGGGCAAGGGTGCGGCCATGGGCCTGGGCGGGCGAGGGCGGCCGGGCTTTGGCGCATCGTCTGACCCTGTGCCGGTACGTGTGGAACCGGTCAAGGTCGGCGACTTCCCGCTTTACTACAAGGCCCTGGGCACCGTCACCGCCACCAACACGGTCAACGTGCGCAGCCGGGTGGCCGGCGAGCTGGTGAAGATCCACTTCAAGGAAGGCCAGCAGGTCAAGGCCGGCGACCTGCTCGCTGAAATCGACCCGCGCCCGTACCGCATCGCCCTGCAGCAGGCCGAAGGCACCCTGGCGCAGAACCAGGCGCAGTTGAAGAACGCCCAGGTCGACCTGGCCCGCTATAAAGGGTTGTACGCCGAAGACAGCATCGCCAAGCAAACCCTCGACACCGCCGAAGCACAGGTGGCGCAGTTCCAGGGGCTGGTGAAAACCAACCAGGCAGCAGTCAACGACGCGCGCCTGAACCTCGATTTCACCCAGATTCGCGCACCGCTCACCGGCCGCCTGGGCCTGCGCCAGCTCGACCTGGGCAACCTGGTGGCGGCCAATGACACCACCGCGCTGGTGGTGATCACCCAGACCGAGCCGATCAGCGTCGCCTTCACCCTGCCGGAAACCGAGCTGGACACCGTGCTCGAGCGCTACCGCAGTGGCGCCAGCCTGCCAGTCGAAGCCTGGGACCGCGGCGATCGCAAGCTGCAGGCGACCGGCGTGCTGGGCAGCCTGGACAACCAGATCGACACCACCACCGGCACCCTGAAGTTCAAGGGCACCTTCCAGAACAAGGACAACGCCTTGTTCCCCAATCAGTTCGTCAATGTGCGCCTGCTCGCCGACACCCTCAAGCAGGTGGTGCTGGCCCCGGCTGCGGCCATCCAGTTCGGCAACGACGGCACCTTCGCCTACGTGGTCAACCAAGAGAACACGGTGAATATCCGCAAGCTCAAGGTGGGTGCCAGCGATGGCCAGAACAGCGTGATCGTCGAGGGCCTGGCCGCCGGCGACCGGCTGGTGCTCGAAGGCACCGACCGCCTGCGCGAAGGCACCAAGGTCGAAGTGGTCGAAGATAGCTCGCAAGTGCCGACCACCCCCGGCCAGCACCTGCAGGGGCAGGACGCCAAGGGCTCGGCCCAGGCCGGTGAATCGGGCAGCAAGGCGGGCGCATGAACCTCTCGCGCCTGTTCATCCTTCGCCCGGTCGCCACCACGCTGAGCATGCTGGCCATCGTCCTGGCCGGCCTGATCGCCTATAAAATGCTGCCGGTGGCAGCCTTGCCCCAGGTCGACTACCCGACTATCCGGGTCATGACCCTATACCCCGGCGCCAGCCCGCAGGTCATGACCAGCGCCGTCACCGCCCCCCTGGAGCGCCAGTTCGGGCAGATGCCGGGCCTTGAGCAAATGGCCTCGACCAGCTCCGGCGGCGCCTCGGTGCTGACCCTGCGCTTTAGCCTCGACATGAACATGGACGTTGCCGAGCAACAGGTACAGGCCGCCATCAACGCCGCCAGTAACCTGCTGCCCAGCGACCTGCCGGCTCCGCCGGTGTACAACAAGGTCAACCCGGCGGATACCCCGGTGCTGACCCTGGCCATTGCGTCCAAGACCATGCCGTTGCCCAAGCTCAACGACCTGGTCGACACCCGCGTGGCGCAGAAGATCGCCCAGATCAGCGGCGTGGGCATGGTCAGCATCGCCGGCGGCCAGCGCCAGGCCGTGCGCATCAAGGTCAACGTCGACGCCCTGGCCGCCAACGGCCTGAACCTGGACGACGTGCGCACGCTCATCGGCGCCTCCAACGTCAACCAGCCCAAAGGCAACTTCGACGGCCCCACCCGGGTGTCGATGCTCGACGCCAACGACCAACTGCGCTCGCCCGAGGAATACGCCAACCTCATCCTCAAGTACAACAACGGCGCACCGCTGCGCCTGAAGGACGTCGCCGAGATCGTCGACGGCGCCGAGAACGAGCGCCTGGCCGCCTGGGCCAACCAGAACGAAGCAGTGCTGCTGAACATCCAGCGTCAGCCCGGGGCCAACGTCATCGAGGTGGTCGACCGCATCAAGGAACTGCTGCCGTCGATCACCGATAACCTGCCGGCGGGCCTGGACGTCAGCGTGCTTACCGACCGCACCCAGACCATCCGCGCCGCGGTGCGCGATGTGCAGCACGAACTGTTGTTTGCCATCGCCCTGGTGGTGATGGTGACCTTCCTGTTCCTGCGCCGGGTCAGCGCCACCATCATTCCGTCGATCGCCGTGCCGCTGTCGCTGATCGGCACCTTTGGCGTGATGTACCTGGCTGGCTTTTCGATCAACAACCTGACCTTGATGGCCCTGACCATCGCCACCGGTTTTGTGGTGGACGACGCCATCGTCATGCTGGAGAACATCTCCCGCCACATCGAAGAAGGCGAAACCCCGCTGCAGGCGGCGCTCAAGGGCGCCCGGCAGATCGGCTTCACCCTGGTTTCGCTGACCTTCTCGCTGATTGCGGTGCTGATCCCGCTGCTGTTCATGGCCGATGTGGTGGGGCGGCTGTTCCGCGAGTTCGCCATCACCCTGGCGGTGGCCATTCTCATTTCGCTGGTGGTGTCGCTGACCCTGACCCCGATGATGTGCGCGCGGCTGCTCAAGCGCGAACCCAAGGAAGAGGAGCAGGGGCGCTTCTACCGCGCCAGCGGCGCCTGGATCGACTGGCTGATCAAGCACTACGCCAGCGCCCTGACCTGGGTACTCAAGCGCCAGCCGCTGACCCTGCTGGTGGCCGTGGCCACCCTGGCGCTGACCGTGGTGCTGTACCTGATGGTGCCCAAGGGCTTCTTCCCGGTGCAGGACACCGGGGTCATCCAGGGTATTTCCGAGGCGCCCCAGGCCACCTCGTTCGCCGCCATGAGCCAGCGCCAGCAGTCCCTGGCCGAAGTCATCCTGAAAGACCCGGCGGTGCAGAGCCTGTCCTCGTACATTGGCGTGGACGGCGACAACGCCACCCTCAACAGCGGCCGCCTGCTGATCAACCTGAAACCCCACGGCGAGCGCGACCTGACCGCCGAGCAAGTGATCGCCCGCCTGCAACCACAGCTCGACCGCCTGGTGGGCATTCGTCTGTTCATGCAGCCGGTGCAGGACCTGAGCATCGAGGACCGGGTCAGCCGCACCCAGTACCAATTCAGCCTCAGTTCCCCCGACGCCGACATGCTCGCCGAATGGAGCACCAAGCTGGTGCAGGCACTGCAGCAGCGCCCCGAACTGCAGGATGTGGCTAGCGACCTGCAGGACAAGGGCCTGCAGGTGTACCTGGTGATCGACCGCGACATGGCAAGCCGCTTGGGCATCAGCGTATCGCAGATCACCAACGCGCTTTACGACGCCTTCGGCCAGCGGCAGATCTCCACCATCTACACCCAGGCCAGCCAGTATCGCGTGGTGCTGCAGTCGCAGACCGCCGCATCGCTTGGGCCCAAGGCGCTGGAGTCGATCCACGTCAAGGCCACCGACGGCGGCCAGGTGCGCCTGTCGGCGCTGGCGCGCATCGAGCAGCGCCAGGCGCAGCTGGCCATTTCGCACCTCGGCCAGTTCCCGGCGGTGACCCTGTCGTTCAACCTGGGCTCCGGCGCCTCCCTGGGCGAGGCGGTCAAGGTGATCGAGCAGGTGCAGCAGGACATCGGCATGCCGATTGGCGTGCAAACCCGCTTCCAGGGCGCCGCCGAGGCGTTCCAGGCGTCGCTGTCGAGCACCTTGCTGCTGGTGCTGGCGGCGGTGGTGACCATGTACATCGTGCTGGGCGTGCTGTACGAAAGCTACATCCACCCGGTGACCATCCTCTCGACGCTGCCCTCGGCGGCGGTCGGCGCTTTGCTGGCTTTGCTGCTCAGCGGCAATGACCTGGGGATGATCGCCATCATCGGCATCATCCTGTTGATCGGCATCGTCAAGAAGAACGCGATCATGATGATCGACTTCGCCCTCGAGGCCGAACGCCACCAGGGCATGAGCCCGCAGGATGCCATCTACCAGGCGGCGCTGCTGCGCTTCCGGCCGATCCTCATGACCACCCTGGCCGCACTGTTCGGCGCCGTGCCACTGATGCTGGCCACCGGCTCCGGCGCCGAACTGCGCCAGCCGCTGGGCCTGGTGATGGTCGGCGGCCTGCTGGTGAGCCAGGTGCTGACCCTGTTCACCACCCCGGTGATCTACCTGTACTTCGACCGCCTGGCACGCCGCTGGCGGCCAGCAGGTGATGCGCAGCAGGCTGACGCATGAACCTGTCCGGACCATTCATTCGCCGGCCGGTAGCCACCATGCTGCTGAGCCTGGCGATCATGCTGCTGGGCGGGGTCAGCTTCAACCTGTTGCCGGTGTCGCCGCTGCCGCAGATGGACTTCCCGGTGATCGTGGTCAGCGCCAACCTGGCCGGGGCCAGCCCCGAGGTGATGGCCTCCACCGTGGCCACGCCGCTGGAGCGCAAGCTGGGCAGTATCGCCGGGGTCACCACGCTGACCAGCAGCTCCAACCAGGGCTCCACCCGGGTGATCATCGGCTTCGAGCTGGGCCGCGACATCGACGGCGCCGCCCGCGAGGTGCAGGCGGCCATCAATGCTTCGCGCAACCTGTTGCCCAGCGGCATGCGCAGCATGCCCACCTACAAGAAGATAAACCCGTCCCAGGCGCCGATCATGGTGCTGTCGCTGACCAGCGACGTGCTGGCCAAGGGGCAGCTGTACGACCTGGCCGACACCATCCTCTCGCAGAGCCTGGCCCAGGTCAGCGGGGTAGGGGAGGTGCAGATCGGCGGCAGTTCGCTGCCGGCAGTGCGCATCGAGCTGGAGCCACAACTGCTCAACCAGTACGGCCTGGCCCTGGATGACGTGCGCACGGCCGTGGCCAACGCCAACCAGCGCCGGCCCATGGGGTTTGTCGAGGATCACGAGCGCAACTGGCAGGTGCGCGCCAACGACCAGCTGGAAAAGGCCGAGGACTACAAGCCGCTGGTGATCCGCCAGCAGAACGGCGCCATCCTGCGCCTGAGCGATGTGGCCAAGGTCAGCGATGGCGTCGAGAACCGCTACAACAGCGGCTTCTTCAACGACGACGCGGCCGTGCTGCTGGTGGTCAACCGCCAGTCCGGGGCCAACATCATCCAGACCGTCGAGCAGATCAAGGCACAGTTGCCGGCCCTGCAGTCGCTGCTGCCGGCCAGCGTCAAGCTGGACATCGCGATGGACCGCTCGCCGGTGATCAAGGCCACCCTCAAGGAGGCTGAGCACACCCTGCTGATCGCTGTGGTGCTGGTGATCCTGGTGGTTTACCTGTTCCTCGGCAACTTCCGCGCATCCTTGATCCCAAGCCTTGCCGTGCCAGTGTCGCTGGTGGGTACGTTTGCCGTGATGTACCTGTGCGGCTTCTCGCTGAACAACCTGTCGCTGATGGCGCTGATTTTGGCCACGGGCCTGGTGGTGGACGACGCCATCGTGGTGCTGGAGAACATCTCGCGGCATATCGAGAACGGCGAAAACCCACTCAGCGCGGCGTTCAAGGGCGCCAAAGAGGTGGGCTTCACCCTGCTGTCGATGAACGTATCGCTGGTGGCGGTGTTCGTCTCGATCCTGTTCATGGGCGGCATCGTGCGCGGGCTGTTCATGGAGTTCTCGATCACCCTGGCGGCGGCGATCATTGTCTCGCTGGTAGTCTCGCTCACCCTCACCCCGATGCTCTGCTCGCGCTGGCTCAAGGTGCACGGTGCCCATGAGCAGACCCGCCTGCAGCGCTTCAGCGAGGGTATTCACCAGCGCATGGTCGCAGGCTACGACAAGAGCCTGGGCTGGGCCCTGCGCCATCGCCGGCTGACCCTGCTCAGCCTGCTGGCCACCATCGTGCTCAACGTCGTGCTGTACGTGGTGGTGCCCAAGACCCTGATGCCGCAGCAGGACACCGGCCAGCTGCAGGGCTTTGTGCGCGGCGACGACGGCCTGTCGTTCAGCGTCATGCAACCGAAGATGGAAACCTACCGCCGCGCGCTGCTCAAGGACCCGGCGGTGCAGAGCGTGGCCGGCTTTATCGGCGGCAACAGCGGCACCAACAACGCCTTCATGCTGGTGCGCCTCAAGCCCATCGGCGAGCGCAAGCAAAGCGCGCAGCAGGTCATCGAGCGGCTGCGCAAGGAAATGCCCAAGGTGCCCGGCGGGCGGCTGTTCCTGATGGCCGACCAGGACCTGCAACTGGGCGGCGGTGGCCGTGACCAGAGCACCTCGCAGTACCTCTACACCCTGCAAAGCGGTGATCTGGCCGCGCTGCGCGAGTGGTTCCCCAAGGTGGTCGCCGAGCTGCGCAAACTGCCCGAGCTGACCGCCATCGACGCCCGCGACGGTGCTGGCACCCAACAGGTGACCCTGGTGGTCGACCGCGACCAGGCCAAGCGCCTGGGCATCGACATGGACATGGTCACCGCGGTGCTCAACAACGCCTACAGCCAACGGCAGATCTCGACCATCTACGACAGCCTCAACCAGTACCAGGTGGTGCTGGAGATCAACCCGAAGTACGCCTGGGACCCAAGCACCCTGGAGCAGGTGCAGGTGATCACCGCCGACGGTGCACGGGTGCCGCTGTCGAGCTTCGCCCGTTACGAGAACAGCCTGGCCAGCGACCGCGTCAGCCACGAAGGCCAGTTCGCCTCCGAAGACATTAACTTCGATGTCGCCGAAGGCTACAGCCCCGACCAGGCCATGGCCGCACTGGAGCGCACGGTGGCCAAGGTCGGCCTGCCGGAGTCGGTGATCGCCAAACTGGGCGGTACCGCCGACGCCTTCAGCAAGACCACCTCAGGCCAGCCGCTGATGATCCTCGGCGCGCTGCTGCTGGTGTACCTGGTGCTGGGCATCCTGTACGAAAGCTACATCCACCCGCTGACCATCCTCAGCACCCTGCCTTCGGCCGGGGTCGGCGCGTTGCTGGCGTTGTACCTGACCGGCGGCGAGTTCAGCCTGATTTCGTTGCTGGGGTTGTTCCTGCTGATTGGCGTGGTGAAGAAGAACGCCATCCTGATGATCGACCTGGCCTTGCAGCTGGAGCGCAATGACGGCCTGTCGCCAGAGGAGTCGATCCGCCGCGCCTGCCTGCTGCGCCTGCGGCCGATCCTGATGACCACCCTGGCCGCCATGCTTGGCGCGCTGCCGCTGCTGCTGAGCAGCGCCGAGGGTGCCGAGATGCGCAAGCCGCTGGGCCTGACCATTCTTGGCGGCCTGGTGTTCAGCCAAGTGCTTACGTTGTACACAACGCCTGTGGTCTACCTGTACCTCGACCGCCTGCGCCACCGTTTCAACCGTTGGCGCGGCGTGCGCACCGACGCTGCCCTGGATACCCCGCTATGACCTTTGCCCACACCCGCATTCACCGCGCCCTCAAGGCGCTGACCCAGGGCCGCGGCTCGCGCCTGCTCGGCGCCGGCCTATGCGTGGCGATGCTCAGCGCCTGTACCCTGAGCCCCGACTACCACCGCCCCGAGCTGAGCACCACGGCGCAGTTCAAACAGGCCGAAGGCTGGACCCAGGCCAAGCCGTCCGATGCCATCGCCCGAGGCGCCTGGTGGGAGCTGTACGGTGACGCACAGCTCAATGGCCTGGTCGAGGAACTGAACCGCAGCAACCAGACCGTTGCGCAAGCCGAGGCTCAATACCGCCAGGCCCAGGCGTTGGTGCGCAGCAGCCGCGCCTCGCTGTTCCCGTCGCTCAACCTGACCGCCGGCAAGACCCGCTCGGCCCAGGGCACCGGTAGCTCGAGCTCGAGCCTTTCGAACAACAGCAGCGGCATCCGCGATACCTACAACACCCAGCTGGGCGTGAGCTGGGAGATCGACCTGTGGGGCAAGCTGCGCGAAACCCTCAATGCCAACGAGGCCAGCGCCCAGGCGAGCCTGGCCGACATGGCCTCGATCCGCCTCAGCCAGCAGTCTGAGCTGGTGCAGAACTACCTGCAGCTGCGGGTAATCGATGAGCAGAAGCGCTTGCTGGAGGCCACCGTGGCGGCCTATGAGCGCTCGCTGAAAATGACCGAAAACCAGTACCGCGCCGGTGTGTCCGGCCCTGATGCGGTGGCCCAGGCGCGCACCCAGCTCAAGAGCACCCAGGCCGACCTGATCGACCTCGCCTGGCAGCGTGCCCAGTACGAGAACGCCATTGCCGTGCTGATGGGCAAGGCCCCGGCTGATTTCGCGCTGGCTGCAAGCGACAGCATCCCGACCTTGCCGGACGTTCCGGTATCGCTGCCGTCGCAGTTGCTGGAGCGCCGCCCTGACATCGCTGCTGCCGAGCGCAATGTCATGGCCGCCAACGCCAATATCGGCGTGTCCCGCGCGGCGTACTTCCCGGACCTGACGCTGAGCATGAACGGTGGCTACTCCAGCAGCAGCTTCAACAACTGGATCGAGTTGCCGAACCGTTACTGGTCGGTGGGGCCGCAGTTGGCGTTGACCTTGTTTGACGCTGGCAAGCGCAGTGCCGAGGTGGACCGCACGGTTGCGGCCTATGACCAGACCGTGGCGCAGTATCGGCAGACGGTGCTGGATGGCTTCAAGGAGGTCGAGAATTACCTGGTGCAGTTGAAGGTATATGGCGATGAGGCGGTGGTTCGCCAGGAGGCGCTGGAGGCGGCCCGTGAATCGCTGCGGTTGACCGAGAACCAGTACAAGGCGGGGTTGATTGGGTACCTGGACGTGGTCAATGTGCAGACTACGGCTTTGAGCAATGAACGCAGCGTGCTGACGCTGTTGCAGGGGCGGTTGTTGGCCAGTGTGCAGTTGATTGCTGCTTTGGGTGGGGGCTGGGATGCCGAGCGTGCTTTCGCTGACGCGGATTGAGAGGGGGGGCTTCTGTGGGGGCTGTGGTGAGGCCCTTGCGGGCGATGCATTTCTGACGGCTTAGAGTATTGCCTGTTGGTTAGTTGGTGAGGGTGTCAGAAATTTTGTGTTCGGGCATAACATGAGTAAGAGGTGCATGTATGCCAACCAAAAAGAAACCCTTGCGTGACCTGCCAAAAATCCCCAAAGAGCTGCTGGAGCAGTTCGGCGAGGGCCTGATGTCCGCAGAAGCAATCGAGGATGCCTCAGCGGCGTTCAAGAAGGCCTTGATCGAGCGTGCCTTGAGTGCCGAACTCGGTCACCACCTGGGTTATCCGCCGGGCGCGCAGCGCCCGGCGGATGAAACCAATCAGCGTAACGGCAAGAGTGGCAAGACGGTTTTGACCGGCGATGGCCCGCTACGACTGGAAATCCCTCGCGATCGAGACGGTAGTTTTGCGCCCATTCTGATCCCCAAGCATGAGCGGCGTTACACCGGTTTCGATGACAAGATCATCGCCATGTACGCCCGTGGAATGACGGTCAGAGAGATCCGAGCCTTTCTGTCCGAGCAGTATGGAACAGAGGTCTCACCCGACTTCATCAGCTCTGTGACAGACGAGGTCATGGACGAGATTGGCGCGTGGCAACAGCGGCCACTGGAGCCGATGTACCCGGTCATTTTCTTCGATGCGCTGCGGGTGAAGATCCGCGAAGAGGGCCTGGTGCGCAACAAGGCCATTTACTTGGCCCTGGGCGTTCTTCCCGACGGAACGCGAGATATCCTGGGCATCTGGATCGAGAACACCGAGGGTGCGAAGTTTTGGATGAAGGTCTTTAACGATCTCAAGACGCGCGGTGTCGAAGATGTGCTGATTGCCGTGACCGATGGCCTCAAAGGTATGCCAGAGGCTCTCAGTGCCGTGTTTCCAGAGACGACGTTGCAAACGTGCATCGTGCACCTGATCCGCAACAGCCTCGACTTCGCGGCCTGGGACAAGCGGCGAGCTCTGGCCAAGGAGCTGAAGCCGATTTACCAAGCCATCAATGCTGAAGCGGCTGAGCAAGCACTCGATGAGTTTGAGAACGGGCCGTGGGGGGAGAAATATCCAACGGTGGTGGCTGCTTGGAGACGGGCTTGGGATCGCGTGATTCCATTCTTTGTTTTCCCGCCCGCCATCCGGAAAGTGATCTATACCACCAACGCCATCGAGAGCATCAACGCCCAGCTACGCAAGGTCATCAAGACTCGCGGGCATTTCCCGAATGATGACGCAGCGACCAAACTGATCTGGCTGGGATTGCGCAACATAACAGCCAATTGGGGAAAGCCGGCCCATGACTGGAAAAGCGCGATGAATCAATTCGCGATTCTGTATGGAGATCGGTTCATCAGGCCGACCTGGTGAGAATCAGGGCCTGCCTGACGGCAGGCCGTTACCGGCCCGCACACAAAAAATCTGACAGTCCCCCGGCCCGCACACAAAAAATCTGACAGTCCCTCGTCAATGGAATCCGCATACATCTCAAAAGCAATCACCATAAGCCGCGACCCCGAACCCGACCTCACCGCCCCCCAGGCACAATAATCCCCGCTGGCACCTCACGCCCCCGCCGTCGCGCCACCCAGTAGTACAACACGCTAGGCACCACCAGCCCGATCAACCACGACACATCCACGCCCCCCAAATGCGCCACCATCGGCCCGGTATACAGCTTTGTGTCGATAAACGGCATCTGCACCAGCACCCCAAAGGTGTATACGCCAATGCCAGGCCAGTTCCAGCGCCCATAGCGCCCGTCCGGGTCGGCCAGCGCCGGGATGTCGTAACGCTCCTTGGTGATGAAGTAGTAGTCCACCAGGTTCACCGCGCTCCACGGCACGAAGAAGGTCAGCAGGAACAAAATGAACGACTTGAACGCGCTGAGGAACGAATGCTGCCCCAGCAACGCCACCAGGGTGGCCGCGCCAACGATCACCAGCACGAACACCAGGCGTTGCAGGCGGCTGATCTGCAGGTGGCCGCGCAACCCACTGATGATGGTGGCGATGCACATGAAGCTGCCGTAGCTGTTGAGCGTCGAGATGGTCACCTTGCCGAAGGCGATGCAGAAGTACAAAAGCGCCGCCGTGGTGCCGGCGCCACCCAAACCGACGATGTAGGCGACTTCTCGCCCCGAGAACTGCCCGCCGGCAATGGCGGCGGCGAATACCCCGAGGATCATCGACGCTTGCGCGCCGAGCACCGAACCCAGGCCTGCGGCGAGGAAGGTCTTCATCGGCGAAGTGCTGCTGGGCAAGTAGCGCGAGTAGTCCGCCACGTAAGGGCCGAAGGCGATCTGCCAGGACGCCGCCAGCGACACCGCCAGCAGGAAGCTGGCCCAGCTGAAGTGACGGTTGTCGAGCAACTGGCCGATGTCGGCCAACAGCAGGATGCGGCTGAACAGGTAGACGAAGGCGATGATGCCCAGCACGCTGGCCACCCGGCCGATCCAGTGAATCACCCGGTAGCCGGCCAGCGTGGCCAGCACGATCACCGCGGCGAAGATCAAGATACCGCTGCTGTCACTGACACTGAGCAACTGGCCGATGGCTTGGCCCGACAGCACCATGCCAGTGGCGGTGAAACCCAGGTACATCAGGCATACCAGCACCATGGGAATGGCCGCGCCATACACGCCGAACTGCACGCGGCTGGAGATCATCTGCGGCAGCCCCAGGCGCGGGCCCTGGGCTGCATGCAGGGCCATCACCGCGCCGCCGATCAACTGGCCGAGCAACAGCCCGATCAGCGACCAGAACACATCACCGCCCAGTACCACGGCCAGGGCCCCGGTGACGATGGCGGTGATCTGCAGGTTGGCACCCAGCCACAGGGTGAACTGGCTGTATACGCGCCCATGGCGCTCGGACTCTGGGATGTAATCGATCGAGCGCCGCTCGATCACAGGTTTGCTGGACATCAGGGGGCTCCGCTTCGTTTTTGTTTTAGGCGGTTTTATCGGCGCGACAATGGTCATGGCCGAGCTTTGATATGAGCATGTCTATACAAGTAAGGTCAAGTGAAGGATTCCACCCCGGTGAGCGATCCACTTGGGCCATCACAGCGCACTGTTACGCAAGGGCTTTGCACAACTGTGCTGGTCCATGGCCCGGGAATAACCTTATGCTGTAACCAAATATGACTAGAACAAGCCTGAAGAAGGAATGCGTGCCATGCCACTCAAGGACCTGCTGATCGCCCTGGTGGTGATCATCGCCTGGGGCGTCAATTTCGTGGTGATCAAAGTCGGCCTCGACGGCCTGCCGCCAATGTTGCTCGGCGCGCTGCGCTTTGCCCTGGTGGCGTTCCCGGCGGTGCTGCTGGTCAAGCGCCCGAAGCTGCCGTGGCGCTGGCTGATCGCCTATGGCGCGACCATTTCCCTGGGCCAGTTCGCCTTCCTGTTCCAGGCCATGTACAGCGGCATGCCGCCGGGGCTGGCCTCGCTGGTGCTGCAGTCGCAGGCGTTCTTCACCCTGGGCTTTGCGGCATTGTTCCTGGGTGAGCGCCTGCGCCTGGCCGGCGTGATCGGTTTGCTGGTGGCTGCCGGCGGGCTGGCGGTGATCGGCAGCGAGAACAGCAGCCATGTGCCGGTAATCGCCTTGCTGCTGACCCTGTGCGGCGGCGCCATGTGGGGCATGGGCAACATCATCACCCGGCGTTTCGGCAAGGTCGACCTGGTGGCCCTGGTGATCTGGGGCGGGCTGATTCCGCCGCTGCCGTTTCTGGCGCTGTCGTGGTGGCTGGAGGGGCCGGAGCGCATCAGTCATGCGCTGCTCAACATCAGCTGGAGCTCGGTACTGGCGCTGATCTACCTGGCCTTCGTCGCCACCATGCTTGGCTACAGCCTGTGGAGCACACTGCTATCGCGCCACCCGGCGGGCAAGGTGGCGCCGTTCTCGCTGTTGGTGCCGGTCATCGGTCTGAGCTCCTCGGCATTGCTGCTGGGCGAGCGCCTGAGTGCGGCCCAGGGCTGGGGCGCGCTGCTGGTGATGCTGGGCCTGCTGATCAATGTATTCGGCCCGCGTCTGGGCCAACGCCTGCGCGCTGCCAGCGTGTAGGAGCCGGCCTGCCGGCGATGGGGCCGTAACCTTCCGTACAAAACTGGCCGGCTGCGCCGGATCGCCGACAACCCGGCTCCTACAGGGGGGCGGCCTGTCTGGAGGCTCTGTTAGACTCGGCGTCTTTTTCAACGCCAGCCGCACGGAGCCCCATCCATGATCATCTCCACCACCAGCCAGCTCGAAGGCCGCCCTGTTGCCGAATACCTCGGCGTGGTCAGCGCCGAATCGGTGCAGGGGATCAACTTCGTGCGCGATTTCTTCGCACGCTTTCGCGACTTCTTCGGCGGCCGCTCGCAAACCCTGGAGAGCGCGCTGAAGCTGGCCCGCGAGCAGGCCACCGAAGAATTGCAGGCGCGGGCACGGCTGTTGCACGCCGATGCAGTGCTGGGTGTGGACTTCGAAATCAGCATGCCGTCGGTGCAGGGCGGCATGGTCGTGGTGTTCGCCACCGGTACTGCGGTGCGCTTGAAGTAAGGCCAAGTGCCACTGGTCGGGCAAGGCGGTTTTGTCCGGCCGGTCTGCAAATGACCGGCTAGTCTCACTTCATCTGGGCCGCAGCTTAATCAGGCGGGCGCATTGCCTGCCGGCACGGTCACCATTGGAGGGAGACAAGGGCATGAGCGAATCCTACTTCGAAGATTTGAACGATTCATTTCCGATCAACAGCCAGGTGCGCTGCGGCCAGGCGGCGTTTCGCCTGGGTTTCGCCCACATGACCCTGGATGATTCGGAGCAACTGCAACCTGCGCACCTGCAGCGCAGCAAGAAGGGCCGCTTTACCCCGCGTGTTCCGTCGAAGAAGTAACCCTCTTTAAACCGCATCAGGGCTATCGCCGGCAAGCCGGCTCCTACGGGGGGCTTGGCTGCCGGGGTTGGCCAGCCGCCCAGCGGTCAACTTTTCCTTCACTTTGTTGATCCCGCGCAGAGAATCGGCAGGTCGTCCTCGCCGTTGGCGCGGGTGTGTGCTTTTCTTGCGCGGCATTCGAATACAGGGAGTACCGCCGCCGATGCGAATCAGGGAAGCAACCTACTGGCAATGGGCCGATGCGCAACTGCACAGCCGCAGCCACGATGAAGAACTCAGCGACGGCACCAGCCTGGATGTACAGGTGCGCTTGTCGCGGCTGGGGGCGACCCAGTTGTTTCTGGGCGTGTATGCCCGCAATGGCGAGGCGATGCTGGAGGAGTACTACCCGGCGCGGCCGGGCGAAACCATGACCCGTGCGCTGGTGTGGGGCGTGGACCGGGCGCGGGCGTTGGCGACCGGGGCCTTGCCGATGCCAGTGCAGATGCCGCGCAGACTGCAGGCCTGAGCGGGACAAGCCCGCTCCCACAGGGACCGAATAAGCTTCAAGACTACGTTGTACCTGTAGGAGCTGGCTTGCCGGCGATGAGGCCGGTACAGGCAGCACAATACAGATGCTCCCACGCATCACAGGCCAGCACTGCCCTGACCATGCCGGTTGCCACTGGCCTGCACAATCCGCTGCGCCGGCACCCGCAACTGGCGCAGCAAGTATTCGGCAAAATCCGCCGGCCACGGCTGCAGGGCGATGGCCCGCGCCATGCAGTCCAGCCAGATGGCGCTGTGCGCCTCGCCGATTGGCCACTGTGCATGGAACGTCGGGATGGCGATCGCGCCATAACGCTCGCTGTACAGGCGCGGCCCGCCCAGCCAGCCACTGAGAAAGCACGCAAGCTTGTCCCGCGAGCCAGCCAGGTCCGCCGGGTGCATCTGCCGCACGCTGGCGGCCTCGGGGCGTTCATCCATCAGCCGGTAGAAGTCGTCGACCAGCCGGCGCAGGCCGTCGATACCGCCAGCGGCCTGGTACGAGGCATCGTCGGTACCATAGGTGGGGGCGTTCATCGAGGGCTCCAGAGGGCAGGGGCGGCCATTCTAGCAGGCATGAAAAAGCCCGGCCTTGTGGGCCGGGCTGAAGCTGCGGTGGTTGACGCGCCGTGTCAGTTCAGCGTGTCGATCACCTTCACTGCCTGGCGCTCGCGGGCGCCGGGCCATTCTTGTTGCAGGGTCTCGAGCACCTGGCCGACGAAGGTGGTGTCGGCCGCGGCCTTCTTGCCGACGTAGCCCTGGCCACGGCGGTAGACCTTGAAGCGTGCGCGCATGCTGGGCATGTGCGATTCGAATTCATCTTCGACCGTGTTCGGCGGCAGGCGGTCCAGGCGGACCTCGCCAGTTTGGCTGACCCACAGCAGGTGGTCGTCCAGGCTGTCCTTGCGCGCGGCGAACAGCTGGGCCAGTTGGTCGATGGTTGGATTGTTGTTCAAGTTCATCATAAAGCCCCCATTACTCTCATTCGTTGGTGAAGTTCGTGGTGAATTTCACATTCGGCACTACTCATGTAGCGCGCTAACCAAGGCTGCTACAGCAGCATCGCAACAGGGGCTTTCTCACGCTGCCTTCTGGGCAGTTTCCCTCTCCACGAACGGCCTGCGTTACCGCGCAGGCCGTCTGGAACACCCTTGCCACCGCTCCCGATCAGGGAGACGGCCTCATCATGCACAAGGGCCGAGAGGGGCGTCAACAGTTTTGTAGTGATTATTTTTTGTCACTACATCTTGTCGGACAATCCATCAGCGGCTATCAGACCAGGCCGTTATCGCCATGCTCGAGGAAGCCCGGACGCTGACGCAGACGCGCATGGTAGGCCTCCAGCGCCGGCAGGTTCGGGCGCTGTTCCAGGGTACGCCGCCAGCGGTTCAACGACAGGCCGATGACCACGTCGGCCAGGCTGAAGTCGCTGCCGGCCACATAGGCACCGGTGGCTTGCAGGCGTTGCTCAAGCAGTTGCATGCGGGCGTTCCAGGTGGCGCAGCCGGCGGCCAGCAGCGCCGGGTCCTGGTGCGCCGGCGACTGGCGCACCAGCGACATGAACGGGTAGCGCCAGGCATCGTTGAGGTCGGTGGCCTGCCAGTCCAGCCACTGATCCACTGCGGCGCGGGCACGTGGGGCGGCAGGGTAGAGGTGGGCGCCGCCATGCTGGTTGGCCAGGTAACGAATGATGGTGTTGGACTCCCACAGCACGAAATCACCGTCGACGATCACCGGCACCATGGCGTTGGGGTTCAGCGCCAGAAACTGCGGCGCGTCGGTAGGCTGAAAGCCGCTGCCCCAGTCTTCCCGTGCATAGGCCAGGCCCAGTTCGCTGCAGGTCCACAGCACCTTGCGCACGTTGATCGACGGGGCCTTGCCGAGGATTCTCAACATCTTCACTGCTCCATGCTGGTCAGAATGCGGTGCGCGGCGCGCACCCGGGCTTCATTGGGGTAGTTACGGTTGGCCAGCAGCACGATGCCCATCTGCTGCGCTGGCACGAAGGCGATGTAGGCGCCGAAGCCACTGGTGGCACCGGTCTTGTTGTACCAGGCGGCCGGGGCTGCCGGCAGTGCCGGGTTGATGGCATGGGTGGCCTGGGGCTCGCGGATCATCTGCACGCTATTGCCGGCGAGCAGGGTGTCGAGGCTGGCCGGCCACGGGTAGCGCTCCCAGCCCAGGCCCTGGACCATGGCGCCGACCTGGAAGTAGCCGCCCTGGGTGATGGCGATGGCCTGGCGCAGGGGGCGGTCCAGCTTGGCCGGTTGCAGCTGCAGCTGGACGTACTGCAGCAGGTCGCTGGCGCTGGTCTTGATGCCGTAGGCCTGCTCGGCGTAGGGGCCGGGGCTTACCCGTACCGGCTTGTTGTCGGCATCGTAGCCCTGGGCGTACAGCCCGCGCTGGCTGGCCGGTACTTCGAGCCAGGTGTGTTGCAGGCCCAGGCGCGGCAGCAATACGCGGTTCATCACCTCGGCGAAAGGTTTTTGCTGCGCCCGCGCGGCCAGGTCGCCGAACAGCCCCAGGCTGGGGTTGGAATAGCAGCGCTGGGTGCCGTGCTCGCTGCGCCGTTGCCAATGCTGGAAGAACGCCAGGGTCTGTTCGGGCGTTTGCACGGCGTCCGGGAACTGCAGCGGCAGGCAGTCGCCGCTGTAGGCGCCCAGCTCCAGCACGCTGGCTTTGCCGATTGGCGTGCCGGCCAGGGCTGGCTGGTACTGGCTGGCGGGGGCGTTGAGGTCGAGAGTGCCTTCGGCGCTGGCCAGGGCGGCCAGGGTGGCGGTAAAGGTCTTGCTCACCGAGCCGATCTCGAACAGCGTGTCGCGGGTCACCGCCTGCTTTTCGCGCTTGTCGGCCCAGCCGTAGCTGAAGTAGTGGGCCTGGCCGTTGGCATACACGGCCACGGCCATGCCGGCGATGCCGTGCTCGCGCATCAAGGGTTCGATGGTGTCGTCCACGGTGGTTTGCAGGTCGGCGGCCAGCAGCGGCGGGGCGATCAGTGCCAGGGCTGCGCTGAGCAGCGTGGCAGTGGGGCGGGGCATTGGCGGTGGTCCTTTTCGGCAGCGACAGTCAGCTGCCGACGATAGCGCCTGGCACGGGTGGCGAACAAGGCCGCGCCAGCAACAGCAGCGATTGCGGCAGCGGGCTTTGCGGGTGCTGCGGCTCGCGCAGCTCGGCGAGGGTAAAGCCGGCCAGGGTCAGTGCGTTCAGCCAACTGCCCAAGGTGCGGAAGTACCAGGGCATCGGTTGCCAGTCACCGGCAAAGCCGGCGAACGACTCTTCGCGCCAGCCGTCCTGGTAGTCGCCGGCCGCTGCGGCCCACGGGTGCAAGGTCTGGATCACCAGCGAGCCATCAGGCGCCAGCAGCCCCTGCATGGCCTGCAGCAGTGGGATGATGTCCTGCTGCAACAAGGCGAAGTTGGCGCATACCGCGTCAAAGCCACGCCCGATATTCACCCGCCCCTCGGCCAGTTGCTCGTAGCTGGCCTGGTGCACCGCCGGCGAACCTGCGGCCTGCGCCGCCGCGACCAATTTCGCATCGCCATCCACGCCCACCGCCGCAACCCCGCGTTCGGCCAGTGCGCGCAACAGCCAGCCCTCGCCGCAGCCCAGGTCGAGCACGCGCTGCGGTTGCAGGCCGAGCACGGCCAGCAGGATGGCCTGGTCGGTGACCTGGCGGCGCGAGGCGATGGCGCCCGAGCGCACGGCGTCGATCCAGGCTTGGGCGTTGAGGTGCCAGCTGTGCAGCAGGGGGTTGTCGGTGGGCATGGGCCGGGTTCGATGGGGGCGGGTAGGGCAAGGATAGGCAGGATTTGCGCGGGTGTGAGCCCTCTCATTTAGCCTGAGTTTGCAGTCGAGTCGAAAGTACCAAGGCCACTCACATGCCGAGTTTCATTCTGTAGAGAGATAGAGGAGGGTGGCTCTTTATCCAATCGTCCGCGAAGGATTTTGCAGTTTCCAGGTCTTGTGGGGATAGATACTTTTTCAGTGACTTTAGGCGGGCTTCTGTTTCTACGTGAAGTTGATCCTTTGTCTCCAAGCTGGAAACGATCAAATGAAATGAATAAGCCTTTATCGGGTTTTTTGGGAAGTCGTAGAATCCGCCAAGCTCAAACATGTAGGCGTAGCTAGAGAGAGCGGTTATGTAGCTCTGATTCACGGCTGCCAGGTACCACTTTGCACCTACTTCATTGTCGCCGCGTTCTGCAAGTAGCCCTGCATACGCGATCTGGGCTTTAGGGGAGCCGTTCTCGGCGGCAAGTTTTAGAAGTCGCTCTTCTGCTTTTTTTCGGTTGCTTGGAATTATAAAGAAGCCTCGGCCTTCGCTATAGCGATTGGCAAGTAGCCATTGAGCATTTGAATCACCCGCCTCGGCGGCCTTTTCCAGCCACATCAAGTCATTAGTGATGAAATACAGGATGGACATGGCTTCGCCGTCGCCGAGCCTGGCTTTTTCTTTAGCGCTGCTGATCAGCTGTTTCTTCCAGTCGCTAGGCGCTCTTTCAGGGGCAATGCAGTTCTGCATGATCTTACAGATCTCATTGTCTTGGTATGCCAGTCGATACATGGCATAAAGATCACCTTGGTTGGCGGATTTTTCGTACCATGCATAGGCCTCTTTGCTCATCGTGAACAGCGGTTGGCTAAGCGACTCGGCCAAATAGAATTGAGACTCTGGATCGCCCAGCTCTGCGGCAGCTCGGAGCTGCGGGATTGCCGGTACTCGTTGGTTGTAGAGTATCTTGGCGTTGGCAACGATGGCCGTACCCTGTTCGTCTGACCATGCGACGGGTAACAAGAGTGTGGTCAATGCCGCAGCCAGGAATGAAGCGATCGGGTGGGCGTTTTGGATGTGCGGGCTTCTCATAGGCCGAGCTTCATTCGGTAGAACGAAAGGGGTGGGTGTGTTTTTGCCCACGCGTCGGCGTTTACCCTGGCCTGCGCTATCTCGCTGGGTGACAGCGTCTTTTCCAGCATGCTCATTCGTTCAGCAGTCGTTTCATGGAGCATGTCGGCAGTGTCCAGGCTCAAGACCAGGCTATGAAACTCGTAGGCCTTTTGCGGGTTTTTGGGAATGTTGTAGAGATCTCCTCGCTCCAGCATATGTGCGTAACTTGAAAGGGCGGTGATATAGCTGCTATTGACCGCCTTGAGGTACCACTGTTCACCCTCGGCATTATCTCCGCGCTCGGCTAACAGCCCGGCGTACTCGATCTGCGCTTTCGGCAAGCCATTTTCGGCGGCCAGTTTCAGCAGGCGCTCCTCTTCCTTCTTTCGGTTGCTGGGTATCAAGAAGATACCGTGCCCTTCACGGTAGCGGTTGGCGAGTAGCCATTGCGAGCTCGCGTCGCCAGCATTTGCCGATTGTTCCAACCAGTCGAGGTCATCGGTCAGCAAGTACATCATGGACATGGCCTCGCCGTCGCCATGCTTCGACCTGCTCTGGGCGATGCCCGTGAGTTTGTCCTTCCAGACCTGCGCCGGGACGCCATCTGCCGGGCAGTTCTGGAGCGCCTGGCAGACATCGGTATTCTGAAAAGCGAGGCGGTACATGGCGTACATATCACCTTGGGCGGCAGATTTCTCGTACCAGAAGGCCGACGCTTGCGTCATCTGCTCCAACGGGCCGCTAAGTTCCTCTGCCAAGTAGAACTGTGATTCTGCGTCGCCGAGGGCGGCCGCTTCTTTCAGTTGTGCCAGCGCAGGTTTTCTCTGCTGGTACAAGACCTTTGCCACTTCAATGATACTGCGCTCATCTGCCTGGGCACTCGGGAAGGAGAGTGTGCTCAGCAAAAGTACGGTCAAGGCCGTTAGCTTAGCCAACATATTTGGAGAATCCTGCTGGGTTTTCGAGGTTTCTATTGAAGTAAGTGATTTCGCACTTGCTGTCCATATGGGTGCCTAGCAAAGCCGAATTTCTTATGAAGTCTTCTCGTGCTGTTGTGCCATCTGAACGAGAGAATCGCAGAACGGGCTCTTTCATGAACATGTCCAAATTGATGCGGTTGGTGCAGTAAGTCTGCCCGAAATTTTCAGGCCGTTCGCCGAACTTGTTCATGCGGATGCAGGACTCGACGAATTGTTGTTGGGAATGCTCATTGACGTCTGCTGCAATCCAGGCGATCAACCTTGAAATGGCCTGCTGTTGGACCAGATGACATTCTTGACTGCTGTATTTTTTCTTGCCGCCATCGGAGGCGGTGGGGGTCTCAAAGCCTCGGGGCGCAGATGACAGCGCGTAGAGAAGCGGCCCCAACGAGTCTGCAGGGGCCATGACCACCCATTTTTTCAGCTCTTGCATTTTGGGGTAGGTCACGATCATATGCGCCAACAACCCGCCGCGCCCTTGCCTGGTCAATGCCTCATACAACGACATGACGTTGTCATAGGCCATCAGGTAAGCCATGGTCGGGTCAAACCCCAAGACGCCCATTCTGTTGAGCACGGACATGTAAGACCCCGCCGGCCCGTCCACCCATTCCAGCGGTTGATTGTTGTTCTTGTGCAGCTCACGGCGGAACAGATGAAGGATGTCGGCAATACCCTGGTAGCCAACCTCGAATTTGAACGAGCCCGATGCACCCGGGCCGCTGATCCAGGCCGCCTTCATGTTCAGGATAAGCCGCCCCTCGTGCAAGGACAGGTCGAACCCGGCTGAGGCACCTGCGCCGAACGCTGCCGCGGCATCGACCGTCAGGCGCGCCAGGCTCAGCCATTCGCTGGTGTTCTTGTCCGGTTGCATGGGGATCAGGCTTGGCGGCGGCGCCCAGTTGAGGGCGCCGGTCAATTGAATGCCTGCTTGCGTGCCTGCGAATACACTGAATTTGCCGCTGACACCCTTGTCGATCTTGACCTGGGCGGCGCTGCCGTTGAGCACCTGGCCGCTCTTTTGCGAACTGGCACTGTTGTAGGTGCCCTCGTTGCGGGTGGCCTCTTCAATGGGAGTGAGGCCATAGCCGTAGCGGGTATTGCCCGGGCTCACTTCAATCTGGGTGGACAATAGCATCGACGCGCCTGCGAAGCCCCAGGCTTTGGCAGCAAAATGCATCGAGAAACGGCCGAGCTCGATATCGCACTTCTCGCCGCGGTAGTTCTGGTAGGTCAACTTGACCGGTTGGGCCTCGCTGCGCGAGGGCAGGTCGACCTTGAACAGGTCGACCTCGCCCCGGGCCAGGTCGATGTCGAGGGTGACGTTGGCCGAGGCAGTCGCGCCTTTGGTGGCGCTCAAGGCGGGGCCGGTCACCTTGGTGCTGCCATGGATTCGTTCCTGGGAAGGCACCAGGCAACGCACCAGTTGGGCCTGGGGGCTGGGATCGAACAGGCGCAGTTCACGGCGGACACTGTCCTTGAACACCATCTGGCGCAGCCGCTCGCCCCATTCTGCCCTACCGCCCTCCGTAGACAGCGTCTCCACCTTGTAATGCTTGCTATCCAGGTATTTTTGGAACTTGTCGATATCAAACCAGCCTTCGGCATCGAACCAGTCATCATCCTGGTCACGGATGCGCACGGCGCCTTCGCGCTTGAGCCATTCATGGAAGACCGGCGTTGCGGTATCGACCCCGGCCTTGCCGTTGCTGCTGGCGGGCTTGCCCTTCAGCGCCTTGCCCGACTTCTTCAGCGAGGTCTTCACGGAGGTTTTCAAGTACTGGCCGACGTCATCCAGGTTGAGCAGGCTGAAATAGCTCAGTGGTTTCTTCGGCGTTTTCAGCCGGCTCACTTCACGCAGCGGGAAATCGGCCTTGACCAAGCGTTCGACCGGCTTGGGTTTGAAGTCTTGCGGGTTCCACAGCAGATGGCGGCGGGGGAAGCCGCTATCGACGTTGGCCTGCGCGACCGCCTGCAGCGCCTTGCGTTGGGCCTCCAGTTTCTCCCAAGCGGCGCGCTCGTCATCGACCAGGCTTGCGGGGGCAGGGATGCTCTCACCGGTAGCTTCGATCCAGCTCTTGTACTTGTTGCGCATCGTTTCGATCAGCTTGAACTGCGCCGATTCGAGCTTCAGGTACTCCTTGAACTTCTTGATGCCGTCGGTGATGTCCGGGCCCTGTCCAGGCAGCAGCGCATATTCGGGCAGCGCCAGGCCGTAGTCGGCAGCCTTCAGGATGGCAGTGCGATAGTCGGCGTAGTTTTGCTTGTCGCTGTGGGTGGCTTTCCAGTCGACGTAGCTCTGCATCTTCGAGCTGCAATCCTCTGTGCAGTAAATGGCGGCCTCGAATTGTTTCTTGTCCTCGGCGAGGTACTGCGCCACGGCCTCGGCGTCCATGTCGAAGTCGCCCTTGGCCAGGGCAACTTTGCGCAATTCGAGGTAACGCTGCACCCATGAACGCGCCGTGATCGCCTCGGGCTGGAAAAGGCTGCCGGCTTCGTAGGTGTACCCCTGCTGCCGGGCTTGCGCGATGGCCTTGTTGCACAATTGCTGCCACTCGTGGTGGAGCTTGAGCATGCCGCGAAATTCTTCCTGGTCCAGGCGCATCTGCTCCTGGTCACGCATGACCTGCATGCGGTCTTCCGGCGCCGCTGCAGGCTTGGGCCCGGCAGCTTGCTTCCTGGCCGCAGTCTTGATGCGCATGGCGCGGCTGGGGTCTTCGATGTGCGGCTCTTCACGTTCGATTTCCAGCAGGCGGGCCTGGTCCTCGCCTTCGAGGAAGTTGCTCAGGTGCGGCTCGAGGAAGTAGTCGAGCAGCCCGCACTGGTCGAGCCCCTTCTTGCGCTCGTCCGCGGCCTTTGCAGGCGAGATCTGCCCGGCCAGGGTATCGATCGCCTGGTCTATCTGCGTGGCGGCCCTTTTCGGCAGCAGCCAGAACTCCTGTTGCTCGGTGGAGTAGAGGATGTCGTCGAACTGCGTCGAGCAGCCCATGGGCGGTTCGTCGAAGCGCTCGGAGGGCTCGTTGGCAGGAGGGCGCGGGGGCAGCTCCAGAACTTTTGGCGCGGCCGCCGGCTCGGCGGGGCAGCTGGTTTGTTGCGCGGTATCGTTTGCCATGTCGCTTCCATTCATCTGTTGCCGGCCCAGGTCATTGGCCGTTTTATCCAGCAAGGCCGGCTAACTGCTCGGACTTGGCGGAGGGCTTTGCGTCACTGCGCAGAATCGCCATGGCCTGCGCGTTATCTGCCAGCAACGACCCGTTGACGTGCCCGGGCAGTTGCTTGAGGTCACGCCCCTCGCTGATGCCGTGCTCGATCAGTGTTTCGAGGTTGGCCACTGCCGTGGGTACCTCGCCGCCTTTTGGCGAACCGAATATCACGTGCTCACCGTCCAGCCAGTAGAGCAGCCGAAGGGTGCGGGCCGTGGGCCGCAAACCTGGCGGCAAGTCGTAGGGCCACTGCGGGCCATCCACCTGCTGTTGCGGCGGGGCGGGCCACAGGTACCACGGCTGCTCGGCCACCTCCAGGTGCGCCGGCACCGGCGTCAGTATCTGCCCCAGCGGGCCGAACAGCCGTGGCGCGTTGGGCCCGGCAGTCAACATCAGCGCCGCCCACAGGTGCGGATTGCCAAGGCTCAACAGGCTCTGCCCGCCAGAGCCGTCATTGACCTTCAGCAGCGTGCGCATGTGCGCCACGGCCTGCTCCGGGCAGGGCGCGGCGAGGACCATACCACAGCGCCTGGCCAGGCAGAGCGCTGCGGCGTTCTCGGCCAGCACGCTGCCCGGTGCCGCGCTGAAGCTGAACGGGCCCTGCAAGGCCAGCCCGGCGAACTCGCTGTCCTTGAGCAACAGGGTGGGTTCGAACGGCTCGCCGAGCTGGTACAGGCTGGCCAGGGCATCTGGCTCGATGCCCTGGTCGATGATGAAGGTCAGCGCGGGCGCAGGCTCGAGCGCGTCCAGCGTGCAGCTGGGGGTGGCGAACAGCGCGTTCAGGATCGATTCAGACATGTGCAGTCCTCACGGCTACAGCCTCCGCCGCTCTGCTTGCCGCACAGCCGCGTGATGCCGGATGGGTTGAGCGCGGCAGGTGCGGGGACGGCGCCGGCCAGCGCGGCAATCGCCTGGCGCAGCGGGCCCGGCAGCAACGCCGCCACCGCCGTGCCGACCCCGGGGCTGCCGCCCTGGTTGAGCTTGATGCTGGCGCCGCTCATGGCCACGCCACCCCCGTCGATCTGCACCCAGCTGCCGCCGGCTTTGAGCGTCAGCGCGGCGCCGGCCTCCATCACCACCTTCTGCCCGCTGCTCAGGTGAATCTCGGTACCGGCCTCGATGAACTGGCCGGTGGCGATCTTCAAGTGCTGGCTGACGGCGATGGTCAGGTGGTCGTCGGCGCGGCATTCGGCTTTGCGGTCAAGGTCGACGGTGGTGTGTTCTTCGGCCTTGAATTCGGTGTGGCTGTTGGCCTCGACGGTGTCGTGGCGCTGGCGGCCCACGCGGATCTTCTGGTCGTGCAGAATGCGCTGCTCCCAGTCGCGCTGGGCATTGATGAAGATCTGCTCCTGGCCCTTCTTGTCCTCGATGCGCAGCTCGTTGAAGCCCTTGCCGCCGGGGCTGCTGAGGGTCTTGAACACGCTGCGGGTCTTGTTCGCCGGCAGCGGGTAGGGCACCGCGTTCTCGCGGTGGTACAGGCACCCGGTGACCAGCGGCTGGTCGGGGTCGCCCTCCAGAAAGCCCACCAGCACTTCCATGCCGATGCGCGGAATGGCTATGCCGCCGTAGCGGGCGCCGGCCCAGGCCGAAGACACCCGCAGCCAGCAGCTGGTCTGGTCGTCGCCGGCGCCTTCGCGGTCCCAGAAGAACTGCACCTTGACCCGGCCGTGGCTGTCGCAGTGGATCTCCTCGCCGGCGGGGCCGGTGACCAGGGCGCGCTGGCTGCCGCGGATGCGCTGTTTGTCATGGCGCAGGGCAGGGCGGAAGGGTTGGTCCCAGGGGGTGGCGGTGAAGCTGTTGCGGTAGCCCTGGTGGAAGTCGTCCTTGTGCGCAGTGGTGGCGCTGGGCAGGGCCTCTTCCAGTACCTGGGGCTGCTTGCCCTCGTGGCGGATGCTGGTCAGCAGCCACAGGTCGTTCCACTCGTCGCGGCCGTGGCCGGCCAGGGGCAGGAAGTGCCCGCTGACCAGCCGCGCCACGTCGCCGCAGCCCTCGGCCAGGCGGTAGTCGGCGCGGTGGCGCTGTACCGCGCGGGTGGCCAGCAGCTTGCCGCGTTCGCGGTCGGTGAAGCGGCCAGGGTAGTCGTAGTCTTCGAGGTCCGGGGCACGCTCGGTGCTGTGGGCGCTTTCCAGCAGCAGGCGCGGGTTCTTGAAGTCGTAGTCGCGGCGGGTGGCTCGGGTGGTGCGGGTTTCCACGCGCACGGCCAGTTGCTTGATGACCGGGTCGTCGGCCACCTGGCCGCTGTCTTGCTGGTAGGTCACGGCGGCCAGCTTGGGGAACACGGTCTGGTCGTCGCCGAACACCAGGCGATGGTCGCCGCTGCTGTGCTGGAAGTGGTAGCTCAGGCCCTCTTCCTCGCACAGGCGCTGGATGAAATGCAGGTCGGACTCGTTGTACTGCACGCAATAGTTGCGTGGCGGGTACTCGTAGCCCAGGTGGAACTCGTGGGCGTCGCCGAGGATGCCGTGGTCCTTGAGCACCTGGGTGATGATTTCGGGGACCGTGAGGTCCTGGAAGATGCGTTGGTTCACCCGGTGGGCCAGGCGCGCCAGGCGCGGGCGCAAGGTGATTTCGTAGCGGGTGAAGCGCTTGCCCGAATCGCCCTGGGCGATGCGGTCGATGATGCCGTGGATGCCCTGGCCTTCGGGGGTAAAGCTGAAGAAGGCGGGCTTGTGCAGCAGCTCGCTGAGGTCGAGCGCGGGGTATTCGCTGATCAGTTGCAGGTCGAAGGCGTAAGGCTGGTTGAGCGCCTCGAAGCCGGTGAAAGCCAGTACCCGCAGGTCGCTGTTGGCGCCCTGGATGGCGAGGGTGAACGATGGCTGGTTGGCCGGCGTGAACATCCAGTGTCCTCCTGGTCAAGGTGGCGGTGGCGCGGTGGGGCATGCCTCCTGGCAAGGCCCGGGGCTCGGCGGGGCCGAGGTGCAGGTGGGTGCTGCGCGGCAAGCGCCGACGGCCCCGAAGGGCCGCCGGCGGGGTCACGGGCGCTTAGGCCGAGACCGGGGCACGCCAGTCATCGGAGCCGGAAGTGCCGGAGACTTCGTGGGTCCAGGTGATTTTGCGGTAGGTGAAGTAGACGTCTTCGAGGTGGGTGAAGTGCGCCATGTTCGGGTCCTGGCAGTTAGCCATGTTGGACTGCACGTCGACGATGATCGCGTCTTCGAGCTTGATGGTGTAGTAGTGCTCCTGGGTACCGGAAGCCGAGGTGCGGAACCACTTCAGGGTGCACTCGGTCAGGCGCTCACCGCTGGTCAGGGCGGTGAAGATCAGCGGCGAGGACTTGTCGAACACCTTGGTGATCTTCAGCGGCTTGTGTACGCGCTGGCCGGTGGGCTGGCCGGACTGCGGGTCACGCGGGATGATCACCTGGTGGTCGAAGGCCTGAACGAGAATCTCGTCCTCGTGGCCTTCCTGGAAGATGTTGCCGACCGAATCTTCGGTGAAGGTGCCGGCGGTGATCAGGCCTTGTTTGGTGCCCTGCAGGGTCAGGTACGCGGGTGTTGGCATTGCAGCTCTCCTTGCGGAATGGATATCGGTTGGCCGGGAACTTGTGGCCCGGTTGCCCAAGTGCATTCCAATTTGCGTGCCAGAAAACCTTGCGCCCAGTAAATTCAAGGGGTTGCGGGCTTTTTGTTGTGCTCGAAGTTCACCGTCTCGGCAAAAACAGCCTGAAGTTGCGCAACTTTTTGCGCAGTAGTGCGCAAAAAGTTGCGCACTTGCACTCCAGCCCTTGTCGGCTCTGACCTTGAGCCTCATCCACTGCACACTTTTGCCCGGCAGACTGCGCAACTTTTTGCGCAATGCTGCTTGTTGCGCTGTACCAGTCAGCTGCTGCGGCGAAGATTTGCTCGGTTACTTTTCGACAAACTTTCAAAAGGGTGTTTTTTGTATCAGGGAAGCCTCCATTTGATGTAGGGGAAACCCCTATGTCGTGTAGGGGGCGCGGAGTGGTTGCTGTGGGAAATTTCAGAAAGTCCAGCATCATTTGTGTGATGCGTTTCTCGTTTCAAGCCCTCTAAATCAGGCGTTTTGCGGGGTATTTCGCTTTATTTTCGGCGCAACTCGCATCTGCTGAAAATCGCTTTGCAAGGGCAAAATGTAAAAAAATCAGTGATATCAGTGTGCTTGCATCTGCCTAAAACGCCCTTTAGGATCCAACCGCCTAACCCCCCGGGTGCCAGTACTGCCAAGGAAAAAACGGTGTACGGCATTCATTACCAGCGCGTTATGGAAGTTGATCGCAACGCGCCCGGTAATTGTTTACAGAAGCCACGGATGACCTATTCAAGCAAGTTGTGCGCACATTATCTCGAACTGGTGAAAACGCCTGTGCCCGGCGCTGCGTTCGCCGGTGAAGACGTGCGCTTTTCCAGCGAGTTCGAGGCGCTGGAAGAAGAGCTCAACAAGGGCCTGGCGATGCACGATGCCGGGCGCATCGACTGGGCCAAGGTGGTCGAGGGCTGCGAGGCACTGCTGCGCGACCAGACCCGCGACCTGCGCATCTGCGTCTGGCTGATCTGGGCCCTGCACCAGCGTGAATCCTTCGTCGGCCTGCTGGCCGGCCTGGGCATGTTGCGCCACCTGTGCCAGCAGCACTGGGCCGAGGTGCACCCGCTCAAGGTGCGCACCCGCAGCGGCGCCTTCGCCTGGCTGATGCCGCGCCTGGAGCAGGTGCTCAGCGACGACGTGCCGGTGAAGGACCAGCTGCCGCTGTTCCGCGCCATGGTCGAGCACCTCGAGGCACTGGACGAAACCCTCGGCGGCCACCTGGGTGACGATGCGCCCTTGCTGCTGCCGATGCGCCGGCGCCTGGCGCAGAAGGTGCAGCGCGGCGGCGAAGGCCAGCCCGAGCCCGGCAGCGTCGGTGCGGTGGTGGCCCAGGTCAAGCAGGCCGCCACCCAGTTGCTCACCCCCGGCGCTGCCATCGACAACGAAAAAGACGCCCACAAGGCCATGCGCGGCCTGCAGGACGGCGGCCGGCCGCTGGCCGCCTGGTGGCTCAAGCAAAAAGCCAGCGACCTGCGCGCCCTGCGCCTAAACCGCACCCTGGCCTGGCTGCCGATCGAAGGGTTGCCCGACCGCAACGCCGAGCAGGTCACCGCGTTGCGCGGCCTGACTGCCGACAAACTCAGTGACTACCGCCAGCGTTTCGAGGCCGGCAAGTACGCTGACCTGCTGGTGGACGTCGAAGCCAGCCTGGCCCGTGCGCCGTTCTGGTTCGATGGCCAGCATCTGGCCTGGGAATGCCTGCAGGCCCTGGGCAGCGACGCCGCCCTGCGCGAAGTGGAAATGACCTTTGCGTTGTTCCTGCAGCGCCTGCCGGGCATCACCGGCCTGCGCTTTCACGACGGCCAGCCGTTCGCCGGCCCTGCCACCCTGGCCTGGATCAGCGCCACCGTGCTGCCGCACCTGCAGGCCCCGGCCGCGGTGCGCCCGCCCGAGCCCAGCGAGCAAGAGCGCCTGCCGGCCTGGGAGCAAGCCCTGGAGGCGGCCCAGCCAGTGCTGCGCAAGGACGGCCTGAAGGCCGCCGTGCAGCAACTCAAGCAAGCCATGCAGGCCGCCCAGGGCGGGCGCGAACGGTTTTTCTGGCAATTCACCCTGGCGCGGCTTTGCCACCACGCCAAGAAGTACGAGCTGGCCCGTACCCAGCTCGAATCCCTCGACCGTCAGTTGCACGACTCAGGGCTGGATGCCTGGGAACCGGCGCTGGCCCTGCAGGTGCTGCAGCTGCTGCACAGCAGCTGCGAACTGCTGCCGCAGAACCATGAGGTGCGCGAGCGCAAGGACGAGGTTTACCGCAGGTTGTGCCACCTCGATCTCGAGGTGGTGCTCGATTAGGCCCTCGGGCCGTAACCGCAAAGGAGAAGACCGATGGCCAAAGAAGGCTCGGTAGCACCCAAGGAACGCATCAACGTCACCTTCAAACCGGCCCTGGGCGATGCCCAGGAAGAAATCGAGCTGCCGCTCAAACTGATGGTGCTCGGCGATTTCACCCAGCGTCTCGACGATCGCAAGATCGAAGACCGCAAGCCGATCAGCATCGACAAGAACAACTTCGATGACGTACTGGCCAAGCAGAGCCTGAGCCTCACCCTCAGCGTGCCCAACCGCCTGCAGGACGATGTCGCCGAAGGCGAAGAGCTGGCGGTGAAGATCAAGGTCGGCGCCATGAAGGACTTCAACCCGGCCAACCTGGTCGAGCAGATCCCGGAGCTGAAAAAGCTGATGGAACTGCGCGAGGCACTGGTGGCGCTCAAAGGCCCGCTGGGCAACGCGCCGGCCTTCCGCAAGGCCATCGAAGGCGTCCTGGCTGACGACGAAGCGCGCAATCGTGTGCTCGGCGAGCTGGGCATGGATGCCACCCCGCAACAGGACGCTTGAGCCCGGACCCCATAAGGACGCCACCCCATGAGCACCGCAGCACAGCAAGAAACCCAGGACCTCGCCGACTTCGGCATCCTCGACCAGATCATCGCCGAAACCAGCCTCACCCCTGAGGACGAAGCCTATGGCATCGCCAAGCGCGGCGTGTCGGCCTTCATCGAAGAACTGCTCAAGCCGCAGAACCAGGGCGAGCCGGTCAAGAAGGCCATGGTCGACCGGATGATCTCCGAAATCGACGCCAAGCTCAGCCGGCAGATGGACGAAATTCTGCACAACCCCGAGTTCCAGTCGCTGGAAGCCTCGTGGCGCGGCCTGAAGCTGCTGGTGGACCGCACCGACTTCCGCGAAAACATCAAGGTCGAGATCCTCAACGCCTCCAAGCAAGACTTGCTGGACGACTTCGAAGACTCCCCGGAAGTGATGCAGGCCGGCCTGTACAAGCACGTCTACACCGCAGAATACGGCCAGTTCGGCGGCCAGCCGGTAGGCGCCATCATCGCCAACTACTTCATGTCGCCCAACGCCCCTGACGTCAAGCTGATGCAGTACGTCTCCAGCGTTTCGTGCATGTCCCACGCGCCGTTCATCGCCGCTGCCGGCCCGAAATTCTTCGGCCTCGAGGCCTTCACCGGCCTGCCGGACCTGAAAGACCTCAAGGACCACTTCGAAGGCCCGCAGTTCGCCAAGTGGCAGAGCTTCCGCCAGTCCGAAGACTCGCGCTACATGGGCCTGACCGTACCGCGCTTCCTGCTGCGCAACCCGTACGACCCGGAAGACAACCCGGTGAAGACCTTCGTGTACAAGGAAGTGGTCGCCAACAGCCACGAGCACTACCTGTGGGGCAACACCGCCTACGCCTTCGCCACCCGTCTGACCGACAGCTTCGCCAAGTTCCGCTGGTGCCCGAACATCATCGGCCCGCAGAGCGGTGGCGCGGTCGAGGACCTGCCGCTGCACCACTTCCAGAGCATGGGCGAGATCGAGACCAAGATCCCGACCGAAGTCCTGGTATCGGACCGCCGCGAGTACGAACTGGCCGAGGAAGGTTTCATTTCCCTGACCATGCGCAAAGGCAGCGACAACGCCGCGTTCTTCTCGGCCAACTCGGTGCAAAAGCCCAAGTTCTTCGGCATCAGCGAAGAAGGCAAGAACGCCGAGCTGAACTACAAGCTCGGTACCCAGCTGCCGTACATGATGATCATCAACCGCCTGGCCCACTACCTGAAGGTGCTGCAGCGCGAGCAACTGGGTTCGTGGAAAGAGCGCACCGACCTTGAAGCCGAGCTGAACAAGTGGATCCGCCAGTACGTGGCCGACCAGGAAAACCCGAGCGCCGAAGTGCGTGGTCGTCGCCCGCTGCGTGCTGCCGCCATCGCCGTCAGCGATGTCGAAGGCGAGCCGGGCTGGTACCGCGTGAGCCTGAACGTGCGCCCGCACTTCAAGTACATGGGTGCCGACTTCACCCTGTCGCTGGTCGGCAAGCTCGACAAGGCCTGAGTGGAGTAGGGCATGAGCGGATACGGCAGCTTGTTCGAACGCCTCGGTGGTGAAGCCGCCGGGCGCAGCGAATACAACCGCGAAGGCAGCGTGACGGCTTCGGTGGCCAGCCACCTGGGCAAGATGCTCAGCACCCGTGCCGGCAGCGTACAGACGCTGCCCGACTATGGGCTGCCAGATCTGAACGACATGCGCCTGAGCCTGCACGACGCCCTGAGCCAGGCCAAGGAGGCGATTCGCCGCTTCATCGAAGCGTACGAGCCGCGCCTTAGCAACGTTCAGGTGGTTTCGCAGCCGCGCGGCAGCGATCCGCTCAAACTCACCTTCGCCATCGAAGGCTGGCTGGAAGTGGAGGGGATCCGCCGTGCGGTCTCCTTCACCGCCCACCTCGATGGCAGCGGCAACGTCAAGGTTCGATAAGGAGTTTCGACATGGGCAAACCCGCTGCACGGGTCAGCGACCCAACTGCCTGCCCCATCCCCGGGCATGGCACCAATCCCATCGCGGCCGGCTCGCCGGACGTGATCATCGAAGGCCTGGCCGCCGCCCGCAAGGGTGATGCCAGCGCCTGTGGCGGCGCCATCGTTGGCGGCGTGTCGGCCACCGTCACCATCAACGGCATGAACGCTGCCACCGTCGGTTCGGTGGGCAGCCACGGCAACAGCGTCACCGCCGGCTCCGGCACGGTGATCATTGGCGATGCGCACAGCCCGGCGCCGTTCGTGGCGCCGGTGCCGGTGGACATCCAGTGGCTGTTCACCAAGCACTTCGTGGTGACTCACCCCGTTGATGGCAAGCCCATCGCAGGGCGCGAATACACCTTGCGCACTGCATCGGGCAAGGAAATCAAAGGGGTAACCGATGACGCCGGCAGAACCAAGTCCATGGGCTCCGAGACCGCCGAGGCCGTGACCCTCGTTCTCGCGCCGCAAACTGCTATTGAGATTGCCTGAGGTGTGCCTGTGACGACAAATGTTGAGGCGGCTTTGACCCCGCCCGCAGACGGCGAAGGCCACAAGGTTGAAGTGAAGGCGTTTCGCGTCTCCGACATTCCGGATGCCATGGCGCTCAAAGGCTGGACCCAGGCTGAGCAGATCATGCGCCGGTGGTTTACAGGCGCGCCTTATGTCATGACCAAGGCTGTCAAGAAAGGCGATAAAAAAGCGTCCGAGTTGCCCGCAGAACAGGTGATGACCGACCTGCCGTTCGAATGGCTTTTCACTGGTTCGGCGCGAGTCAAACCCGTCGTCGATGATGTCGTCGCCAAGTTGAAACGCGTGAACAACTACAACGCCTTGGTTGGTCGTGTGCTCACTTCGTCCCCGATTGAAAAGCAACTCTCCAATGGCCTGGTTCAGTTGATGCGGCGGCTCTCGAAACTCGGTGCCATTGATCTTGAACAGGGTCAGCTGCGTAATTGCTATTTCGATTTCTCCGCCAAATCGGCCATCGAACTCGATGAGTGCGCACAATTCAACTACCTCACGGTCGGCACTACTCCGAAGGAGCAGGCTATCGATGCGATGGACGATGTTTATGGTGCGTTGGGCGGTTTTGCCATCAAGATCGCAGCGACCAGTATGTGGACTGTTCGTGAGCCGGGCGTTCCTGCGAAGATCGTGATCGATGAAATAGGGCTGTATGTGCGGGACACCTATGACTTCTTGAACAGCGGTGGCGAGGACCAGTTCCTGGGTTACTGGAACGCGACCGATGTTCGCGATGCGACTGGCGTGCTGGCGCGCCCTGCCCAGCGTTATACCGATCTCAAGGCTAGCACTTCCCCCCGCATCGAAGACCAAGGCAAGACGTTTTATCGGGTGACCAACGATAGTTTCAATCAATATCGCGCTCTGCATAACAAAGGTGGCGATTTTTTGATTTTCTCCACCGTTCATAAAGTCAAGGTCGATATAGAAATTCCGATCGGCAAGATCGACATTGCCGAGTTTGTGGATCGCTCGGGGGGGGCGAAGTGATGGGGTGGCTGGTCCGCTGGTTGTTGATGCCGCTTGGCATGTTGCTGGTTTTACTGCTGCTGGGGTGGCTGGGTATTCGCCAGTACTCCGCTTATCACGCCTTCGAAGAGGACGCGGTGGCCAGCAGCGGCGGCAACTGCACGCTGAAAAGCTATATCAGAAACTACAAGCCTTTGGGGTTCGTGGGCCGGATAGGCTCGGGTTACAGCAGCCGTTACTTCTACCGTGTTTACGACCGCGCCGGTGATCTGTTGGCGACCTCTGAATGGAACTTCTCCGAGTACGAGATTGATGACTTCTCTGCTCACTGGGTTCGCCGTATGGCCATGTATCCGACCACCGATGGCTGGGCGAGCTTTTCGCTCAAGCAGTGTGATGTATCAGCTGAGCAGCCAGAGGCTGGCCGTCAGTGACGCGGGTTGGACGTGATGCCCTGCAGTGCGCCGTGGCGCTGCCCGTTTCAGTGCGTTGGCTGTTTCTACTTGTGGGCTCGCTGATCTTGCTGCTGTTTCTGGCGTGGCTGGGCATGCGCCTGTATGCAAGCGATCAGGCGCAGGTAACGGACAGCATTGCCAGCGGCTCTGGCAAATGTCTGTTGAAAACCTACAGGCGCGACTACTCGGCTTTCGGCGTGGCGGGGCGTATGGCATCGGTTTTCGGCAGCCGCTACTTCTACCGCGTTTACAACAATGCCGGGGACCCGCTCGCCACCTCCGAGTGGAACTTCAGTGAGGAGGAGGTGAACACCTTTGCCACTGAGTGGCTCGGCCAGATGGCGATGTATCCAACCCGGCACGGCTGGGCGAGTTTTGAGATGAGTGAGTGCGCGGCAGCGTCTGCGCGAACGTTGAAGGACTGAAGGCCACACATGTACGACTACCCACGCTCCAGATACCGGGCTGCGCTGGCCGAAAGCGAAGTATTCGCCGGCCTTGCGCTATTGAGCCTGTGCATGCCGCTGCTACATGCAGTGGGTAGCTGGTACCTCAACCAGAGGGTGGCGTGATGAGCGGTATCGCCCTGGGCCGCCTGCGTGAGCTGGCGCGCTTGCGATGGCTGGGCCGGGCCTGCGGCCACGTACTCGCCTGTGTGCTGTTGCCGCTGCTGTGGAGCCTGGCGGTCAGCGTGTTCAGCGAGCACTACCATGCGCCGCGCCGTGTCGGGGTGAGCTTCGGCCTGGCCCTGTATTACCTGTTCCACCTGTTCGTGCTGGTCAACCTGGCACTGATTTTCGTCAGCAGTGTGAAAGCCCGCTGCGCCGTGGCCATCGCACTGACGACGCTGGTGTTCCTGTACCTGGCGGTGGGCAGCTACAGCCACCCGCTGCGCGGCACGCTGCTCGCCGGGCTGTTTGCCAGCTTGATGTTCCTGGCCGTCCTCATCGACGTCGCCTACCGCGCATGCCTGCGCCCAACCGTCCCTCAACCAAGGTAACCGCCCCGTGTCGTTCAACCACTACTACCAGAGCGAACTCACCGCCCTGCGCCAACTGGGCCGGCGTTTCGCCGAGCGCAGCCCGGCACTGGCACCGTTCCTCGGCCAGAGCGGGCGCGACCCGGATGTCGAGCGCCTGCTCGAAGGCTTTGCCTTCCTCACCGGGCGCCTGCGCCAGAAGCTCGACGACGAACTGCCCGAGCTGACCCACTCGCTGATGCACCTGCTGTGGCCCAACTACATGCGCCCGCTGCCCTCGTTCAGCATGCTGCAGTTCGAGCCGCTGCCCCAGGCCGGCCCTGCGCAGACCGTGGCCCGGGAAACCCCGGTGGAGAGCAAGCCGGTCGATGGCGTGCGCTGCCGCTTTCGTACCTGCTACGCCACCGAAGTGCAGGCCCTGGACCTGGCCGGCATCGACTTTGCGGTCAAGGGTGACGGCGCGGTGCTGACCCTGCGCACCGAGATGAGCTGCGACGGTTTTCTCGCTGAGCTGGAGCTCAAGCGCCTGCGCCTGCACCTGGCCGGCGAGCGCTACATCAGCCAGATGCTCTACCTGTGCCTGCTGCGCAACCTCGAAAGCATCGAGCTGGTACCGCTGGACGCCCACGGCAAACCGTTCTCGCGCATCAACGCCCCGGACCTCAGCTACACCCTGCGCGGTGACAAGGTTTCGCCGGTGGGCTTTGGCGAAGAACACGCGCTGATCCCATACCCGCTGAACACCTTCCGCGGCTACCGCTTCCTGCAGGAGTACTTCTCGTTCCAGGACAAGTTCCTGTTCGTCGACCTCGAAGGCCTCGAAGCCCTGGCGGCGATCCCGGAAGACCTGCAAGAGCAGGTGCGCGGCGTGGCGATCCGTTTCAACATCCGCAAGAGCGGCATCCAGCGCCTGCGCCCGAGCCTTGAAAACATCAAGCTGCACTGCACCCCCATCGTCAACCTGTTCCGCCACGACGCACTGCCCATTCGCCTGGACGGCAAGCAGGACGAGTACCTGCTGCTGCCGGCCGAGTACGACCTGCAAAGCTGCGGCGTGTTCGCCGTGGAAGGGGTGATCGGCTGGTTGCCGGGCGGGGTGGGCTACCGCAACTACGTGCCGTTCGAGTCGTTCGAGCACGACCCAAGCTTTGACGTGAAAGAAAGCAGCCCGCACTACAGCGTGCGCCAGCGCAGCTCGCTGCTGCACGAAGGCATGGACACCTACCTGAGCTTCGGCATCCGCCAGACCCAGTCCCACGAGACGCTGTCGATCGAGCTCACCTGCACCAACCAGAACCTGCCGCTGCGCCTGCGCGAAGGCGACATCTGCCTGATGGCCGAAGGCACCCCGGAGTTTCTGCGTTTTCGCAACATCACCGCCGCCACCCCCAGCTACGCGCCGCCCATTGGCCGCGACTTTTTGTGGCGGCTGATCAGCAACATGTCGCTGAACTACCTGTCGCTGGCCAACGTCGAGGCGCTCAAGGTGATCCTCGAAACCTACGACCTGCCGCGCTACTACGACCAGCACGCGGAAAAGGTCAGCAAGCGCCTGCTCGGCGGCCTTAAAAAGGTGCGCCACGAGCACATCGACCGCCTGCACAAGGGCCTGCCGCTGCGCGGCCTGCGCACCGAACTGACCATCGACCCGGAAGGCTACGTGGGAGAGGGCGACCTGTTCGTCTTCGCCTCGGTGCTCAACGAATTCTTCGCACTCTACGCCAGCCTCAACTCGTTCCATGAGCTGAGGGTCAAAAGCACGCAAGGGGAGGTGTACCAATGGACACCACGTATGGGCATGCAGCCCCTGCTCTGAGCGGGCTGGCGCGTTACATTCGCGAATACTCGCTGTACCAGGCCGTGCTGCTGGTGGTCGACCGCCTGCGCGAGGACAGCCCCTGGCTCAGCCAGGAAGACCTGTACGAGCGCCTGGAGTTCGAGGCCAACCCCAGCCTGGGCTTCCCGGGCAGCGACATCGACCGCGTGCAGTTCTTCCACGAGCACGGCGAGCTGCGCGCGCGCCTGCGCCTGAACCTGGTCGGCCTGGTGGGCGCCAGCTCGCCGCTGCCGGCTTTTTATGGTGAGCAGGCGATCGGCGACGGCGACGACGGCAACCCCACGCGCCAGTTCCTCGACCTGTTCCACCACCGCCTGCAGCGCCTGATGCTGCCGATCTGGCGCAAGTACCGCTACCACGTGCGCTTCGAAACTGGCGCAACCGACCCGTTCTCGGCGCAGCTGTTCGCCCTGATCGGCCTGGGCGGCGAGGCCATTCGCCAGGCCGGCGAGCTGAACTGGCGGCGCCTGCTGCCGTACCTGGGCTTGCTCAGCCTGCGCGCCCACTCGGCGGCGCTGATCGAGTCGGTGCTGCGTTACTACTTCAAGCACGAAGACCTGGTGATCGAGCAGTGCGTCGAGCGCCGCGTGGAGATTCTTGAAGAAGAGCGCAACCGCCTGGGCCTGGCCAACAGCCTGCTGGGCGACAACGCGGTACTGGGCGAAAGCGTGCGTGACCGCGGCGGCAAGTTCCGCATCCACGTCAACCAGCTCACCTGGGAGCGCTTTCACGAATTCCTGCCCATCGGGCCGGGCTACCAGCCTTTGTGCGCACTGGTGCGTTTCACCCTGCGCGACCCCCTGGACTACGACCTGCGCCTGGTGCTCAAGCACGAGGAGGTCCGCGAGCTGCGCATTGGCGAAGACAACGCCTGCCGCCTCGGCTGGACCAGCTGGCTCGGACACGAACGCGCCGACGGGGTCGTCACCCTCGGCAGCCGGATTCATTAAGGACCAATGAAATGATCAACGTCGATTTGCAACAGCTCATCAAGGCGCTGGACGCCGAAACCCGCCGCGACCTCGAAGGCTGCGCGCAGCGCTGCGTCAGCCGTGGCGGCAGCAAGATCCTCGTCGAGGACCTGCTGCTGGCGTTGCTGGAGCGCCCCGAAGGCCTGCTGGCCAAGGCCCTGCAGGACGCCGAGGTGGATGCCCAGGTGCTGGCCGCAGCGCTGCAGCCGCTGCCCGAGCACAGCGCCTCGCGCAACCCGGTGTTTGCCCCGGAGCTGGTGCAATGGCTGCAGGACGGCCTGATGGCCGCCAGCCTGGAGCTGGGCCAGAGCCAGATCGACCAGGCCGCGCTGATTCTGGCGCTGCTGCGCAACCTGGTGCGTTACGCCGGCAGCCGCTACCAGCCGTTGCTGGCCCGCATCGACGCTGCGCGCCTGCGTGAGTACGCCCTGGCCCAGCGCCCCGAGGCCGCCCCGGGCAAGCCGGCGGCGGCAGGTGGCGAGTCGCTGCTGGCCAAGTTCACCCACAACCTCACCCAGCAGGCCCGTGACGGCAAGCTCGACCCGGTGTTGTGCCGCGACGGCGCGATCCGCCAGATGGTCGACATCCTCGCCCGCCGGCGCAAGAACAACCCGATCGTGGTCGGTGAGGCCGGGGTCGGCAAGACCGCCATCGTCGAAGGCCTGGCCCTGCGCATTGCCGCCGGCGAAGTGCCCGAGGCGCTCAAGGGCGTCGAGGTGGTGGCCCTGGACATGGGCCTGCTGCAGGCCGGTGCCAGCGTCAAGGGCGAGTTCGAGCGCCGCTTGAAGGGCGTGATCGACGAGGTCAAGTCGGCGCCCAAGCCGATCATCGTGTTCATCGACGAAGCCCACACCCTGATCGGTGCCGGTGGCCAGGCCGGTGGTGGCGATGCCGCCAACCTGCTCAAGCCAGCCCTGGCCCGTGGCGAGCTGCGCACCATCGCTGCGACTACCTGGGCCGAGTACAAGAAGTACTTCGAAAAAGACCCGGCCCTGGCCCGGCGCTTCCAGCCGGTGCAACTGCACGAGCCCACTGTGGGCGAGGCGGTGACCATCCTGCGTGGCCTGGCGCCGGTGTACGAGAAAAGCCACGGCATTTACCTGCGCGATGACGCCGTGGTTGCCGCTGCCGAGCTGTCGGCCCGTTACCTGGCTGGCCGGCAACTGCCGGACAAGGCCGTCGACGTGCTCGACACCGCCTGCGCCCGGGTACGCATCAGCCTGGCCGCCGCGCCCGAAAGCATCGAGCGCCTGCGTGGCGAGCGCGCCGAGGGTGAGCGCCAGGTGCAGGCCCTGCGCCGGGACGCCGAGGCAGGCCTGTCGATTGACCATGACGCCCTGCAAGCACTGGAGAGCCGCCTGGAGCAGGCCGCCGGCGAGCAGCAGGCCCTTGAGGCGCTGTGGCAGGAACAACGCAGCCTGGCTGAGCGCCTGCTCGACCTGCGCCAGCGCCTGGCCAAGCCACCGGTGGATGATGAAAGCTTCGATGCCGAACAGTGCCAGGCCGAGTTACTGGAGGTGCACGGCGCCCTGACCGACGCCCAGCAGCGCGAGCGCCTGGTCAGCTTCGAGGTATGCCCGCGCCTGGTGGCCGAGGTGATCAGCGCCTGGACCGGCGTACCCCTGAGCCAGCTGGCCCGCGAGCACAACGCCAAGGTGATCAGCTTCGCCGACGACCTGCGCCTGCGCATTCGTGGCCAGGAGCAGGCAGTGCATGCCCTGGACCGCTCCATGCGCGCCACCGCCGCCGGCCTGAACAAGCCCGATGCGCCGGTGGGCGTGTTCCTGCTGGTCGGCCCCAGCGGTGTGGGCAAGACCGAGACCGCCCTGGCGCTGTCTGACCTGCTGTACGGCGGCGAGCGCTTCCTCACCACCATCAACATGTCCGAGTTCCAGGAGAAACACACCGTTTCGCGCCTGATCGGTGCACCGCCTGGCTATGTGGGTTATGGCGAGGGCGGCATGCTCACCGAGGCGGTGCGCCAGAAGCCATATTCGGTGGTGCTGCTGGACGAGGTGGAAAAAGCCGACCCTGACGTGCTCAACCTGTTCTACCAGATCTTCGACAAGGGCGTGGCCAATGACGGTGAAGGGCGCGAAATCGATTTTCGCAACACCCTGATCCTGATGACCTCCAACCTTGCCAGCGACCGCATCAGCCAGCTCTGCGAAGACGGCCAGCGCCCCTCGGCGCAAGACCTCGAAGCAGCCATTCGCCCGGCACTGAGCAAGCACTTCAAGCCGGCCCTGCTGGCGCGCATGCGCGTGGTGCCGTACTACCCGGTGGGCGGCCCGGTGCTCAACGAGCTGGTGCAGATCAAGCTTGGCCGCCTGGGCGAGCGCCTGCAACGCCGTCAGCTGGGCTTCAGCCACTGCCAGGCACTGGTCGAGCACCTGGCCCAGCGCTGCACCCAAAGCGACAGCGGCGCGCGGCTGATCGACCACCTGATCGAGTCGCACCTGCTGCCGACCATCGCCGACCGGCTGCTCGATGCCATGGCCAGCGGCGAACAACTGAGCCAGGTGCACGCCACACTGGACGGTGACGGTGGTGTGGTCTGTGAGTTCGGCTGAGATGAACGCCTTGCTCGAGCACACTCCGGAGCCGTTGGGCTACGCCGAGCAGCTGCTGGCCGCGTTCGGTGCGTTGGCGCAGGCGGCGGAGCAGGGCGCGCTGCTGGGCGCCTTCGCCCGCCAGGCCAGTGCCCTGAGCGGTTGCGAGCTGACCCAGGTGTACCTGCTCGATGCCGGCCACAGCGCCCTGGGCCTGAGCGCCGAGTGCCTGCACGGCGAGCTGCGCGCTGCGGACGGCTCGGCACTGTCGGCCGACTACCACGGCGATGAGCTGCTGCAGTTCAGCCTGTGCCAGAACCGCGTGCTGTGCCTGGACTCGCTCGGCGACGGGCTGTATTCGAGCAGCTTCCTGCCGGCCAGCGGCGACACCTGGCGCAGCCTGCTGTGCGTGCCGCTGAATACGGCAAGCGGCGAGGTGGGCGGCCTGCTGATCTGCGCCAGCCCGCGGGCGCTGGAGCTGCAACGCTTCGCCGATGCCCTGGCGCAACTGGGCCGCTTCGTGCTCGGCCAGATCGGCCTGCTGGTGCGCTTGAGCGGCGGCGCTGTGATGGCCGCACCGGCCGACAACAGCGTGTGCCCCAGCGACTACGGGCTGATCGGCACCAGCGAGGCCATGCGCAAGACCTACCAGCTGATCGGCAAGGTGCTGCACAGCACCTACACCGTGCTGCTGACCGGCGAAACCGGCACCGGCAAGGAAGTGGTGGCCCGCGCCCTGCACGAATGCGGCCCGCGCCGCAGCAAAAGCTTCATCGTGCAAAACTGCGCGGCCTTCCCCGAAGACCTGCTGGAAAGCGAGCTGTTCGGCTACCGCAAGGGCGCCTTCACCGGCGCCGACCGCGACCGCGTGGGGCTGTTCGAGGCGGCCGACGGCGGCACCTTGCTGCTGGACGAGATCGGCGACATGCCGTTGGCGTTGCAGGCCAAGCTGTTGCGGGTGCTGCAGGAGGGTGAAATTCGCCCGTTGGGCGGCAACGAAGTGCGCAAGATCAACGTGCGCATCATCGCCGCCACCCACCGCGACCTGGCGGCCATGGTCGCCCAGGGGCAGTTCCGCGAAGACCTGTACTACCGCCTGGCGCAGTTCCCCATCAGCCTGCCGGCACTGCGCGAGCGCGGCGACGACGTGCAGCTGCTGGCTGGGCATTTTGTCGCCAAGGCCTGCAGCTTCATTGGCCGCGGCCCGATGAGCTGGTCGCAGTGCGCGCAGGCTTACCTGGCCGGCTACGGCTTCCCCGGCAACGTGCGCGAGCTCAAGGGCATGGTCGAACGTGCGGTGCTGCTGTGCGAGGGCGCCGAGCTGCGCGCCGAGCACTTCGGCGCCCGCGAGCAGGCCCCGGCAGAGCCGGACAACCTGCACCTGCGCGACTACATGGAGCGCGTCGAGCGCGCCTACATGCTCGGCTGCCTGCGCCGCAACAACGGCAACCAGACCGTCGCCGCCCGGCAGCTGGGGCTGCCGCGGCGCACCCTGCTGTACCGCATCGAGCGCCTGAACATCGACCTGAGCGAGTTCCAGGCATGACCCACGAATACCTGACCTGCAGGGAGACTTCCTGATGCCTTCACGTCCATGGCTGATTGCCGCCGGGCTGCTGGTGCTGCTCGGCCTTGCCGGCTGCAACGGCAACTACAAGTTCAACGATGACCAATACCGGCCCCTGGGTGAACCCCAGGTGGTCAATCGCGGCCGATAACCGCAAGGAGTGCACAGACACATGGAACTCGTGCTCGAGATTCAGAACACCCGCCAGCTGATACCCCAGCATGCCCGCACCTGCCTGTTCGGCGCCGACGGCGGCACCATCGGCCGTGCCGGCGATTGCCAATGGACCATCCCCGACGGCAAGAAACACCTGTCGGGCCACCACGCGCGGGTCAGTTGCGAGCGTGGCGTCTTCTACCTCACCGACCTCAGCCGCAACGGCGTGTTCACCGGTTCCGGCGTGCAACTGCCGCGCGGCGAGCCGTTTCGCATCGAGCACGACAGCGTGTTCCGCCTGTGCGACTTCGAGATCCGCGCGCGCCTGGTGCGCGAGCCGGCGCGCTTCGACGGTGAAATCGGCCGGCCGACCGCTGCCGGCAGCATCATCCCCGACGATGCCTTCCTCGACCTCGACCCGCTCAACGCCTTCAAGGCGCCAGCGGGTGCCGACGATGCCTTCGCCACCGCCTGGCGCGAGCCGGCGCAGCGCAGCGACGCGGCGCGCATCGACACCGAGAACCTGATCGTGCCGGAGCTGGTGCCAGAACCTGTGGCCGCACCGGTGTACGAAGCCCCGGCGCCGCGAGGCGAGGGGGTGTCCGAGCAGTTCTGGGCGCGCTTCGGCCAGGCTCTGGGGGTCGACCTGCAAGCCCTCGACGGCCCGGCCCGCGAGGCCCTGGCAGTGAAGGCCGCCGGCCTGCTCAACCAGAGCATCGCCGGCCTGCAGCAAAGCCTGCGCACCCGCAGCGACCTGAAGAACGAACTGCGCCTGGGCCACACCACCGCCCAGCAAAGCAGCCGCAACCCGCTGCGCCAGGCCGGCGACAGCGGCCAGGCGCTGCGCCTGATGCTGCAGCCGGGCCAGGCCGGGCAGGGCAGCGCCGAGCAAGCGCTGGCCCGGGGCTTTCGTGACCTGCAGGCGCACCAGGTGGCGCTGCTGGCCGGCAGCCGTGCGGTGGTGCACAGCACGCTTGAGCACTTCACCCCGAGCCAGCTGAGCCTGCGCTTCGAGCGCGAGCGCGGCAAGCCGCTGGTGGCCACTTCGGGCAGCCGCTGGCGCGCCTTCCAGCGCTACCACCAGGCCCTGAGCCTGGACGACGACTTCGCCGAGCGCCTGCTGGCCCGCGATTTCGCCCAGGCCTACGAAGAGCAGGTGCGCCTGATTGCCACCCTGCACAGCGAACACGAAGGATGAACCCCATGACCTGCCTCAAGAACCTGGCTACCGCCCTGGGCCTGCTGTTGCTGGCCGGCTGCTCGGCGCTGTCGCCGTACTCCACCCAGACCAAGCTGCAGCTGACCCTGGACAGCAACGAGCACCTCAACCTCGACGTCAACGGCCGCGCCTCGCCGCTGGTGCTGCGCCTGTACGAGCTCAAGCACCCGGTGGCGTTCGAGAACGCCGACTTCTTCAGCCTGTACGAGCGTGGCAAGGACGTGCTGGCCCAGGACCTGGTCAACAGCGAAGAGCTCGAACTGCGCCCTGGCCAGACCATGGACCTCAAGCTCACCGTCGCCGGCACCAGCCGCTACGTCGGGGTGATGGCCGCCTATCGCGACATCACCGACACCCAGTGGCGCTACGTGATCACCGTGCAGCCCGAAGAAATCACCCGCATTCAGCTGGTCCTGGACCAGAACGGCATCCACGATGCTGCCCAGCCCGTCGCCAAGGTGGATGACCGCACATGAACATGGACAAAGTCATCTGGCAGGAAGGCATGCTGCTGCGCCCGCAGCACTTCCAGCAGAACGATCGCTACTACGACAACCAGATGAAGTCGCGCACCCAGCTGCTGGGCCGCTACAACTGGGGCTTCCTCAGCCTGGAAATCGACCTGCAGTTTCTCAACATGGGCAAGCTGGTGGTCAGCCAGGCTTCCGGCGTGCTGCCCGACGGCACCCTGTTCAACCTGGAGAGCAGCGCCGAGCCATTGGCCGTGGACGTGCCGCCGAACATCACCAAGGTGCCGGTGTACCTGGCCCTGCCGCTGGTGACCGGTGGCCACGTCGAGGCCCGCCGCGCCGACCAGCCCGACGTGCTGGCGCGCTACACCGCCTATGGCCTGGAAGTGGCTGACTCCAACGCCGGCGAAGACGCCAGCAGCCAGGTCAGCTGCGCCCGCCCGGACTTCCGCCTGCTGCTGGGCGAGCAGCAGAACGACCAGGCCTACGTGAAACTCAAGGTGTGCCTGATCAATGACACCTCGCCCGACAGCGTGATCACCCTGGACAGCGATTTTGTGCCCAGCTTCGTCGACAGCCACTCTTCGCCCTACCTGCTGTCGTGCCTTAAAGAAGTGATCAGCATCCTCGACAACCGTGGCGACATTCTCGCCGACCGCATCCGCGCCAACGGCAAGGTCGGCGGCGCCGAGGTGGGCGACTTCCTCATGCTGCAGCTGATCAACCGCACCAGCCTGCTGCTGCGCCACTACATGGGCGTGGAGCAGGTGCACCCCGAAGAGCTGTACCGCACCTTGCTGACCCTGTTCGGCGACCTGTCGGCGTTTTCCAGCGACAGCAAGCGCCCGCGCAACGACAGCCGCTACGAGCACAGCGACCAGGGCGCGAGTTTCCGCAAACTGATGGAGTCGATCCGCCAGGTGCTGTCGATGGTGCTCGAGCAGCACGCCATCGAGATGGCCCTGCAGGAGCGCCAGTACGGCATTCTGGTCGCGCCGCTGCACGACCACCAGTTGCTCGGTCGCGCCTCGTTCGTGCTGGCGGCCAAGGCCAACTGCGACACCGAAGAGCTGCGCCACCGCCTGCCCACCCACCTCAAGGTCGGCCCGGTGGAGCACATTCGCCAGCTGGTCAACCTGCACCTGCCGGGCATCAAGGTACGCCCCATGCCGGTGGCGCCGCGGCAGATCCCGTTCCACTCGGACAAGACCTACTTCGCCTTGGACTTCAGCGCCGAGGACCTGGCCCAGCTCGAGCGCTCCGGCGGCTTCGCCTTCCACGTCTCGGGCGAGTTCTCCGAGCTTGAACTGAAATTCTGGGCCATCAGGAACGCATGAGCATGATCAGGGATATGGAGTACAGCCAGGACGACCGTACTGTCCTGCTCAACCAGCATGGCGAGCGGCCCAGCCACGAGCCGCTGACCGACTTTGCCCGGCCGCCGCGCTATGAAGACCTCGAAGAGCGCATGGTGTATGCCTCCAGCCGGCGCCCGGAGCAGACCTTCAACATCAGCCTCAACCCGTTGGTGTCGGCCGCCTCGCCGTTGCTGTCGGCGATCATCGAGATCAAGTCCAGCGCCGAGGCCAACAACCTCAACACCCTCAAGACCGGCCTGATCGAGCACCTGCGCCATTTCGAAACGCGGGCGCTGGAGGAGGGTGTCGATCACGGCGAGGTGATGATGGCGCGCTACGTGCTGTGCACCGTCACCGACGAGGCGGTGGTGACCACCAGCTGGGGCAACGAGAGCGAGTGGTCGAGCATCAGCCTGCTCAGCAGCTTCCACAACGAAACCTTCGGTGGCGAGAAGTTCTTCCAGCTGGTGGAGAACATGGGCCGCAACCCGATGAAGCACCTGGCCATGCTCGAGCTCATGTACATCTGCATGTCGCTGGGCTTCGAGGGCAAGTTCCGCGTGCAGGCGCGCGGCAACATCGAACTGGATGCCATCCGCGACAGCGTCTATCGGCAAATCCGCCAACTGCGTGGTGACGTGCCGCGCGAGCTGTCGCCGCACTGGGCCGGCCTCACCGACACCCGCCGCGGCGTGGTGCGCATGGTGCCCTGGTGGCTGGTGGCGGCTTTTACCGGTATCTGCCTGGTGGTGATGTTCTCGGGCTTCGCCTACGTGCTGGGCGACAAGCGCGAAGCGGTATTGCAGCGCTACCAGCCGGCCGACCCGGTAGTGGTCCAGGCCAAGTCGTAATTTCAGGGACGTACAATGAAAAACTTTTTCCGCAAGACCTGGGCATTCTTGACCAGGACCTGGGTCTGGACCCTGCTGCTGGTGCTGCTGACCGCGCTGCTGGTGTGGTTCGTCGGGCCGCTGCTGGCGATTGCCGACAACAAGTTCTGGGAAGAATCCAGCCCGCGCCTGTTGACCATCGCCGTGTTGTTCTTGCTGTGGGGCCTGTTCATCGTCTTCGCCAGCTGGCGCGGCAACGTGCGCAAGAAAGAGACCGAAGAGAGCGAGACCGGCCAGGCCGAGCTTGCCCGCCGTGCCGTTATCGAAGAGACCGAACGCACCCTGCGCGAACGCTTCAAGGATGCCCTGCGCACCCTCAAGACCTCCAGCCTGTACCGTGGCCGCAGCGAGCGCTGGCGCAACGATTTGCCCTGGTACCTGGTGATTGGCCCCGGCGGTGCTGGCAAGACCAGCCTGCTGGACTTTTCCGGCCTCGAGTTCCCGATCAACAAGATCGAACGCAAGCTCAGCCGTGACACCAGCAGCACTGCCTTCTGCGACTGGTACTTTGCCGACAATGGCGTGCTGATCGACACCAGCGGCCGCTACGTGGAGCAGAACGACAGCGAGGTGGACGCCGCCGGCTGGTCGACCCTGCTCGGCCTGCTGCGTTCGCGCCGCCGTACCCGCCCGCTCAATGGCGTGCTGGTCACCGTGCCGGTGACCACCCTGCTGGGCGGTGACCGGGAAAAGATGGTGGCGCTGGGGCGTACCCTGCGCAACCGCCTGCAGGAGATCCAGCAGCAGTTGCGCGCCGACGTGCCGGTGTACCTGGTGCTGAGCAAGGCCGACAAGATCCTCGGTTTCGATGCGTTCTTCGACCAGCTGTCCCGTGAAGAAAGCGAGCAGGTGCTCGGCGCCAGCTTCGGCAAGGGCCAGAAAGGCACCGACGTGGCCGTGCTCAACCGCGAGTTCGAAGACCTGCTGTCGCGCTTGAGCGCCCAGGTGATCATGCGCATGCACCAGGAACGCGACGCCCAGCGTCGTGGCCTGATTCTCGACTTCCCGCTGCAACTGGGGCAGGTGGGCGCCAACCTCGGCATGCTGGTGGACGCCGCCTTTACCGGCAACCGCTACCAGCGCGCCAGCTCGCTGCGCGGCTTCTACTTCACCAGCGCGCCGCACACCAGCGCCGCCGGTGCCGTGGATGCCCAGGGCCAGACGCTGCCGATGACCCACAGCGGCCGCACCCGCTTCATCTACGACCTGATGACCAAGGTGATCTTCCCAGAAGCCGCCCTGGCTGGCCTGGACAAGCGCGAGACCAACCGCATCAACTGGGGGCAGCGCGCCCTGTACGCCGGCGCCCTGGGCTGCATGGGGCTGTTCGGCCTGGTATGGGCCGGCAGCTTCTCGGCCAACGACGGCAACCTGGAAAAACTCAAGGACCTGGCCGACCGCCACGGTCGCCAGGGCGCCGCATTGACCGCCCGCGATGACGCCATGGCGATCCTGCCGATCCTCGACAACCGCTACGCCGCCACCCAGGTGTTCCCCGACTCGGGCGATGCGCCCTACGCCGAACGCGGCGGCCTGTACCAGGGCGGCGAAACCAACCCGGTGCTGCTGGAGGCCTACAACCGCGAGCTGACCGAGCAACTGCTGCCGCGCGTGGCGCAAACCCTCGAAGGGCAGATTCGCAGCAGCATGGGCAACCGCGAACGCCTGCTGGCCAGCCTGCGGGCCTACCTGATGCTGAACATGCCGGACCGCCGCGACAACGCGCTGCTCAAGGAATGGATGGCCACCCAGTGGTCGCAGCGCTACCCCGGCAACACCCAGCTGCAAAACCAGCTGAACACCCACTACGAACGCCTGCTGGCGCTGAACTTCAGCCAACAGCTGAACGACCCGCTGGTGGAACAGGCGCGCCAGGTGCTGCGCCGCGAGTCGCTGGCCGCGGTGGTGTACCGCGTGCTGCGCGAACAGGCCCGCAGCCTGCCCGAGTACCGCCTGAGCCAGCATACCGGCCCCCAGGGCGCAGTGTTCGTCGGCACCGACTACGTGATCCCGGGCTTCTATACCCAGCGTGGCTACCAGCAGTACTTCATGGCCCAGGGCGCGGGCCTTGTGCAGGACATCCTGCGCGACAACTGGGTGCTGGGCGAGGGCGGCAGCCTCAGCGGCATGGACATGCGCAAGTTGCTGGTGGAGCTTGAGCAGCTGTACTTCAACGACTACGCCAACTACTGGAGCGAAGCCATCGGCCAGGTGCGCCTGGAAACCTTCACCAATGCCGAAGAAGGCGCCAACCAGCTGGCCAGCCTGAGTGCGGCCAACTCGCCGCTGCTGCAAATGCTGGCCGAAGTGCGCGAGAACACCCGCTTCCCGGCCGTGGCCGACAGCGCCGATGCCGCCACAGAGGCCGCGCAACAGGCCGGTGGCAAACTGGGCAAGGTGGCGGCTGCCGCTGGCGCCGCCGGCCAGGCCCTGGCCAAGCGCCTGCCGGACACCTCGCGCAAGGCCCTGGAGCGGCGCTTCGAGCCGCTGCACCGCCTGCTGGATGACGACAACGGCCCCACCGCCGACCTCGGCCCGGTGCTGCAGGCGCTGAACGACCTGCAACTGCAACTGCTGGGCCTGGCGCGCTCCAGCCAGCCCGAGCAGGCCGCCTTCGAAGTGGCCAAGGGACGCATGGCCGGCAACCAGCGCGACCCCATCAGCACCCTGCGCAACAGCGCCAACCGCCTGCCACGGCCGGTGGGCGGCTGGTTCTCGACCCTGGCCGAAGACAGCTGGATGCTGGTGCTGGACAACAGCTACGAGTACGTCAACCAGCGCTACGAAACCCAGCTGTACAGCTTCTACAGCAAGACCATCGACGAGCGTTACCCGTTCCACGCCCATAGCAGCAGCGATGTGGCGCTGAACGATTTCCGCGAGTTCTTCAAGGCCCAGGGCATCGCCGACCGCTTCTTCGATACCTACCTCAAGCCGTTCGTGATCGGCGAGCCGGGCAGCTACCGCCTGCGCGCCGTGGATGGCCGCAGCCTGCCGGTGTCGCGCGAGTTCCTCGAGCAGATGAACAACGTGCAGACCATCCAGCGCGGTTTCTTTGCCGACAACCCCAACGAGCCGCAGGTGCAGTTCAAGCTTGAGCCCTACACCCTGGACTCCACCGTGGGCCGCGCCGAGTTCCGCTTTGGCGAGCAGCAGATGGTGTACCGCCATGGCCCGATCGTGCCGATGGCCTTCAAGTGGCCCACCGAGGCCGATGACGGGCGCACCAGCCTGGCCCTGGAAGGCCTGAACGGCAAGTCGATGGTGCTGGAGAAAAACACCGGCCCATGGTCGCTGTTCCGCCTGTTCGACCTGATGCAGACCGAGTACCAGAGCGGTCGCGACGTGCTGATGATCAAGGCCAATGTGGGTGGCATGCGCGCCAACTACCTGGTGCTGACCCAGCGTTCGCCCAACCCGTTCGACCTGAGCGCGGTGCGTAACCTGCGCATGCCGGTGGCGCTGTGACCGTGGTGGCGGGGCGCTGGCGCAGCGCCGGGCGTACCGACCCGGGCAAGGTGCGCGAGCGCAACGAGGACGCCTACCTGGACCGCCCCGAGCGCGGCCTGTGGGTGGTGGCCGACGGCATGGGCGGCCACCAGGCCGGCGACCTGGCCAGCCAGATGGTGGTCGAGGCCCTCGACGGCCTGGCCCTGGACGGCAGCTTTGACGAGCAGGTATTGGCGGTACGCCAGTGCCTGCACTGGGTCAACCGCCGCCTGGGCCAGGCGCTGACCGTGGTCACCGGCCGCGCCGACCCGATCATGGGCAGCACCGTGGTGGCGCTGCTGGTGCACGAAGGCCGCGGCGCGTGCATTTGGGCCGGCGACAGCCGCTGCTACCTGTGGCGCGGCAAGCGCTTGTTCCAGCTGACCCGCGACCACTCGCTGCGCCAGCAACTGATCGACGAGGGCCGCTACAGCGCCGAGGAAGCCGGGCAGCAGCCCGGCGCCCACGCCCTGACCCGCGCCCTGGGCGGTGACGAAACCCTGCGTTTGGAGGTACTGGAATTCATGGTGGTGCCTGGCGATACCTTCTTGCTGTGCAGCGACGGCCTGTACCAGAGCCAGAGCGACGAAACCCTGGGCAAGGCGCTGAGCCAGGGCCAGCCGCCGCGGGCCCTGGAGTACCTGTTCGACAACGTGATGCAGGGCCGCGCCTCGGACAACCTCACCGGCGTGGTGGTGCGCCAATGAACGCCGCCGAGCTGCTGGGCGGCGCCAGCGACCACCTGGGCTACTTCGCCAAGGCCGCCGAGGCCGCCAAGGCGCCGCTGGCGATCACCGCCGCGCCGCTGCCCGGCGTGCTGCCGCCGGTGCTGAGCGGGCGCTACAAGCTCGAAGGCCTGCTCGGCGCCGGCGGCATGGGCATGGTCTACCGCGCCCGCGACCTGCTCGCCGAGCAGCACGGCGAACCCGAGCCCATGGTGGCGGTCAAGCTGCTGCGCGACGACGTGGCCGAGTGCCCCGACGGCGCGGCCCTGCTGTACAGCGAGTACGCGCTCACCCGCCACCTGCCGCACCCCGGCGTGGTGCGGGTGCACGGCTTCGAGGTGGACGCCGCCAGCCAGCAGGCGTTCTTCAGCATGCAACTGCTGCGCGGCATGCCCCTGGACCGCCTGCTGTGCGAGCAACCCCTGGGCCTGGCCTGGGGCGAGCTGCGCGGCATCGCCCTGGGGCTGCTCGAGGTGCTGGCCTTCGCCCACGGGCGCGGCGTGCTGCATGGCGATATCAAGCCCAGCAACCTGATCCTCGGCGAGCACGGCGTGCAGCTGTTCGACTTCGGCCTGGGCCAGGCCATGGACGGTGTGCTTGAAGGCCTGGCCAAACTCAGCCGCCAGCGCATCAGCGCCTGGACCCCGGCCTACGCCGCCCCCGAGCTGCTCGACGGCGCGCCGCTGTCGCCTGCCAGCGACCTGTTCGCCGCTGCTTGTGTGATCTACGAGCTGGCCGGCGGCAAGCAGCCGTTCGGCCGCGACGGCGCCCAGGCCATGCACGCGCAGCACGCCGAGCAGCCGCTGGAGCGGCCCGCCAACCTGCCAAAAAATGTATGGCCAGCACTGCGCCAGGCCCTGGCGCTGGACCCCGCAGCGCGCCAGGCCGGCGCCCGCGAACTGCAACAGGCCCTGGCGGCCCCCCGCCTTTCGTTATTGCGCCGATGGTTCGGCCAACCCCAAGGACACCTTGCGGACAGGGAGAGCCCCCATGTTCAACCCCAGCAATGAAACCCACTTCAGCCTGACCCTGGCAGACAGCGATGTCGATTTTCAGGTGCTGTCGTTCGAAGGCTTCGAAGCCATCAGCCAGCCATACCGCTTCGAGGTGGAACTGGTCAGCGAGCGGCCCGACATCGACCTGGAAAGCCTGCTGCACAAGCAGGCTTTCCTGGCCTACGACCCTGACGGCAACGGCATCCATGCCCAGGTGTACCAGGTCGCCCAGGGCGACTCGGGCAAGCGCCTGCACCGCTACCGCGTGGTGCTGGTGCCGCACCTGGCGTATCTCGCGCACCGCACCAACCAGCGCATCTTCCAGCAACTGACCGCGCCGCAGATCATCGGCAAGATTTTCGAAGAGCACGGCCTGCAAAGCGATGCCTACCGCTTCAGCCTCGGCACCCCGTGCCCGATGCGCGAGTACTGCGTGCAGTACGACGAGTCCGACCTGCACTTCGTGCAGCGCCTGTGCGAAGAGGAGGGCCTGCATTACCACTTCGAGCACAGCCACGACGGGCACCTGCTGGTGTTCGGCGACGACCAGACGTTCTTCCCCAAGCTCGGCCAGCCGGCGACCTACGTACAGGACACCGGCATGGTCGCCGACGACCCGGTGATCAAGCGCTTCAACGTGCGCCTGGAAACCCGCACCAGCCGCGTCAGCCGGCGTGACTACGACTTCGAAAAGCCGCGCCTGCTGATGGAGGCTGCCTACAAGCCCGACCAGCCGACCATCGACGAGCCGGACCTGGAAGACTACGACTACCCGGCTGGCTTCACCGACCGCGCCCGTGGCAAGCAACTGAGCCAGCGCGCCCTGGAGCGTCACCGCGCCGACTACCAACTGGCCGAAGGCCGCGGTGACGTGCCGCGGCTGGTGAGCGGGCACTTCATGCAACTGGCCGAGCACCCGCGCAGCGAGTGGAACGACCTGTGGTTGCTGACCGAAGTGCACCACGAGGGCAAGCAGCCCCAGGTGTTGGAAGAGTCGGTCACCAGCGACACCACCGACGACAAGGACGACTTCCACCAGGGCTACCGCAACCGCTTCCTCGCCACGCCCTGGGACGTGTTCTATCGCCCGCCGCTCAAGCACCCGAAACCCCAGGTACTGGGCAGCCAGAGCGCCGTGGTCACCGGCCCCAAGGGCGAGGAGATCTACTGCGACGAATACGGCCGGGTGAAGGTGCAGTTCTTCTGGGACCGTGAAGGCAAGGGCATCGAGACCACCAGTTGCTGGCTACGGGTATCGTCCAGCTGGGCCGGCGAGCGTTACGGCGGCGTGGCCATTCCGCGCATCGGCATGGAAGTGCTGGTGACCTTCCTTGAAGGCGACCCCGACCAGCCGCTGGTCAGCGGCTGCCTGTACCACGCCGTCAACCCGGTGCCCTACGCGCTGCCGGCACACAAGACCCGCACCACCTTCAAGACCTTGAGCAGCCCCGGCGGCGGCGGCTTCAACGAGCTGCGCATCGAGGACAAGAAAGGCCAGGAGCAGATTTTCGTGCACGCCCAGCGCGACTGGGACCAGAACATCGGCAACGACCAGAAGATCCACGTCGGCAACGAACGCCACGACACCGTGGTGGCCAACAGCTACAGCAAGTTCCAGTCCGAAGAGCACCGCACCACGGTGGGTGACCGCAAGACCGAGATCAAGGTGGACGACCACCTGACCGTGGGCAACAACCAGCACGTGAAGATCGGCACCGCGCAACTGGTGGAAGCCGGCCGGGAAGTGCACATCAAGGCTGGCGACAAGGTGGTGATCGACGCCGGCATGCAGATCAGCCTGAGCGGCGGCGGCAGCTTCATCACCCTCGATGCCGGTGGCGTGAAGGTGGTGGGGGCGCAGGTGCTGCTCAATGCCGGCGGCTCGCCGGGCAGTGGCAGTGGCATCGGCATTCTGCCGCCGTTGTTGCCGGGGGCAGCGGCCACGGCGTTGGCTGGCAAGGTGCCGGAGGCCCCGCAGGTACCGACCTGGCTCGAATTGAACTTGCACTACAAGAACCTCGACCCGGTACCCGGGGCGCCGTACCGGGTGGAGTTCGCCGATGGTTCGGTGAAGGAAGGCAAGCTGGATGACAAAGGCTTTGCGCGGTTGGAGGACGTGCCTTCAGGCAAGGCGATGGTTTATTACGGCGAGGACCCGCGGCCGTTTACCCGCGAGCGGGTGAAGTCGGTCAAGACCACCGACGAAGACCTGAATGCCGACTTGCGTAAACTGGGCTTCGACCCGGATCAGGTAGACCTTCAAGCCATTGCCGAGAAAGTGTCGGGGCGCATTTCATGACCCCGCAGAAGCTCAACCCACCCGTCGTCGCGCAATACATCACAGGGAGCAAAGCATGACAGCAGAAACGGCCGAAGGAAGTGCCGACCGAACCGCCGCCTACCAGGACGCCGCCCTCGAAATCGGCAAGGGCATCGCCCTCGGTGCCGTGCCTTTTCTCGGGCAGGCCATCGATGCCTACGACACCATCGAGTCGTGCATTACCCTGTACAACGCCGAAACCCCGGGCGCCAAGGAAGAAGCCCAGTTCGACCTGGTGATGGCGCTAGTGGGGTGGATTCCGGGGCCGGGCGATGGCGTGAAGAAAAGCCTGCGCCTGATCAACAAGGACCCGGAACGCTTCGCCCCGGTGCTGTTCGATGTGTTGCGTTTCGTGCTCAGCGAGTGCGGCATCAAGACCAGCCCCGAGGCCTTGCTGGCAGAGGTGTTCGACTCCAGCGCACTGGCTGCCGAGATCGACGAAGTGATCGCCGGGGTAAAGGATTCCTCGGCCTACGATGCCCTGCCACGCTGGATGCAATCGACCATCACCACCGTGCTCGCCGAGGCGCGTGACAGCATGCCGAGCCTGGTCGGTATTGTTGAGCGCAGGGTGATGAAGTGGACCAAGATGCAGCGCAACAGCTCGGCGATGGCGTCGGGGACGTCACGGAAGGCCAGCACGGCGAAGCCGGGGGACCAGAAAGGTGACTCGGCGCATGGGACGAATGATGGTGATGCTACCAAGCAGAATTCCAGTACCAAGCAGGCGTTGGGGGACCGGGCTTATGACGGGCTGACCAATGAAATGCTTGGTGTGAGTGGCGAGCATATTGCGGACTATATCTGTGCTTATAAATTTGGCTGGGGAAAGGACTGGGATGGCCATGACAAGGGAGGTGACGGCAAGTGGTTGGACGGGGAACCGTCCGCCACTAAACCGGGGAAGCTTTCACAAGGTGGAAATCCCAAGCAAGCCCACATACTTTATAAACTTACAGATGGTGCCAATGGTACCGGAATTGATGCTGTTTGGCGTGCGACGGGAGAACACAATCAAGGGAAAAAATATGCAATTGTGGAGGCTAAGGCGAGCAGGGATGAAGATGGTCCAAAATTTGCCAGAAATAAATTTTCTAAAAGAAAGCCTTCTATAAACTCTAAGCTGGGGTTGTCTGGAGAGGGTGGTGCTTTTGATTTAATAGAGCCCGTGCTGGAGGATGATGAGTCTGCAGCTTCGGAGTCGACGGGAAAGAAACGTCGAAAAGTGAAAAAAAAGAAGCCTCGAGATAATAGTTCTGAGCAAAATAAGCCTGAAGTTAAGGGGGAAGCTGGTGCCCAGCGTAAACTTGCTAAAGATCTTATGGTTCAAATGAGTAAAGAATGGATTTCTGCTAATCTTTCGCGTTCAGTGGGAGCTGCTCTGGCTTCGTCGGTTAAGCGTTCCTATAGTCGGCATTTGTTTTTTTCCCCTATTTATCATCTGTCAGAAAGTCCGGCGGAGCATGCGTTGTCTTTGAAAGAGGGTAAGGCTGATTCGCACCATGATAAGCATGATGCCTATCACTATGATGAGGATGATGTAAAAGAGGCGGTGAATAAGCGCAAGGGCGCTCTGATGAAGAAGTTTGGTGAGTTGGAATCATTGGCTAAGGAGAAGTGATCATGAAGAGGCGTCAGCAGTTCATTACGGATGGCTATTATAGAAAGCTCATTGCGTTTCATGATTCGGCAAGGACTTCATGGCTTGAGGATCCTCTGGAAGGGGACACTCCGGACCACGGTGCATCGCTGACAGCGTATGAAGTGAAAATGTCGGCATTTAATGGGCTAATGCTACGTTATACTGCTGGGGAAGATATATCAACGCTCGCTGTCTACCTGGAAGCACTGGTCGAGGCTTATGAGCAGTATCAATATGCGCTTGGAAGATATCACGGCGAGGTCGATATCTCTCCGCTGAATATCGAAGATATAGTATTTGAGTACGAGGAGTTTGTTCAGGTTGTAAGTTTTTGTATATTGCTGCATCGTAATGACCTTTTGTCACGCTTTGTGCGGTTGACGGATAGGGCGGGGCTTGCCTCTCAAGATGTTCTATATGAGGATTTGTTGAAGAAAAGCCTGCCTAACAGGTTTGAGGTGGATGAGTATTATCACGATAATTACGAGTCTCTTATTGAGGCCGTGTATGCAGAGTCACCAGCTGAAGCTTCTGCACTGTTACTTGACTATTGCAGTGGGTGGTATCAATCTTTCGCGAAAATACCAAATTACTGGCACGACACTCACTTGACTATGACTGAGACGGATGGAGCGTACTTTGGTTATTGGGCGCTAGAGGCAGCTGCGATAGCGTATCTCTATGATATAGATGATAGTGGCGTGGATCACATGGTTTATCCCCGTGATTTGGTTGAGTATGCGCGAAGCTATAAGCCGGATACTGTGGCTGCCGAAAGAGGCAAGGTATATGCAGGGCAGCCCTGCATTCGAACGGGTTATTGGTTTAGCCCGGCCCAGTCTAATTCCCGTCGTTTCTTCACCGCAGGTGAGATCATGCCAGAGTTCAAAGGCTCCTCGTGGGGGGCAACTATTTGGTATTGGTCTGGTGAGGAGTAGTGGTGCAGATGGCCGCGTCACTGGGGATGCTATCGTCGGCGTACGATCAACTCCTCGGTCGCGATGGCTGTCGCATGTGTATTGGCCAAGTCCATCAGGGGCACACGCTTCGGCGCGGAAGTCCCATGTTCAACTCCAGCAATGAAGCCCCCTCAGCCTCACCTAGGCAGACAGCGATGTCGATTTCAGGTTCTGTTGCTCAATGGCCGCGAGGCCATCAGCCAGCTGTACCGCCTCGAGGTGGGACTGGTCAGCGCGCACCAGGATATCGAACTGGAAAACCTGCTGCACCGGTGGGGTGTTCCTTGCCGAACCGGTCGGAACGCGATCCACGAAGCGACCGAGGCCCAGGGGGCGATTCGAGCATGCACCAGCACAACTACCGGCTGGTGCTGGCCAAGAATTACGGTCAGCAGGATGCACTGAAATGAGAGAGCATAATGAAGCGTAGGCAGCAGTTCATTACCGAAGGCTATTATAAAAGTATGCTTTCGATATGTGATGAGATTTTGGCAGAAAGGGCGGTTTCACCGCTTTTTGGCGACACACCTGAGGAAAGCGCATTTCGCACGTCATCTGAAAGAAAAGATACGCTCTTCATGAGGCTGATGCTTAAGTATACGGCCGGTGAAGAAATATCCTCGTTGGGAGAGGATCTTGAACGGTTGATTGAAGCGTATGAGGATCTTCAAAAAGATTTCGCTGCCTATGAGGGAATGCCAAATATAGCGCCGCTAAATATTGAGGATGCAGTATTTCAATATCAGGAATTCGTTCAGGTTGTGGGGTTTTGTATTCTGCTGCATGAAAATGAGCTATTGGCTCGTTTTGTGGCGCTAATGGATGCTGCGGGGTTTGCAGGCGATGATATGTTGTATGAGGATTTGTTGAAAAAGGTCTTGCCTGCACGTCAAGAGTTGAATGAGTATTATCATGCAGTGTATGAGTCTCTGATTGAATCCATCTATGCGGACGGTGCTTCCGAACGCTCAAGACTGTTGGGTGAGTATTGTTCTGGGTGGTATGCCGCTTTTGCGGAGCTCCCAAATTATTGGCATGATACTCATCTTCGGATGAAAGAAGATGATGGCTCGTATTTTGGTTACTGGGTGATGGAAGCTGCCGCTATCGCTTATCTGTATGGTATCGATGATAGTGAAATCGATCACATGGTTTACCCGAAGGATTTGGTTGCGTACGCCCGTTCCTTTCCTGTGAGAAAGAATTGATAAGAGCACTCCCCTGGTTTATCCAGCGCAGCCGGGGGTATGTTGGCGTTCATGGGGGCTCTTGGCCGCGACCTTCTGGTACTGGCCTGTCGAGGCGTCGCGATGCAGGTGGTGGTGTCACTGGGGATATCGTTGGCCCCCGGCTTTACGCACTGCATCTAAGCAAGCGTCACGGTCAACACTTCGGCCACTCCAGCTGCCGCATGCGTATTGATTAACCCCATCAAGTGGACACGCTCATGGAAAAGCCGAATTTTAGGCTGGAGAATGTCAGGTGAATAGGCGTCAACCTTTTATAACGCATGAATACGTCGGCAATATACTGCGTTTTACGGATTCGGCAGAAGCGTATTGGGATGAACATCCCCTCGAAGGCGACTCCCCAAAACATGGTGCTGCGTTGACTGAGTACCAGAAGGTGAAGGATGCCTTCATGGGATTGGTGATAAGGTATACCGCAGGGGTGCCTGTAAAATCTTTAGAGGGGTGCCTTGAGCGTTTGGTGGTTTGCCATGAGCGATATCAGGTTTGTTTGGGTGAGTATCATGAGGAGGAGTGTATAGCTCCGCTGAATATCGAAGATTGGCTCTGTCAATATGAAGAGTTCGTGCAGGTTGTGAGTCTTTGTATATTGCTGCATAGGGTTGATCTTCTAAAGAGGTTCGTTGCCTTGTTTGATAGGGCTGGCTTTGCTGGGCAGGATGTCTTGTATGAAGATTTATTAAAGAAGATTTTGCCGGGCAGGGCGGAGGTTTCGGGCTTTTATCATGAGGGCTACAGGGATCTGATTGAGGTGGTTTACGCCGAGTCAAAAGAGGCGTCTAGCGGGTGGTTGAAGAAGTATGTAACTGAATGGTACTCCGGGTTCGAGGCTTGTGCATGGCACGGCAGTCACCTCACCATGACCGAAGAGGATGGCAGTTATTATGGGTATTGGGCATTCGAGGCTGCGGCGATAGCTTACTTGTATGGGGTCGATGACGCTCAAATTGAACATATTGTCTATCCCAGTGACTTGGTTGAGTATGCGCGAAGCCATAAGCCGGAATCCATGGCTGCGCAAGGACATTTGCATGATGAGGTGACGGTTTGAATAAGCGGCAGCCGTTCATGACGGACGGGTATTACAGGGCCATGCTGGAATTATGTGACGGCTCGCCAGCCTTTTGGTCCGCCCAGGCACTTGATGAGGACCATCCCGGCCAGGCGCAGGCGTTGAGGTCTTATCAGTGCAAACAGGATGCCTTTGAGGGTGTGCTGTTGAGGTATACCGCTGGCGAGCCTGTTGAAGTACTCATGCGCCCGCTGGAACACCTGATCGGGTGTTATGAAACCTATCAGGCGGATCTTGCACGATCGGAAGGTGTTGCCGATGTGGCACCGCTGAATATCGACAGCTGCCCGTCAAATTTTGAAGAATGCATGCAGGTTTTCTCACTGTGCATTCTGCTCCAACGCACGGACTTACTGGCTCGTCTGGTCGGGTTGTTCGACCCGGCAGGCTTTTATGCGCAAGACACCTTGTATGAGTCGTTGTTGGCGCCGGTCATGCCTGGGCGTGCAGATATCGATGAGTGGTACCATGAAAGCTATACCGACTTGATTCGCGCTATTTATGCCGCCGACAAGGGTGACGCTTCGCGGTTGCTCAAACGCTATTGCGATAACTGGTACAACGGGTTCTGCGGAGTGGGCGCCAAGTGGCATGACAGTCATCTGGACATTGAAGATGATGACGGAAGCTATTACGGCTATTGGGCCATCGAGGCCGCTGCGGTAGCGTATTTGTATGGCATCGATGACAGCACGATTGACCACATGGTTTATCCGCGTGAGCTTGTGGCGTACGCCAGGCATCATGGGCCCGCCCAGTAGCGACTGAACACGGAAGGTTCGCCAGTGAACTGGCAACAACAAGGAAAGTGTATTTTGCAGAGACGTCAGCCGTTCATCACGGATAGCTATTACCGCCATCTTGCCGCGTTTCATGATTCGATCAAGGCACGGCTCGCCGAGCAGCCGTTGCCGGGCGAGACCGCTGCGCAGAGTGCGTCGCTGACGGCAGCCAGAATCAAGATGTCGGCTTTCAAGAACCTGATGCTTCGCTACACGGCGGGAGAAGACATCTCGGTACTGGGGGGCTACCTGCAGGCACTGGTCGAGGCGTATGAGGCGTATCAGTGTGCGTTGGCCGAGTACCATGGGGAGTTGGATATATCACCCCTGAATATCCGTGATGCGCTGTACGAATATCAGGAGTTCGTACAGGTCGTCAGTTTTTGCGTGCTGTTGCACCGTGATGACCTGTTGACGCGCTTTGTCCGGCTGACAGACCGTGCCGGATTTTATTGTCAGGATGTGCTGTACGAGGACTTGCTGAAGAAACGCTTGCCCGGCAGGTATGAAGTGGATGAGTTCTACCACGCGGCCTACCGCTCGTTGATCGAGGCGGTGTACGCAGAAACCGCTGACTGCGCGGCCGAGCGGCTGAGCGCGTATTGCCGGGGCTGGTACAGCGGTTTTGCCGATGTTGCCAATTACTGGCATGACTCGCATTTGACCATGACTGAAACAGACGGTGCGTACTTTGGCTACTGGGCACTGGAAGCGGCTGCCATCGCGTACCTTTATGACATTGACGATAGCGCTGTGGACCACATGGTCTACCCCAGAGACCTGATTGAGTATGCGCGTGCTTTCGATATTTCACAGGCGAGCGCGGCGGGGGAAGTCAATTGAATCGAAACCGGCAGTTTCTGACCCAAGCCTATTACCAGCGCATGATTGTACAACTGGACGCGTCGCGCGCGTATTGGGAGGACAAGGTTCTCGCTGAAGACTTCCCCGGCCAAGGGGAGACCTTGCGGGCACAGACTGTGAAGGACGAACTGTTTTTCGCTTTGCTCTTGAAATATACCGCGGGTGAGCCGCCCGAGCGCCTGGTGGAGAGCCTGGTGCGCTATGTGGACGCGCTTGAGGAGTATCAGAAAAGGCTCGCCAACAACGAGCAGGAGCCGTCGATATCGCCGTTGAGTATCGAGCACGAACTTAGCCAATATGAAGAGTTCATTCAGGTTGTCAGCCTGTGCATTCTGCTTTTCAGGAAGGATTTGCTGCTGAGGGTCCTGGCCTTGACCGATAACGCCGGTTATGAGGGCGACGACCTTGTATATGAATCGATTGTTGCAAGGGTAGTCGAGCGTGGGCGCTGTGATGACGGCTGGTATCACCCACACTACTCGATGCTGATTCAGGCAATGGACTGTGTAACGGATGGCGACCAGGTTGCGGCGACTCGTTGTTTGAGCGAGTACTGCGAGGCGTGGTACGAAGGGTTTGAGCACACCAATGTACCTTGGTTCGACACCCATTCATGGATGACGGATCACGATGGCGCCTATTTCGGATATTGGGCGTTCGAGGCAGGTGCTTACGCCTATCTGTTCGGGATAGAAGATAGCCAGGTTTCCAGCATGGTCTACCCGCGGGACCTTGTTGCGTATGCGCGCAGCCATAAACCCACTGGCACCGGGCAATGATCATGGGAGACCTTGTGAAGCGGCGTCAGCAGTTTGTAACCAGTGGCTACTACGAAAACATGCGTGCCTTTTATGATGGCGCTGACCGCTTCTGGGCGGACGCAACACTCGATGAAGACTACCCGGGGCAAGGCGCTGCGTTGAAGGCAAGCGAGCTCAAGGGGGCTTGTTTCAAGGCGCTTGTGCTGCGTTATACCGCAGGTGAGCCCGTGTCGGAGATGGAGCCGGTGCTGGAGCAGTTGATAGCCCGGTATGAGAGCCTGCAGCGGCTGCTGGCCGTTGCCGAAGGGCACGAGCATATTTCGCCGTTGAGCATTGATTACCACCTGGGGCACTACGAAGAATTCGTGCAGGTGGTGAGCCTGTGCATCTTGCTGCACAGGGCCGACTTGCTGGCCAGGTTGGTGGCGATGACAGACCGGGCCGGCTTTATCGGTGAGGATGCCCTGTATGAAGAATTACTGGTGAAGGTACTACCGGGGCGCTTCGATGTGGAGCGCTGGTACCATCCGATGTATGCGCCATTGATTGACGCGATCGATGCCGAAACGCCCGCGCAAGCTGTCAGCTTCCTCGACCGTTACTGCCAGTGCTGGTATGCCAACTTCGAAGGGGCCAGTACCTACTGGCATGATACGCACCTGAATATTCAGGGCGACGAAGGCAGCTACGTGGGTTACTGGGCCTTTGAAGCAGGGGCTGTTGCCTACCTGCACAACCTGGATGACAGCGCAATCGACCACATGGTCTACCCCAAGGATCTGGTCGAGTACGCCAGGGCCCAACGCCGTGCCGGATGAGGGCACTTCCACCCGGCGCCGGCGCAGTAGCCACTCAGCGCCAGGCAAAACCCGCAACCTGGTCGATCACAAGGACAAACCCGCAATTGGACGCTGAAATAAACCGCTATTACCGGTCAATGGCAGAGCGCATCTCTACCGGCATCGCCCAGGGCAAGTTGCCGTGCCTGAAGCAGGCAATCGATGCCGACGACACTGTGCAGGCCTGCATCGCCCTGCACAATGCCGAGGGCGCACAGGCACAGCAGGAGGCAGGCATCGACCTGGCATTCGCCCTGGTTGGCTGGATACCCGGCCCCGGGGAGGCCAGCAAGCAGATGCTGCGTGCGGTCAACGGCCAACCCGGGCGGTTTGCTCCCCACCTGTTCGATGTGCTGCGCAATACGCTTGGCCGCTGCCGGCTGAAGACCAGCCCCGAGGCGCTGCTCGAAGGGTTGTTCGATGCCCAGGCGCTGGCGGCGGAGCTGCCGCTGATTGACAGCGCGGTGCAGGCTTCGGCGGCCTTTCAGGTGCTGCCGGCCAGCTTGCAGGTCACGGTGCGTAACGTAATACGTAATGCGGGCGAGCAACTGCCGCAACTGTTCGCCCTGGCGCAGGAGCGGGTAGGGCAGTGGGTGCGCCAGCAGCGCAACAGCGCCGGCTTGGCATCCGGCTCGCAGCGCCCCGCGCAGACTGAAAAGCCCACGCCGCAGAACATCCATGTGAAGCAGGTCGCCAAGCGCCCCGCAGACGGCAGCGCGCCAACCTGGCTCGAGCTGAACTTCCATTACGCCAACCTGGAGCCGGTGGCCCATGCGCCGTACCGCATCGTCTTTGCCGATGGCTCGGTCATGGACGGCACGCTGGACGCGCAAGGGTTCGCCCGGCTGGAGAACGTGCCGGAAGGCGAGGCGATGATCTACTACGGCGAGGACCCTAGGCCCTTCGTGCGCCCTGGCATCGTTACCCTCGACCTGGCTGCGCAGGGCCTTGGCGCTGAGCTGGAAGAAATTGAACTGGACCCCGACGACCTGCCGGTTGTCGCGCAATACGTGACAGGGAGAGTGACATGACCGCCGCTACATCCGCAGAAGCCTCCGCGCAAAACGTCGCAGCCAGGCGCAGGCAGCCGTTCATCACGGACGCTTACTACGAGTCGATGGCTGAATTTCTCGATACCATCACGCATAGGGTCTACTCCAGGGACCTGGTCGAACACGACCGCACCCTGGCGCCGAGGCCATGCCTCTAAGGTTCTCCCCGATTGCATCAAAATGGCTCATTGCTATCATGTTGGGTCGGTCAAGGCTGCCCGTGTGCCGCCCCACAGTGAACAGGATGTTTAAACGCGCATCAGGGCCCGGTCGACCGGCTCTGTACTGCAAGCCAAGGAGGCCAAGGTGTACCGCTCGATCCGCTTAGCCTGCACCACCATCACCTGCTGCCGTCACGCCCAGTGCCTGGCGCGCACCTTGCCGGGCAACGGCCCCGGCATTTCATCGAATGCTTGAACAAGGCACCCGGCGCGCTCGCCGCCACGGCCCCGTTGGCCGCTGCATGCGCATTGGCCAGGCCGCCCAAATGGACACTCTCTGGACAGGAAGCCCCCATGTTCAACCCCGGCAATGAAACCCACTTCAGCCTGACCCTGGCAGACAGCGATGTCGACTTCCAGGTGCTGTCGTTCACCGGCCAGGAAGCCATCAGCCAGCCGTACCGTTTCGAGGTGGAACTGGTCAGCGAGCGCCCCGACATCGACCTGGAAAGCCTGCTGCACAAGCAGGCGTTTCTGGCCTTTGACCCGGCCGGCAAGGGCATCCACGCCCAGGTGTACCAGGTGGCCCAGGGCGACTCGGGCAAGCGCCTGCACCGCTACCGCGTGGTGCTGGTGCCGCACCTGGCGTATCTCGCGCACCGCACCAACCAGCGCATCTTCCAGCAGCTGACCGCGCCGCAGATCATCGCCAAGATTTTCGAAGAACACGGTCTGCAAAGCGATGCCTACCGCTTCAGCCTCGGCACCCCGTGCCCGGTGCGCGAATACTGCGTGCAGTACGACGAGACCGACCTGCACTTCGTGCAGCGCCTGTGCGAAGAGGAGGGCCTGCACTACCACTTCGAGCACAGCGCCGACGGCCACCTGCTGGTGTTCGGCGACGATCAGGCGTTCTTCCCCAAGCTCGGCCAGCCGGCGACCTACGTACAGGACACCGGCATGGTCGCCGACGACCCGGTGATCAAGCGCTTCAACGTGCGCCTGGAAACCCGCACCAGCCGCGTCAGCCGGCGTGACTACGACTTCGAAAAGCCGCGCCTGCTGATGGAGGCTGCCTACAAGCCCGACCAGCCGACCATCGACGAGCCGGACCTGGAAGACTACGACTACCCGGCTGGCTTCACCGACCGCGCCCGTGGCAAGCAACTGAGCCAGCGCGCCCTGGAGCGTCACCGCGCCGACTACCAGCTGGCCGAAGGCCGCGGTGACGTGCCGCGGCTGGTGAGCGGGCACTTCATGCAACTGGCCGAGCACCCGCGCAGCGAGTGGAACGACCTGTGGTTGCTGACCGAAGTGCACCACGAGGGCAAGCAGCCCCAGGTGCTGGAAGAGTCGGTGACCAGCGACACCACCGACGACAAGGACGACTTCCACCAGGGCTACCGCAACCGTTTCTTGGCCACGCCGTGGGATGTGTTCTACCGCCCGCCACTGAAGCACCCGAAACCCCAGGTACTGGGCAGCCAGAGCGCCGTGGTCACCGGCCCCAAGGGCGAGGAGATCTACTGCGACGAGTACGGCCGGGTGAAGGTGCAGTTCTTCTGGGACCGCGAGGCCAAGGGTGACGAGACCACCAGTTGCTGGCTGCGGGTGTCGTCCAGCTGGGCCGGCGAGCGCTATGGCGGCGTGGCCATCCCACGTGTGGGTATGGAAGTACTGGTGGACTTCCTCGAGGGTGACCCCGACCGCCCGGTGGTGGGCGGCTGCCTGTACCATGCCGAGAATGCGCCGCCCTACGAGCTGCCGCTGCACAAGACCCGCAGTGTGTTCAAGACCCTGAGCAGCCCCGGTGGCGGTGGCTTCAACGAGCTGCGCATCGAGGACAAGAAGAACCAGGAGCAGATATTCCTGCACGCCCAGCGCAACTGGGACCAGTACATCGGCAACGACCAGAAGATCCGCGTTGGCAACGAGCGCCACGACATTGTGGTCGCCAACAGCTACAGCCAGTTCAACGCCGAAGAACACCGCACCACCGTGGCTGACCGCAAGACCGAGCTCAAGGTCAGCGACCACCTCACCGTGGGCAACAGCCAGCACGTGAAGGTCGGCACCTCGCAGTTGCTGGAGGTGGGCAGCGAGATCCACGTCAAGGCCGGGCAGGGCATCGTCATCGAAGCGGGGCAGGAGCTGACGGTCACCGCCGGTGGCAGCTTCATCAAGCTCGACGCTGGCGGTGTCACGGTGGTCGGGGCGCAGATTCTGCTCAACGCCGGTGGCGCGCCGGGCAGTGGCAGCGGGGTGGCGGTACTGCCGCCGGTGCTGCCGGCAGCGGCAGACAACGACAAGCCGGGCGCGGTGATGGAGCCGGCACTGGTCAACCCGCCGGTAGAAAAGCTGAAGAACGTGCCCAAGCCCATGGCCAGTTTTTCGGGGTGATGGCGTCACCCGGGCAAGGCGCCTTGCCGACGAGGCGCCGGCCAGCTTCACCCGTTCAAAGCTCAGAGAATCCCCCACCGAAGGCCAACGGCCTTCAACTGGCATGGAGTGCTGATTGATCAAGTTCCACCGCTACGCCGCAGCCTTGTTCGTCGCTTTGCTTTGCCCTCAGGTATTGGCTGACCAGCCCGCCTGCCCGGCAACCGACTTCGCCACCTTCTGGCAGGCCTACAGCCAAGACCCTGAGTTGCAACGGGCGTTTACCCGGGACAGGGTGTCACGCTTGCAGCTGAAACCTTCCGGCGAGGACTTCGCCCCGGTTGCCGATACCGTCGCCAGCAACCAGTTGGCCTTCCCCCTCGTACAGCCAGTGCAAGCCACCTCCGACGCCGTTCGGGTCAACGTCGAAGGGCATACCGCCGAGGTGGTGGACCTGCGTGCAGGCCTGAACAGCATGCGCATCTACGGCTTTCGCCAGCAGCAGTGCTGGAGGCTCGAGCGCCTGGAGGACTGGTCGATCGATGAGCGCGACCTGAAGGTCACCGACATGCCCGGCATGAGCCGCGAGCAGCGGGTTTGTGAACTGCGCGGGGGAGGCTTCCTGTCCCTGGCAGGCCTGGAAGCCTATCCATTGACCCTGGAGCTGTTCGATGCCGGGCTGCAGAACTACCTGTGCGCCGCGCAATCGGGTGATCCGCAGATCAATCTGCAGGCTGCCGGGTTGAGCATGTCGCAAATGGCCACCTACCTGGGCTACGGGCCAACCGAACACCTTTTGCAAGTGGCTGCCAGGCAGCTGCCGGTAGCAGGCATGCAACTGGCCTACTTCTACTGCGATGGTGGCGACAGTTCGTCGAGCCGCGAGCGCTGCGAGGCACCAATGAAAGCCCGGGCTGCATTGGCCAAGGCGGCCAGCATGGGCGATGCCGATGCACTGCAGATGCAGGCCGAGGCCCTGGAGCATGGCCGCTTCGGGGCGCCTGAGCCGGCGCGCGCCATAGCCTGCTACCAGGCCGCAGCCGCGGCCGGCAACAAGGTCAGCAAGCAGGCGCTGGTGCGTCTTGGCGTAGCGCCGCAGGCCGCTGCCGCGGGTGTGTCATGCAACTGATGCAGCGACCGATATCAGCATTCAAGGAGCGTCTTTCATCGATGAACATGCGTCGCCTGGCCACCTGCCTCGGCCTGTGCCTGTTACCCCTGTTCGCCAATGCCTGCGAGGCCCCGAGGCACAAGCCATTCCCGGCGCTGGGCATGGCTGGGGGCTATGTGTATTTCGACCAGGCGCCAATCGAGGAGGGGTCGTCGGCGTTGGGCCTGACCGTCAACCTGCTGGACTGCGCCAGCGGCGCCGCGCAACGCATCGGCGAACTGCCGTACCTGGCTGAGCCTGGCAAGGTGGCCGATGCCTTCTGGGCCGAAGATGCCCAGGGGGAATTTCTGGTGGTGATGCACGCCGTGCCGGTCAACAGTTACCCGGGGTTGATCTACAGCACCGATTACTACTCGATACTGCTGTACCGGCGAGGTTCGCAAGGCCTGGCATTGGACGAGCGCAGCAGTGCCTACTTCGGCCATGGCGCCGATGTCATCGGCGATGATGAGACACTGTTGTTCAGCTACCCGTACAAGCACCGCAACGGTGTGCTGAAGGCGCTGCAGTCGCCGTTCTATGACAACTGGCTGCAGGGGCGCCTCGCCACGCTCGAGGTGCGCGCGCAGAAGGCGTTGATCTACAGCGATGCTTCGGTGGCGTCGAAGACCGGGATGTACCTGATTGCCGGCGATCAGGTGAAAGTCACGGGCATTGCGGGAGGCTGGGTCGAGATGGAATACCTGACGGCCAAGCAGAAGCTGATCAAGGGCGCGATGCTCTGTACGGATTTCAACGGGTGTTGAGTGGGGCAAAGGACACAGCGCCTGGCACCGGCTGCGCCGGTGTTCGCGGGTAAACCCGATCCCACAGGCATCTCATATGCTTCAAGCCTGCGCCGTGCCTGTAGGAGCCGGCTTGCCGGCGATGAGGCCGGTACAGGTAACCCGCAAGCGAGTTGCCCACATGAACCAACGGGCTCCTGCCGATAAGGCTTGAACTGCCCCGACAGCCAAGGAACGTGCCTGATGACCCCCACCCGCCACCGCCTGATCCTCTGGCTGCAAACCATCGCCCTGGCCCACCTGCTCGGCGGCCTGCTGCTGAGCTGGGCCGGCAGCACCGCGCTGTTCGACGGCTACCTGTTGTCGCTGGAACAGGCGTTCTGGGGCCGGGCCGCGCCATCTGCCGGGCACAGTCAGCAGGTGTGGTGGATGGCACTGTTCGGCGCCACCTTGCAGGGCTACGCACTGTACATGCTGGCGCTGGTCCGCCTGGCCGATCGCTACCGCAGCAGCGCGGCTTGGGCCTGGCTGATGGCCGGGCTGCTGCTGTGGGCGCCGCAGGACATCGCCATTTCGCTGCAGGCGGGGATGTGGTCGCACCTGGCTGTCGACAGCCTGGCACTGCTGGTATTGTTGCCGCCGCTGTTCTGGCTGTACCGCCATGACCGGCGTGCCTCCACCGTTTAAAAGGATTTTGTCTTGGCTGAACAGCCCCTGTTGTACCTGCTCGCCGGCAATGGCAGCGCTGCCGACTGGTGGGACGATGCCCTGGCGCATTTCCAGCATTACCGCGTGCAGCCGCTGGAGCTGCCGGGCTTTGGTGACAACCCGCAGCCGCCCTGCGAAGACCTGGCAGGCTACGCCGAGGCGTTGCTAGCGCTGACCGAGCGCGGGCACGCGATCATGGCCGTGGGTGTTGGCGGGTTGATCGTGCTGCACGCCTTGCAGCGTCGCCCGGGGCATTTCAGCCGCAGCGTGCTGCTGGCGCCGGTTGGCGCCTTTCTGTGGCAGCGCCGGTTGCCGGCGTTGATGGCGCCCTGGCCGATGCGCAAGGGTATTCACTGGCTGCTGAGCCACCGCCCGGGCTGGTTCGCCCGCAAGTTTTCCGCGCAACGCTGGACGCCCGCGCAGTACCAGCGCATGGGCGCCGGCTACGCCCGCTGCCGGGCGTTCGTGCCGTCTTGGCAACAGTTGCGCGCCGACACCGCGTTGCCACTGCTGGAGTGGGTGAGCGACCCGGTGGAGCTAGTGTGGGGCGACCAGGACCAGATGCTCGGTATCCGCCAGGCCGCCGCCTGGTCGGCGATTCTCGCCCGTGCCGATCTGCGCATCAGCCTGCGCCCGGGCTGGGGGCACTACCCGTGGATCGACGCACCGGCTGCCTTCGTCGCCTGGCTGGAATCGGGCGAGCCGGGCTTTGTCGCCCACACCAAGGGCGGGCGCCTGCGCCTGGCGCAGTTGGCCGGGCAAGCGGTGCCCCAGGTACTGACGCTGGAGGCTGCCAGCGACCCGCGCCTGGCGCAGCTGCTGCAGGCAGCCCCTGAGGCCCTGTGGGCGGTGCGCTCGTCCAGCTACGGCGAAGACCAGGCCGACGCGGCCAATGCCGGCCTGAGTACCACCTACCTGCGGGTGCCGGCCGGGCAGGTGGCTGGGCGCATCGCCGAACTTCGCGCAGCGGACGTGGAGGAAGTGGTGGTGCAGCGCTTCATCACCCCGCAGGTGTCGGGTATCGCCTTCGTGCGCCACCTGGCGGTGGAGCTGGAGTGGGTCGAAGGCCATCTGGAGGCCCTGGCCGATGGCACGGCCACGCCGCAGCGGGCGACCCTTTCGCGTTTGGGCGAGGCCTGGCAGAGCGGGCGCTTCGAGCCGCTGCATGGCCTGACGGCAACCCTGCTGTGGGGTTTTCTGCAGGATGTGCTCAAGGTGTTCCACTACGTGCCCGGCGATATCGAATGGGCCTGGGACGGCCAGCAGCTGTGGCTGCTGCAGTACCGGCCAATCAGCGAGCACGGCTGGCGCCGCCACCTGACCGCAGCCAACATCGCCGAGATTCTGCCGCCGCAACCCAGCCGCTTCGTCGAGTATGCCCAGCGCCGCGCCGCAGGTAGCATCCCTGCGGTGATGGCGCGTTGGGACAGCCGCGTGCTGCAGGACAACGAACCCTTCACAGCCGTGTTCGGCGGCGCCTCGTACATCAACAACGACCTGTTCCTGGCGCGCTTGGCCGACTGGGGCGTGGCCTCGGCCAGCTATGCTGGCGAAGTGGGCGGGGCTACCCCGCACCTGCCGTGGCGGCCATTGCGCCTGCTGCGTTCGCTGCCGCTGCTGCTGCGCATGCAGTACCAGGCACGGGCGCATTTCCAGGCCCTGGGGCCCGGGCTGCAACGCTTCGATGCAGAGCTGGCGCAGTTGCGCGCCGAGGGGGCCGATGGCCCGCAACTGGCAGACTGGTTCAGCCGCTTTTATGTGTTCGTGGTGCAGGGCAACCTGTGCATCGCCAGCGCCCTGGCCAGCAGCGGCGGCAGCCTGTTGGGCCGCCCGCCGACCGCTTACGAGCAGGTGCAGCACCAGCCTCACCGCCTGCCCTGGGAGACCGACCCCGGCACGCCGCGCCCGGAGGCGGGCAAGTTGCCGTTGCAGCCGATGCCGGCCTGGCCGGGCCGGGCGCGGCTGGCCCACAGGCTCGGCCTACCGGGCATGCGCGGCTACTACCTGCAAGTAAGAGAGTGGTACCGCGACAACCTCATGCGCATCTTCCTGCGCCTGCACCACGCCATGCCGCTGGCCGAGCGCGAGCACTGGTTCGCCCCGCACCCGCAGGTGCGCAGCCGCGAGGGCAGTTTCTGGCAGGACGGGGGCGAGGGCGCCGAGCAGGCCAGCGGTTTCATGATCTACCCCGGCCAGGTGCAGGGCATTCTTGGCCAGGACATCCTTTTGGAGGATGCCCTGGACCCCGGCCGCCACGCCCAGTACCAGGCCGCCCGCGCGGTGATCGCGCGCATGGGCGGGCGGCTGTCCCACGGCTCGACGTTGCTGCGCGAGCTGCGCAAGCCGTCGGCGGTATTGCCACAGGTGGGCAACGAATGGCTGGGCCGCGAAGTGCTGTACCGCGATGGCGAGCTGCGGCTGGTGGAGCCGTAATGCCTGAGTTTTACGCAACCCCTGTAGGCGCCGGCTTGCCGGCGATAGGGCCGTAAGGGTCTGCCCGATAGCCGCAACAAGGCACAGTGCTATCATGGCCCGCCGTACGACAGAAAGGATTCGAGTCGAGCACATGCTGATCAACCGCAACGCCGCTGCAGCCATCCCCCTGGTTGTCACGATCAAGCGCAGGTTACGCACAATCTTGCGCTGTGCTGTGCCCGCTTTGTTGGCCCTTGTGGCCAGCGCCCAGGTTGGCGCCAATGAGCTGCAAAACTGGCAGGGCACTTACCGCGAAGACCCCGTCAGCGGCGCGCTGAGCTTTGTGGCGAAAGAAGGCGGGCAGCGCATCGAAGTGCCTGGCATCTTCACGCAGCAAGGGCAGAACACCCGCGCGTTGCTGCGCTTCAACGGCCAGCCTGCGCTGGAATACGAGAACAATACCGTCAGTGTGCCTTACCGGGCGGTGGTGACGCTTTATCTTGAAGCGTCGGTGATGAAGGTCGACTGTGTGTACCTCAGCACCCGCAGCGGGTACAGCGGCGCCTTTTTGCAAAGGGCGGTGTGCGGGCTGGGGCGGGTGCTCGATGAGCACTTCCCCGACTTGGCCAGCGAATACACCGTGCGCTGGTATGCCGAGGTGGACCCTGTCGACCTGCGGCCTGCCATACAGCTGCAGTTGTCGTGGGTGACCGAAGCCCGCTGGGGGGAGGCCGAGGTGCGGCGCGAATACCTGGGCAAGGATGAGCTGTATACCGAATTGCCCCGGCTGACCATCAACTCGGCCAAGGCCCGCTACGGCCTGGTCAGTCGCAATGTGTACGTGGTGTATGCAGCCGACAACCTGCAACAGCCGGCCCGGCTGGAAGTCGCCGACAAAAATGAGCAGCTGGCGTTTCAGCCTTACGAACCCGGCTATCTGAGCCGGTTGCTGGACAATGAAACCTTCGAGGTCGCCATGGGGCCCTTCGCCAACGGTGTGCTCGAGGCCAGCCGGCTCTCGGTGTTGCAGACCGGCGATGAGCGCTACCCGGTGGCACTGATGATGGACCATAGCGAAGGCACCGGCGGGCAGATGCGCTCGCTGGTGGCCAGTTACAGCACCGAAGGCGGGCCACCCACGGTCCAGACCCTGTTCTACCACCGCATCAAGGGCGAGCCGCACGTGGTGGTGCTGGTGTCGTGGCAGGTCAACCACGCAGGTATCGGCACTGCGGGTACCTACTATGAAATCCATGCCTACCAGCACGATGGCAATGGCTCCCTGGAAGAAAACCAGGCGGTGCGCCTGGCCCCGGGTTCCAGCGGCCTGGATGGCCGGGGTGACTTTGAACCCAGCAGCTTCCCCTACCAGAACGCCGCCCTGATCAAGGGCTACCTGGATACCTTCAAGTGAGGCCGGCGCCCCGTTGCCGGGTGCCTTGACCTGCCAGACACATTCGAAAAGGACTTTGCCTAGATGCACTCCACGAAACGCTCCCTTGCCACCGCCCTGGCTGGCGCCGCACTGCTGGCAGCCGGCAGCGCCCTGGCTTGCAACCCTGATGATTTCAGTACCGCCGGCATCACCGCCTGCATGAACGCCCAATACAAGCAGGCCGACCGCGTGCTGGGCGAGCAGTTCTGGGCGGCCCAGCGCGACCTGCCCGACCAGCGCAGCGACATCAAGGCGGTGCAGCGGGCGTGGCAGTCGTTCCGCGACCAGTATTGCGCGGCGCGGGTGGACAGCGAGGAGGGTGGCCGCGAGGCGCCGCTGGCGCGCCTGAGCTGCCTGACCCAGCTGACCTCGGCGCGTATCGGCGAGCTGGTGTACTACCGCACCGGGCTGCCCCAGGACGGCTACTACCGCGCGGCGTCGGTTGACCCGCAGGTCAAGGAGCTGTTCGATGAGCGCTTCACCAGCGAGCACCTGAACGGCGAGCGGGTGGAATACATCGCGCAGAATTGCAAGCTGGCCCAGCGCCTGCACGATGAGGCGCCGGACGATTGCCAGAAGCGCATGGCGTTTCAGGTGACGCTGGACTGAGGTGAAAGCGCAGCCTCGCTGCAATTTGTGGGAGCAGGCTTGCCCCGCGATTCGATGGCACCGGCTGCGCCGGTAGCGCGGGGCAAGCCCGCTCCCAGGCAACCGATAGCCGCTAACCCCACCCTTGTGCCCAACCCCCCGTCCTCGGCACACTGGCGCTCCCTGGCGAAGGAGCACGGCATGCCACTGTCGAAAACGGACTTCACCACGCGCCTGCTGCAGGACGCGCAGATCGGCCCCGGCATGCGCGTGCTCGATGTCGGCTGCGGCAGCGGCGAGGTCAGCGGGTTGCTGGCGCGGCTGGTGGAGCAGGACGGTGCGGTAGTGGGTATCGATCAGGCCGAAGCCGCACTGGCCCTGGCCCGTGAGCGCCCGGTGCCCAAAGGCGCTGCGCACCCCGAGTTCATCGCCTGTGACCTGCATGCGCTGCCTGCCAGCCTGGGGTTGTTCGACGCCATCGTCGGGCGCCGGGTGCTGATGTACCAGCCCGATGCGGTGAGGGCGGTGCGCGCCCTGGGCAAGCTGTTGCTACCGGGCGGGGTGATGGTGTTCCAGGAGCACGACAACACCCTGACGCCGGCCAGCCTGGTGCCGTTCCCGCTGCACCGCAAGGCCCAGCTGTGGTTGCAGCGCATGCTCGCCCACGAAGGCGCCGACCTGCATATCGGTTTCAATCTGCAACGCATTTTCAGCGAGGCCGGGCTCGCGGTCGAAGACCTGCGCGCCGAGGCGCTGCTGCAGACCCCGGACATGCCCTATGCCCTGGGTGAGATCATCCGCGCCTGCCTGCCGCGGATCATTGCCCATGGCGTGGCGACGGCGCGGCAGGTGGGGGTCGAGACGTTGCAGGCGCGCCTGGATGCCGAGCGGCGTGAAACGCCGGGGGTCTACATCGGCGATATGGCTTTCGGGGTGGTGGCGCGCAAGCGTTGAGCACCGCGCAAACGCTGCAAGGGGGCGTAGATGGATGTGCCCGCGCCGGCCTCATCGCCGGCAAGCTGGCTCCTACTGGGGGCGCATGAGCCTCGTATCACGCTGTACTTGTAGGAGCCGGCTTGCCGGCGATGGCGTCCGAACAGCCAACCCATGGCACCGGCTGCGCCGGTGTTCGCCGGCAAGCCGGCTCCTACAGTGACCTCGACAGGGTATCAACGCGTGGGCTGACCCAACCAGTGCTCGGCAATCTCGTTCCCCAGCGGATACAACCGCCCCTGCAACGGCGCCGCCCAGTCCACCGCGCGGCTGGCCCAGGGCAGGGTCCAGCCCGGCAGCTCGCCACCCTCGAAACCCGCCACCTGGGCCTTGCCCGCCAGCAGCGGCAAGCTGCCCAGCAGCAGCGCATAGGCCACCAGCAGCTTCAGGTACAGGCTCAACGGTTGTGGTTGCAGCAGACGCAGCAAGTAAGCCAGGGCACGGAACAGCTGCACCGCCACGCCGCTCAGTACCAGCAGCAGGCTAACCGCAGGGGTGATCAGGTCGCGGTAGCTGTCGGCACCAAGCGTCGACAGGTCGTCGGCGTTGGCCACGCGGCGCTTGATCATCTCCCGCGCATCATGCTGCAGCGCCGGCTGGTAGGCGCTGCTGTCGAAGGCCTGTTCGGTCTGGTAGGCGTACAGGGTGATGCCGGCAGGCAGGTCCAGGTCCTGGCGCCACTGCGCCTGGATGGCGTCCACGCCAAGGAACATCGGGCGGTCCATGCCGGGTTCGATCCAGCCGGCGCCGATACGCTGCTGGATCATCTCGGCGTACTGGTTGCGCGCATCGCGGCGCACCTGGCCGGCCACCGCGCGGTTGAAGCCCGGGCGGTCGTCGGGGCGCCACATGTCGTTGACCGGTACGTTCATCTGTTCACGCAGTACGTGGCGCACCGATTGCCACTCGCTGGCCGGCAGCGTCCAGGGGTTGATGTTGCGCCCGCGCTGGCCGAGCAGGCGCAGGTAGTCGTCCCAGGCCTGGCCCTGGCGCTGGAGTATCGCCAGGCGGCTGGTGGCCCCGAAGTAGAACTGGCTGGCGCGGCGGTATTGCCGGTAGTTGTCTTCCTGGCGGGCGGTGGCCTGGCGGTAGCGCTCGTAGTTGCGCGCAAGGCCGCCGCGCTGCTGGTCGGCCAGCTGCTGGTAGAACCCCTGCGGGGTCAGGCCGTCGATGGCCGGCAACGGCGACAGGTAGGGCAGTTGCAGCGCCAGGCCGGCCAGGCGCAGCTTGCCTTCCGGGGTGGCCAGTTGTGCTGGTGTGGCCCGTTGGCCGTCCAGTTGCAGGTCGTGCTCGAGCAGGCGGTTGAGCAGGGGGATGCCATAGGCGGCCTGGGCCTGCTGGGCGGGGCTGGCGCTGTGCACCAGGTTGTCCAGCAGCAGGCGTTGGCTGTGGTAGCCCAGGTACAGGCCGGTGCTGCAGCTGATCAGCCCCCACAGCAAGGTACGGCCGACGCCCCAGCGCAGGCGCATGCCCTTGCGCAGCAGGCAACTGAGCACCAGCAGGGTCACCGCCGTGCCGCCCAGCCACTGGCCGTGTTCGGCCACCTGTTGCAGGCGGGCATGGGGCGCGAGGGTGCCGGGCAGGTCGGCCAGTTGTGCCAGGTAAGCCAGAGCGAACACCAGCCAGGCCAGGGTTGGCAGCAGCATCAGGCGCGCCAGCCACACGCCCTGGGCGCGGGTAAGCGGCAGGCTGCCGCCCCACAGGGCACGGGCCAGCCATTGCCAGGGCGAGCTTTGCGCAGAGTGCGCGGCGCCGCGCAGCAGGGCGGCGATCATCGGGCGTTACCCGGCTGGCGGGGTGAGCGGGCAGGGCGGGGCGAAGGGGTGTACACGCGCGGCTTTCCTTGTCGAGGCGGTGGAGCGTCCTGTTTGCGGCGGGCATGGTAGCACGTTGATAGTGTTCGTGCGGACCACAGACAGGCTTCAGGGGGTTATACTCGCGCCCCCGTTTGACTGTTATCCGAGTATCCCGATGGGTCTTTCCGCTACCTCCACACCCCAGCCGCGCCGCCTTGGCGCGCCGCTGATCGCCCTGGCCCTACTGCTGGCAGGGGCCTGGTTCCTCAACCTCAATGCAGGCTTCAAGCAGGTGTTGCTGCTTGTGGTCGGCGCCGCCCTGGGCCTGACCCTCTACCACGCCGCGTTTGGCTTTACCTCGGCCTGGCGGGTGTTCATCAACGAGCGCCGCGGCGCCGGGCTGCGTGCGCAGATGGTCATGCTGGCGCTGGCTGTACTGCTGTTCTTCCCGGCCCTGGCGGCCGGCAACCTGTTCGGCAACCCGGTCAGCGGCCTGGTGGCGCCGGCGGGCGTGTCGGTGGTGTTCGGCGCGTTCATCTTCGGCATCGGCATGCAGCTTGGCGGCGGTTGCGCCTCAGGCACGCTGTTCACCGTGGGCGGCGGCAATGCGCGCATGCTGGTGACCTTGCTGTTCTTCATCATCGGTTCGGTCACCGCTACCCAGCATGCCGACTGGTGGTTTGCCCTGCCGTCGTTCCCGGCCACCTCCATCGTGCAGGCCTGGGGCCTTGCCCCGGCGTTGCTGGTGAGCCTGGCGGTGTTCGGGCTGATCGCCTGGGCCACGGTGGTGCTGGAAAAACGCCGCCACGGCGGCCTTGAAGCGCCGGTGAGCAGCGAGCACCAGGGGCTGCGCCGCTTCCTGCGTGGGCCATGGCCGCTGCTTTGGGGCGCCATCGCCTTGGCGCTGCTGAACTACGCCACCCTGGCCCTGGCCGGGCGGCCGTGGGGTATCACCTCGGCGTTCGCCCTGTGGGGCGCCAAGACCTTGAACGGCCTGGGCGTGGATGTGGGCAGTTGGGTGTTCTGGCAGGCCCCGGCCAATGCCAAGGCACTGGCTGCGCCGCTGTGGCAGGACATCACCACGGTGATGGACATCGGTATCGTGCTGGGTGCGCTGCTGGCCGCCGGGCTGGCCGGGCGCTTTGCGCCGAGCCTGAAAATCCCACTGGCGTCGCTGGTTGCGGCGGTGATTGGCGGCCTGCTGCTGGGCTACGGGTCGCGCCTGGCCTATGGCTGCAACATTGGCGCGTATTTCAGTGGCATCGCCTCGGGCAGCGTGCATGGCTGGTTGTGGTTGGTGGCGGCCTACGCCGGCAACCTGATCGGCGTGCGCCTGCGCCCGCTGTTTTTTGCCGGTGAGCGCAAGGCGCCGGCCTTGAGCGGCTGCTGAGGGCCCTATCGCCGGCAAGCCGGCTCCTGCGCCTGTAGGAGCCGGCTTGCCCTTGGGCAACAACGCCAACGCCACCCCGCCCAGCGCCGCCAGCACTGGCAGCACCGGCACGCTCAGTTGCAGCGTCGCGGCCTGCTGCGCACTCATGTGCCTGACCACCGCGTACCACAGGCTGTAACCTGCGCCCGAGGCCAGCACCCCTGAGCCCAAGGCATACAGCACGCCGTCAGCGCGTAGTGGCGGGTGTGTATCGCTGATCATCAGCAGTGCCCCCAGCACAACCACCCACGGCAGGCAGCGCAAGAAGTTACCGGCCGTGTCGGCCAGCGCATCAGCCGACCCCTTGCCGAGCAACGAATACGCCCCCCAGGCCACTCCCGACAGCACCATCAGCAGCGCACTGCCCAGCGCCGGCGCGCCTGCGCCCGGCAGCAACAGGGCAACCAACCCGGTGAAAGCCAGCAGCATGCCCGCCAGCACGCGCCGGTTCAGCGCCTCGCCGCGCAGCAGGCCCCAGGCGAACATGCTCACCTGTACGGCGCCAAACAGGATCAGCGCGCCCACCCCGGCGCCCAGTTGCAGGTAGGCCACCGAGAACAGCCAGGCATAGGCCAGCAATGCCAGGCTGGCTGCCCAACTGCCTCGCGGGCGACGGCGCCTGGGGCCGAAGTTGAGCAGCACCAGCAGAAACAACGCGCCGCTGCCCAGGCGAATGGCCGTGAAGGCATCGGCGTCGATGGCCCCGTCACGCAGGGCCAGGCGGCAGAACAGCGAGTTGGCGGCGAAGGCCAGCAGGCTAAGGGCGGTGGGCAGCAGCAGGGATGGGGCAGGGGCGCTACAGGTTTGGTTGTTATGCATGGGTTTACCTGTTGGGCCAGAAGGCTTGCCGGGCAAGCCTGTCGTCTGGTGGTCGTGGCTCGAGTGTCGATATCGCGTACGTGGTAGGCAACAAAGATTTTCTTGGGCGGCGGGATGGTTGTGGTTGCTGCGCCGGGTGCACGAGTGATCTGCGACCGGGCCGATTGTTCGATTCTGTGCAGCAACCTAGGCTGGGCGCACCTTTACAACGGGTGTTGCCGGACTGGCAGTTGGATGTGGCGGCGGGGGTTTACCTGGTGCGGCCATCGGCACGCTTGAACACCGCGGCGGTGTGCGCGTTCAAGGGGTGGCTGGAGGGCTGTTTCGCGGGTGGTGCGCCATGGCGGGATCAGGCAATCCTTTCAAGTTGATTGCGTAAGGGCTTGCGGGTGCTCGCCACACCCCTTGCAGCGCCTGCCAGATCGAGCGCCGCCCGCGCGGCGCTCGATCTGGTAGGCGCTAAAGAATCTTCGGCGAACACCTGGAAGCCCTGACGCGATCTACTTGAAAAATGGCTTTAGGTATTAGGTGTAAGCAATTGAATTATAGAGCTTTATCGCTTTGCAACGGCATGCTGAGCACACTGCTCATAGTAAGTCTGCTTGATCGCCGCCGGCTTCAGCCGCGAGCGGCTGTTGTAGGTCTGCTCGGTAATACCGAAGGCGGTCATGCGCATCCAGGGTTTGGCGAACTTGCGGGCCTGCAGCTTCTTGCGCGTGGCGTACAGGGTCACGCCGGAAAGCTTGGCCTGCTGGGCCTCGGCGGCAATCTGCGAGCCCCAGCCGCACACTTGTCGTTCGTTCTGGCTCAGGGCCCGGGCTTGGGCCTGGAGGCTGGCAACGGCCAGCAGGCAGCCGGCTACGCTTGCTAGAAATACCCGCATGTTGCTGTCCTAAGCGTCTGAAGGAGAACGGAGTTTGCCCTCACTGCAAACGCCTGGGGGCCACCACTTTGCCGTCAAACGATGGCCAGGCGCAGCGGGTTGCGGCTGGGCGGGCGCCGCGACACCCAGGCCAGCGCCGCCAGCCACAACACCGCAACCCCGTAGTTCAGCCGCTGGTACAGGCCGAACAGTTCACCGCTTTGCGCCGCCTGGGCCATCAGCACCACGGTCACCACCGCCAGCACGCTGCACAGCAGCGACCCCCAGGCCAGGCCCGGCGAGTGTGCCAGGCGTTTGCCCAGGCGTACCCACAGTACGCAGGCCAGGGTCAGCGACAGGAACATCAGCAGCCCGCTCAGGTTGTGCAGTTGCTGCGACAGCGACGGCACCGCCGGCGCGCAGCCCTGGTCGCAGGCGAACAGGCCGGTGCCCAGGCTGCCGACACCATGCAGCAGTACCAGCAGCGCGCTGAGTCTGGCCAGCTTCGATTCACGCCAGCGCCGCGCCAGGCCCCAGGCGAACAGGGCGAACAGCAGGGCGAGGGGGAAGTTGTTCACCCAAGGGGAGAAGCCATGAGTGGGTGCGCCGTTGGCGCCGAGCTGGCTCATGGCCTGTTGCAGGTGGTCGTAGCCGGGGTAGGCCAGGGCTGTGAGCCATACGCCGGCCAGCAGCCAGAGGGGGATCAGCAGGCCGCTGGCGAGCAGCAGGCGGTCGAGGGATTTCATGCGGGGTACCTTCCTTGGTTGAGCCTGTAGGAGCCGGCTTGCCGGCGATTGGGCGAAACATCTGGTTTTCAGGCCTGGCCTCATCGCCGGCAAGCCGGCTCCTACAGGGGGGGGTGTTCAGATGGCCTTGTCCCGGTGTATCTGGGGCACCAGGGTGAAGCGGTCATCCGGGTGCACGGTTTCCGATACTGCCATCAGTTGGCCGTCGTCGTCACGGTAATGGCGCAGGATCTTCAGCCCCGGCGACCCAGCTTCAGCCTTGAGTTCGCGGGCAAGTTCCACGGGCAGCAGCACTGCGCGCACTTGCTGGTCCACCACTGCGATGGCGCGACCGAAATTGACCGCCGCCTCGACATGACCCAGGGCCTGATCGTTGCCGAAGCCGTGATGATGGGCCTGGCCTCGGCACTTGGCCGTCAGGTGGCCCTCGAGGTGGTCTACGCCGCCTGCCGCATGGCCAACGACCAGGGCATCAGCCTGCTCGAGGCGCTCAAGGCCCAAGGGGAGGCTATCGCCGAGCTTGAGCTGGCAACCCTTGAGCGCCTGTGCGACCCGGCCAACTACCTGGGCCTGGCGCCGCAGATGGTCGACCTGGCCCTGGCCGACAACTTCGTCGGCGCCTTCGCCGCTGGCCAGGTGCTGCAGGTGCTGGTAATTGCGGTGCTGTCCGGCTTTGCCTTGCTGGCACTCAAGCACGAGCGCCGGGCGGTGGTGGAGGATGGCCTGAACCGGGTGTCTACATGTCGATGTGCGCGAGGAGTATGCGCGGGCACCTGGGGCTGCCTTGTAAGTTTCAGGTTGCAGCCATCGGGGTTGGCCTTGGCGGCTGCGCTCCTTGCTGGATCGCAATCGCCGGCTTGCCGACGATAGGGCCCGTGAGGGTGTCAGAAAAACCACGATAGCCTACGAATCCCAACCCCCACACTTGACCCTCGCCCCCCAATGCTGTTGAATGCGCGCCCTTAATCCCAGCAACCTTCCACAAAGTGGTGAAGCCAGTGCCCCAAGCCTGCCAACAAGCCTGATACCGACGACGGTCCATCGTGCCTGATGGCTGCCCGCGCCCGTGCGCGGCGGCGCTTCATCGCTGTGCCTGCCTGATCCTGTCGTCGGTTTTTCCCTATTTCCAAGGAGAAACCCATGAACATGGATTTTCGTGCCGACGCGCACACCCTCGAACTGCTCAAGTACCCCCGTACCCCCCACCTGCAAGGCTCGCGCCTGCAGGATGGCGACACTGACGCCGACCAGGTCCGCTACGCCTCGCTGGTCGGCCAGTGGCTGGTGGTGGAAGAAAAACTCGACGGTGCCAACGCTGGCATCAGCTTCAGCGCAGGCGGCGAACTGCGCCTGCAATCGCGCGGCCACTACCTCACCGGCGGTGGCCGCGAGCGCCAATTCAACCTGTTCAAGCAATGGGCCGTGGCCCACGAACACTGGTTGCTCGGGCGCCTGGAAGACCGCTTCGTGTTGTACGGCGAGTGGCTGCACAAGAAACACTCGGTGTTCTACGACCACCTACCGCACTATTTCTGCGAGTTCGACGTATGGGACCGCGCCACTGGCCAGTTTCTCAGCACCGCAGCGCGCCGGCGCCTGCTCGACGGCGGGCCGGTGCTGTCGGTACCGGTGCTGTACGAGGGCCCGGCGCCGCGTCGCCACAGTGACCTGATGGCGCTGATCGGCAACTCGCTGGCCAAGACCGAACGCTGGCGCGAGGTATTCGAGCAGGTGGTGCAGCGCGAAGGCCTGGACCTGGCCCGCGCCTGGCGCCAGTGCGACCGCTCCAGCCGCATGGAGGGCCTGTACCTGAAGCTCGAGGACGCGCAGCAGGTCACCGGGCGCTTGAAGTGGGTTCGCCAGGACTTCGTCCAGGCCATCCTCGATGCCGACCAGCACCACGCCAACCAACCGTTCATCCCCAATCAACTGGCCGACGGCGTCGACCTATATGCACCGAGCCTGTCCATGGACTGGCACGGCCCGCGCCGTGGCTACTGAAGGAGTATTTCGAAATGGAGTTTCGCCAATTGCAACAACTGGTGCCCGATCCCGGGCACGACATGGACGCTGCGGCGTGCCTGGCGGCCATTCCGGCCCTGGCGCGCCTGGCCGACACCCCGCAGGACCCGACCTACCACGCCGAGGGTGATGTTTGGGTTCATACCCGCCTGGTGGTCGAGGCGCTGCTGGCCCAGACGGCCTACCAGCAAGCCACGGCCGAGCAGCGCTTCGTGCTGTTTTTCGCCGCATTGCTGCACGACATCGCCAAGCCCGACACCACGGTGATCGACCCCGACACCGGGCGCATCGGCCAGCCCGGCCATTCCCGGCGCGGTTCGGTGGATGCGCGGCTGCTGCTGTGGCGCGCCGGGGTGCCGTTCGTGCTGCGCGAGCAGGTGTGCCGCATCATCGCCGTGCACCAGCTGCCGTTTTTTGCCCTGCAGGGCGACCGCAGCGGGCGCAGTGCGGAGTTCTTGCTGCACAAGCTGTCGTGGGAGCTGCCGGTGTGGATGCTGTGCGCCATGGCCGAGGCCGACATGCAGGGCCGCCATTACACCGGCAAGGCCGAGGTGCTGATGGCCATCGAGCTGTGGCGCGAACTGGCGGCCGAGGAGGGTTGCCTGCACGGACCGCGCGCCTACGCCGACGACTACACGCGCCTCCAGTACCTGCGCGGCGCCCGGGTGCACCCGGACTACCCGCTGCACCAACCGGAAGGCTCGCAAGTGGTGATGCTCTCGGGGTTGCCGGCCAGCGGCAAGGACACCTGGACAGCGAAACACCACCCGGACTTGCCGGTGGTGTCGTTCGACGATGCGCGCCAGGCCCTGGGCCTGCGCCACGGGCAGAACGAAGGCGCCGCCGCGCATTACGCCATCGACCGGGCCAAGGCGCTGCTGCGTGAGCGGCGGCCGTTCGTGTGGAACTCCACGCACCTGTCGGCGCAGATGCGCAGCCGCACGCTGGATTTGCTGTTCGGCTACAACGCCCAGGTGCAGATGGTCTACCTGGAGCGCCCCGAAGCCGAGATCATGCGCCGCAACCAGCGCCGCGACACCTCGCTGCGCAACGACGACATCCGCCGCATGCTGTTCAAGTGGGAGGTGCCGTTGCCGACCGAGGCGCACCAGGTGGCGTATCAGGTGGTGACTGGCTGACGAACCGAGGTTCGCCCCCTGTAGGAGCGGCCTTGTGCCGCGAAAGGGGCGCGTAGCGGCCCCAGGATTTATGCATCATGCAAAATTGCCGGGGCTGCTGCGCAGCCCTTCGCGGCGCAAGGCCGCTCCTACAGGGACCGCGCTAGTTGTCGGGCATTGAGCAAGGCCGTTGCTGCCTCAATCCCCCAGCCGCGACCGCGTCAGCAACCCATCCAGCACTACCTCGCACGCCGCCCCCCAGGTGGCACTGACCGGTTGGTGCATCAGCACCGCCAGGCCATCGGCGGTGAAGGTGCCGGGGGTGGCGATGGCATCCCCCAGTGCCTGCAGGCTGCTGCCGGGTTGGCGCCGGGCGCTGGCCAGGCAGTCCTGCAGGTTGCCCAGCACCAGGGCGCGGGCCTGGTCGGCGGGCAGGCCCTTGTCGCTCAGCCAGTGCTGCAGGTCGTGCAGCAAGTAATAGAACCAGCCATTCATGCAGGCCGCCACGGTGGCCAGCTCGAAGGCGGCTTCATCGGCCACCACCACCAGTTCGCCCAGTGACCCCAAGGCCTGCTCGGTAAGCGCATCGGCCGGGCACACCACCACGGTGGACTGGTTGTACTGCGCCGCATAGGACAGCATCACCCGCACGCATTGTGCGCCGGGGAAGGCCTTGGCCAGTTGTTCCAGGCTCACCCCGGCCACCAATGACAGCAGCCCCTGCCCGGGGCGCAGTTGCACCTGCGCGGCCAGTTCGGCGAGCGCGGCGGGGCGTACGCCCAACAGCAGCGTTTCAGCCGCATCGACCACCGCCTGGTTGCTTTCCAGCACCTGGCAGCCATGCTCGCTGGACAGCACCCGGGCGCGTTCGGCATTGCGTGGCGAGAGCAAGATCGCCCCGGTGTAACCGCTCCGGCGCAGGCCGATCACGACTTTTTCGGTCAGCTCGCCGACCCCCAAAATTCCCAGGCTGTGCATGACGCCTCCTTAGCTTTCCAGGCCAGCGCGGCGCTGGCCCCAGTGCAGATTCAGGTTGACCCCCAGGCTCAGCAGCGGCTCTGGCGGGTTGCGGTTGGGGCCGTCGCTGGCGAGCAAGAAGTCGATCAGCTCGTCACGCTCGCCGGCCAGCCAGTCGGCCAGCAGGGTGCCGGTGGCGGTGCCGCGGGTGATGCCCAGGCCGTTGCAGCACAGCGCCGCATGGATGTTCGGCGCCAGGCTGCCGAAGTGCGAAAGGTGGTTGCGCGACAGGCACATCGAGCCGCCCCAGGTGTAGTCGAAGGGCGTGCTGGCAAGCATCGGGAAGCGCCGCTCGAACGACTCGCGGTGCTGGCGCGCGGCCCGTTGCAGGTGGCGTTGGCTGGCTTGGCCGTTGGCGTTGAAGCTGAAGCTGTTGCGCACCAGCAAGCGCTGGTCCGGGGTGCGGCGCAGGGTGCTGCCGAACGGGTCGGCGGGGATGATGCCCCAGGTGGCCTTGCCGCCCAGGCGCGCCTGTTCTTCTTCGCTCAGCGGGCGGGTCATGCTGGCGTAGGTGAAGATCGGCAGCAGGCGGCCACTGAGGAAGCCGAAGTGGCTGGCAAAGGCGTTGTTGGTCAGCAGCAACTGGTCGGCGACGATCTCGCCGTTGGCGTGCTTGAGAGTGACCCGTGCGCCTTGGTCGATGCCGGTGATTACCGTGTGTTCGTACAGGGTCACGTTAGCCGGCAGGCTGTCGGCCAGGCCCTTGGCCAGGGCTGCCGGTTGCAGCAGCAGGGTGCCGGGGGTGTACAGCGCCTTGCGGTAGAAACCGGTGCCGAAGTGCTCGGGCAGGTCGCGGGTGTCGATCATCTGGTAGGGCTGGTCGAGCTTCTCCAGGCCGCTGCAGTAGGCCTCCAGCACCGCCAGGCCTTTGTCCTCGATGGCGGCCTGGTACTTGCCGTCCGGGCGCAGCTGGCAGTCGATGCCGTGCTGGCTGATCAGCTGGCGCAGGATGGCCTGGGCGCGCAGGTTGAGCTTGAGGTTCATGCGCGCGGTGGGCAGGTCGCCGATGTAGTCGGTGGCGCCGATGTCGTGGGGCAGGTCGATGGCAAAGCCCGAGTTGCGCCCCGAGGCGCCGAAGCCGACTTGCTGGGCCTCGACCAGGATCACCTCGTCGTCGGGGTGGTGCAGGGCCAGTTGCCGTGCGGCGGCAAGGCCGGTAAAGCCGGCGCCAAGTACCACCCAACGGGCCTCGCTCCGCCCCCGGTGCGCAGGACGCAGGGCACGTTGCGGGCTGAGGTGGAACCAGCCGCAGCCGTTGTCGTCGGCAGGGGTGGAGGTGTTTCTGTACATGGTGGGTAGCCCGTGTTGTTTTTTGCCGGACTATGGCATTGCGCAGGGGCAGGGGATGTAACGGGTATGACGGGTTGTGGGAGGAATGGGCACGGCTTTGCAATGCATCGCGGGGCAAGCCCGCTCCCACGAGTTAAAGCGTGGGAGCGGGCTTGCCCCGCGATTGGTTGAAGCCGACAACATAGACCCACGGGGCCCTTGGTTTGGCCTCAGTGGGTGACCACCTTCATGCTGTCCCGGCGGCTGGCCTCATAGGCCTCCTGCTCCATGGGCTTGGCCTGCGGGTTGCCCAGGTCCTCCATGGCCAGGCGGTGGGTCTCGGGCGCCAGGTAGGCGGCAAAGGCACACACGCAGGTAATCAGGAACGCCAGGCTACCAACCACCCACGGGATGTTGTCCGAACCCGGTGGCGCCACGGCGGCGAACAGCGCCGGCAGCATGGCGGTGAGCATGGTGCCGATGTTCTGCGCGATGGCCATGGCCGACACCCGGTAGCGGGTCTGGAACAGCTCGGGGTAGAAGCTTGGGAACACTGCGTTGTAGCCCTGGTAGACCATGCCCCACATGACGATCGAGGCGGTGAAGGCCAGCGGTACGTTCTGGATGCTGATGGCGTACAGGTAGACGAACGCCAGCAGGCCCGAGCCCAGGCAGCCGGCGATCATGGTCGGGCGGCGGCCGATCTTGTCCGACAGGTTGCCGACGAAGGGGATCACCAGTACCGCGACGATGTTGCCGACCACCGGGATCCACAGGTACACGCTCTTGTCGAAGCCGATGCCGTAGGCCGGCTGCACCGCGTAGGCTGCGCCGAAGATGGTCGCCACCACCGGGATCACGTTCATCAGGGCCATGAACATCACCAGCACCATGTGCCGGCCGCTGTGGCGGAAGGCCTCGCCGATGGGCGACTTGGCTACCTTGTCCTGTTTCTCTTCCTGCACGAAGGCCGGGGTCTCGTGCACTTCTTTACGGATGATGAAGCCGGCAATCAGCACCACTGCGCTCATCAGGAACGGAATACGCCAGCCCCACTCGTTGAATGCCTCGCTGGGCATGAAGTAAGCCAGGGGCAGGAACACCGCCGCCGCCATCACCTGGCCGGCCTGCACGCCCTGCAGGGTGAAGCTTGCGTAGTAGCCGCGCCGACCGAACGGGGCGTGCTCCATGATCATCGAACTGGCACCGGAGATTTCACCGGCCACCGCAAAGCCCTGGATCAGGCGCAGCACCACCAGCAGTGCCGGGGCCAGCAGGCCGATGTCGTGGTAGGTGGGCAGCAGGCCCACGGCCATGGTCGACAGGCCCATCAGGAACATGCACAGCAGCAGCACGTTCTTGCGCCCGCGGGTGTCGCCCCAGTGGCCGAGCACGAAGGCGCCCACCGGGCGCGCCAGGTAACCCACGCCGTAGGTGGCCAGCGAGGCGATGATGGCCATTTTCGGGTCGGTGTTGGGGAAGAAGATCTGCGGGAAGATCAGCGCCGCAGCCTGGGCGTAGATGAAGAAATCGTAGTACTCGAGGGCAGAGCCGATCCATCCGCTGGCGGTGGCTTTCTTGGCTTGGGAACTTGAGTGGGCCATGTTGTCTCCGTTGTTCTTGTCAGGGGCCGGGGGTCAGCGTGCGCAACGGCTGCGCGGCGCAGCAAGACCAAGGCTGTGATCGGAAGACGAACGAGGCGATGCGGATCGCAGGGCGAGGAAGGTGTGCATAGGTCGGTACCCGTTTTTATTGAACTTATTATGTGGTGACGCTGGGCTTTGCGGCGCAGGACCCGCCGAACGACCGGCGTGGCAGCAAGAAGGGTGGTGGGCCCTGCGTCTGGTGATCATGGTTGTTCACGGGGATGAGTGAATCAATTCGTCGAAACGGGTTTTGTGCGGTAATCGAACAAAAACTAACTGTTTCGTACAAAGTGCATTGCGAGTGCGACTTTACCTGCGAATAATCGATCGTGCCACGTTTCGAAAGCGTTGTTCGGCTTTGCGGGCCTCCTTGCCGGCAAGCCGGATCCTACACGAGACCGCACCCCCTGTAGGAGCCGGCTTGCCGGCGATAGGGCCCTCCAATAACAAGGAACTCCCCCATGCAGCGTTCGATTGCCACCGTGTCCCTCAGCGGCACCCTGCCAGAGAAGCTCGAAGCCATCGCCGCCGCGGGCTTCGACGGCGTCGAGATCTTCGAGAACGACCTGCTGTACTACGCAGGCAGCCCCCGCGAGATCCGCCAGATGTGCGCCGACCTCGGCATTGCCATCACCCTGTTTCAGCCCTTTCGCGACTTCGAAGGTTGCCGGCGTGACCGCCTGCAAAAGAATCTCGACCGTGCCGAGCGCAAGTTCGACCTGATGCAGGAGCTGGGCACCGACCTGGTGCTGGTGTGCAGCAACGTGCAGCCCGATGCCCTGGGGGATGAACAACTGCTGGTGGACGACCTGCGCCTGCTGGCCGAGCACGCCGGCAAGCGCGGCTTGCGCCTCGGTTACGAAGCCCTGGCCTGGGGGCGCCATGTCAACACCTACCAGCAGGTGTGGAACCTGGTGCGCCAGGCCGACCACCCGGCTTTGGGGGTGATTCTCGACAGCTTCCACACCCTGTCGCTCAAGGGCGACCCGGCGGCCATCCGCGATATCCCCGGCGAGAAGATTTTCTTCGTGCAGATGGCCGATGCGCCAATCCTGGCCATGGATGTGCTGGAGTGGAGCCGGCATTTCCGCTGCTTCCCGGGGCAGGGCGAGATGGACCTGGCGGGCTTTCTTGCACCAATCCTGGCCACTGGCTACCGCGGGCCGCTGTCGCTGGAGATCTTCAACGACGGTTTTCGCGCAGCGCCGCCGCGGCAGAACGCCGCCGACGGCCTGCGTTCGCTGCTGTACCTGGAAGAAAAGACCCGCCTGCAACTGGAGCGCGAGGCGTGCCAGGTGCAGCCCGGCGTGTTGTTCGCGCCGCCGCCGGCCAGCAGCTACGACGGCGTGGAGTTTCTTGAGTTCGCGGTTGACGAGGCGGTTGGCGCACGCCTGGGCTCCTGGCTCAAGCGCCTGGGCTTCGCCGAGGCCGGTGCGCACCGCAGCAAGGCGGTAAGCCTGCTGCGCCAGGGCGATATCAACATCGTGCTCAATGCCGAGCCGTATTCCTTTGCTCACAACTTCTTCGAGGCCCACGGCCCGTCGCTGTGCGCCACGGCGCTGCGGGTGAATGACGGCCAGGCGGCGCTGCAACGCGCCACGGCCTACCGCGGCCAGCCGTTCCGTGGCCTGGTCGGCCCCAACGAGCGGGAAATCCCGGCCGTGCGCGCCCCCGACGGCAGCCTGCTGTACCTGGTGCAGCCCGATGGCAGCGGCCAGACCATCTACGACACCGACTTCCGCCTGGACGGCGCAGCCACCGCCAGCGGCGGCCTGCAGCGCATCGACCACATGGCCCTGGCGCTGCCGGCCGAGGCGTTGGACAGCTGGGTGCTGTTCTACAAGAGCCTGTTCGACTTCACTGCCGACGACGAAGTGGTGTTGCCCGACCCCTATGGCCTGGTGAAAAGCCGTGCCCTGCGCAGCCACTGCGGCACCCTGCGTGTGCCGTTGAACATCTCCGAGAACCGCAACACGGCCATCGCCCATGCGCTGAACAGTTATCGTGGTTCTGGCGTGCACCATATTGCCTTCGATTGCGCGGACATCTTCCGCGAAGTGGCGCGGGCCAAGGAGGCCGGGGTGCCGTTGCTGGAGATCCCGCTGAACTACTACGACGACCTGGCGGCGCGTTTTGATTTTGACGACGAGTTCTTGAGCGAGCTGGCGTACTACAACGTGCTGTATGACCGTGATGCCCAGGGCGGCGAGTTGTTCCACGTCTATACCGAGCCGTTTGAAGGGCGGTTCTTCTTCGAGATCCTGCAGCGCAAGGGCGGGTATGCCGGCTACGGCGCGGCCAACGTGGCGGTGCGCCTGGCGGCCATGGCCAAGGCACGCAGCGGGGTGGGGCGTTCGAGCAAGTTGTGATTGGCCCTTTCGCGGGGCAAGCCCGCTCCCACGCCACAACCCTGGCTGCGTGGGAGCGGGCTTGCCCCGCGATGGGCCTGATGGGCCAAACCTGACCACCCGACCAACAGCGTGCTTCCCTGCATCGCCCGGCTCACGGATAATCATGCGGATTCCTATAACGAGCCTGTGAGTCGGTATGAGTGATTCGGTAGTCCAGCCTGAAGCCGAGGGCGTGCGCAAGGCGCGCAAGAACAACCCGGAGAAGACCCGCGAGAACATCCTCCAGGCCGCCATCACCGAGTTTGTCCAGCAAGGCCTGGCCGGTGCCCGGGTGGATGCCATCGCCGAGCGCACCGCCACCTCCAAACGCATGATCTACTACTACTTCGGCAGCAAGGAGCAGCTCTACGTCGAGTGCCTGGTCAAGCTGTACGGTGACATTCGCAAGACCGAACACAGCCTGGACCTGGAGTCGCTGGCACCGGAAATGGCCATTCAGCGCCTGGTGGAGTTCACCTTCGATCACCACGCCAACAACGTCGATTTTGTACGTATCGTCTGCACCGAAAACATCCACTATGGCGAATACGTCAAGCAGTCGCCGGTGATTCGCGAAATGAGCAGCATGGTGCTCGAGGCGCTGGCCAAGATCCTCGCCCGTGGCGTCGAGCAGGGCGTGTTCCGCCCTGGCATCGAGGTGATCGACCTGCACATGCTGATGAGCTCGTTCTGTTTCTACCGGGTGTCCAACCGCCATACCTTCGGCGATATCTTCCAGATCGACCTGGCCGACGAGCAGGTCAAGCAGCGCCACAAGCAGGTGATCTGCGAGGCGGTGATGCGCTACATCAAGGTGTGATGCCGGCTTATGTTGACCATCCTCAGCGTCATCCTGCCGATCTTCGCCCTGATTCTGGTCGGCTTCATCTGCCGGCGCACCAACAAGCTCGGTGAAAAGGCCGCATCAGAGATCAACGCCATGGTGGTGTGGCTGTGCCTGCCGGCGCTGCTGTTCAAGGTCACCGCCACCACCACCTGGCAGGAAATCTGGCACCCGGGCTTCATCGTCGCCTTCAGCGCCGGGATGCTGCTGATGTTCGTCGCCATCGTGGCCTGGCGCCTGCGCCGCGGGCACGGGCTGGTGGCGGCGAGCATCGACGGGCTCAGCGCTGGCTACGCCAACACCGGTTATATCGGCATCCCGCTGTGCGCGCTGCTGTTTGGCCATGTGGGGTTGCAGCCGGCGCTGATCGCATCACTGCTGGTGGTGTGCGTGCTGTTTGCCATCTCGTTGGTGCTGATCGAGATCGGCCTGCAGGAGGAAACCCAGCTGGGCAAGGCCGTGCTGGTGGTACTCAAGGCGCTGGGCAAGCACCCGCTGGTGCTGTCGCCGCTGGCCGGTGCGGCCTGGGCGGCCACGGGGCTTGGGCTGGCGGAGCCGGTGATGCGGTTTCTTGACCTGCTGGCGGCGGCCACCACGCCCTGTGCGTTGATCTCGTTGGGGCTGTTTCTTGGGCAGAAGGCCGAGAAGGGCAGCGAGAGTGCCTGGCCGCTGGTGCTGGTGAAGCTGGTGGGCCAGCCGCTGGTGACCTGGGTGCTGGCGTTCAAGGTGTTCGTGCTGCCGCCGATGTGGGCGGCCAGCGCAGTGCTGCTGGCGGCGCTGCCCACCGGCACCGGGCCGTTCATGCTGGCAGAGTTTTACCAGCGCGAGGCGGGGCTGATTTCGCGGACCATTCTGGTGTCCACTTTGGGGTCGTTGCTGACCTTGACCGCGTTGATTCTGTTGCTGGACCTGAGCCACGTAGCAGCCTGAGGTGGCCCCTGTAGGAGCCGGCTTGCCGGCGATGAGGCCGGGCCTGAAAACCGGTTCACCTGCCAGGACTCTGTGGGAGCGGGCTTGCCCCGCGATTCGGTGCCACGGTAGACACCATCGCGGGGCAAGCCCGCTCCCACGTGTCGATTCGGCAGGCGGCTCTTTTACCCCGCAAACACCACCCCGGTGCGCGCCGCTGCATTGCGGATATGCTCCTGCATCGCCCGCTGTGCACCGGCCTGGGAGCGGCGGGCGAGGGCGCGCAGGATCTTGCGGTGTTCCTGCCAGGTTTCCATGGCCCGCTCGGGGCGGATGAAGGGCAGCTTCTGGCTCTCCAGGAAGATGTCCTGGCTGGCGGTGATCACCTGCAGCATGGCGCGGTTGCCACTGGCCTGCAGCAGCTTCTGGTGGAAGGCGAAGTCCAGCCGGGAGGCTGCCTCGAAACGCCCGGCGCGCAGTTCCACGGCCATGGCCTCGACGTTGGCCTGCAGCTCGTCCAGGTCATCGGCGGTCAGCGCCAGTGCGGCTTGCCCGGCGGCAAAGCCTTCCAGCGCGTAGCGTAACTGGAAGGTATCGGCCGCCGACACCTGCTCGGCATAGGGCCAGGCGAAGCCGCCGGACAATGCGTTGGCCGGGGCCGGTGACTGCACGAACACCCCCTTGCCCGGCTGCACACTCACCAGCCCCAGGGCGCTGAGCGACGACAGCGCCTCACGCAGCGACGCCCGGCTGACCCCCAGGCGCTCGGCCAGGTCGCGCTGCGAGGGCAGGGCGTCACCGGGCTGGTAGTCGTCTTCCTCGATCAGTTTTCGAATCGCCTGCAAAGCGATTTCCGGGACGGGGCGGGCGGGGCTGGCAAGCATGCTGGACGGACCGGTCTGAGGGCGATGGGCACCCTTTTACGGTGAATACGGGCGGCCTGGCAAGCCTTGCTTCGTTGTGGCGCAGCGCCGCGAGGCCTTGCGCGAAAGCAGGGCAGGCCGGGGCAACTGTTCAGACCAGTACGACCACAAAAAAGCGCTATGGGCAGCGCCATACGGGCTTTTGCCCCAGGCTGGCATGCCCCGTGCACTGGCACCGCAGCCCCTTTCCTGTATTGCTGCGCGAGGCCTTTCGATGAAAACATTCCGTACCCTGTTCCTGGCAACCCTGTTCTGCGGCAGTGCCCTGGCGCTGCCTTCGGCCCAGGCCGACGCATTGGCCGACATCACCGCCCGTGGCGTGCTCAAGGTGGCCGTGCCCCAGGACTTCCCGCCGTTCGGTTCGGTCGGCCCCGACCTCAAACCCCGTGGCCTGGACATCGACACCGCGCAACTGCTGGCCGACCGCTTGGGTGTGAAGCTGGCGCTGACCCCGGTCAACAGCACCAACCGCATCCCGTTCCTGACCACCGGCAAGGTCGACCTGGTGATCTCGAGCCTGGGCAAGAACCCCGAGCGCGCGGCGGTGATCGACTTCTCGCGCCCCTATGCACCGTTCTACCTGGCGGTGTTCGGCCCGGCCGACGCGCCCATCGGCAGCATCGACGCCATTGCCGGCAAGACCATCAGCGTCACCCGCGGCGCCATCGAGGACATGGAACTGACCGCCGTTGCCCCCAAGGGCACCATCATCAAGCGCTTCGAAGACAACAACTCGACTATCGCTGCCTACCTGTCCGGCCAGGTCGAGCTGATTGCCAGCGGCAGCGTGGTGATGGCGGCCATCGCCGAGAAAAACCCGGCCAAGGTGCCGGTGATGAAGGTCAAGCTGAAGGATTCGCCGGTGTACGTGGGCCTGGCCAAGCAGGAGCCGGCGCTGCTGGAAAAGGTCAACGCCACCCTGGATGCCGCCAAGGCCGATGGCAGCCTCAACCGCAACGCCGAGAAATGGCTGAAGCAGCCGTTGCCGGCCGACCTTTGAGAGCTTGACCGATGGCCTATCAATTCGACTTCGCCCCGGTGCTGGCACAGGGCGACCTGCTGCTCAAGGGGGCGCTGTTCACCGTGCAACTGACGGTGATCGGCACCGTGCTCGGGGTCGCCATCGGCGTACTGGGCGCGGTCACCCGCGCCTGGCGCCTGCGGCCGTTCGATGCGCTGTTCGGGCTGTATGTGGAGCTGATCCGCAACACCCCGTTCATCGTCCAGCTGTTCTTCATATTTTTCGGGCTGCCGGCCCTGGGCGTGCGCCTGACCGAGTGGCAGGCGGCGGTGCTGGCCATGGTGATCAATCTGGGGGCTTACTCCACCGAGATCATCCGCGCGGGCATCCAGGCGGTGCCCAAGGGCCAGCTGGAAGCCGCAGCCGCGCTGGCCATGAGCCGCTTCGAGGCGTTCCGCCACGTGGTGCTGCAGCCGGCATTGGCCAAGGTGTGGCCGGCGCTGTCGAGCCAGATCGTGATCGTCATGCTGGGGTCGGCGGTGTGTTCGCAGATCGCCACCGAAGAGCTGTCGTTCGCCGCCAACTTCATCCAGTCCCGTAACTTTCGCGCCTTCGAAACCTACCTGCTGACCACCCTGTTATACCTGCTGATGGCCATTGTGGTGCGCCAGCTGCTGGCCTGGCTTGGGCAGCGCCTGCTGATGGGGAGACGCTGAATGGACTTCACCCTGTGGGATATCGTGCGCAACCTGCTGGTGGGGTTGCAGTGGACCTTGCTGTTGTCGCTGGTGGCGTTCATCTGCGGCAGCCTTGCCGGGCTGTTGTTGCTGGTGGCGCGAATCAGCGACAGCGCGCTGCTGCGTGGTGCTGCCCGTGGCTACATCGAACTGTTCCAGGGCACGCCGCTGTTGATGCAACTGTTCATGGTGTTTTTCGGCATCGCGCTGTTTGGCATCGATGTGTCGGCGTGGATGGCCGCAGCCATTGCCCTGACCTTGTTCAGCAGTGCCTTCCTCGCCGAAATATGGCGCGGTTGCGTGGAGTCGATCCCGCGCGGGCAGTGGGAGGCCTCCGGCAGCCTGGCCATGAGCCGGCTGGAGCAACTGCGCCATGTGATCCTGCCCCAGGCCCTGCGCATCGCCATCGCGCCGACCGTGGGCTTTTCGGTGCAGGTGGTCAAGGGCACGGCGGTGACCTCGATCATCGGCTTCACCGAGTTGACCAAGACCGGCGGCATGCTGGCCAACGCCACCTTCGAACCCTTTTTGATCTACGGCCTGGTGGCCCTGGGTTACTTCATCCTTTGCTACCCGCTCTCGCTGAGCGCCCGTTACCTGGAAAGGAGGCTGCATGCCCCTGCTTAGAGTGTCTGCGCTGCACAAGTATTACGGCGACAACCATGTGCTCAAGGGCGTCGACCTGAGCATCGAGGAGGGCGAGGTGGTGGCCATCATCGGTCGCAGCGGCTCGGGCAAGAGCACCTTGCTGCGCACCCTGAACGGCCTGGAGTCGATCAGTGACGGGGTGATCGAGGTAGACGGCGAATACCTCGACGCCGCCCGTGCCGACCTGCGTGCGCTGCGCCAGAAGGTGGGCATGGTGTTCCAGCAGTTCAACCTGTTCCCGCACCTGACCGTGGGCGAGAACGTGATGCTGGCGCCGCAGGTGGTGAAGAAGGCCGGCAAGGCCGAGGCACGCCAGCTGGCCGCTCAGATGCTGGCGCGGGTGGGGTTGGGCGACAAGATCGACGCCTACCCCGACCAGTTGTCTGGCGGCCAGCAGCAGCGGGTGGCGATTGCCCGGGCGCTGGCCATGTCGCCCAAGGTGCTGTTGTGCGACGAGATCACCTCGGCACTGGACCCGGAGCTGGTCAACGAGGTGCTGCAAGTGGTGCGCGGGCTTGCCAGCGAGGGCATGACGCTGATCATGGTCACCCACGAGATGCGCTTTGCCCGCGAGGTGGGTGACAAGCTGGTGTTCATGCACCAGGGCAAGGTGCACGAGACCGGGCACCCGCGGGAGGTGTTCGCCGCGCCGCGCACTGCGGAGCTGGCCAACTTCATCGGGGCGCTGAGCGCAGGCTGAACAGTAACAACGGTCTCTGTAGGAGCGGCCTTGTGTCGCGAAAGGGCTGCACAGCAGCCCCGGGATTTCTGCGCAGATGCACAGATTGCCGGGGCTGCTACGCAGCCCTTTCGCGACACAAGGCCGCTCCTACACAGGCGCTGCTGGGGTTTCAGGTAAAGCTGGCGAAATGCGCCTGCATGCGCGCGGCATCGGCCGGGCGGCCGCTGAACAGCTCGAACGCCTTCACCGCCTGGAACACCGCCATGGTGCCGCCATCCAGTGTGCGGCAGCCCAGTGCCCGGGCCTGGCGCAGCAGCTCGGTCTCAAGCGGGAAGTAAATGATCTCCGCCACCCACAGCCGGGCATGCAGCAGTTCGGCCGGCAGCGGCATGCCCGGCAGCTTGGCCATGCCCACCGGGGTGGTGTTGACCAGCCCGTCGGCTTCGGCCACGGCATTGGCCAGGTCGCTGCCAAGCATCGCCCGGCCGGGGCCGAAACGCTGCGCCAGGTTGCCCACCAGGGCCTGGCCACGGGCCGCGTCCACCTCGAACAGCACCAGCCGCTCGACCCCTTCGGCCAGCAGCGCATGGGCCACCGCGGAGCCTGCGCCGCCTGCACCCAGCTGCACCACCAGGCTCTTGTTGACCCCCGGCAGGCCGCGCCGGAAACCTTCGGCAAAGCCCAGGCAGTCGGTGTTGTGGCCGACCCGCTTGCCGTCGCGCAGCACCACGGTGTTCACCGCGCCGATGCCGCGGGCCTCGTCCGACAGCTCATCGAGCAGCGGCAGGATCGCCTGCTTGAACGGGAAGGTGATGTTCAGCCCGGTAAAGCCAGTGTGCTGCGCAGCGTCCAGCAACTGGGGCAGGGCGCTGTCGTCCAGGCCCAGCGGGTCGGCGTCGATCAACCGGTACAGGTAGCGCAGCCCCTGGGCGTCGCCTTCATGTTCGTGCAGCGCCGGGGTGCGCGAGGCCTGGATGCCGCGGCCGATCAGGCCGGCGAGGATACCTGGGGTGCTCATGCCTGCTGCTCCTTGAAGTGCTCGCCGAACCAGCTGAGCGCCATGCGGTAGCCCTGGCTGCCCAGGCCGCAGATCACCCCCACAGCGATGCTGGAGACGAACGACAGGTGGCGGAAGGGCTCGCGCTTGTGCACGTTGGACAGGTGCACCTCGATCACTGGCAACTCGGCGGCCACCAGCGCATCGCGGATGGCCACCGAGGTGTGGGTCCAGGCGGCGGGGTTGATGACGATGCCGTGGCAGCGGCCACGGGCGGCGTGGATCCACTCGATCAGCTCGCCTTCGTGGTTGGTCTGGCGAAATTCCAGTTCGAGGTTGAGCGCGCGGGCGCTGTCGGCGCACAGGCTGGCCAGGTCGGCGAGGGTTTCGTGGCCGTACTGGGCCGGTTCGCGGGTGCCCAGCAGGTTCAGGTTCGGGCCGTTGAGCACGAGGATTCGGGGTGTCATGGCGGGGTATCGCTTTGTTGTTTTTGGGATGCCTCGAGTTTTGTACTATCTGGTTAGTTTCGTCAAATCATGAAAAGGGGATTGTGGGCGGTTATCGAACGTGCGCGCGATGTTTGAAACATTCTGAAGGGTTTTTAGCAGACGGTTTCCGAGCTGTTTGTAGGAGGTTTCTTTAGTTGCCGGGCGGTACAAAATTGCCCAGGTTTGGCTGCTAGGGTTCGTGGCTTTTCAGCGGACAGGGAGTTCCGGCCATGTTGCCTGCCAACCAGCCAAGGCGTTTCAGCTGCACGATCGAAGGTTTTGATAACGACCTGCAGGTGCTGTCATTCGAGGGGGAGGAAGCGCTCAGCCGGCCTTACCGATTTGTCCTCGAGCTGGTCAGCGAATGCGCCAATATCGACCTGGAGGCGCTGCTGCACAGGCAGGCATTCCTGCAGCTGGACGAGGCGGGTAATGGTATCCACGGCCAGGTATACCAGGCCGCACAGGGCGATTCGGGCCAGCGCCTGCACCGCTACCGCATCGTACTGGTACCTCACCTGAGCTACCTGGCTCACCGGCGTAACCCGCGCATCTTTCAGCACAAGAGCGTGCCGCAGATCATCGAGGTGCTGCTGGCGGACCATGGTGTCACGGCTGATGCCTTTCGTTTCGCCCTTGGTACTGCCAGCCCGGCGCGTGAGTATTGCGTGCAGTACGGCGAGAGCGACCTGCATTTTTTGCAGCGGTTGTGCGAGGAGGAGGGTATCCACTATCACTTCGAGCACAGCCGCCAGGGCCATCAACTGGTGTTTGGCGACGACCAGGCCGTTTTCCCCAGGCTCGAGGTGCCGGTTGCCTATGTGCAGCACAGCGCCATGGTGGCTGACGAAGTGGTGATCGACAGCTTCGAGACGCGCCTGGAAGCCCGGCCAAACCGTGTGGCGCGGCGCGATTACGACTTCCAGCACCCGCGCCTGCTGCTGGAGGCCGGGGCTAGCCTGCAGCCTGCAATACCTTCTGAACCCTTGCTCGAAGATTACGACTACCCGGGCTGCTTCACCGACCGTACCCGCGGCAGGCAGCTCAGCCAGCGGGCCCTGGAGCGCCATCGCGCCGACTACCGCCTGGCCCAGGGTGGCAGCGACGTCAGCCGCCTGGCCAGCGGCCACCTCATGACCCTGGCCTGTCACCCCAGGCCCGAGTGGAACGATTTGTGGCTGCTCACCGAAGTACGCCACGAAGGCAGTCAGCACCAGGTGCTGGAGGAAGCCGGTGCCGCAGGCGCCAGCCAGCCGGGCTATCGCAACACGTTCTTCGCGGCCCCTTGGGACGCCTGCTACCGCCCGCCGCTGTGCCATCGCAAACCCCGGGTGCTCGGTTGCCAGACCGCCGTGGTCACGGGCCCGGCGGGCGAGGAGATCCACTGCGACGCCCTTGGCCGGGTCAAGGTGCAGTTTTTCTGGGACCGGGAAGGCCAGGGCGACGACAGCAGCAGTTGCTGGCTAAGGGTTTCATCCAGTTGGGCCGGCGAGCGCATTGGTGGCGTGGCCATCCCGCGGGTGGGCATGGAAGTGCTGGTCGAATTTCTTGAAGGCGACCCCGACCAGCCGGTGGTGACTGGCTGCCTGTACCACGGCGAACACCCCACGCCCTACCCGTTGCCCGCGCAGCAGGCCTGCACCGTGCTCAAGACCCGCAGCAGCCCCGGTGGCGGGGGCTTCAACGAGCTGCGCGTGGACGACACGGCGGGGCAGGAGCAGGTGTTCCTGCAGGCCCAGCGGGATTGGGACCAGTACATCGGCCGCGACCAGAAGATACATGTCGGCAAGCAGCGCCACGACAGCGTCACAGCCAACAGCTACAGCCAGTTCCAGGCCGAAGAGCACCGCACCACCCTGGGCGACCGCAAGACTGAGCTCAAGGCAGGGGATCACCTCCAGGTCGGTGACAGCCAGCACCTGAAAGTGGGCAATGCCCGCTTGCTCGAGGCGGGGCAGCAAATCCACATCAAGGCCGGCCAGCACCTGGTTATCGAGGCCGCCCAGGAGCTCACGGTGAATGCCGGTGGCAGCTTTATCAGGCTCGATGGGCAAGGCGTGTTGCTGGCGGGGTCACAGGTGAGCTGCAACAGCGGTGGCACGCCGGGGCTGGGCAGCGGGGTGGCGCTGTTGAGCCCGCTGCTGCCGTTGCCGCTACCCCTGGCAAGGCCCGGGCGCGCGGGGCCAAGCCCTGGCAGCCCGCCGCCCCAAACCGCACAGCCCGAGCCGCAACCCTATTCGCTGGCGATTCGCCTGGCCGATGTGCCCGGCGACAGCGGCTTCCCGCTCGCCGACACGTCGTGGCAGATCCTCCAGGACGGGCACGACACGCCCTTGCTCGAGGGCGTGAGCGACGAGGCCGGCCAGGTGCAGCTGGATGCCGGGCAACGCCTGCGCCTGGGAGCCGCTGCCAGCGGTGCCAACCTGTGGCTGTGTTATCCGGGGCAGTGCATCCCGTTGCTGCTGCATGACGAACCGGCAAGTCCAGACCAGCAACATCTCGCACTGTGCGCGCTGGACTTTCATGACCGCCTGCGCCACTCGCGGGCCGATGCGGCCTGCCAGGCCCGTGTCGACCAGCACCCATGCGCAGCCGGCGAGTTGTACCGCACATTGCAAGATGGGGAGGCCTGAGCATGCCTGGCAACCCACCCCCGTACAACGGCGTACGCCACAAGGAAGTCACCCAGATCATCAGCGCCGACGGCCGGCCGTTGAAGGCGGTCAGCGCCCCGGACTTCTTCATCCGCGGTGCCAACACCTTCGCCCCGGTGCGCAGCGGCAACCGCGTGCGCTTCTTCACCAGTGGGCATGCCTACTATCAGGACCTTGCCGAGGCCATCGACCAGGCGCAGGCGTCGATCTTCATCACCGGCTGGCAGGTCAACCATGACGTGCTGCTCGACGGCCGCCGCACGCTCTGGCAATGCCTGCGCAGCGCGCTGCTGGGCAAGCCGGCTCTGAAGGTCTACGTGCTGCCCTGGCTCAGCCCCATGCCCAGCCTCGGCACCCACGATTTCGAGACCATGCTGGCGGTGTTCCACCTGAATGTGGGGCTGGGCCGCGCCCGGGCATTTTGCCTGCCGGCCATCCAGCAGAGCGACATGAGGGGCCTGGGCGCGGTGTTCTCGCACCACCAGAAGAGCGTGGTGATCGACAACCAGGTCGGTTACGTCGGTGGCATCGACCTGGCCCATGGCCGCTGTGACGACCACCGTTTCAGCCTCGACGCCAGCGCGCGGCGTGGTCGCGATGCCTACAACCCGTGCATCCCGCACCTGGGCTGGATGGACATGGACAAGCACGTCAGCCGCGCCGGCCTGCTGCTGGCCACCGTGCTCGACCTGTCGCTGCCGGCGTTTCGCATCCCCATCGGCAAGACCGGGCTGAGCATCCCGGTGCCCGCCGACCGCCTGCTCAACGCCAGCGCCTGGCTGCGTGACCTGGCGATCAGCCCGATGCACCCGGTGTTGGCCTGGCTGGTCAAGGCCGGCAGCAGTTTCAAGGAGCTGATCGGCACCATCACCCACCCGCTGGAGGCCGGCAAGCAATACCTCACCGATGCGGCGATCCGCCAGGTCGCCGCGTTGATACGCCACAACTGGCAGCGCCTGCCGCTGGCCGAGCCGCTGAAAAGCCAGGCCGAGGCCTGGCTGCAGCAGGTCGAGGCGGCGCAGGGCGACCTGTCGATCGCCTTGCGCCTGCAAAGCCACCTGTTGATCAACCAGTGGCTGGGCAACACCGACCTTGGGCGCATGGTCGCGCTGCTGTGTGACAAGGGCTTCGATGCCATGCCCGCAGACAAGGCCCAGTGGCTGAACGGCATCGGCGAAACCGCCAGCGCCCTGCTGATGCATCTTTACACCCTGTTGCAGCAGCGCGTGGCCAGCCACCGCGCACCCTACCGTTACCTGGCCCACGACCCGCAACCGCTGGGCTCGCCCGACCACCGCACCCTGGCCGCCGACCAGCCGCGCATGCCCTGGCAGGACGTGCACAGCCGTATCGAAGGGCCCTCGGTGTACGACCTGTCGCGCAACTTCATCGACCGCTGGAACGGCCAGCAGGCGTATCTTGCGCAAACCCCGACGCTGTACAAGACCGACGCCGTCATCGCCCTGATGGAGTGGCTCAACCGCCTGGCCCGGGACGCCGGCATGCCGCACCATCTGGACCTCGCCGGCCACCTGCAACTGGATCTGCCGGCGCCAGAGCCGATGTGGATCGACCAGCCCGAGCAACTGCCCACGCCCCCCGACATCGTCCGCGGCCAGGTGCAGGTACAGGTGCTGCGCAGCGCCTCGGCGGCGATGGCCGCGCAGGAGGCCAAGGGCCGCAGCCTGGCCAAGGTGCACCTGCCGCTGCCGCCTGGTATCAGGGCCCAGGGCATGCAGGACAACTGCAACAGCGCGATGCTGCAGGTGATCTCCAGTGCGCAGCATTTTCTGTACATCGAGAACCAGTTTTTCCAGAGCGCCTTTGGTGCGCAGGGCGAATTGAACGAGAGAGAGGAACTGTCCGGGCCGATGGCTAGCCTGCGTGACCCCGGCACCCTGCGTGAGGATTTCGTCGCCCGGGTGAAGCTTCGCGAGGCGCTGAATGCCCAGGACTACGGGCTGATCGACTGGGTTGAACTGCAGGCCATCTGCAAGGCCTACGGCGAGGAGGGGATGGTGTTCGCCGAGGCGCTGCAGGGCATGTGGACGCTGAATGCCCAAGGCTGGCTCAGCCACAAGCTGGGGCAGGAAAAGCCGCTGGAGAACAGTATTGCTGCCGCGCTGGCCGACCGCATCGGCCGAGCGATTTACGAAAACCGGCCGTTCCACGTGTACCTGGTATTGCCTGTTCACCCCGAGGGCAAGCTCGATGTGCCCAACGTGATGCACCAGGTTCACCTGACCATGCAGAGCCTGGTGTTCGGTGAGCTGAGCCTGGTCAAGCGGATCCAGCGGCATATGGCGCTCAAGGCAATCATGGATCGTGGGAAGAGCAGGGAAGAAGCAGTGGGTATCATCAAGTCCAAGGATGGCAAGGGGCAGCCGGTGTATGCACAGCAGGACTGGAGCCGCTACCTGACGCTGCTCAACCTGCGCACCTGGGGCTACCTGAAGGGCCGGGTGGTCACCGAGCAGATCTACGTGCACAGCAAGTTGATGATCGCCGACGACCGCGTGGCGATTCTGGGCAGCGCCAACATCAACGACCGCAGCCTGAACGGCCAGCGAGATTCGGAGCTGGCGGCGATCATTCGTGACACGCAACCGGTGAAGGCGAAACTGGACGGCAAATACCCGCATACGGTGGGCAAGGCCGTGCATCAGTTGCGCGTGGACCTCTGGCGTAAACACTTCGGGCTCGATTTGCCGCCGGGCGGGCCGGTGGCGCCGTTTACCGAACTGGCGGATTGCCTGGATCAGCCGGCGGCAGAGCATGTGTGGCGAGCGATACAGGAACGTGCGCGGGCTAACAGTGAGGCTTACGAGACGGTATTTGATTTTATTCCGCAAAGCAGGAGCCAGGTTCAGGTCCTCGATGCAGAGGGAGTTAAAAAATATCAGGATGGTTTTCCGGCTTCTATCTGGCCCACGTGGGCGTATCGAGACGCCTTGAAGTTGAAACTTGGCGGTGACCTGAAAGAGTTATCGCCCCATCAAGAGCGTTTCTGGTTGAAAGGCGATCCGGATGCGCCAATGGGTGTGGCAGGGTTTATATGTGCATTGCCCGTGAATTGGACAAAGGGTGAGAACAGTGACTCGGGTTTCAATTTGACGATTCTTGCTAAGCGTCAACAGAAACAAGGGGCGGGAAACGTGGTGGCGCAGTCAGAGTCTCCGTTGCACAAGGATCATCACTCATGAAGTGGCTGAAGTTTTTTCTTGTGTTTTCCCCTTGCGTTTACGCTGCTGATGATCAACTGAAAGAGTGTATTGGACGCTCTGTATTTGATGTCCCGGAGCCTGTTTCCTGGGCGACCTCTAATATCGAAAATTTTCGCATCGATCGGCCAGGGTCACCCACGTTTTCGAGACGGGTCGGAGGGAACGCCGGTCACGTCGACTACGATAATGAAGGCCTGTGGTACAAGGTCAGTATCGTCACAACGCGTGACTATTTCGAAAAAACTCGTCAAATGGTGCTGTTGGATTATGAAGCATACGTCGAAAATCTTCGTCGCCGATTGAAAGTCGAGCAAGAGCGCTTGAATGTTTTGTCTGGCGGGCCTCACCGCAAAGCCATCGCTCGAGCCAAAGAGGGCGTTGCAAAATTGAAAAAAGAACTTGGGGGCGCTGGTATTCGTGAGTTTGACATAGGCCTCGCTGATGCTTATGTGCTAGGCAATCAATCGCCTTATGAGGTTTTCTTATGGAGAAACAGCCGAGTCTATTATTTTGTTTTTACCAACCCAGAGGCCAGGTCGCTTCAGGACGTCAAGAACCTGATGGCGCGCTTTGAACCTCGAGACAGCCATCAAATCCCCAAAGGCCCAGGTGTATGCATGCCCTACGGCTTCATCCATGACGACGGTCTTCCCACCTTCAGCATCAAGAGCAGCCTGCGTTTTGATAGCACGCCCAACGTGATCTTGAGCATTATCAATGCATCGCCTGAATATGAGACCAAGCCCACCTTGGGTACTTACAACACCCACTATTACCCCGGCTACGACCGCCAGCGCTGGAAGAAGTCGAGCATCCTGCAGGCGATCGACCTCGGTGGGCGCAAGACCGTGCTCGAAGGCTGGCGCCTGGACCCGCGCCCAGGCTCCGGCGAAGAAGAGCGAGCCTGGTTTGCAACCGCCAACGTGGGCGGTCTATTGCGCCCCTTGCTGGCGGTGCACATGGAAACCTTCCCGAAAGGCACCGACGATCTGCAAACCCTGACCCCGCCCCCAGAAGAGGTGATCCCGAAGTTCATGAAAATTACCGAAAGCCTGCGCGACCTGTAGCCTTGTCATCGGCAACCGGCCCTTATGCGCAGGGCGCCGAAGTGCTGGCTGTCGCCCGCAGCGGGCGGGTTGCGGCGCTGTTTCTTGGGGTGTTCAACCTGTTGCTGCTGTGCATACCGGTGCTGAACCTGATACTGCCGGCCACCCTGTGCAGTGGGGCCTGCCACCTTTACATGCGTGCGCTGCAGCGCCATCGGACGCAGGCGCAGTTGGAGCATGCCGGCGGCGTGGATGTGGCCGCTCTCAAGGACAAGGCCAGCGCTCACGCCTGACTTGCTCACCCACTGCGTGACCCGCGCAGGTATGCTGTGTGGGGCCCATTGGCTCACACCCCATCGCGGGGCAAGCCCGCTCCCACGTATCGCTCCCGGTAGCGGCTTTTTCTGTTTCAACACAAGGCAACGCTGTGACTTCCTCCGCTGCTCGCTTCCCCTCCAACCTGGCCATCATCTGGCTCGGCGTTTTGCAGATCCTGGTCTGGGGCGGCTCGTTCTTCCTCATGGCGGTAATGGCTGCGCCCATCAGCCGCGACACCGGCTGGCCCAGCCAGTGGGTGTATGGCGCGCTGTCCTTGAGCCTGATGGTCGCCGCCTTGCTGGCACCGCTGTCGAGCCGCCTGATTGCCCGCTACGGCGGCCGCCCGCAACTGGCCGCCAGCGGCGCGGTGGTGGCCTTGGGGCTGTTGCTGATGGCGGCCAGCCACAGCCTTGGTTGGTTTCTGGTGGCCTGGGCGGTGATCGGCGTGGGTATGGCCATGGGGCTGTACGAAGCCTTGTTCGCCACGCTTGGCGCGCTGTACGCAGACGGTGCAGGCCGTGCGATCACCGGGGTAACGCTGATTGCAGGCTTTGCCTCGACGCTGTCCTGGCCCACCGTGGCGCTACTGATCGAGCAACTGGGCTGGCGCCAGGCCTGCGTGCTGTATGCGGTGGTGCTGTTGCTGGTGGTGGCGCCGCTGTACTGGAAGGTGCTGCCGCCGGGTGGCCAGGTGGCCGGGCGCAAGAGTGCCAAGGGCGAGGAGGGCGTAGGCGTCGACCGGCGCCTGTACCTGTTGCTGACCAGCATTTTTGCCATTGGCGCAATCATCATGACCGCCATTGCCGTGCAGTTGGTGTCGGTGCTGCAGGGCATGGGCCATTCGCTGACGGCGGCCATTGGCCTGGCCGCGATGCTCGGGCCCAGCCAGGTGGCTTCACGGGTGCTGCAGATACTGGTGGGCCAGCGCCACCCGATCTGGACCGCGCTGGCCTGGACCAGCCTGGTGCTGGTGGGCTTGCTGCTGGTGACCTTCGCGCCCATGGCCACGGCGCTGGGCCTGTTGATTTTCGGCTGTGGCAATGGCCTGCGTGCCATCGTGCGCGGCTTGTTGCCGCTGGCCATGCTGCCGCCGGCACAGTACGTGCTGCTGATGGGGCGCATGTCGCGGCCCTCGCTGATCGGCCAGGCGTTGACGCCGCTGGTGGGCGGTTACCTGTTCGAACACCTGGGGGCGTATGGGGTGCTGTACAGCCTGATCGGGTTGGCGCTGGTGAACCTGGTGCTGGTGGTGATGGTGTTCAGGCGGGTGCGCGGGGCAGGTGTGGCTGCGCGCCCCTGATTGGGTATCGCGTGGGAGCGGGCTTGCCCCGCGAAGGGCTCAGCGCGCCATCAAGCATCAGGCTACTCACGCGCTTTCACGCTCCACCAGCTCGCACCCCAGCAGGTTCAACCGCTGCACCTCACCCTCGCACGCCACCACCCCCAGGTGCTGCAACACCCGCAGCGCCGCCACTTCGCCGATCTGCCGTGACGGTGGCCGCAAGGTGGTCAGGCTCGGCAGCAGCATTTCGGCGAACGCATAGTCGCCAAAGCCCATCACCGCCATGTCCTCCGGCAGCCGCAGCCCGGCGCGCTGCCCGGCCAGCAGGGCGCCGGCGGCGAGGTTGTCGTTGGCGAAGATGATTGCCTCGGGCCGCGGTGTGCGGCGGATCAGCGCCTCCATGGCCTGGCGCCCGGCCTCGAACGGCGCGGTGTCTGCCGAGGGCACGAACACCCAGGGTTCCAGCCCGGCTTCGCGCATGCTCCGGGCATAGCCGTCGCGCCGCTCCAGGGCGCTGAAATCACCGGCGGCGCTGTTTTGCACGAAGGCGATGCGCCGGTGGCCCTTGCCCAACAGGTAGCGGCAGGCCTGCACACCCACCTGTTCGTGCAAGAAGCCCACTTGCAGCGGGGCCCGTTCGGGTACGTAGTCCCAGATCTCCACCACCGGTACATCGGCCTCGGCCAGCATCTTTTCGGTGGCCGGGCTGTGGAAGTGGCTGGTGACCACCAGTGCCGCCGGCGACCAGCCAAGGAAGGCACGTACCGCGCTTTCTTCCTGCGCTTCGCTGAAGTAGCTCGAGGCCAGCAGCAACTGGTAGCCATGCCGGCCCAGGGTGTCGCTGAAGGCCTGGATGGTCTGCGCGAAGATCGGCCCGGAGATGTTCGGGATGACCATGCCGACGATGCGCCCGCGGGCAGAGGCCAGGCCGCCGGCTACCAGGTTGGGCACGTAACCCAACTGCTGCACTGCGGCCTGGATGCGTTCGCGCAAGGGGGCGGTGACTTGTTCTGGTTGGTTGAAGTAGCGCGATACGCTGATGGCCGAGACCCCGGCCAGGCGGGCCACTTCGGCCAGGGTGACGCGGCCGGCGCCGCGGCGCTTGCGCGGGGTGTCGCTTGAGTGGCTCACGTGGGGCTCCTGTCGGGGGTATGGTCAGGATGGGTTGGGAGCTTGTATTGCCAGTACCGGCCTCATCGCCGGCAAGCCGGCTCCTACAGGGATCGAATAGCCTGCAAAGCTGTGCTGTACCTGTAGGGGCCGGCTTGCCGGCGATGAGGCCGGGGAGGGCAACACAAAGCAGCAGATCCCACGCGGCTCATCCGTGTACAAAGGGCGGATGTTAGCGCTAACCACGCGTACGGTTACAAAGAACCATAATGCATAAACAGATCGTTTTTTAGTATTTGACCTGCTAACCAAAGGCCTCAGATACTTTGTCCTGTTAGCGCTACCAAGCGCTGCTGTTGGCAAGCGCCTGCCACTCGCACGAGCGAGACCAGACAACCACAGCTTTTCCTTCCGTCTGGTCTTTCAAGGCAGTGAGCATCATGCAGACAAGCCGCATACCGTCTTTCCCCAACCTTCGCCGTGCGCCGCTGGCCACCGCAATACTGCTCACTACCTTGGGCGCCCAGGCGGCCGAGTCGCTTGAGCCTGCTGCCCTGGAGGCGGTAACCGTCACTGCCACCCGCCGCGAAGCGCCGCTGCAGAAGGTGCCGGTGGCCGTGTCGGTGGTCGACGGCGAGCAATTGGAACGCGACAACCGCAACAACGTCGCCAGCATCGTCCAGCAGGTTCCCACCCTCAACTACCGCGCCGGTGCTTCGAACAAGGACACTTCGCTGTTCATCCGTGGCGTGGGCACCATCTCCACCTCGCCAGGGGTCGAGCCCACCGTGGCCACGGTGGTGGATGGCGTGGTGTTTGGCCGTCCGGGCCAGTCCACCCTGGACCTGCTTGACCTTGAGCGCATCGAGGTGCTGCGCGGCCCGCAGGGCACGTTGTTCGGCAAGAATGCCTCGGCCGGGGTGCTCAATGTGGTAAGCAAGGCCATCCCCGAGCAGACCCACGGCTACGTGGATTACTCGCACTTTGGCGGCGGTGACGAGAACCGCCTGCGCTTCGGCATCGGCGGGCGCCTGAGCGAGCAGCTCAAGGGCTCGCTGAGCACCCTGTGGGCCGACTTCGACGGCAATGTCGAGAACCTCGCCAACGGCCACGACGTCAACGGCTACGCGCGCAAGGGCGTGCGCGGCAAGCTGGAGTTCGAACCCAATCAAGACCTGCGCCTGACCCTGATCGCCGACTACATGAAAGGCGAGGACAGCCTGCCCAGCGGTGTGGTAACCAAAGCCAGCGCAGCCTTTACCAACCAGCTTGGCGGCGTGGTGCCCAGCGCCCACAACCGCGATATCAGCAGCGACTTCAAGACCCATGTCGAAGATGAAAACCAAGGCCTGTCGGCCCAGCTCGACTGGCAACTGGGCGACTATACCCTGACCTCCATCAGCGCCTGGCGCGGCTGGGACAACACCCAGTACCAGGACGGCGACCGCCGCGCGCTGTTGCCGCTGACCGCCTCCCATGACAAGGGCACGGTGGACTACGACCAGTACAGCCAGGAGTTTCGCCTGACCTCGCCCAAGGGCCAGTTCAACGAGTACGTGCTCGGCGCCTTCTACATGCACGGCACCTCGAAGGAGGTGTACCAACGCCTGTCGGTCAATGCTGGCGTCGCCAACAGCGGGCGCGCCGACTACTCCACCACCAACGACAGCGTGGCGCTGTTCGGTGAGAACACTTTCAACTTCACCGACGATTTGCGTGCCATTTTCGGCTTGCGCTGGACCCACGACGACCTTGAATACGACCACCGCCGGGTCTCGACTTCGGCCACCGCGGTCACCGGCATTCAGCCTTCGACTGCCAGCAGCGGCTCGGTGGACGAAGACGGTTGGAGCGGTCGTACCGGCCTGCAATACGACTTCAACGACAACCTCACCGGCTACGTCACCTATTCGCGCGGCTACAAGGGCCCGGCCTACAACGTGTTCTTCAACATGCAGCCGCGCGATACCGGCGCGCTCAAGCCAGAAACCTCCGATGCCTACGAGGTGGGCCTGAAGAGCACCGCACTGGACAACCGCCTGGTGGCCAACCTTGCGGTGTTCCATACCGACTACGACGACTACCAGGCCAACTTCTTCGACACCGTGGCCAACCAGGTGGTGACCCGCCTGGTCAATGCCGGCAAGGTCAAGACCCAGGGCGTGGAGCTGGACGCCAGCTTCCAGGCCACCCGCCAGCTCAAGCTGTCGGCGGCCGTGGCCTACACCAAAGCGCGGGTAGACCACTTCAATTGCCCGGTGGGGGCGGCGGCCAACTGCAACATCGACGGCGGCCACCTGCCATTCACCCCGGACTGGAAAAGCTACCTGCGCGCCGACTACAGCATCCCGCTGGACAACGGCCTGGACCTGGAATTGTCCAGCGACTACAGCTGGCAGGACGCGGTGCAGTTCAGCCTCGACCAGAACCCCGACACCGTGCAGGGCGCCTACGGCATCTGGAACGCCAGCATTGCCCTGGCCGACTACAACGACGGCTGGCGCGTGGCGTTGCTGGGCAAGAACCTGGGCGACAAGTCGTACGCGCAGATGCTGGCCAGCGGCGGCGACTACATCTACCGCGCCGTGCCGCGGGATGACGGGCGCTATTTCGGCGTGCAGTTGCGCAAGGACTTTTAAGCAGAACCTGCTTTGCGTGCAGGGCGGGGCCGCGTTGCGGCCCCGGCAATCGAACTGTCAGCAGAGGTACTCATGACCACTTCCACCCGCCAACTCAGCCTCGGCGCCTTCCTGATGGCCACCGGGCACCACGTCGCGGCCTGGCGCCACCCGGGCGTGCCCGCCGACCCGCTGGACTTCAGCGTCTACCGGCGCGCGGCGCAGATCGCCGAAAACGCCTGCTTCGATGCGCTGTTCGTTGCCGACAGCGTGGCTGCGCCCAACGATGCCCTGGCCAGCCACAGCGCCCGCTCGGTGTACTTCGAGCCGCTCACCCTGTTGTCGGCGCTGAGCACGGTAACCGAACGCATCGGCCTGGTCGCCACCGCCACCACCAGCTACAACGAGCCCTACCACGTGGCGCGCAAGTTCGCTTCCCTCGATCACCTGTCGGGTGGGCGGGCCGGCTGGAACCTGGTGACCTCCGACGCTGCCGCCGAGGCCGGCAACTTTGGCCGTGATGCGCACATTCCCCATGCCGAGCGCTACGCCCGCGCCTGGGAGTTTCAGCAGGTGGTGCAGGGGCTGTGGGACAGCTGGGCGGACGACGCCTTTGTGCGCGACAAGGCCAGCGGCCAGTTTCATAGGCCCGACGGCGTGCGCGCCCTTGGCCATGCCGGCGAGCACTTTCGCGTGCAGGGCCCGCTGAACGTTGCCCGCTCACCCCAGGGGCGGCCGGTGCTGGTGCAGGCGGGGTCGTCTGAAACCGGCCGTGAGCTGGCTGCCGAAAGCGCCGAGGTGGTGTTCACCGCCCAGCCATCGCTGGCCCGCGCCCAGGCGTTCTACGCCGACCTCAAGGGCCGCCTGGCCGGTTATGGGCGCGGCGAAGACGACCTGAAGATCATGCCCGGCGTGTACGTGGTGGTTGGCCGCAGCGAGGCCGAAGCCCAGGACAAGGCCGAACAGTTCCAGGCCTTGGTCGACCCGCGCGTGGGCGTGGCGTTGCTCGGGCGCATGCTGGGCAACTTCGACCTCTCGGGTTACCCGCTGGATGGCCCGCTGCCCGAGCTGCCGCCCACCGAAGACGGCCAGCGCAGCCGCCAGCAACTGCTTACCGAGCTTGCCGGCAGCGAGCACCTGACCCTGGCCCAGCTCGGCCAGCGCATCGCGGGTGGGCGAGGGCACTTCAGCCTGGTCGGCACCCCGCTGCAGATCGCCGACCAGTTGCAGGTGTGGTTCGAGGGCCGCGCCGCCGACGGTTTCAACATTCTGGTGCCGCACCTGCCGCTGGGGCTTGAGGATTTCGCCCTGCAGGTGGTGCCCGAGCTGCAACGCCGCGGGCTGTTGCGCAAGCAGTACCAGGGCCGCACCTTGCGCGAGCACCTGGGCTTGCAACGCCCGGCCAACCCGTACTTCACCTGAAACAGCCCCCTGTAGGAGCCGGCTTGCCGGCGATGAGGCCCGCCCAGGCAACAGCGTTTCCTGAACTGACGCCATCGCCGGCAAGCCGGCTCCTACAGGGGCCAGTCATCAAGGAGTCAGCATGACTTACACCGCCAACCCCGAACGCTACACCCGCATGCCGTACCGCCGCGTCGGCCGCAGCGGCCTGGTACTGCCGGCGCTGTCCCTGGGCCTGTGGCACAACTTCGGCGACGCCACGCCCCTCGACACCCAGCGCGCCTTGCTGCGCACGGCTTTCGATGCCGGCATCAACCACTTCGACCTCGCCAACAACTACGGCCCGCCCTACGGCAGTGCCGAAAGCAACTTCGGCCGCCTGCTGCGCCAGGACCTGCATGCCCACCGCGACGAGCTGATCATCTCCAGCAAGGCCGGCTGGGACATGTGGCCTGGGCCATACGGGCAGGGCGGCAGTTCGCGCAAGTACCTGCATGCCAGCCTCGACCAGAGCCTCAAGCGCCTGGGCCTGGACTACGTCGACATCTTCTACTCGCACCGTTTCGACCCGGACACGCCGCTGGAAGAGACCGCCATCGCCCTGGCCGATATCGTGCGCCAGGGCAAGGCGCTGTATATCGGCATCTCGTCGTACTCGGCGGGCAAAACCCGGGAAATCGCCGGGTTGCTGGATGAGCTGAAGGTGCCGCTGCTGATCCACCAGCCTTCCTACAACCTGTTCAACCGCTGGATCGAGCGCGACCTGCTGGCTACAACCGACGAGGTCGGTGCCGGGGTCATCGTGTTCACCGCGCTGGCCCAGGGGTTGCTCAGCGACAAGTACCTGAACGGCATCCCGGCCGACGCCCGGGTCAACCGCGCCGGAGGCGGTTCGCTGTTACCCGGGCACTTGAGCGAAGCCAACCTGGCACGCGCCCGGGCGCTGAACGACATCGCCCGGCGTCGTGGTCAGAGCCTGGCGCAGTTGGCGTTGGCCTGGACCCTGCGCGATGCGCGGGTGAGCTCGGCATTGATCGGCGCCAGCCGCCCCGAGCAGATCACCGAGAACGTCGCCGCCCTGGACAACCTGGCCTTCACGGCTGAGGAACTGGCCGAGATCGACCGGTATGCGGTGGAAGGCGGGGTCAACCTGTGGGAAAAGCCCTCGACCGACTGGAAGGAGTGAAGCATGGCTTTCATGCGTATTGCCCTGTTGTTGCTGGCGGTAGTGGCCGGCGGCGCACTGGCGGGCGACCCGGCCAGCCTGCGTATCGGTTACCAGAAGGGCTCGATCAGCCTGGTGCTGGCCAAGCAGCACCGTCTGCTGGAGCAGCGCTTCCCGGCCACCCGAGTGGAATGGATCGAGTTCCCGGCAGGCCCGCAGATGCTCGAGGCACTGAACATCGGCAGCCTGGATATCGGCGCCACCGGTGACATACCGCCGATTTTCGCCCAGGCAGCCGGCGCCGACCTGTTGTACATCGGTGCCGAGCCGGCCAAGCCCCAGGCCGAGGTGATTCTGGTGGCCAAGGACAGCCCGATCACCTCGGTGGCGGCGCTCAAGGGCAAGCGCATTGCCCTGCAAAAGGGCTCCAGTGCCCACAACCTGGTGTTGCGCGCACTGGCCCGGGAAGGCCTGCGCATGGCCGACGTGCAGCCGGTGTACCTGGCCCCGGCCGATGCCCGCGCGGCCTTCGAGGGCGGCCGCGTGGATGCCTGGGCAATCTGGGACCCGTTCTATTCGGCCATCGAGCTGGAGGGCAAGGCGCGGCTGTTGACGGACGGGCAAGGGCTGGGGCTGATCGGGCCGTTCATGCTCGGGGCGCGGGGTTATGTGCAGGCACATCCGCAGTTTGTCAGTGAGTTGTTGGCCGAGATCACCCGGGCCGAGGCGCTGACCCGCAGCGACGAGGCGGGCAGCATCGAGGTGCTGGCAAGCTTCATGGGCTTGCCCGAAGCCGTGGTGCGGCGCAGCTTTACCCACCGCCCGGCATCACCGGTGTTGCCAGTGAGCGACCAGATCGTGGCCGCGCAGCAAAAGACCGCGCAGTTGTTCTTCGACAACCGGGTGTTGCCCAAGCCGGTGGATATCCGCGCAGCGGTCTGGCACCAGCCATAGACAGTGGGCCCTGTAGGCGCGGGCTTGCCCGCGATCACCGGCAAAGCGGGTGCCATCATGCGTATGCCGCGCAACCACTCAACCCCACGAAAACCCCGTGCGTTTCGCCAAAGCTTGAGTACAATCATCGGCTTTTTCGGCCCTATATCCTGGGCTGTTCGTGGAAGCCCCCATGCTGACCGGTAGTTACTCCTCCTCGCTGGTGTTGATCTCGCTGTGCGTGGCCATTCTTGCCTCCTATACCGCCCTCGACCTTACCGGCCGCATCGCCACGGCCAAGGGGCGGGCGGTCCACTTGTGGATGGTGGGCGGTGCGCTGGCCATGGGCATTGGTGTGTGGTCGATGCACTTTATCGGCATGCTCGCCTTCAGCCTGCCGATCAGCCTGGGCTACGACACCACGCTGACGGCGCTGTCGCTGCTGATTGCAGTGCTGTCCTCGGGCTTTGCCCTGTGGCTGGTGAGCCAGCCGAAACTGCCCTGCCTGCAGTTGGGGTTCGGCGCGCTGGTGATGGGCAGCGGCATTGCCTGCATGCACTACACCGGCATGGCGGCGCTGCGCATGCAGCCGGGCATCGATTACGACCCGGCGCTGTTCGGTGCTTCGTTGGCCATAGCGGTGGGCGCCTCGGCGGCGGCGCTGTGGATTGCCTTCCGCCTGCGCCGGCAGACGCCCTACGTGCGGCAAATCCGTGGCGTGGCCGCGGTGGTGATGGGCGTGGCCATCGTTGGTATGCATTACACCGGCATGGCTGCAGCCAGCTTCCCCGAAGGCAGCTTCTGCGGTGCATTACCCAATGGCCTGGCCGGTGACGGGCTGGACTATCTCGTATTGATCACCACCCTGGCTGTGCTCTCGGTAGCGCTGCTCACCTCGGTGCTGGATGCCCGCCTGGAGGCTCGCACCGCCGAGCTTGCGCGCTCGCTGACCCTGGCCAACCAGGAGCTGACCCAGTTGGCGCTGCACGACACCCTCACCGGTTTGCCCAACCGCACGCTGCTGGCTGACCGCATCGACCAGGCCATGGGCCGGGTGGCCGAGCAGGGCGGCTGCTTTGCGCTGATGTTCATCGACCTGGACGGCTTCAAACCGGTCAACGACGCCTTTGGCCACCATGTCGGCGACCAGTTGCTCAAGGCCGTGGCGGCGCGTTTGCGCGGGCACCTGCACAGCCAGGACACCCTGGCGCGCATCGGCGGTGACGAGTTCGTGCTGCTGGTGGAGTTGCAGGAGCCGGATGACGCCATGGGCGTGGCGGTCAAGCAGGTCAACCTGGTGTCCAGGCCGTTCCGTGTGGCCGAGCACGACCTGCAGTTGTCGGCCAGCGTGGGCATCGTGATGTACCCGGGCAACGGCCTGGACCAGCAGGAGCTGCTGCGCAACGCCGACGCCGCCATGTACCACGCCAAGAGCGCCGGCAAGAACGGCTACAGCTTCTTCGACGCCTCGATGAACAGCAACGCTCGCCAGCAATTGCAGCTGCTGCAGGACTTGCGCGCGGCACTGGAGCAGGGGCAGTTCCGCCTGCATTACCAGCCCAAGTTCGGTGCCGTCGCGCGCCGGCCGATCGGCGCCGAGGCGTTGTTGCGCTGGGAGCACCCGCAGCACGGCCTGATGCTGCCGGACCGGTTCATCGGCCTTGCCGAGAAGACCGGCCTGATCATCCCCATTGGCGAGTGGGTGCTGGCCGAGGCCTGCCGGCAGATGCGCCAGTGGATGGACCTGGGCCATGCTGATTGGCGCATTGCGGTGAACCTGTCGGCCATTCAGTTCTGCCATGCCGGGCTGGTCGACAGTGTGGCCCGTGCGTTGAACGACAATGGCCTGCCGGCCAACCGGCTGACCCTGGAAATCACCGAAACCACCGCCATGCGCGATGCCGACGCCAGCCTTACGGTGCTGCAGCGGTTGTCCGACATGGGCGTGGACCTGTCCATCGACGATTTCGGTACTGGCTATTCCAGCCTGATGTACCTCAAGCGCCTGCCGGCCAACGAATTGAAGATCGACCGTGGCTTTGTGCGTGACCTGGAGCAGGACAGCGACGATGCCGCGATCGTCTCGGCCATCGTCGCCCTGGGGCAGGCGCTGGGGCTGCGGATTGTCGCCGAAGGCGTGGAAACCGACCGCCAGCAGGACTTCCTGACCCGCTTGGGGTGCGATTCGTTGCAGGGCTACCTGCTCGGCCAGCCGGTGCCGGCCGAGGAGTTCATGGCGGGGTTGGAAGGGTTGCGCGAACGCCAGAAGCAGCTTGGCTAGACCGCGTCCCGCAGCGGGCTGAGTTGCAAGTCGAAGGTCTCCATCTCGGCTTCCACCGCTTCGATGATCCGCTCCACATCGGTAGCGGCCATGATCGCGGCACAAGGGATACCGGCGACCGCCAGCAGGGTTTCGCCGGTGGCCCGGTCGAACAGCCGGGCGACCATGCTGCGTGGCGCATCCATGGTGGCTTCGAAGCCCAGTGGATGGAAATGCCAGCGCATCACCTGGCAGGCGTTGGGGAACGTCATCTTGTTCATGCCAGCCTCCTTGTTCATGCCTTGAACGCGGTGATTCGACGGTGGAACCGCATGGCCGTACCTGGCCGTGGGGAACCTAACCATAGCAGTTGCCTTGGGCACGATCCGGGGAAAATATGACAAATGTGCTAATGCATGACTTCGGTCACACCGCTGTCATGGTTGGGCGCAGGCGTGCCAGGGCCGGGCAAACGTTTTCCAGGTGGGTTCGGGGGGGAGTGGGGCGGCTGGTTTTTTTACAGGGGTTTCGGACCGGCGGTAGCCGCGTTCGCTTAGCCGAGCAAGCCGGCAGCGATATTGATGGTGAAGCCCAGAATTGCCGTATTGAACACGAACCCCACCAGCGAGTGCGCCAGCACCACGCGGCGCATGGCGCGCCCGCCGATGCCGACGTCCGAGGTCTGCACTGCGACGCTGATGGTGAATGACACGTAGTGAAAGTCCCAGTAGTCGGGGTTGCGCTCGCCGTCGGCGAAGCGCAGGGGTGGTTCGTGGCGGTCGCCGGTGTAGAACAGCCGGGCGTAGTGCAGGCTGAAGATGCAGCCGATCAGCAGCCAGGAGCCGGCCACGGTCAGGCCGGTATATAGATAGTGCAGGGCCAGGGCGCTGCCTTCCAGGCCGCGGCTCGACACCAGTTGCAGGGTTACGGCGGCCAGGCTGGCGATGGCAGCGACGCTGACGGTGATCAATACCAGGGCAGCGTTCTCGTCCTCGATCCGGGCGACTTTGCGCACTTTGTCGGCGGAGGCTCGCAGGCTCAGCCACAGGACCATGAGCAGGTACAGCCAGACGCCGATGTTCCAGCCGGTGAGGATGTGTTGCACGGGATCGGCGGCGGGGATCAGCCAGGCGCCGATCAGGCCGGACAGGGTGGCGATGCTCAGGCGGGGGTGGGTGCGGGTCAGGTGGTGGAGGGCCATGCTGCCTTGTCGTATTTTTGCGGGGGTGTTGCAACTGTAGATCATGGTGGGGGTTTGGATTGTTTGGGGGGCGTAGTTGGTCATGATGTTGAGCTGTTGAACTGGTGTTGGTTGGTTTTTAGAGTTGTATGCGCATTCATTATTTGTAGTGCCGCTTATTCACCTTTGCGCCCTTACGGTGGCTTTGGTTATTTTGGGCGGGGGCGCCGAGCCGTCCAGAGGGTGTCAGAAATTTTGTGTTCGGGCATAACATGAGTAAGAGGTGCATGTATGCCAACCAAAAAGAAACCCTTGCGTGACCTGCCAAAAATCCCCAAAGAGCTGCTGGAGCAGTTCGGCGAGGGCCTGATGTCCGCAGAAGCAATCGAGGATGCCTCAGCGGCGTTCAAGAAGGCCTTGATCGAGCGTGCCTTGAGTGCCGAACTCGGTCACCACCTGGGTTATCCGCCGGGCGCGCAGCGCCCGGCGGATGAAACCAATCAGCGTAACGGCAAGAGTGGCAAGACGGTTTTGACCGGCGATGGCCCGCTACGACTGGAAATCCCTCGCGATCGAGACGGTAGTTTTGCGCCCATTCTGATCCCCAAGCATGAGCGGCGTTACACCGGTTTCGATGACAAGATCATCGCCATGTACGCCCGTGGAATGACGGTCAGAGAGATCCGAGCCTTTCTGTCCGAGCAGTATGGAACAGAGGTCTCACCCGACTTCATCAGCTCTGTGACAGACGAGGTCATGGACGAGATTGGCGCGTGGCAACAGCGGCCACTGGAGCCGATGTACCCGGTCATTTTCTTCGATGCGCTGCGGGTGAAGATCCGCGAAGAGGGCCTGGTGCGCAACAAGGCCATTTACTTGGCCCTGGGCGTTCTTCCCGACGGAACGCGAGATATCCTGGGCATCTGGATCGAGAACACCGAGGGTGCGAAGTTTTGGATGAAGGTCTTTAACGATCTCAAGACGCGCGGTGTCGAAGATGTGCTGATTGCCGTGACCGATGGCCTCAAAGGTATGCCAGAGGCTCTCAGTGCCGTGTTTCCAGAGACGACGTTGCAAACGTGCATCGTGCACCTGATCCGCAACAGCCTCGACTTCGCGGCCTGGGACAAGCGGCGAGCTCTGGCCAAGGAGCTGAAGCCGATTTACCAAGCCATCAATGCTGAAGCGGCTGAGCAAGCACTCGATGAGTTTGAGAACGGGCCGTGGGGGGAGAAATATCCAACGGTGGTGGCTGCTTGGAGACGGGCTTGGGATCGCGTGATTCCATTCTTTGTTTTCCCGCCCGCCATCCGGAAAGTGATCTATACCACCAACGCCATCGAGAGCATCAACGCCCAGCTACGCAAGGTCATCAAGACTCGTGGGCATTTCCCGAATGATGACGCAGCGACCAAACTGATCTGGCTGGGATTGCGCAACATAACAGCCAATTGGGGAAAGCCGGCCCATGACTGGAAAAGCGCGATGAATCAATTTGCGATTCTGTATGGAGATCGGTTCATCAGGCCGACCTGGTGAGAATCAGGGCCTGCCTGACGGCAGGCCGTTACCGGCCCGCACACAAAAAATCTGACAGTCCCGTGGGGCGAGAAATATCCAACGGTGGTGGCTGCTTGGAGACGGGCTTGGGATCGCGTGATTCCATTCTTTGTTTTCCCGCCCGCCATCCGGAAGGTGATCTATACCACCAACGCCATCGAGAGCATCAACGCCCAGCTACGCAAGGTCATCAAGACTCGCGGGCATTTCCCGAATGATGACGCAGCGACCAAACTGATCTGGCTGGGATTGCGCAACATAACAGCCAATTGGGGAAAGCCGGCCCATGACTGGAAAAGCGCGATGAATCAATTCGCGATTCTGTATGGAGATCGGTTCATCAGGCCGACCTGGTGAGAATCAGGGCCTGCCTGACGGCAGGCCGTTACCGGCCCGCACACAAAAAATCTGACAGTCCCGCCGTCCAAAGTTACCCGTCGTAAGGGCGCAAATGTGACGAAAAGCCTCTATCGTCAATGAATACGCGAACATCTCCCAAAAAAATCACCATAAGCCCCGAGCCCGAACGCATTTGACCACCCCCAGGCTGGCTAATTACCATTACCCACCCCGCCAACGCCCCCTCATGCCCCACCAGGAGCACCGATGAACAAGGTTTCGCCATCCCTGGGCACCCTGCTGCTCGCCACGCTGACCGGCTGCTCGGGCTTCCAGACCCAACCCTACGTAGAGCCGCCGACTTCGGCCGCCAGCGCCAAGGTAAGGATCATCAGCAACTCCGACGTGTTCGGCGACCCCATGACTGGCCAGTGCGCGCCCAAAGTGCGCCACGAAATGGTATCCGCGGGCCGCTTCTCATCGGGCAAGCCACTGCAAAACTACCCGCAGTACCCCGTATCGCCCCCCAAGCTCGGTATGCCTGAACGCACCTCCGCCCCCTTGCTCAGCCTCACGCCGACCATCCGCATGGCCGAAGGGCGTTATGAAGAAGTGGTCGCCGAATACCGGGTGCCCGCCAACGTACCCTTCCAGTTCGCCACTTTCGGCGCCGGTGCCGGTACCTCGCTGGGGCGCGGGGTGTACTGTGCGGCGGATGCGCGGGTCTACACCCTGGAGGCTGGGCGTGATTACGAGGTCACCATTGGCATGGGGGCTATCGGGCAGGGGGATAACGTACGGCCGGTGTGCCGCTTCGATGTGCGCAAGCTGGTGGCGTTCGGCGAGGGGCAGGGCAGGTTGACGGTGCCGTTTCCGCTAGTGGGGGTTGTGGCGCCGGAGCGGGTGTGCGACTGACCAGCGCTATCGCCGACAAGCCGGCCCTTGCAGGGCTTGTGCACACCCTGTAGGAGATTATCCAGCCCTGCGGGCTGCGCTGGCGCATAGGGAACACAGCGTGGGAGCGGGCTTGCCCCGCGATAGCGGTGTCAGCCTCAGCCTCAGCATCGCTATCGCGGGGCAAGCCCGCTCCCACGGGAACGCTATAAATCAAAGGTTTGGATTTGGTTCCATGAGGGCCGGCTTGCCGGCGATCAGGCTCAACCTTGGTGCAGTTGCTCAAGCAGCGCCGCCAAGGTTGCGCGCCCTTGCTCATTCAGCCCGAACACCGGCCGCCGAGGCTCACCCACCGGCAGCCCGGTCATGCCAAGCCCGGCCTTGATGGTGGCCGGCAGGCCGCCCTTGAGGATGAAGTTCAGCAGCGGCAACTGCCGGTAGAACAGCGCCCGGGCCTGCTCCAGCTCGCCTGCCTGCACCGCCTCATACAGGCTCAGGTTCAATGCCGGGATCAGGTTCGGCGCCGCCGTGCACCAACCACTGGCGCCTGCGACGAACGCCTCCAGTGCCAAGGGGTTGCAACCGTTGTAGAACGGCACCTGGCCCTCGCCGAGCACTTGCAGCTTGTGCATGCGCTGGATGTCGCCGGTGCTCTCCTTGACCATGGTCACGTTGGGCACTTCGCGCACGATGCGCAGGATCAGCTCCACCGGCATGTCGGTACCGCTGGTGGCGGGGTTGTTGTAGAGCATGATTGGCAGGTCGATGGCCGCACCGATGCTGCGGTAGTGCTGGACGATCTCGGCCTCGCTGAGCTTCCAGTAGGCGGCCGGCAGCACCATCACCGCATCGGCGCCGTGCTGCTGGGCAAAGCGTGCCCGGCGCACGGCGCCGGCGGTGGTCAGGTCGGAGACGCTGACGATGCTCGGCACGCGCCGGCCTATGCGCTCGAGGCTGTACTGGGCGACCTGCTGCCATTCGCCGTCACTCAGGTAGGCGCCTTCGCCGGTGCTGCCCAATGGCGCGATGGCATGCACGCCGCCTTCGATCAGGCGATCGATGGACTGGCCCAGGGCCGGCAGGTCGAGTTGTTCGCCGTCATGGCTGAACGGGGTAATGGTGTAGCCGATGATGCCGTGAAATTCAGTGGTCATGGTTTGAGGCTCCGCAGGCAAGGCAAGTATGGGTCAGGCGAGGCAGTCGGCGTGCTGGCGCAGCGCTTGCCGGGCGTAATAGTTGAAGGCGGCGGTATGGCGCTTGGGCCGATCGATCCAGTCGTGGGCATCGCGACCCAGCGCTGGGTCGATCGGCTTGATGGTGCCGGCGGCCATGGCCAGCAATTGCAAACGTGCGGCCCGCTCGATCAACTGCGCATACACGCAGGCCTGCTCGATGCTGGTACCGGTCGACAACTGCCCGTGGTGCGAGAGCAGGATGGCGCGCTTGCTGCCCAGCGCCGCGCTGATGATCTCGCCTTCCTCGTTGCCCACCGGCACGCCCGGCCAGGCTTCGAGAAACGCACAGTCCTCGTACAACGGGCACAGGTCCATGTGCGACACCTGCAGGGGTACTTCCAGCATCGACAACGCGGCCACGTGGGTGGGGTGGGTGTGGATGATGCAATGCACATCCGGGCGGGCACGGTACACCCAGCTGTGGAAGCGGTTGGCCGGGTTGGGCATGCCCTGGCCTTCGAGCACCTCGAGGTCTTCGTTGACCAGCAACAGGTTGCCGGCGCTGATTTCGTCGAAGCCCAGGCCCAGTTGCTGGGTGTAGAAGGTACCCGGCTGCGGGCCGCGGGCGCTGATCTGCCCGGCCAGGCCCGAGTCGTGGCCATGGTCGAACAGAATTCGGCAGGTCAGGGCCAGCTTTTCACGTACAGTCCACGTATTATCCGCGAGCGTGCCTTGCATCTGTGTCAGTGCTTTTTGCACCAACTGCTGCTTGCTGTGTGTCAGGGTATCGGCCATTGGGGTCAATCCTGCGTGGCGAATGGATGGAAGTCAGGTCCGGGCCCCCTTTGCTTTCGACGGTGCAGGGGGCCGGTTAAATGACACAAATAAAACTACATGACACAATGTGTCATGCGCAAGTGCGTTCTTCCGGGAAACCCGCGTCACATGTCCAATCGACTGAAATTGCTGCGAAAAAAACTGGGGGTCACCCTTGAGCTGCTGGCCGACAAGTCCGGCATGACCAAAAGCTACCTGTCGAAAGTGGAGCGTGGCCTGAACACGCCGTCGATCGCGGCGGCGCTGAAGCTGGCCAAGGCTCTCAACGTCAACGTCGAGGAGCTTTTCGCCGACGAGTCGCAGGGCCAGGCCCGTTACAGCCTGGTGCGCAGTGCAGAGCGCCAGGCGCTGGTGGGCGGCGGTGATGGCCCGGGTTATGCGGTGCTGACCTCTCAGGTGGGCCAGCGCAGCCTGCTGCCGTTCCTGATTCAGCCCCCCACCGAGTTCAGCGACCCGACTTTCAAGGAGCACGAGGGCGAGGAATTTCTGTTCGTTCACGCAGGCCAGGTCGAGGTGGACTTCATGAGCGAGCGGGTGCTGCTGGAGGCCGGCGATGCCCTGCATTTCAATGCCCAGACCCCGCACCGCCTGCGCTCGGTGGGCGAGCAGCAGGCGCAGTTGCTGGTGGTGGTGCAGGGCGGCGAAGGGTGAGGGCAGGGCGATGATCGAGGTTTCGCGGTTCTGGCGTGACCCGGCATTGCCCTTTGTCGAGGCCCGCCCCACGGTTACCTGCTGGATTAACGGGTGCAACACGCCCGGGCGCAACTGCGGCTGGAGCGCCTCATCGCCGAGGTGGCCCTGGAGGCAGGTTTTGCCGACCAGGCGCGCCTGCAGCGGGCGTTCAAGAAACAGCTGGCGGCGACGCCCGGGCATTATCGGGGCGGTGGTTGACCAAAGCCCCATGGCAACCAGTGCCATATAACTTGTGGCAGCCCGGAAACTCTGGATGAAAACGCCTGTCTGTAGGAGCGTTCCGGCCGTCAGTCAGAAAAACGCCATGGAAATTGACGCCGGAATAATGGCCAATTAGCATCGCCCCTTTTTACTTCCAAGGAAGGATAGATGGCACGCCCCCAATGCCATGGGCAAGCATTCGCCCTGTGCCTGTTGTTTTCCAGCCTGTTCAACCCGGCTGCCTGGGCCTCTCCTGGTGACCAGGACCTGATCCGCGAACGCCAGAACCGTTTGCTCGAAGAGCAGCAGCGCCGCCTTGAGGAGTTGCGCAACCTGCCAGGTAAAACCGAGGCCCCCGGCACACAGCCGCGCCCTGAAGAACAGCGTTGTTTCGACATCCGCACCATCGAGCTCAAGGGGGCCGACAGCCTGTCCGACGCCGAGCGCGCGCGCGTCATCCAGCCCTTTGTCGGCCAGTGCCTCGGGGTTGCACGGCTCAATGAATTGCTCAAAGCGGTGACCAACCTGTACCTGGAACGCGGCATGGTCACCAGCCGCGCGTACCTGCCGCAGCAGGACCTGTCCGCTGGCCACCTGCAAGTGCTGGTGGTCGAGGGACGGCTGGAGGGCATGGCTCCGGCCGAAGACAGCGGCCTTTCGCAACGCGAGCTGGGCATGGCCTTCCCCGGCACGGCAGGGCAGGCGCTGAACCTGCGCCAGATCGAGCAGATGGTCGACCAGCTCAACCGGCTGCCCTCCAACCAGGCGCAGATGGAGCTGACCCCCGGCAATGACGTCGGCGGCACCCAGGTGCTGGTCCGCAACACCCAGGCCAAGCCTTGGCGTGCCTCGTTGTCGCGCAACAACGAAGGCCAGCCGAGCACCGGCGAGCAGATGCTCAACCTCGGCCTGGAGTGGGACAGCCCGCTGGGCCTGGCTGACCAGCTGGTGGTACGTGGTGGCCATGATGTGGTCAGCGACCACACCCAGGGCTCGAAGAACGGCATGCTCTACTACAACCTGCCGTGGGGCTGGTGGAACTTCAGCTACAACTACAGCGAAAGCGAGTACCGCTCGCAGTTCTTCGCCCAGGGTTACCCGTTCAAGCAGACCGGCGACAGCCAGAGCCACCAAGTTCGGGCCGAGCGCGTGGTCCACCGCGACGCAACCAGCAAGACCTCGCTCAGCGCCGGGCTTTCGCACTTGCGCACCAACAACTACATCGAAGGCAGCCGCCTCGATGGCAGCAGCAACCGCCTCAGCGAAGCGCAGTTCGGCATCAACCACGGCCGGCGCCTTGGCAACGCCTTCGTCAACCTGGACCTGGGCATGCAGCAGGGCATCGGTGCCTTCGACGCCCAAGGCAACGGCCACCCGTATCCCGGCGAGCCGGTGGCGCGCTATCGCAAGTACAGCGCCACCCTCAGCTACGTTCAGGGCTTCAGCCTGTGGGGTGAGCAGTTGAGCTTCAGCAGCATGGCGACCGGCCAGCATAGCGAGGATGTGCTGTTCAGCCCCCAGCGCATCAGCCTGGGCGGCCTGGCGTCGATCCGCGGCCTGCGCGAGCAGTCGCTGTCCGGTGACAGCGGTGGCTACTGGCGCAGCGACCTGCGCTGGACCCGCCAGGTGGCCTGGCAGCCACTGCGACCGGTGTTCAGCCAGTATGGCCTGGGCCTGGGGTACGACCTGGGCGTGATCAGCAACGACCGCTACAACGGCGAGTACCACGGCCGTGCCAGCAGCCATTCGCTGGAGCTGTTCGCCCGTGGCGAACACCTCGGTGCAAGCGTCACCTTCGCCCACACCCTGGAGCGCCCTGGCGTGTTGACCGAGAAAGAACGCCCGGTGTTCTTCCGCCTCGACTTCTTCATCTGACCTACCTGATCCGCGAGACCTGACATGGACGTTCGTCTGTTTGCCTTCATGGCCCGCCAACCTTCTGCCAGGTTGGCCCCACGTGACCGCTTTTGTGGCCTGCCCAAGCGCGGCCTGGCAATACTGCTGGCCAACGCCATGTTCTGGCAGCCGCTATGGGCCCAAGCAGACGGGATTGCCGTAAGCGGCTCCAACACTACGCTCGGTCAGGCCGGCAACGGCGTACCGGTGGTCAATATCGCCGCCCCCAACGGCAGCGGCCTCTCACACAACCGCTTCAGCGACTATAACGTCGGCCGCGAAGGTGTGATCCTCAACAACGCCACCAACCGCACCCAGGCCACCCAACTGGGCGGGATCATTCTCGGCAACACCAACCTGCAAGGGCAAGCCGCCGGCACCATCCTCAACGAGGTCACCGGCGCCAACGCCAGCCGGCTGCAGGGCTACACCGAAGTGGCTGGGCAGAGCGCCCGGGTGATCGTCGCCAACCCCCACGGCATCAGCTGTGACGGTTGCGGCTTCATCAACACGCCGCGAGCCACCCTCACCACCGGCAAGCCGGTGCTGGACAATGGCCGGCTCGCCGGCTACCAGGTCGATGGCGGTGCCATCGCCATCGAGGGGGCAGGGCTCAATGCCAGCAATATCGACGGATTCGAGCTGATCACCCGCAGCGCACAGATCAACGCCAAGCTGCATGCGAAGAAGCTCGATATCGTCACCGGCCGCAACGATGTCGACGCCGACACGCTCAAGGCCACGGCCCGCGCCAGCGATGGCAGCCAGGCGCCGACCCTGGCCATCGACAGCTCGGCGCTGGGCGGCATGTACGCGGGCACCATCCGCCTGGTGGGTACCGAGCAGGGTGTGGGGGTGAAGGTGGCCGGCGATATGGCGGCCAGCGCCGGTGACTTGAACATCGACGCCAACGGCAAGCTTACCCTGGGCAACGCCAGTGCCAGCGCCAACCTGAATATCAACGCCGCGCAGGTGGAACTGGCCGGTACCACTTATGCCGGTGGCAATGCCAGCGTGCGCAGTGCCGGCGACGTGCAGGTGCACAAGAGCCTGGCAGCACGGGATCGCCTGAGCGTCGATGGGCAGCAGGTGCGCAATACCGGGGTGATCGAGGCGGGTGTCGAGGCCGACAACAGCCGCAACCAGGCCGGTGACCTGGTACTTACCAGTAGCGGGCTTGCCAACAGCGGCCAGGTGGTTGCCAGCCGCGAGCTCAAGGCGACGGTTAGCGGAACCCTCGACAACACCGGCGGCGCCCTCAAGGGCAGGCAACTGGTGGTCGATGCCGATACCTTGCTCAACCAGGGCGGGCAGGTGCTGGCCGACCAGCACCTGCAGGCTGAAGCCCGGCTCATCGACAACCGCAACGCCGGCGCCTTGAGCAGTGCCGGCAGCGCTGCGGTGACGGCCCGCGAACGCCTGCAAAACCAGGGCGGCAAGGTGGTGGGCGTGGACCAGTTGACCGTGGCCGGTGGCGAGGTCAACAACAGCGCCAAGGGGCTGATGGCCAGTGACGGTGTCGTCGAAATCCACGTCGACGGGCTGGACAACCAGGGCGGCAAGGTCTCCGCCAGCGACCTGCAGGTCACAGCCGGCACCCTCAGCAACCAGGGCGGCAGCCTGGTGGGCAAGACCGTGCAGGCCAGCGCCGAGCAGTTGCACAACAATGGCGGCAGCATCGTCGCCACCGAAGGCAGCGCCACCGTTACCGGCCGCCAGTTGCTGGACAACAGCGCCGGTACCCTGCAGGCCGGCACCCATTTGCAGGTCAATGGTGGCGAGCTGCGCAACGTCAATGGCGCCATGCTCGGTGCCAGCGTCGGTATCACTGGCGACAGCCTCGACAACCGCCAGAATGGCCGGGTAGTGGCCGAACAGGGCGCACTGAGCGCCATTACCGGTGGCCTGCTGAACAACGACGGTGGCCGCCTGCAGGCCACCGAAGGCGCCGTCGATGTCGGCGCTGGCGGCCTCAGCAACCAGGCCGGCACGGTGGTTGCCCAGCAACAGGTCAAGCTAGACGCCAATAACGGCAGCCTCGACAACCGCGGCGGCCAGGTGCTGGGCAGCGCGGTTGAACTGGCCGGCGCCAGCGTCGACAACAGCGCTGGGGGCAAGGTGCTGGCCGGCAGCGGCGGGCTCAAGGTGAGTACCGCGCGCCTGCTCAACCAGCAAGGCACGCTGCTGGCAGGTGGCTCCAGCGCCCAGTTGCTGCTCGGTGACGGGCGCCTGGATAACCAGCAGGGCAGCATCAGCGCCAGCAGCGTCACCCTGGTGGCCGGCGATGCCGACAACAGCGGCGGCGCGATCAGCAGCCTTGCCGGCAACCTGCAACTGACCGTGCAGCGCCTGACCAACCGCAACGGCCTGCTCGAAGCCAGCCAGGCCGTGGTGCTGGTCGGGCAGAGCCTGGACAACAGCCAGAACGGCCGGCTGATCGCCCACCAGGGTGATGCCGCCAGCCTGCGCCTGACCGGCCTGCTCGACAACCAGGGCGGGCGCATCGCCAGCGCCACCGGCGATTTCGACATCCAGGCCGCCAGCCTGCTCAACCAGGGCGGCAGCATCGAGCACGCCGGGGCCGGCAAGCTGCAACTGACCGCTGCCAGCTTCACCGGCGGCCAAGGCAGCGTGCGCGGGCAGGGCACTGGCCAGTTCAACCTGGCGACGGTCGAGGGTGTCGGCACCTGGCACCTGAACGGCAACCTCGACATCAGCGGGCTGCAGAGCATCGCCCTGAATGCCGGTGAACGCATTGCCAGCGCCGCTAACCTGAGCCTGGGCGGCGGCAGCCTGAACAATGCCGGCGAACTGCTCAGCGACGGCACGCTGACCCTGAGCATGGGCGGCGCCCTGACCAACCAGGGCTTGATCTCGAGCCTGCAAGGCATGCACATCGAAGGCGCCAGCCTGACCCAGGCCGGTGGCCGCATCGCCAGCGGCGGCCCGATGCTGTTGCAACTGGCCGGTGCGTTGAGCAACCAGGGGCGTCTGACCAGCAGCAGCACCTTGCAGGTTAATGCGGGCAGCATCGTCAACCTGGGCACCCTCGGTGCCCAGGGTAACGTCACTCTGCGCGCCGCCAGCATCGAGAATCAGGACAACAGCCTGACCTTCGCTGGCGGCGCCCTGGCCTTGCGCAGCACCAGCCTGCTCAACCGCTATGCCGACCTGTACAGCAAGGGTGACTTGAGCTTTGCCGGGCTGGACGAGGGCAGGGCGCAGAGCCTGCAGAACCTTTCGGGTAGCATCGAGAGCGAAGGTAGCATCGACATCAAGACCGACAGCCTGGAGAACGCCAAGGCAGTGTTCGTACCGGGCAAAACCGTCGCCGAACGCTACATTCGCATCAACTGCACCGACTGCAGTGGTGATGAGCACACCGGGTTCTACATCGTCACTACCACTTACAAGGGGACTGTCGAAAGCGATTCCCCTGCAGCGCGCTTGCTGGCCAACCGCGACCTGACCCTCGACACCCTCACCGTGGACAACCGCCAAAGCCTGCTGGCGGCCAACGGAAATCTCAGCGCCAAGGCGGTGAATTTCTACAACCGCGGCCTGACCCTGGACAACCAGGTCGAGGAAGTCAGCTACTGGCTGCACGGCGTGAGCCAGAGTGCCTATCGGGTTGCCGAAGCGGCCACCAACAGCTGGAACGCGCGAAACAGGAACCTGCCGCCAGACCAGCAGGCAGCAATCCCGACCGCAGTGACTCGCTACCCGGTATCCAGCACCAATACCCGCATCCTGCCGGGCACCGACACCGCCTATGCCGGTACCGTGCAGGCCGGGGGCACGGTGGCGTTGAACGTCAGCGGCGAGCTGGTCAACGGCACCCTCGACCCACACAGCAATGCCCAGCTCACCGGCAAGGCACTGGACAGTGCCGCCAATGGCGCTGGCGGCGTACAGGTGACCCTCGGCACCCAGGCCGGCGACCCAGGCCTGCCCCGGGACGTCAAGCGCATCGAAACTACCGCTGCCGACGGCAGCACCCAGGTCAGTTTCGTGCCTGTGGATTTCAGCGGCGCGCCGTTCGTCAGCATTGACCCCACGGCGCTGCCGAGCTTCCACCTGCCACAGGGTGAGTACGGGCTGTTCGTGCGCAGCCAGAACCCAACCTCAAGCTACCTGATCGAGACCAATCCCGAGCTTACCAACCTCAGCCGTTTCATGGCCTCGGACTACTTGCTCGGACAGCTTGGCTTTGACGCTGACCAGGCCTGGCGGCGCTTGGGCGATGGCCGCTACGAAACGCGCCTGGTAGCTGACGCGGTATTGGCGCAAACCGGCCAGCGCTTCCTCGCTGACGGTCTGAACAGCGACTACGAGCAGTTCAAGTACCTGATGGACAACGCAGTGGCCAGCAAGGACGCCCTGGGCCTGAGCGTGGGTGTGGGGCTGACCTCCCAGCAAGTGGCTGCGCTGACCCATGACATCGTGTGGATGGAAGAGCGCGTGGTCGACGGCCAGACCGTACTGGCCCCGGTGCTTTACCTGGCCAAGGTGAATGCACGCAACCTGCGCGGCGGCAGCTTGATCCAGGGTCGCGACCTGCAGTTGGTGACCGGTGGCGACCTGAAGAACGTCGGCACCTTGCGCGCCAGCGAAGACCTCAGCGCCGTCGCCGGCGGCAGCCTGTACCAGGGCGGCTTGGTACAGGCCAACGAACACCTGGCCCTGATGGCCCAGGACAGCATTCGCAATGCCCTGGCAGGCGAGATCCGCGGCAACCAGGTCGACCTGATGGCGGTCAAGGGCGACATCGTCAACGACCGTACTGCCACCGAAGTCGCGGTAGGCGCGGGCAGTGTCACGCGGGTGGATGCCGGTTCGCAGATCAGCGCACGCAGCGGCATGACCCTGGATGCCGGCGGCGACCTGACCAACAAGGGCAGCCTGGCCAGCGGTGGTGACTTGGCGGCGATGGCGGGTGGGGATATCAACCTGCAGGCAGTGCAGGACCGCACCCTGACCCAACAGGCCATCCACCGTGGGTTGCGCACCGACGAAACCATCACCCAACTGGGCTCCAGCCTCCGGGCCGTAGGGGACGTACGCCTTTTGGCCGGTAACGATGCCAACGCGACGGCAAGCACTGTTCAGGCCGGGCGTAACCTGTCGGTTCAGGCTGGTAACGATGTGAAGCTGGTGGCGGCGGCCAACGAAAGCCACATGGACAGCCGCAGCAAGAAGGTCACCCAGACCGAAGACCGCATCCAGCAGGTGGGCACCACGCTGCAGGCCGGCAGCAATGTGACGTTGAACGCCGGCCGTGACATGGCCATCGTCGCCAGCAAGGTCAAGGCTGAGGGCCACGTCGACCTCGACGCCGCCCAAGACCTGTTGATCGCCTCGGGCAAGGACGAAAGCGCCTCGTACTACCTGAAGAAAAGCAAAGGCTCGTTCGGGCGCAGCAGCTCGACCCAGAAAGAGAGCTACCACAGCACCAACGTCGCCTCCGAGATCGAGGCCGGCGGCGACCTCACGGTCAACGTCAGCAAGGGCCAGAGCGGCGGCATAAGCCTGGACGGCGGGCGCAACGTCAGTGTGGTCGGCAGCCAGCTCGGTGCCGGGGGCGACCTGATGCTCGGCGCCAAGGGTGACGTTGCGGTGGTGTCCGGGGTCGAGGAGCACGGCGAGTACAGCAAGAAGACCAAGTCCGGCTTCCTGGGCATGTCCAAGAGCGGCAAGAGCCAGTTGCAGACCACTGCAACCCAGGTGGCCAGCGAGCTGCAGGCCGGCAACGACATCGTGGTGGCCGCGGGCAGCGATGTGCGCCTGCGTGCCAGTGAGGCCAGTGCCGGGAAGGACGTAGAGTTGCGCGCCGGCCTGCTCGACAAGGACGGTGACATCGACCTGCTGGCGGCCAACGACACCTCATACAGCTATTCAGAGCAGTACCGCAAGAAGACCGGCCTGTCGGCATCGGGCGGTTTCGTGTCGATTTCCTCTGCCAAGAAGGCCGGCCAGGACGCGCAAAGCAGCACCAGCGTCGGCAGCCTGGTGGAGGCACAGCAAGATGCCAGCCTGCGCGCCGAGCGGGATATCAACGTGGTGGGCAGCGGCATCAGCGCCGGGCGCAACGTCAGCCTGAATGCCGGGCGTGACGTCAACGTCGCTGCGGCGCAGAACACCCACAGCGAAGGCAACTGGTCGAGTGAGAAACGCACCGGCATCGGGGTGTCTGGCGACGATAACGGGGTCAGCCTGTTCCTGGGCGCCGAACAGCTCAAGGAGAAGGACCGCCTGCAGCAACAGCTGGCTTCAGCCAGCAAGATCAAGGCCGGCCAGGACCTGGACATTCAAGCTGGCGGCGATATCAACCAGACCGGTTCCGACTTCAAGGCCGGTCACGATATCAACCTGCGCGCCGGTGGTGATATCAACCTGGACGCGGCCCGTGAACTGGAAATCGTCGAGCGCCAGCGCGAAATGGAGCGCCAGGGCTTGGGGTTGACCATCAACCACAACCTGGGCAACACCAAGGATGCGGTCAACGGTGCAGGCAAGGGCGAAAATGGCGTCAGCCAGGCCTCCAGTGTGCTGCGCGCGGTGGACACCATCAGCCAGTTCTTCGCCGGCCCCACCGCCGACGGCAAGCTGGGTACCAGTAAGCAGAGCACCAGCGAGCGCAGCGTCACCCAAGGCAACCGGGTCTCGACCCTGGATGCCGGCAATGACATCAACCTGGAAGCCGGCAACGACGTCAATATCCGCGGTGGCCAACTGCAGGCCGGGCGCGACATCGCCATCAGCGGGCGCGACATCAACCTGGATGTAGCCAAGGGCAGCCAGACCCAGGAAAACCAGCAGAGCCAAAGCTGGAGCGGCATCCATGGCGGTACCAGCGGCGGCTTCAAGATCGGTGCCGGTGGCAGCTATGGCGTGGCCGACCAAGATGCTGTGCAAGGCACTTCGACGTCCAGCGAGCTGTCAGCCGGGCGCGATGTGGTGCTCGATGCCCGCCATGACGTCAATATCGTCGGCAGCAAGGTCAGCGCCGAGCGAGACATCGACATTGCGGCAGGCAATGACCTGAACATTCGCTCGGCACAGAACGACAGCGACAGCAGCCATACCCGCCACAACGGTGGCGGTGAGGCGGGCCTGGCGTTCGGTGACGGCAAGGTCGGGTTCTACGCCAGCGTCAACATCGGCAAGGGCGACCTGGAACGTGAAGGCCAGCAGCAGCAGCAGGCCTACCTGTATGCCGGTGACCAGCTCAAGTTCAGCAGTGGCAAGGACACCACCATTGCCGGCGCGCAGCTCAATGGCAATGAGGTGATCGGCCGCGTAGGGGGTGACCTTGCCGTGGCCTCGGTGGCCGATACCGGCAAGGTCGAGGGCAAGGAGTTCGACCTCAGTGCCATCGTGTCGGTCGGGGTCGGCGCCAGTGCCAGCGGCTCGCTCGGTTATGGCCAGACCACCGGCAAGACCGACTGGGTGCAGGACCAGACACGTATCGTCGGTCATGAAAAAGTCGATATCCGCACCGAGAACCACACCCAGATCGACGGCGCGTTGATCGCTGCCGACAACGGCAACCTCAAGCTCGACACCGGCACCCTCGGCTACAGCGACATCGCCGGCAAGGACAAGGAGCACGGCTACTACCTCAATGCCGGCGGCAGTTGGTCCCAAGGCGCCAACGGCAAGACCGAGACCAGCGGCAACCTTAGCGGTTGGGAGTATGAGAAGGATCGCGAGCAGATCGTGCGCGCCACGGTCGGCGCCGGTGAAATCATCGTGCGCGACGATGCCGGCACCGGCAAGGACTCGGCTGCCGGCCTGAACCGTGATCTGGACAAGGCGTACGAGATCACCCGTGACCATGAATCGCGCACTGACTTGTATGTGAGTGACAGTTCGGTACGCGATGTGCTCAACGCCGACGAGACTTTGCAGCGCTGGCGCGACGGGCTTTTGTCGTACGACGAGACGGCGAAAAAGAACTACCAGGACGCCAGCATCGGCCTGAACGCGACCCTCAATCGGCTGGACGAGCTGACCGGGCGTGAGTGGAGCTCCGATGTCACGCGCCTGACCTCCAAGGACTTCGCCAACGAAACCCTCGCGCAGCTGATTTTGGGCGGCAAGAGCCTCAGTGAAGCCAAGGCGATGATGGCCGACAAGGGCTTCCAGGAAAACGTGCTGGCCGAGCTGAGCCGCTTCTGGAACATCCCGCCCGATACCTTGGCGCAAGCTCAGCAGTTGGTCGATCAGACCCTCGGCAAGCCGCTGCCGCCAGGCACGCTGGAGCTTGACCCCAGCACGGTAACCTTGACCATGCTGCAGGACAACCTGCGCTCGTTGGCCAACATCAAGGCATTCATCGACGACAACCAGGACAAGGCCCAGGCAATCGGTATCGTGCTGGCCCTGACCCAGGGCCCGAAAGGCGTGATACAGGCGGTGGCCATGAGTGCTGCCGAGCAGACGCCGCTTGGCCAGGCGCTGATGGAGCGGCTGGGGGCGATGCAGGAGTACGTAGGCAAGGCCATTGCCGTGCGCATGGAAGGCAGTGACCTGAGCACCGCAGACATCGACGGCAAGTACCTGATTGGTGGCGGCAACCTGGCAGCCAGCATTCTGGGTGGCACCATTACCAGTATGAAGGGCGGCAAGAACCCAGTCGTCAACGAGAAGCCCGAGGTGCGGCCGATCGAGGTGGCTGGAACAGGCAAGACCCTGCGCTCGATGGATGAGCTGCTGCCTAATGGCAAGGTCCCCACCCATGCCTCGGGTGACTTCGGCCGTTGGTTCGATAACCTGACGCCCGACGAGCTGAACATGCTCTGGGCCGACCCCAAGATCAAGCCCGCCATTGAAAGGCAGATCAGGAAGCCGGGAGGCCTTCACGAGTGGTGCATGGTGTGCCGGGCACCGACCTTCAAGGAGTGGGGGGTTTCGATGGACGAGATTCAGCGGTTCCGCACCCGTACCGCGGAACTTAACTGGATCAACCCGAAAGATGGTGTGGCAGGCGGGCATGGTCGTGAAGGGTCTGGTACGTTCCACAGGGAGCTTGAAAACTTGATTGACAGCAGCCGTTCGCTGAAGGAGTTCAACGAAGGCATAATCAAACTGCGTGACAGATGGCAGATCGATCCAAAGTTGTTGCCGGAGCTGCCTCGGCTTTTATGAAGGATGACCCATGACATTACTGGAAGAGTGGTGCGCTTTTCGCGAGGGGCGCGCCCATTTTGACAAGTCCCGCTTCCTGGGCTTGTTCAAGGACCATGGCACACTGGCGGAGCTGACCCAGATTTACGCCGGGTTGTCCGAGGCGGACGCATTGACCGCCCGTACCTTGCACGTACTGGAGGCCGGCCGGTTGACCGGCGCCTACCTGCAACCTGGCAGCAGCGGCACGGACGAGCAGTTGGCGGATGCTGCTGGCCGTTGGTTGAATGAGCTGGCACGGTTCTTCGATAGCATTGGTGAGCAGCATCTGGCCGGTTGTGCCCGTCATGCGAAGGTGCTGCACAAGCCGCTTGCGCAATTGGAGGCACTCAATCCCATTGGCTTGCTTGATGGGGTGGCCATGGATGTGATTGGCGATTGCGTGCAGGAGGGGCAGAACGTTGAGGACGAACTGGAGTGTGCGCTGTTCGAAGCCTGGTATGGCATCGCCGCCAGCTACCCGTTGGCGTGGTACATCGGGCAGCCGTTGATCGATCTGGATCTTGATTTCTCAAGCTGGTTCGAACTTTGGCGCCAGGGAGGTGCGGGTGCGCTGGTAGGCGGGGAGTACTGGGTGGCACGTGCTTGATACCTATGCAATCTGCAATCGCTGGCGCCGACACCGAAAGCCCCTCAGGGCGCCAGCACCAGGCACCCCGCACTGAGCACCAACAACCCCGCCAGCCCCGGCTGAACAGCCAGCGGGGCTCCGGCAGGCTCAAGGGGCGCTGCTTGTGCGGTTGAAGCGGGCGCCAGCATGGCGGTCCGATGGGCTTCGGGTATTGAACAAAAATGCCCCGGCGTACCTGTTACAGGTTTTGTAATAGTTTCGCGCTGTAAGAAAAACCTGCTTCGATTGTAGGATCTCATTCCCTTTTTTCGATCCAGGTATCTATGAGCACCTTCGCGGAGCCCCCCAGTCCTTGGCCTTCCCGGCCTTCCTTCCCCCGTCTTCGTGACGCGTCCCTTGTGAGTACCCGCTAATGGAATGGCTAGCCGACCCCACGGCCTGGCTGGGCCTGCTGACGCTTATCGTCCTCGAGCTGGTGCTGGGTATCGACAACCTGGTGTTCATCGCCATCCTCGCTGACAAACTGCCGCCCCATCAGCGTGACCGTGCGCGGGTGATCGGCCTGTCGCTGGCGCTGATCATGCGCCTGGGCCTGTTGGCCAGTATCTCGTGGATGGTCACCCTGACCGCACCGCTGTTCGAGGTGTTCGGCAAGAGCTTCTCGGGCCGTGACCTGATCATGCTGTTCGGTGGTGTGTTCCTGCTGTTCAAGGCCACCATGGAGCTGCACGAACGGCTGGAAGGCCATGTGGCGCAGTCGTCCGGCGCGGTACGCCATTCGGCGTTCTGGCCGATCGTGGCGCAAATCGTGGTACTGGACGCCGTGTTCTCGCTGGACGCGGTGATCACGGCCGTAGGTATGGTCGAGCACTTGTCGGTGATGATGATCGCGGTGATCTTCTCGATCGGTATCATGATCGTCGCCAGTAAGCCGCTGACCCGTTTCGTCAACGAACACCCCACGGTCATCATGCTGTGCCTGGGCTTCCTGATGATGATCGGCTTCAGCCTGACCGCCGAAGGCCTGGGCTTCCATATCCCCAAAGGCTATCTGTACGCGGCCATTGGCTTCTCGCTGCTGATCGAGCTGTTCAACCAGCTGGCCCGTGCTCGTCGCAAGCGCAGCGTGCAGCAGCACCGGCCTTTGCGTGAGCGCACTGCCCATGCCGTATTGCGCCTGCTGGGCGGGCGCCGGCTGGAGGCCGACGAGGTGGGCGAAGAGATTGCCGACCTGGTTGAAGGGAGTGAGGAGCAGGTGGTATTCGACCGCCGCGAGCGGGTGATGATCAGCGGCGTGCTGAACCTGGCCGAGCGGCCGATTCGCACGGTGATGACCGCGCGCGCCGAAGTCGATGTGATCGACCTGTCGCAACCGGCCGAGGCCATCACCCAGGTGCTGGTCAACTCGCCTTACTCGCGCCTGCCGCTGCTGCGTGACGGCCATAGCGAAGAACCGCTGGGCTTCGTGCACAAGAAGGAGATGCTCAAGGAACTGCTGGCCGGCAGCCAGCCCGACCTGGAAACCCTGGCCCGGGCACCGCTGAACCTGCTGGAGAGCTTCAGCATTCTCAACGCCCTGGAGCAGATGCGCGGGCAGTCGACCCACATTGCCTTCGTGGTCAACGAGTTCGGTGACTTCACCGGCGTGCTGACCATGACCGACATTCTGGAGTCGATCGCCGGCGAACTGCCCGACGCCAGCGAGGTGGAGGGCCCCGGTGTGGTCGAGGAGGACGGTGGTTTCGTCGTCAGCGGCGCTTTGAACCTGGCCCAGGTGCAGGCCCGTACCGGTTTCGCCGCCCGTGCCACCGAGGACTACCAGACCCTCGCGGGCCTGGTGATGAGCCTGCTGGACCGTCTGCCGGTGGTCGGTGACCACTTGGCCTGGAACGGCTGGAGCATGACCGTGGTGGCGGTTGAGGAGCGCCGGGTGCGCCAGGTGCGCCTTACACCGGGCGCCGACGCTGACGCAGCAGGTGCTTGATGCCTTCGAGGATCAGCACCAGCACCGCGGCCCAGATCGGCAGGTAGGTCAGCCACTGGTCGGGGCCGATGGTTTCGCCCAGCAGCAACGACACGGCCACCAGCAGTACGGGCTCGACGTAGCTGAGCAAACCGAACAGGCTGAACGGCAGCATGCGGCTGGCCAGCACATAGGCGATCAGGGCGCAGGCGCTGATCGCCCCGAGCAGCGGGATCAACCCGTAAAGCCCCGGGTGCTCGGCCAGGTCCGCCGCTGACAGCGGGCCCTGGATGACGAAGTACAGCGCCCAGGGCAGCAGCAGGCACATGTCGCACCACAGGCCACCCAGGTGGTCGGTGCGGCAGCGCCGGCGCAGCACGAAGTAGATCGGGTAGCCGATCATCACCAGCAGGGTTTCCCAGGCGAAACTGCCGTGCTGGTACAGCTCGTGGCCCACGCCGATGGCCGCACAGGCCACTGCCAGCGTTTGCAGGCGCGACAAGCGCTCGCCATACACCAGCCGCCCGGTCAGCACCATGGTCAGCGGCAGCAGGAAGTAGCCCATCGACACTTCCAGGCTGCGCCCATGCAGCGGCGCCCACAGAAACAGCCACAGCTGCACCCCCATCAACCAGGAGGTACCGACCATCCCCAGCAGCAGGGCGGGCGCCTGGCGCACGCGCCCTAGCAGTTCACCGACGCGTTTCCAGTCCTTGGACACCAGCATGAACAAGGTCAGGCAGGGCAGCGTCAGCAGGGTGCGCCAACCGAAGATTTCCTCGCCGTCCAGCGGGGTGAGGAAGGAGGTGTAGTAATACATCACGGCGAACAGACAGGACGCCATGACCGACGACAAAATACCTTTTGACACGAATGCCTCGAAAACGGGGAAGGGTGGATCAGCCGCGCATGATCTCAGGGGCCGCGGCCTGCGGCAACCGCGGGCTGCCAGGGCGCGAGGCGAGTGCCAGCAGCAGCTCGGCCAGGGGCATGGGCCTTGCGAACAGGTAGCCTTGCTGGAAGCCCACGCCGTGGCGGGCCAGGTAATCGCGCTGCACCTCGGTTTCCACGCCCTCGGCGACGATACCCAGCGCCAGTTTGCCCGACAGCTCGATGATGCTGTCCAGGATGTGCTGCGACAGCGCGTCACCGCCGATCATGGCGACGAAACTCTGGTCGATCTTCAGGTAGTCGATCTTGAACTGGCGCAGGTAGTTGAGGCTGGACTGGCCGGTACCAAAGTCGTCCAGGGCGATCATCACGCCCATGGCGTTGAGTTTTTCGAACAGCTCCAGGGTTACCGGTGTGGGCTCGATCAGCTTGCGCTCGGTCAGCTCGAGGGTAAGTACCACGCGCCCGGGCGGGAAGTGCGCAAGGAAGGCCTGGCAGTCGTCGAGCAGGCCGAGGTCGCGGCAGTGGTCGGCGGTGATGTTGATGCCAACGTGAAAGCCGTCTTCCAGCAACGCCGCGTGGGGCGCCAGGCCTTGGGCGGTGTTCAGCATCAGCGCCCGGGTCATGGCGACGATCTGCCCGCTGTGTTCGGCGTAGGGGATGAACAGGTCGGGGCGCACCAGCCCTTCGCTGGGGTGGCGCCAGCGCATCAGCACTTCCACGCCGGCCCAGCGGTAGTCGCCCTTGCGCACCACCGGCTGGAAGTAGGGCAGGAACTCATTGGCCTGCAACGCCCGATCGAGCTCGGCCCGCGGCGAGTTGGCCCGGCGGATCTGCCAGTGGCACACCGCCCCGGCAAAGGCGCCAAGCAGCAACAGCAGGCTCAAAAGGGCCGGGTAACGGGCGCGCAGCACCGCGCCGACTTTGTCGGCCGGGTATCCGCTGTGCACGCTGAACGGGTAGCGGCTGGAGGCTACGCTCACCGGTGCGTTGGCCGCCACCGGTGGTGTGCCGTCGCGGACCACGCCGTCTTCGCCCATCCAGTGCTTGCCCACCTGAATCTGCAGTGCTTCACCCTTGCCGATCAGGCGCAGGGCACTTTGCAGGTGACGCCCGTCCACCGTGGTGATTGCCCCGCGCGAGCCCTGGCTTGCGCGGTACACCAGCAATGCCTGGCCCGGGGTGACCGAGTTGCCGTCCATCAGCCACAGTTGGCCGTCGGTGTAGTCATTCACCTGCACCGGCTCGTCGAAGTCGCCGAACAGTGAAGAACAATAGAGGTTGTCGTGGTCGAACAGGTTGGTGGAGCGGACGAAGGCATTGCGGGTGACTTCCACCCGCAGTGCCAGTTGCACCTCGGCGCAGGGCTGGCCGGCCTTGGGCAATAACTGGTTGGCGGCAGCCGACAGGCTGGCGAGTATCGTCTCGATATGCTCCGACACTTCGGTTGCCGTGGCGCGGCTGCTGGCTTGCAGTTCGTGTTCGGTCTGCCAGCGCATCACCGCCAGGCCGCATAGCAGCGGCAGCACTGCCACGGCCCAGGGCAACAGGGTACGCCAGCTCCAGCGGGCAGGGCGGCGGGCGGTAAACGGCATGGCAGGGTGGACCTTGTGGCAAGCGGGGACTGATGCACAGGATAGCCGTTTGTCGGGCAAGGCCGCTAACTTGTTGGCGACAATTATGTTTACGCAATGTAGAATCCGGTTACGAATACAACAATAAGGCCTTCCAATACCGGGGGCCAAGCCCGCCTGGAATGGGTCGCTATGACAAACCATGGCTTCAAGCTGATCATTGGTGACTACCTCGCCCGCAGCGTGCGCGGCATCCCCTGTTCGCCCCCTCTGCAACTCGGCATCGCAAGCACCCGATAACCGTTTTTTTGCGCTGTAGATGAGGACACGAACATGGCAGATATCTTCGAAAACCCGATGGGCCTTGAAGGCTTCGAATTCATCGAGCTCGCCTCGCCGACCCCTGGCGTGCTGGAGCCGGTGTTCCAGATACTGGGCTTCACCAAGGTGGCCACGCACCGCTCCAAGGATGTGCACCTGTATCGCCAGGGCGGCATCAACCTGATTTTGAACAACGAACGCAACAGCATGGCCTCGTACTTTGCCGCCGAGCATGGCCCGTCGGTATGTGGCATGGCCTTCCGTGTGCGCAACAGCCACGAGGCTTACGCCCGCGCCCTGGAACTGGGCGCCCAGCCGGTTGAAATCGAGACCGGCCCGATGGAGCTGCGCCTGCCGGCGATCAAGGGTATTGGCGGCGCACCGCTGTACCTGATCGACCGCTATGAAGAGGGCAGCTCGATCTACGATATCGACTTCAAGTTCATCGAAGGCGTAGACCGCAACCCGGTCGGCGCGGGCCTGAAGATCATCGACCACCTGACCCACAACGTGTACCGCGGGCGCATGGCCTACTGGGCCGGCTTCTACGAGAAGCTGTTCAACTTCCGCGAAATCCGCTACTTCGACATCAAGGGTGAGTACACCGGCCTTACCTCCAAGGCCATGACCGCCCCCGATGGCATGATCCGCATCCCGCTCAATGAAGAGTCGTCCAAGGGCGCCGGGCAGATCGAAGAGTTCCTGATGCAGTTCAATGGCGAAGGCATCCAGCACGTGGCCTTCCTCACCGACGACCTGCTCAAGACCTGGGACGCGCTCAAGGGCCTGGGCATGCGCTTCATGACCGCGCCGCCGCAGACCTACTACGAAATGCTCGAAGAACGCCTGCCAGGCCATGGCGAGCCAGTGGACCAACTGCAGTCCCGCGGTATCCTGCTCGATGGCGCATCGGACTCCAGCGACAAGCGCCTGCTGCTGCAGATTTTCTCGGAAACCTTGCTCGGCCCGGTGTTCTTCGAGTTCATCCAGCGCAAGGGCGACGATGGCTTTGGCGAGGGCAACTTCAAGGCATTGTTCGAGTCGATCGAACGTGACCAGGTCCGCCGTGGGGTGCTGAGCACCGATTGACCCGCCTCACCGCCACGGCCAATCGCGGGGCAAGCCCGCTTCCACGCTGAGTGGGGGCGGGCTTGCCCCGTGCTGCTATCAGCCCCATGGCTGCCGAGCGATGTGCTAGGCTGCCGAAAACCTGCCTCGTCAAGGAACGCGTACCCATGGAAAAGGCTATCGACGTATTCATGCAGGCCGCCATCGACGAAGCGCGTCTGGGGCTCAAGGAAGGCGGCATACCGATCGGTTCGGTGCTGGTGCATGACGGCAAGATCATCGGGCGTGGCCACAACCGCCGGGTACAGAACGCCAGCGCCATCCTGCATGGCGAAATGGACGCCCTGGAAAACGCCGGCCGCCTGCCCGCCAGCGTGTACCGTGAAGCCACCCTCTATACCACCCTGTCGCCCTGTGCCATGTGCAGCGGCGCGATCCTGCTGTATGGCATTCGCCATGTAGTGATTGGCGAGCACTCGACCTTCATGGGCGAAGAAAAGCTGCTGCGCGATCGGGGCGTGCAGCTACAGGTGCATGACGACGCCACCTGCAAGGATCTGATGCAGAAGTTCATCGCGGCGCAACCGCAACTGTGGAATGAAGATATTGGCCACTGACAGGCAGGATCCGGCGAGTGCGATCAATATGATCCAGCTGGCACCGGAGCCTGGCAGCGTGCCTGCGCTGAGCGCCAGTATCGCCGCCACCGACTGGAGTCGCACTGCGCTCGGGCCGCTATCCCACTGGCCTGCGACATTGCGCATTGCCGTCGACATGTTGCATCTGTCGCCTTTCCCCTGTGCGCTGGTGTGGGGGCCGGAACTGAGCGTGATCCTGAACGACTCCTACCCGGTCGTTGCCCGGCAAGGTTGCAGTTTTCACGACCTCTGGGAGGACGCCTGGGAAAGCATGGGGGCGGCAGTGTTCCAGGCACTTGAAGGGTGCGGGGGATTGGTGGAGGACGTGCCATTGCCGGCGGGGCGGCAGAGGGGTGGCGCGGAAGCACGCTTCAATTGTTACTACTCACCGATTCGCGACGACCATGGGGCGGTCGCAGGCTTCCTGCACACCATGATCGCCGCCTCGGCCAATGCCGAGGCGCTGCGCGAGTGGCAAGAACGCGCCCAGTCATTCGAAGCGCAGTTGGGCACTTACCTGGCAGACAGCGAGCACACCTGGCAATTTTCACCCGATGTGATGGTGGTGCTCGATGCCGAACAGCATGTGCACCTGAGCAACCCTGCCTGGCAGCGCACGCTGGGCTGGAGTGACGATCGGCGGCCCGAAGTGTCGTTGCCGGAGCTGCTGCACCCGGGCGAGCGCACCGAGGCTGTGCTGGCGCTTGCTGCGTTGCAGAACGGCGATGTCGCCTCCACCTTCGAGGCCCGTGCGCGACATGCTGATGGCTATTACCTCTGGTTTTCCTGGTACACCATACCTGGCCAGGCCATGCCGACACTGGTCGGCCGGGAACTCACCGAAACCCGCAATGCCGCGCAGCGCCTTGCCGAAGCGGCGTTACGCGAAAGTCGCCGCATGGACTCGGTGGTCAAGGTGGCGGGCGGGCTGGCCCATGAAATGAACAACGTGTTGAGCGGTGTTGGCAGCAGCCTCGAGTTGCTGGAGCGGCGCCTGCTGCAAGGGCGCATAGAAAGCCTGGAGAGCTACGTGGCAATGGCTCGCGAATGTGCCGAGCGCGCCATTGGCCTTACCCACAACTTGCTGGCTTTTGCCCGCAGCCAACCGCTTTCGCCAAGTGCATTGGACGTCAACCGGCTGATGCGCGAAGCACAACCCGCCATGCAACAGACCTTGGGCAGCGAGATGCTGCTGAGTTGGGAGCTCGACATCTCGCCGTGGCCAGTGCAACTGGACCCGGAGCGGTTGCGTACTGCCGTGCTGCAACTTTGCGCCAACGCCCGGGAGGCTTGCCAGGGGCGCGGCAAGCTGTCGATCCGAACCTTGAACGAGCGTATGACCGTCGCCAGCGAAGCACGGCCAGGCCTGCCAGCCGGTGACTATGTGACGATCCAGCTGGAGGATGATGGCCACGGCATGTCGGCCGAGGACCTGGCCCACGCTTTCGAGCCGTTTTTTACCACCAAGGCTCTGGGCCAGGGCGCCGGGCTTGGTTTACCGATGGTGCACGGGTTCGTCTGCCAGTCAGGCGGGCAGATGTGGATCGAGTCGCAAATTGACCAGGGGGCGCGGGTGGTGATGATGTTTCCCCGTTATCAAGGGGTTCTGCCGGAGCAGGCAGACTTTACGACCGACCCGAAACCCGCCAGGGGCGAGCGGCTGCTGTTGGTGGACGATGAGGTGAACCTGCGCGGGCTGATGAAAGAGGCTTTGGTGGAGCGTGGCTATGTGGTGGACGACGTCAGTGACGCCAATGCCGCGCTGGGGCAGTTCCGCAACGCTGGCCCGTTCGAGCTGGTGATCACGGATATCGGGTTGCCTGGTGGTTTCAGCGGCAGCCAGGTGGCCAGGGCGTTGCGGATGATCGAGCCGGCGCAGAAGATTTTGTTCATCACCGGCTTTACCGGAGAACCCATCGAGCAGGCGCTGCTCGATCAGCCTGGCACGGCCTTGCTACGCAAGCCGTTTTCGCTGGAAACGCTCAACCGGCAGGTGCAGCACATGCTGCGCGATTGAGCCTCGGCCCAACTTTCAACCCTGTTTACAGGCCTTGCTGCAACACCGGGTCATCGGGGTTTTGCTGCTCAAGCTCGGCCAGCAGTATCTGCACATTCTGCAATTGGCCGGTCTCCTTCCAGTACTGGATCAGCAGCACCCGCGCCCGGCGGTTGGCCGGCTGCCGGTTGAGCAGGGTCTCCAGTTGCTGCTGGGCGGCCTGGACCTGCTCCAGGCGGTGCAGGGTGACGGCCAGGGTGTAGCGGTAGTCGCTGTTGTCCGGTTCCAGCTCGACGGCGCGCGACAGCGCCAGCAGGGCGTATTCGTGCTGCTCGTGGCGGCTCAGCCAGAGGCCCAGCTGGTATTGCAGAAACGCCGAGTCCGGGCGCAGGGCCAGGGCCTTGGCCAGTACCTGGCGGGAAGCGTCGTGCTGGCCCTGGCGCTCCAACAGGCGTACCTGGGTTGCAAGCGCATCCAGGCCTTCGGGGGCCAGTGCCAGGCTGCGCTCCAGGGCCGCAGAGGCTTGAGCGTAGGCCTGCTCGTGCATGTACAGTCGCGCCAGGTGCACCTGTGCGGCGGCATCGTCAGGTTGCTGCTCGAGGGTTTGCTGGTATTGCTCCAGTGCTTCCTGCAGCGGGCCGAAATACAGGCCGATGTCATCCGGGTCCAACCCCAGCAGGGCGTCCACTATAGCAAAGCGCACGCTTTGCTCGTCGTCTTCGAGCAATGGCCCCAGCACCAGGCTGCGCTGGGCAGCCGGCAGCAGGCGCGCAATGCTGTTGATGGCCGCCCGGCGCACGATGGGGTCGTCATGCTCGAGGTCCTGGCGGGCCAGCTTGAGGGCCTGGGGCGAAGGGTAGCTGGGCAGTTCGGCATACAGCGCCGCGCGGCGAATCGGCGGCAGGTCGCTGCGTTGCAACTGCTGGTACAGCACCCGCGCCGCGCCGGGCTGGCCGTCGTGGGCCTGGCGCAGGGCCTTGGCGTAGCTGTGGGGTGGCAACACCGGCGCTGCGGGCTGCGGGGTGCGCCACAGGTAGCCGAGCACGCCGGGCACCAGGATCAGCAGTGACAAGGCGATCAGCAGTAGGCGGCGTCTGGGCATCGTGCAGTCCGTGGCAGGGGAAGGGCAGAGCTTGGGACAGGCGGGCGGCAAATGCAACGGTCTGCGCCGCGTCGGGTATGATGCTGGCCCTTTCTCAAGCAACGAGGCCTGCATCATGTCCCTGAGCGCTGAACAGATTGGCGAATTCCGCGCCTTTGCCGAAGAGCTGGCCGATGCTGCGGCGGCAGCCATCCAACCGTATTTTCGCGCCGCGCTGGAGGTGCAAGACAAGGGCGGGCGCCTGTATGACCCGGTGACCGTGGCCGACAAGGCTGCCGAAGACGCCATGCGTGCGTTGATCCAGGCCCGTTACCCCGAGCACGGCATTCTTGGCGAAGAGCAGGGTGTTGCGGTTGGCAGCAGCCCGCTGACCTGGGTGCTTGACCCCATCGACGGTACCCGCGCGTTCATTACCGGCCTGCCGCTGTGGGGGACGCTGATTGCCCTGAACGACGGTGAGCGCCCGCGCATCGGTGTGATGAACCAGCCGTTCACCGGCGAGCGCTTCGTCGGTACCCCCGAGGGCGCCTGGCGCAGTGGCGCGCCGCTGAAGACCCGGGCCTGCGCCGACCTGGCTAGCGCCACCCTGATGTGCACCACGCCGGACATGTTCGATACCGAGGCACGCAAGGCAGCTTTCCAGGATGTCGCCGGCAAGGCTCGGCTGATGCGTTATGGCGGTGATTGCTACGCCTACTGCATGCTGGCCTCGGGCTTTGTCGATGTGATCGTCGAGGCCAGCCTGCAGCCGTATGACGTGCAGGCACTGATGCCGATCATCGAAGGGGCGGGCGGCGTGATCACTGCCTGGGATGGCAGCTCGGCGCAGAACGGCGGCTGTGTGGTGGCTTGCGGCGACCCGGCGCTGCATGCGCAGCTGGTGCAGATGCTGCGTCACGCGATGTAAGGCTTCCCCCCCCCTGTAGGAGCCGGCTTGCCGGCGATTGGGCCTGTGGCCTCGGTACAAGGCTTGGCCTGTGGTTTGCCGGCTCGACCCCATCGCCGGCAAGCTGGCTCCTACAGAGGGGCATTCGAAAGGTGAAGCGTTTCGCTTGTTTGCCTGCGACCACCGCACTTTTTGCCGATTCCGTGTTCTATGCAGAGTTGGGCTGCGCCGACCCCCGGCAGGGCCGCTGACATGTACCGGTGCCGATGGCCGCAAGACAACTCGCATCCCACCCCGCACACCTGCTGCTGACAGGCGTCCTGACGTGCCTTGGCGCCTGCACCCAGCAGCAGGGCAGCGACATGCTCGAGCAGTTTCGCAACGGCAAGCCCGACGAGCTGTTCCAGACCAGTGTCGACCGCATGGCCACGCTGGCCATGCGCGACAACCTGCAAAGCCTGTACCTGCTGATGAACAAGCTGTACCTGCGCAACCCCAGCCAGTGGCAGCGCTCCGGCTACCTCGACGCCACCACCGCTGCGCGGCAGATCCGCATCGCCATCGAGCAGCGCCAGAGCTTGCCGCAATTGGGCGACCGGCGCGACCTGGCGGCATTGAGCTACGCCTTGGACCCTGAGTTCAAGGGCGACCGGGTGGGGGCTTTCATCTATGCCATCGGCAGCATGCTGGTCACCGCCCATGGCGGGCGCGCCGAGTTCTACATGACCGATACCCTCGACCCGCTGTTCATCAACAACGCCGCGCGCAATATCGAGAAGGCCACCTGGATGCTTAGCCAGCGCCAGGACGCCAATGGCGTGCTGCTGCTGTTTTCCAACGAGATTTCCGAGCAGGGCAGCAACCTGAGCTTTGCCGTGGAATTCGGCAAGATCGTCGCGCGCCTGGACCTGCTGGCGCAGATGCTCGACGAGCGCTACCGGCGAATCGGGCTCAACTATGCGCAGAGCCTGCTGCTGATGAATTTCCTGCCGGTGCAATGAGCGTCGCGGGGCAAGCCCGCTCCCACGCCCCTTGATTCGGGCTGCGTGGGGGCGGACTTGCCCCGCGAGGTACTGCATCAAGCCACATCAACCAGCACGATTTCGGTGTCTTGCAGCGCGGTGACCTTGATCAGGCTTTCCTGCTCGATGGCCACGCCGTCACGCGCCTTGGCTTGCAGGCCGTTGACCTCGACCAGCCCCTTGGCCGGCACCAGGTAGCCGCGCCGGCCCGCATCGAAACGGTACTCGGCGCTTTCCCCGGCTTTCAGGGTGGCAGCCACGAGGCGCGCATCGGTACGGATCTGCAAGCTGTCTTCATCGCCTGCACGGCCGCTGGCCAGGGTCACGAAGCCTTCACCGCGCTCACCTTTGGGGAACGGCCGGGTGCCCCAGGAGGGCGCGTCACCGACTTTTTCCGGGACGATCCAGATCTGGAAGATGCGCGTATCGACCTTCTCAAGGTTGTACTCGCTGTGCACGATACCGCTGCCTGCGCTCATCACCTGCACATCGCCCGCTTCAGTACGGCCCTTGTTGCCCAGGCTGTCCTGGTGGGTGATGGCGCCCTCACGAACGTAGGTGATGATTTCCATGTCGCGGTGCGGGTGCGGCGGGAAGCCACTGCCGGCGGCAATCAGGTCGTCGTTCCAGACCCGCAGGTTGCCCCAGTGCATGCGCGCCGGGTCGTAGTACTCGGCGAACGAGAAGTGGTGATGGGCGTCGAGCCAGCCGTGGTTGGCATGGCCAAGGCTTTCGAAGGGCCGAAGATGCAGCATGATGATGCGCCTCTGAAGGGGTGGTGATGGCGTCATGATGCGGGTGTTAAAGATCGAAAAAAAGCGTAAATATCGACTTATAAATATCAATTTAATAGATTGTTTATGGTGCGGTAATGGATGCGGTTCATCGGCTAATGCACTGATACAAAAGCATTCGCTGGCACTTTATGGCGGATGAGGCGAACATGGCTGCTGTTTGAATTTTCAATGGAGTGACCGTGCCTCACGAGCATCCCCAGGCCCCGGCCGACCTGACCCCGCCTGCCCAGTTGCCCTGGTTGCGCCGCCTTGCTGCGCGCCTGCTGGGGCGTGGCCTGAGCCGCTTGCAGGCACAGCACCGTGACAGTTGGTTCCTGGGCCATGCCACAGGCCAGCGCAACGGCCATGCCGATGGCCTGCAGGAGGGCTACGAGCGCGGGCGGGTGGACGGCTATGAAGCTGGCCGCCAGGTGTTGGTGATTCGTGACCTGCGCCCTGACAGTGCGGCGGTGCCCGGCCAGGACGACAAACTGTTCGACGACTGGCGCCTGCCGCTCACGGCAGAGCTGAAAAAGCGCTTCAAGGCTGATGTCGCCCAGCGCCTGCCTGGCGACGCACAGCCAAGTGCTGCGCAGTGGAAGCTGATCTTCAGCGACACGCCGTCCACCTGCGTGGTCGCAGGGGCCGGCGCCGGCAAGTCCACGTCGTTGGTACTGCGCATTCTGCTGCTGCGCCATTACCTGGGCTACGAACTCGACGCGATGACCGTGGTGACCTTCACCCGCGAGTCGCGCAAGGACTTCATCCAGCGCCTGCTGCAGGTGTTTGCCCAGTGGCAACTGGAGTTGTCGCCGTCCCAGGGCCGCGAGCTGGTGCGCACCTTCCATTCGCGCATTTTGCCACTGGTGCGCAGCCTGCCGGGCTTCAGCCAGGTGCGTGCATTCGAAACCCTCGGCAATGAGCTGCCAGCCGGAAGCGAGGCGGCTGTCGACAGCAACCCGTTCGACCTGCGCCTGAACGACGCCCAGCGCCAGCAGCTCAACCTGTGCTACCGCGACCTGATGAACGACAGCCCGCGTTTCGCCACGTTGATTGGCGAGTTGCGCCAGGAGGCCTTACTGCTCAAGCCCCTGGACCCCGATCACCCTGATGTGCAAAAGCGCGTGCAGGTGACCCAGCTGGCCGCCCAGCGTGACGAAGAGCTGTGCGATGTGATCGAGGACCTGTGGTACGCCGCCGGGGCCTGGCCGATCAAGGGTATCGAACCTTGCCGCGATACGGTGCAGATCCGCGGCAGCCGCTTCCATGTGCAGGGGCGGCTGGCAGGGTCGGGTGCCTGGGTGGTACTGGGTTTCGACCCTGCCGAAAGCAGCCAGTGCCAGCGCCCCGGCGCCAAGCTCACGGTGCGGGCAGAATGGGCGGTAAAGCGCACCTTGCTTCAAGCTTTCTGCGATAAACCATTGATATGGCTAGATAATTACTCTTCTGCAAAACGCCTTGCCGCTGCCTTGGCGGGCGATGCCGTGGCCGGCCCCGGGTTTGAATACAGGGTCAAGGGCGAACTGGCTGCTGCGCCGCTGCTCGATGCCTTCGTCACCGCCGCAAGCTTCATCGAAAACCTCGGGCTGGAAGTGGGTAGCGCCGTGGCGGCCATGAGCTTCCCGCCCGGCGACAGTGACGGCCCGTTCTTCGAGGCCCTGGCGCTGTTCTGGAAGGCCTTCGAGGCACAATTGCTGGCCCAGTCGCCACCGGTGATGACCTACAACCGCATGTTCGCCCTGTTCGGCGAGAACAACCCGGAGAACCTGAAACTGCTGCCCGACCCGCTGTTGCGCCCGCTGGCGCACCTGATGATCGACGAGTTTCAGGATGTCTCGCCGCAGATCGTCAGCTGGCTGCGGGCGAGCCTCGCCGAAATTCGCCGCCGCGGCACGACGCTGCATACCGGGCGAGGCGCGCAGCACTCCTCGCTGATGTGCGTGGGCGATGACTGGCAGTCGATCTATGGCTGGCGGGGCAGTTCGCCGAAGTTCTTCATGGAGTTCACCAAGGCGTTCCCGTCGCCGGCCAATACCCGGGTAATGCTGGTGGATAACTACCGTAGCCAGCAGCACATCATCGATGCCGCCGAGCACCTGGTCAAAGGCACGCCAGCGATCACCGGCAAGAAGGCCAAGGCCTGCGGCCATGCGGCCGAGCTGCCGTTGGCACCGGTGCGGGTGTTCGAGCGTGACGAGGCAGCCTTGGCGCAAACGCTGATCGAGCATTATCAGCAGGGTGAAACAGTCTTGATGTTATTTCGAAAAAGTATCGATAAGTCATTGATAGAAAAGCATTTAGTTGATGTTGTTAAGGCTGATTCTAGCTTGCCGCCAAGCCGGCGCAGGCTCAAGCAACTGACCTATCACAGCGCCAAGGGCCTGCAGGCCGATGCGGTGTTCATGCTCGGCGACTGTCAGTACCTGACCAGCTCGCCCTATAAGAACCAGGTGTATCGGCTGGCCGGCCTGGGCAAGCCGGGCGATGCCCAGGCGTTCGACACGGCGCAGAAAGAAGAGGTGCAGCGCCTGGCTTATGTGGGTGTGACCCGGGCCATCCGGCACTGCTACTGGCATGTGGAAAGGCCTAACGGCGAGGCTGCGAACCTGCCGCGCGCATCGGGCCTGGTGCAGGGGCGGCAGGCCTTCTTCGAAGACCTGCGCGGGCAGTAGCGGCCAGTCGTCGCTGTCCTGGGGCTCGGTCAGTTCCAGGTACAGCACGTCCTCGTCATTCTGCTATGGTGCAGGGGAACTCAAGCCAGGAGTAGCGCTGTGCCTGATTTCTGCATCCTGCATATCGACCACCTCGTGCTGCGCGTCCGTGACCTGGCGCGCAGCATGAAGTTTTATGGCGATGTACTCGGCTGCCCACTCGACCGGCGCCGCGAAGACCTGGGCATGGTGCACCTCGCTGCCGGCAGCAGCCTCATCGACCTGGTGGCGATAGAAGGGCCCCTGGGGCGCAAGGGCGGCGCCGCACCTGGCCGCGAGGGCCACAACCTCGACCACCTGTGCCTGCGGATCGAGCCGTTCGACGAGCCCGCTTTGCGTGCTCACCTGCAAGCTGCCGGGGTGCAAGTGGAGCCTGCCGAGCAACGTTATGGTGCCGACGGTGAAGGGCTGTCAGTGTATTGCTTGGACCCTGACGGCAACCGGGTCGAGCTCAAAGGGCCGCCGTTGGCTTGATGGTGCGTTTCCTGGCTCAGCAGGAGCCCCTGTAGGAACCGGCTTGCCGGCGATAGGGCCAGTGGCCCGTATACAGGGATTAAAGGCCCGGCCTCATCGCCGGCAAGCCTGCTCCTGCAGGCGTTCAGCGCAAGGCCACGGCTCACTGGCTATCCCGGCAAAGCCGATTATGCTTTTTGTTACCTTGCCGCGATCCGAGGCCTGGCCTCGCCGTGTTTCGCCGCAACCTGAAAGCCCTCGGGCTGGGTGCGTGCATATGGATTCGCCTGGGGCACTCCGGTCCATTACCATGACGGAGGCGACCCATGGCGGTCCTCGACAGCAGCGCATCCACGGGCAGTAGCGCGCCCCAACGCGGCATCAGCAAGGAGGAGCGCAAGGTCATTTTCGCCTCCTCGCTGGGTACTGTGTTCGAATGGTACGACTTCTACCTCTACGGCTCGTTGGCGGCGATCATCGCCAAGCACTTCTTCGCCGGGGTCAATGAAACCACTGCCTTCATCTTCGCCTTGCTGGCATTTGCCGCAGGCTTTGCCGTACGGCCGTTCGGCGCCATCGTGTTCGGCCGCCTGGGTGACATGATCGGGCGCAAGTACACCTTCCTCATCACCATCGTGATCATGGGCCTGTCCACCGCGGTGGTGGGTATGCTGCCCAGCTACGCCGCCATTGGCGTGGCGGCGCCGGTCATTCTGATCACCTTGCGCTTGCTGCAGGGCCTGGCTTTGGGCGGGGAGTACGGCGGTGCTGCCACCTACGTGGCCGAGCATGCGCCCAAGGGGCGACGCGGGTTCTTCACGGCGTGGATCCAGACCACCGCCACACTGGGCCTGTTTCTGTCGCTGCTGGTGATCCTTGCCTGCCGTACCGCCATGGGCACCGAGGCCTTTGAAGCCTGGGGCTGGCGTATACCGTTCCTGCTGTCGATTCTGCTGCTGGCCATTTCGGTGTATATCCGCATGCAGCTCAACGAGTCGCCGGTGTTCATGAAGATGAAGGCCGAAGGCAAGGCGTCCAAGGCGCCGCTGACCGAGTCGTTCGCCCGTTGGGACAACCTCAAGGTGGTGATCATGTCGCTGCTCGGCGGCACCGCCGGCCAGGCAGTGGTGTGGTACACCGGGCAGTTCTATGCGCTGTTCTTCCTGCTGCAGATGCTCAAGATCGACCCGCAAACCGCCAACCTGCTGATTGCCGGGTCGCTGATCATCGGCACGCCGTTCTTCATCCTGTTCGGCAGCCTGTCCGACCGGATCGGTCGCAAGCCGATCATCATGGCCGGCTGCATCCTCGCGGCGCTGACCTACTTTCCGATCTTCAAGGGGCTGACCGAGTACGGCAACCCTGACGTGTTCGTCGCCCAGGAGCAAAACCCGGTAGTGGTGGTTGCCGACCCCGGGCAGTGCGCATTCCAGTTCGACCCGGTGGGCAAGGCGCGTTTTACCAGCTCCTGCGACATCGCCAAGAGCCTGCTGGCCAAGCGCGCCATCCCTTACGAGAACCAGGCCGCCGAACCCGGCAGCGTGGCCCAGGTGCGCATTGGCGAGCGGGTACTGCAAAGCTTCGATGGCAGCAGCCTGGCGGCGGCGGACTTCAAGGCGCAGAGCGATGCCTTCACCGCCACCCTGGGCACGGCACTGAAAGAGGCGGGCTACCCGGAAAAGGCTGACCCTGCGAAGATCCACTACCCGATGGTGTTGCTGTTGCTGAGCATTCTGGTGCTCTACGTGACCATGGTCTACGGCCCGATTGCTGCCTGGCTGGTGGAGTTGTTCCCGGCGCGCATCCGCTACACCTCCATGTCGCTGCCGTACCACATCGGCAACGGCTGGTTCGGTGGCTTCCTGCCCACCGTGGCGTTCGCCATGGTGGCGGCTACTGGCGATATTTACTACGGGCTGTGGTACCCGATCGTGATCGCGGTGATGACTGCTGTGCTGGGGATCTTCTTCCTGCCCGAAACCAAGGATCGCGACATCGCCTGAACCGGTAAACGTATCGCGGGGGCCCGTGGCAGCGGGCTTGCCCGCGACAGATGTCAGTCGAAGTAACCGCGCAACGTGTACCGGTACCCTAGGTCTGCTTGGGCCCCTTGCTGCTGCCAGGTCTTCTTCAGCACGAATTCGAACGCTGGCTCGTACAACCCCTCACGCACCAGGGCGCCGGCCAGTACCTCAACTTCGTACCAGCCATTGTCCAGCTCGATGATCGGCCGCCCCGGCTCCTGATAGCGGGCCATCAGGTCGCCCAGGGTCTTGTTGGTGAAATGCTGCAGGATGCGCCAGGTGAACAGCATCAGCGCGCGGTTTTCGACCCGCAGCCGGTAACCGTCACGGCGGTGCTTGAGCCGGCTGCCAGGTTCGAGCAGCGCCGGTGTGCGGCCGTCGAGGGTGAACAGGATGCGGTAGGGCAGGTTGTCGATGCCGGCCAGCGGCAGCACCACGCCTTCGCGCACGGCCTGGTCGCCGCTGTCGCCGGTGGTGAATGCGCGGGCGAGGTCGTCGGGCAGATCGTTTTCCTGTTTGAAGGTGTACAGCAGTTGGATGTCGCCGAGCAGAAAGTAGTCGATCAGGTCGTTGAGGACTTCACTGAATTCGTAGCGCATGGGTTTTCCTTGTTATGGCTGCGCTGGGGGAAGTCGGCAATGTAGCCCAGGTGCGCTGGGCTGTCTGCAGGGTGGGTGACGCTGTTCAGTGGCGCTGGGCAATCTGGATGAGGTTACCGCAGGTATCGTCGAAAACGGCTACGGTCACCGGCCCCATGTCGGTGGGGGGCTGGGTGAAATGCACGCCCGCAGCGCACAGCCGGGTGTATTCGGCCTGCACGTCGCGCACACCGAACGAGGTGGCTGGGATGCCGTCCTGCTTGAGGGCAGCCTTGTAGGTTTTCGAAGCTGGGTGGGCGTCGGGTTCGAGCAGCAGTTCCACGCCATTGGGGTCGTTGGGGGAGGTGAGCGTGAGCCAGCGGTGCTTGCCCATGGCGATGTCGTGTTTGGGCTGAAAGCCCAGCACATGGTGGTAGAAGGCCAGGGCCTTGGCCTGGTCGTCGACGAGAATGCTGGTGATCACGATCTTCATCGGGCGTGCTCCGTTACGGGCTTGCTGTAAGCAAAGCACATCCGCGGCGGACTGCCGTTCTGTTCGTCCTACACCGGGCGCGGCAGGTGCAGGATGTTCAGCAGGTAGCGGCATGGGCCCTCGGCGCCGGCTTGATAGCTGAGCGGGCGGTCCACGGCAAACGCCAACAGATCGCCGGTGTGCATCTGGTGATGCTCGTCGCCATGGGTTACACGCAGTGTTCCCTGCAACAGCCAAAGCCGCTGGCGATAGCTGCCGGCCTGCCAGTGCGGGTAATCGACGCGAGCGCCCGCAGGCAGTTCGATCTCGACCATTTCGTTGCCGCTGGCCGGGTCTGCGTCGGCCACCTGGCGGCGTACATAGCCGGTGGCAGGGTCGCACCAGGTGGGTTGCATAGCGTGGCGGCGCAGCGTGCCGGTGGCTGGCTGCTCCTCGGCCAGCAGCTGGCTCAGTGGTACGCCCAGGCCGGCGGCCAGCCGCCCGAGAATCGCAGCAGTCGGGCTGCTGTCCTGGCGTTCGATCTTGGAGATGGTTGCCTTGCCAACGCCGGCGCGCTCGGCCAACTGGGCCAGGCTCAGGCGTTGCGAGGTGCGCAGTTCGGCGAGGCGGCAGGCGATCAGTTGCTCGATGTTCACGGGTAGCTTCCTGGTGCTTGTCTATCATGCGATACGAATCGTATCGTAAAGTGGAAATTCACTCCAGAGATGTTTTGCCATGCGCCTGATCCACTGCACCGAGCAGCGCCATGCTGCTGCGATTCTCGAGATATTCAATCACGCCATCCTGCATTCCACGGCGCTTTATGACTACCAGCCGCGCCCGCCCGAGGCCATGGGCCCGTGGTTCGAAACCAAGCGGCGCAACGATTTCCCCGTGGTGGGCCTGGAAGACGATGCGGGCACGTTGCTGGGCTTTGCCAGTTACGGCACCTTCCGGGCGTGGCCGGCATACAAGTACAGCGTCGAGCACTCGATCTACATTCACCCAGACTGTCGCGGCATGGGGTTGGGGCGGCGATTGCTCGAAGCGTTGATCGATGAGGCGCGTCAGCGCGAGGTGCATGTGATGATCGGCGGCATCGACCTGACCAACCAAGTGAGTATCGCCCTGCACCAGAAGCTGGGCTTCAGTGAGGCAGGGGTTATTCGCGAGGTGGCGTTCAAGTTCGGGCGATGGCTGGACCTGGCGTTTTATCAGAAGGTGCTGGAAGGGCCGGCCGCGCCGTGCGATGGCTGAACAGGCGCCAAGCCTTTGCCGGCTCCACATGGAGCCGGAGACGACCCTGGCATCAGCCTGAATGGGCGATGGGGTGCTCTTCGCTGCTGTCTTCTTCACCGGGCAGCGCGGTGATGACGCTGAAGTCGCTGACTTCTACCTCGCCACCGCCGTAGCCCAGCAGGTGGAAGGAGAACGCCTTGCGCTCGAAGGGGTTGTCGAAGTCGAACTCCATTTCCATGGGTTGGTCAGCGGTCACCAGCACTTCGTCAGGCAGGCCCAGTTGCACGTCCTGCTCGAACTGCTTGGCCTTGAGGCGGATATAGGCCTCGTGTTGCGGGTCGAGGGCGCGCACCTTGACCCGCACCTTGGTGCGCGAACCTTCTGGCATTTCCAGGTACTGGGCGCCGATCAGGTTGTCGGCCCAGTCGTCGCGGATGCGCTCATGCAAGGCAATCGGTGATGGCCCGCCGAACTGGTAGCGCAGGTTGAGCGGGGTTTGCAGCAGCGATTGGTCCAGGGTGTTGGCCAGCAAGTTCAACTGCGGGCCGAGGCTGCTGTCGCCGCGCCCCAGGTAGCGCGCCTGGTCGGCGATAAAGCCCTCGCTGGCGTAGCGCCGGCAGCGTTGCTGGAAATCACATTCGCTGAAGGTGCCCTGGCCGTCGTGGTAGCGCAGCACGCCGTTGGTGAACGAGATCATCTCGCGGCCGCTGTCGTAGTCGCGGTACAGCGAGCGCCCGCCCAGTGCGGTGGGAATCGGCAGGGCGAAGTAATCGAGCAGCGAGGTGGCCAGGTCGATATGGCCGTAGGTGCCGCGCTTGAGGGTTGGCAATTGCGCCTGGTCGGGTGCCAGGGTCAGGTTGAAGCCCCAGGACGAGGCCAGGCGGACGCCGTCGATGCCGTGGGATTCATCCGAGGTCACCACCACCAGGGTGTCCTTGAGCACGCCCTGGCGTTCGAGGTTGTCGAGAAAATCGCCCAGGGCGTCGTCGAGGTAGGCTACCGCTGCCTGCTTGGCGGTGTCGTAGCGTTGCAGGTACTCGTCGGGGGCCGAGTAGGGCTGGTGGGTGCCCACGGTCAGCAGGGTCAGCATCCACGGTTGTTTCTGCTTGCGCAACTCGCCCACGTACCCCAGCGCACCCTCGAAGAAGGCCCGATCGTCCTTGCCCCAGGGGAATTCCAGGTAGTTTGTATTGTTGAACCATTCGAGGCCGTGCACCGACTCGAAGCCGATATGCGGCATGATGCGGTCCTTGGCCATGAAGCGCAGCCCGGCGCCTTGCAGGTAGTGGGTGGTGAACCCCGCCTGGCGCAATTGCGCCGGCAGGCAGGCCTGGTTGCGTACATCTTGTGTGAGCAGCTCGACGCCCTTGGGGGTGCCGTTGGCCAGCTTGTCGTAGTCGCCGCAGAGCATGGCGTACAGGCCGCGGATGGTCTGGTGGGTGTGCAGCACGTAGTCGGGGGTGTTCATGCCGCGCTCGGCCCAGTGGCTGAGGCGCGGCATGAGCTCCTGGTCGAAGCGGCTGCCCAGGGCCTGGCGGTTGGCGCGGATATAGGCCCCGGGGATGCCTTCTACGGTGATCAGCAGCAGGTTGCGGGCGTTGCCGGCGCCCTTGAGCAGGCGCTGGCCGGCGAGGTCGGCCTGGGTCAGCCCGGCGGTTGGCAAGGGCTTGACCGTGGCTTCACCGCTGACCAGAACCTGGGCGCGGTGTTGCAGCTCGCCACTGGCGGCGCTGAGCAGTTGATGCGGCAAGTTGTACTGGCGCCACTGGTCGGCGTCAGACGGCACCAGCTGCTGGCTGCCCCAGTGGGCTGCCAGCAGCACCAGCGGCAAAGCCCAGGCCTTGCCCGACAGCCCGGCCCGGCGCTGGCCGCGACTGAGCCAGCAACTGCCCAGCCAGGCTGCCAGGCCTGCGACCAGCAGCCCTGGCAGCCAAGGGTGGGAGAGGGCGCCACCGGTCGAGTTTTCCATGAATTGCGGGTCGAACAGGTAGTGCAGGTCGGACGGGTTGGGCAGGCGGCCCACCGCACTCACCAGCTCCGCCGAAGCGACCCACAGCCCACCCCAGGCGAGCAACAGCGGCAGTGCCAGCCACCAGGCACGGCGTTGCAACAGCAGTACCAGCAAGCTGCCGACGGCAAGGTCCGAGAGGTAGCCGAGCGGCGCTGACCAACCGAGCAGGGCGCGTGCGCCCAGGGGGATGGCCAGCACCAGGGTGCACAGGGCGACCAGTCGGGCACGGGGGTGGCCGAGCATGTGTTTCACGTAAGCGTTCCTTTTGCCATGAAGCTGTCACACAAATGTGCTCGATGATATCAGGCATCGGGTAGTTACGCGGTCCGTGACAACGGTGGTTACCAAATTCGCCGGGGGCCGTGCCCTGCGATGGCCTCAGCATCGCAATCGCCGGCAAGCCGGCTCTTGTAGGAGCCGGCTTGCCGGCGATAGGGCCAGAAAAACCAACACATCAACAACAATCAAACCCTTATCCCAGCTCTTGATCTGGCTGTTGATCTTGCTCCCTCAAAAAGTTACCCGCCGTAAGGGCCATCCCTTTCAAGGTGTTTGCGTCAGGGCTGCCAGGTGCTTGCCACAAGTCTTGCAGCGCTCGATCTGATAGGCGCTGCAAAGGTTGTGGCGAGCACCTGGAGGCCCTGACGCGAACCCTCGGCGAGCACTTGGCAGCCCTGACAGCAACACCTTGAAAGGGATGGCTTTAAGGGCGGAAAGGTGACGAAAAGCCGCCATCGTCAACGAATGCGCATACATCTCCAAACGCAACCCCCGCAAGCCCTCAAATCAGAAGTAATAAGGGAACTTCAAACTAAACGAAAAATCCGGCGCATCATCGGTCAACCCAATCGCCAGGTTAGGCACAATCGTCAAGTTCTCGGACGCCGCAAAGGTCAACCCAATGTTGAAGTTGGCCGCGTTGTAGTCGCTGTTGGTAATCGACTGCCAATCCCCCCCGTCCTGCCTGATCTTGCTCTTGCGGGCAAACTGGTCGGTCACCGAGAACGACATGCTCATCTTCTCGTTCAGGGCAAAGGCAATCCCGCCGCCGATCTGCCACGAATCCCCCAGTTTCACATCCCCCGGCACCTTGCTGCCGGCCTCGGGGCTGATGTCGCTGAACGAGTCCTGCATGTTGTAGGTGTAGGACAGGCTGCCGAACAGCACCGCCGGGTCGAAGGTCTTGACCAGCGAAATGCCTGGGGTCACCGACCACACGCCGTTGCCGGTTGGCAGGCTCTCCGGCACCGCCAGGTTATCGTTGCCAGCCACCTCGCGCAGCTTGATGCCGTACGGGTCCTTGCCGGTCGGGGCCTTGACCCGCAAGGTGAACACCGCATCCGGCAGGCTCTCGGACTCGTCGAGGAACTTGTAGGCCACGCCAACGTTGATGTCGCCCAAGGTCGGGTCGCGGGTCACGCTGGCCTCGGATTCGGACTGGCCAGAACCGCCGGCCCCGCCGGATGAATAGGTCGAATCGCGATAGACAATCGGCACGTTTATATCGAACTGCCAACGTTGCGCCAGGTTGTAGCGGGCGGTCAGGTCCAGGGTCCAGTTGTCGGCCTTGATCCGGTCGATGTTGATATCACCCAGGAAGATCGAATCCAGCGCCAGAAAGCCATTGAGCACCAGGGCACGGGTGTCGTAATGGGTGTAGGTGAGGCCGGTCTCGACACTGAACTTGCCGCCGCCAAAGAAGCCGCTGGCCTCGTCGTACAGGTTGGACACGCTCTGCGCCGGTTCCGAGTCGTCTTTAAGCGACTGCCCATACGAGCTGCCGGACCCGGCTGCAGCTACCTGGCCACCCCTGGTGGGCTCGGCCGGCGACTTGACCAGGCGCTTGGGCTGCGGCGCGGGCGGGGCCTCTTCAACCTGGCGCAGGCGCTGTTCCAGCACCATCAGCGCGTTCTGCTGCGCTTCGTAACGTTGCTTCAATGCCAGCAATTCCTGCTTGAGCGCCTCGACCTGAGGGTCGGCGGCGGCCTGCAACAGCGTGGCAGGCGCCAAGGTGGCCAGGCAGACTACAGCTCTGAACGTAAACGATCGATGCATGGGGGGAGCCGTCCCTTCAGGCTTCAGAGAATGCAACAGAGCGTAGATCAGTAACCCAAAGTGCGTAGACCCTTGAGCTGGTCAAGGTTGTTGGTCAGTGCGCCACCCGACGGTATGTTGTCGCGCAGCACCACGTTGAGCGAGGTGATGTTGCTGACCTGGTTGCCATTACCCAGCAGCGTGGTGTTCTGCATCAGCCCGCCCTGGGCCAGGCGCTGCACGGTGTTGCCCTGGTTGTTGCCGGCGACGATGTTCAGCTGCACACCACCACCACTGGCCGATACGCTCATGGAGCCCGCGCCGTTGGCTGCCACCAGCGACGAGCCAGGGGCCAGTACCTCGCCCTGTGGCGTGCTGTCACCGCCCTTGCCGCCCTTGCTGACCGTGATCCCTACGTTGTTCCAGGCGCTGTTGTTGTCGCCGGCAGCGCGTACCACCTGGGTCACGCCCGTGGTGTTGTTCAGGCCGCCACCGCCGGTGACCGTGCCGGTCCCCTGGTTTGTCGAGGTGCCGGTGCCTTTTTCGTTGATCATGGTCACGTAGAACTGCGGCTTGATCGTCGATTGCTGGATCTGCATCGTCGAAGTGGCGCCGATCACCTCGCCGTTGGCGTTCTGCCAGGTGCTGGTCATGACGATGCCGAAACTGACGATGCGCCCGGGCATCACGTAACGTCCGCGCAGGTTGGCCAGTTCCTGGTCTTTGAGCTCGATCGGCTGGAACGTCTGTGCCTGGATCGGCAGGCTGACCGCCAGGCACATCAGGGTCAGCCAGGTTGGAGTCTTCATGGGATGCTCCCGGAGCCTCATGCCCCCTTGTCGTTAGAAGAAGTCGCTGCGAATGAAGCCGAAGTCCATCAGTTCGGAATCCTTGACCGGTGCAAAATTGTTGATGCGGTTCTTGGCGGTCAGTGGTTGTGGCGGGTCGAGCAGGGCGTTGGCCTTGTCGTAGCCCTGGCCGATGACGGCGAAGATGATGCCGTTCCAGCCTTTGACGAAGTCATCCACCTTGAAGCGCTTGTGGCCCAGCACCGGGTCACCGATGTACACCCAGCCACGGTCGACCTTCTGCAGCACGACGAAGTGCTTGTAGCCGCGGATGTCCATCAGCACCACCACCGGAATGCGCACGTCGTGCAGGGTTTCCGGGGCCACCCGGTAGCCGCGGGCCCGCATGCCGATGCTTTCCACGTAACGCTTCATGTCCAGCATCGAGAAGCCCTGGGTCCGCACCAGGTCCTGGTCGGCGTGGGCCAGCATGCCTTCGATGATGTCGTGCTCGCTGACATCCAGCCAGTAAGCCTGGCGCAGGATGGTCGCCAACGCGGCGGCGCCACAGCTGAAATCGGTCTTCTGCTGCACCAGGTCGGCGAACTTGCGTTCGCGTACGCTCTGGATCGGCTTGAACACCACCGCGCCACCCGGAAGTACCGAAAGCGGCATCTGCGCCGCTTCGCTGGTGGTACTCAGGCTGGCCAGGCAAAACAGCATTGCCAGTGCAGGAATGCGCATGTGTTAACGCCTTCTGGTTGCGGCAGGGCATCGCCGGCAAGCCGGCTGCCGAAAGCATCGGAAGCCGCCTTGCCGGCGATGGGGGCCGCCAGGCGGCCCCTTGCTGCACTACGGTCAGAACGAGGTGTTGGAGATGGCCAGCGAGTTGCTTTGCTGGTTGCCCACACCGGAGGCCACGTTCACGCCCAGGTTGCCCGAGCTGCCACTGACCGAATTGTTCAGGGTGGCGGTGTTGTTGACCACGTTCGACCAGCCGTTAGGCGTCAGCTTCTGGTACGAAATGGTGTTGCTCAGGTCCCAGGAAGTGGACTCGCTGTAGTGCTTGGTCACGTCCTTGCTCGAGCCCGAAGCGCTCTCGCCGGAGTTGGCGTAGTTGGAGTCGTAGGCTTTCTCGAACGAGGAGTCGTAGGTGTGGCCCTTGGTGGTTTCGACGCTGCCGTTGAGCGAGGCGTTGAACGCATCGCTGGTGCTCACGCTGCGGGTGCGGTCGCCGTTACCGTTGTTGAAGGTGACCACATGCCCGGTGTTGAGCGAGCCGTCAGCACTGGCGGTGAGGGTTGCGCTGCCGGTGGCGTTCGACTGCCCCGACTTCGAGCCGCTGGCGTCGAAGTGCGAAGTGCCGCTGTTGCTCCAGTTGCCCGAGGCCGACTTGTCCACGCTCAGCTCGGAGTTGTGGGTGAGCGAGGACGAGCCGCTCTTGGTGGCGGTCAGGGTTACGGTCTGCACGGTCATGTTGCGGTCGGCGTAGTTGTTGACCGTCAGGCCCGGGCTGTTCTGGTCGGCGCTGGCAGTGGCGGTGGAGTTGCCACCCAGTGGCGAGCTGGCGTTGGCGATGGCCATGGTGTTTTTCTGCTGGTTCAGGTCGCCGCCGGCAACGTTGATGCCCATGTTGCCTGAACCACCATTGCCCGAGCCGCTCATGATGGCCGACGAGGTGGTGTTGTAGTTGTTGACCTTGTTGTCGTTGCTGTACTGCTTGACCGTGGAGGTGGCATTGGCGCTGCCGAACACGAAGGCCCCGTCGATGTCGGCGGCGCTGGCGTTGGCGATGGCGGCGGCGTTGTCCTGCTGGTTGCCGCTACCGGCCGCCACGTTGACGCCGACGTTGCCGCTGGCGCCGGTGGCCGAGCCGCTCATTTCGGCGCGGTTGATGGTGCCTTCGTTGAGGATGCGGTTGCCTGTGCTGTTTTGCACATCCGTGGCCTTAGCCGTTGCACTTACCGGAACGACGGGGGGGCCATGCCGGTCGCGCCGGTCGTTCTGCCCCGCCTGTGCAGCTACAGCCATGATCGCAGCAATTGCGAAAACCAGAGGCTTGATTGCCATCGAAGGTTTCATGGTGACTCTCCGTGCTATGTGTAGGTTAAGTGTTGTTGGTGACTGCCAGGGTCAGTTGGCGACCCGCACGCTCAGGGTGTTGGCCGTTCGGTTGCCCACCCCTGCGCTCTGGTTCAACTGGATCACCCCACGGCTACCGGTGAAGGCCTGGTCGCTGGTGCTGACCTGGCGATAGCCGGTTGAGGTGTCGGTTGCCCCGGAGTTGTTGACCAGCGTCACGTTCTGCTGCATGAGGACGCTGTCATCGAGACTTAGCGGTTGCGCGCTGACATTCAGGCGCACTGCGTTGGCTTGCTGGTTGGCGGCGCCGGCGCTCTGGTTGACGCCGAGGATGCCGTTGCCGCCGCTGAAGGCATTGCCCTGAATGCTTGCCCTGGCGGCCATCGACGGGTCGACTGTGGCTTGCACTTGCTGGCGTACCTGGGTGTTGGCGCTGGCGTCATGGCCCAGGGCGATGGCCCGGGCATTGGCCTGTTGTTGCTGGTCGCCGGCGGCCTGGTTGACCGACAGCACGCCCTGGTAGCGGGCACCGGAGGCGTCAATGGTGGAGGTATTGACCACCGGCGGCTGGGCGAAGGCGGGCAGGGCGAAAGCAGTGGCGAGGATCAGCACAGGCTTCATGTCATTTGCCCCCCGTCAGTACGTTCAGCCCGCTCATGCCACGCTGCACGCTGGAATTGACCATGTTGGCGATGCTGCCGCCGCTGCCACTGCCACGGCCGCTGGCCATGTTCGGCAGTTGGGTCTGGCTGTTCACATTGCCGCCCAGGTTGTTGGTCTGCTGCAGCACCATCGTGTTGATCCCGGCGCCGCTGCTGATGCCGGCGAAGTCGCCATCGCTCAGTTCCCCGGTCTGGCGCACGATGGCTGCCGAGGGGTTGGCGTTGATGGCAAGCGGGTTGGGGTCGGGGATCAGCGGGGCGCGGGTGGCCATGCGTGGCTGTACATCACGCAGGACGATGATGCGTCCGTCGCCAGCTTGGGCGGGCAGGCCCAGGGCCGAACCCAGGGCGCAACCTGCCAGCAGCAGTTGGGTGAAGCGGGTGGCTTTGTCGAGTGTTCCCACGGTGGCCATTCCTTCTTCCGGGCGCTGCCCAGCGTCAGCGTTGCCGGATACATGGCAGAAGCCGTGCCAATTTTGTTTTTATTAAGTAAATCAACAGCTTGCGTGGCATGGCGGGAGCGGCAGCGGGCCAGGTGTATCAGCGCTGAGACGATCTATGCTCAAACCTGGCTGCAAGCCCCGTAATACGGCGGTTGTGAACGGTTCGTGAAAACCTGTCTCAGGGCTGAGACAGCTTCCCCAATTCTGGCGTAGCCCCCAAGGAATGGGGGTTTTGTCAAACGCGGCTGTCTCAGCCGGTTAACACTCGGTGGCGCAGGCTGGCAGCTGGCCATCAAGCAGGCGGGCTACGGCGGCAAGCGCTGCCGCGCTGCGCTGAGGCCAGTCGCCTTCGATGACCTGGAACGGCCGCTGGCGGGTTTGCAGCCAGTGCAGGCTGTCCAGGAAGAACTGCTGGCGCTCTTCCAGGCGGGGCTGGCAGCGCAGGCCGTCGCCAACCCAGTCCACGCCCTCGGGGCGCAGTAGCAGGTGCAGGTCGTAGCTGCGTGCGTCGAGGGCCTGTTCGACCCAGGCCGGGCAGTCGCCGAACAGCGCGCGGCTCCACAGGATGTTGCTCAGCAGGTGGGTGTCGAGAATCAGCAGCGGCGGGGCCTGCAGGCGTCCCAGGTCTTCCCATTGCAACTGCCCGCGGGCAATGCTTGGGATGTCGGCGTAGCAGGTGTCGCGCTGCTCGCGCTCCATGAAGTGGCGCACGTATTCACCCACCACCACGCCGCCGAAATGGGCCTGGATCTCGCCGCTGAGCCAGCTTTTGCCGCTGGACTCGGGGCCGCACAGCACCAGGGTCTTCATGCGCCTGCCAGCGCCGGGTCGCGGCGCCACTCCAGCCAGCCACGCACGGCAATCAGGGTGAACAGGGCGTACAGCGCGGCGGTAAGGTACAGGCCCTTGTACAGGAACAGGCCAACGAAGATCACATCTACCACTACCCACAGCGCCCAGCATTGCAGGCGCTTTTGTGCCATCCACAGCTGCGCCACCAGGCTGAAGCCGGTCAGCGCGGCGTCCAGCCAAGGCTGGGCGGCATCAGTGAAATGCGCCATGGCTGCGCCCAGCAGCACGCTGGCGGCGAGCCCGGCTGCCAGCCCTTTGAGCAGCGGCGCCAGGGCCAGGCTCGACACCTGGCGAGCGTCCTCGACCCGGTCCGGGCGGGTCCACTGCCACCAGCCGTACAGTTGCAGCACCGCATAGACCAGTTGCAGCAGCATGTCCGAGTACAGTTTCACCTCGTAGAAGATCCAGCTGTAAAGCACCACCATCACCAGGCCGATCGGCCAGCACCAGGGGTTCTGGCGCACGGTGAGCCAGACGGCGATGACGCCGAGCGCGGCGGCGAAGAGTTCGAGGCCGGACATCGGCGATCCTTGAAAAAAGGGAAGGGCGCGATGCTACAAGCATAGGGTGACCGGCTTCAAGCCGGTTGCGCAGGGCGCGTGGTCCTGGAGGAGCTGGCTTGCCAGCGATGAGGCTGGCAGCCCGTGTTTACAGGCCCGGCCCCATCGCCGGCAAGCCGGCTCCTACAGGTGGCCTGGGCCTTCAGACGCGGAACTGGCGTAGCAGTTGCTCCAGCTCGTCGCTCAAGCGCGCCAGGGCGGCGCCGGCATCGCTGGACTGGCGCGCGGCTTCGGCGGTTTCCTGGGACAGGCCGGCGGTTTCGGTCACATTGCGGTTGATCTCCTCGACCACGTGGGACTGCTGCAACGTGGCGCTGGCAATCGAGGCGTTGAGCGCACCCAGGGTGTTCAGTGCCTGGCTGATGGCATCCAGGCTGGTACCGGCCTCGCGGGCTTGGGTGACGGTCTGGCGCGAAGCCTCGCTGCTGGTGTCGATGGCCCTGACCGCCGCTTCCGACTGCCCCTGCAAGTGCTCGATCATGGTCTGGATCTCGGCGGTGGACTGGGCAGTGCGCTGGGCCAGCAGGCGTACTTCATCTGCCACCACCGCAAAACCGCGGCCCTGTTCACCGGCCCGAGCTGCCTCGATGGCCGCGTTCAGCGCCAACAGGTTGGTTTGCTCGGCAATGGCGCGGATCACCTCCAGCACGCCACCGATCTTGGTGCTGTGGCTGGCCAGCTCGCGAATCACCTGCACCGCCTGCTCGATGGTCGCCGACAGCCGGTCGATCTGTTGCAGGCTGCCATGGATGGCCTGCTGGCCGTGGTCCACCTGCTGCTGGGCATTGCGCATTTCGCCTGCGGCCTGCTCGGCATGCTTGGCCACATCGTGCACCGCGTAGGTGACCTCGTTGATGGCGGTGGCCACCTGGTCCATCTGCAACGACTGCTGAGCGCTGCGGGCCTGGGCGGCGCCTGCGTTGTCACCCACATGCCCGGCCGATTCGGCCAGGGCATGGGCGGCGCCCTGCAACTGGCCGACCACACCCTGCAGCTTGCCGTTGAAGCGGTTGAAGTGCTCGCCCAGGTGGCTGATCTCGTCGCGGCCGTGGGTGTCCAGGCGCCGGGTCAGGTCGCTCTCCCCGCTGGCAATGTTGCCCATGGCCTGCACCGCCTCCTGCAGCGGGCGGGCAATACTGCGCGCGATCAGCATCACCACCAGGGCCATCAGCAGGGCGATGCCCAGGCCCACCAGCGAGGCGTCGCGCAACTGGCGGGCGAACTCGGCTTGCACGTCGTCGACGTACACCCCCGACCCGATCACCCAGCCCCAGGGCTTGAACAACTGAATGTATGAAGTCTTGGGCACCGGGTCACTGGCGCCGGGCTTGGGCCAGCGGTAGTCCACAGGGCCGGCGCCCTGGCTGCGGGCCAGGGCGACCATTTCGTTGAATACGGCAAAGCCGTCAGGGTCGCGGATCGCCGACAGGTCCTGGCCGTCGAGTTTGGGGTTGGTGGGGTGCATGACCATCTTCGGCTGCAGGTCATTGATCCAGAAATAGTCGTTCTGTTCGTAGCGCAGCCCGCGCACCACCTGCAGCGCCTGCTGCTGGGCGGCTTCGCGGCTGAGCGTGCCGGCAGCTTCCAGGCCCTGGTAGTAGGCCAGCACGCCGGCGGCGGTCTGCACCACGTGGCGGGTTTTCTCGGCCTTGGCCTGGTACAGGTCGCCATGGATCTGGCGCAGCATCAGCAGGCCCAGTACTACCAGCATGGCCACGGCGACCAGCAGGATCAGCCACAGGCGGCGGCTGATCGACATCGATCTCAGGGTCTTCATGATGCGTTACTCCGGTGTTGTTCTTTTTATCGAAGGCATCCAAGCACGCTTTGCCGCTGCCCCCCACTCGACCAACGGCTAATCTGGCGTATATGACATGTGATGTTGCAGGTAACACAGGTGTCGTAACGGTCCCTCTGATAGGATCTCGGCCGCGCCAGATGAAACCTTTAACGCACTGAACTTTTCCGCTGGCATTGCACCCAAGGGTCGCTGTAAAACGGCGTCGCCGCGTGCGGTATACATTTGCAAATCAAAACAGAGAGGCCAGCCACCGGCTGCGCCTCCATGGGGGAATGATGGATTTTTGGAGTGCCTTGCAGGCAATCATCCTGGGTGTGGTCGAAGGCCTGACGGAGTTTTTGCCGATTTCAAGTACCGGGCACCAGATCATCGTCGCCGACCTGATCGGTTTCGGTGGTGAACGCGCCATGGCGTTCAACATCATCATCCAACTGGGCGCCATCCTTGCGGTGGTGTGGGAGTTTCGCCGCAAGATCCTCGATGTGGTCATTGGCCTGCCGACCCAGGCGCCGGCCCGGCGTTTCACTGCCAACCTGCTGATCGCCTTCCTGCCGGCGGTGGTGCTGGGGGTGTTGTTCGCCGACCTGATCCACGAATACCTGTTCAACCCGATCACCGTGGCTGCGGCGCTGGTGGTGGGCGGGGTGATCATGCTGTGGGCCGAACGCCGCCAGCACCGGGTGGAGGTCGACCACGTCGACCAGATGAGCTGGCACCACGCGCTGAAAATCGGTTTCGTGCAGTGCCTGGCGATGATTCCGGGTACATCGCGCTCGGGCTCGACCATTATTGGCGGCCTGCTGTTCGGCCTGTCACGCAAGGCGGCCACCGAGTTTTCGTTCTTTCTGGCCATGCCGACCATGGTCGGTGCGGCGGTCTATTCGGGCTACAAGTACCGTGACCTGTTCCAGCCGGGTGACCTGCCGGTGTTCGCCCTGGGCTTCGTGGTGTCGTTCATCTTCGCCATGATCGCCGTGCGCGCCTTGCTCAAGTTCATTGCTAACCACAGCTATGCAGTGTTCGCCTGGTACCGCATCGCCTTTGGCCTGCTGATACTGGCCACCTGGGAGTTCGGTTGGGTCGACTGGTCGACGGCGCACGCCTGATGGCCCGGGCGCAAGCGGTCGAGCCAGGTGTGCGCCATGTACGCCTGAAGCTGCTGGTGCTGGTGGCGCTGTGCTTGCTGCCGCTTCTGGGTGGATTGCAGATGGGCCTGAACGGGCAGTCCTGGCTGGCGTTGGCGTTGTACCCGCTGGTGAGCCTGGTCAGTGTGATGCTGTATTGGCAGGACAAGCAGCAGGCCCGCGGGCAAGGCTGGCGTACCCCAGAGAAGGTGCTGCATGCCAGCGAGCTGCTGGGGGGCTGGCCGGGGGCTTTGCTGGCCCAGCAGCTGTTTCGGCACAAGACCCGCAAGTTGTCGTATCAGCTGGTGTTCTGGGGGATTGTGCTGGTGCACCAGGTGTTCTGGGCTGATCGGCTGTTTCTGCATTTGAGTGGGTTTTGAGAGGGGCTTGCGGGCATTCCTTTCGAGGCAATCCGCGTCAGGACTATCGGCGAACACCTGGCAGTCCTCACGCGCTCAAAAACCAGCAATCACGCCCGCCTCACAGCAAAAACGTCTCCCGCCGCTCCTCGAACCCCCTCAGTTCCCCATGCGCCAGCAACTGCCGAATCCACGGTGCCAGCAAGTCCTGGGGGCTGTCCAGCGGCGTTGGCAGCAGGGCGAAGCGCCCCCGGTTGGCACTGACATTCTCGAGAATCCGCCGATCCTGCCTGAGAATCACCGCGAACATCGGCTGCAATACCCCACGCTTGAGCCACCCCGGCAAGCGCCCACGGGCTGTGGCAATGCGTGCGAACAAGCGCAGCTCACCAGCGCCTGCCGGCACCAGCCAGGCACTGACCAGCAGGTTGAGCCCGCCCTGGCGATCGCGGTACTCGATCTCGGCCAGCCCCGGCACGCGAAAGCGCCCCATGCTCAAACTCCGCTCACCCTCGAACAACCGCGAGATCAACCCCGACTGCGTGCGCTCTTCGCTGTACTGCGCCTCGACGCCATCCTCCAGCGCATGCACCCAGGCACGAATCTGCTGGCGCTTGCGGTCCTGGCGTATCCACCCGGCGTGCACGAAAGGGGTGTGAAACCCGTCGAGGAAGTTCTCCGCCGCATCCTGCAAGGTGCAACGGACCCGGTCGCTCATCCAGAACACATCCAGTGCCTGGGTTTGCCCGGCGGGCGCCGCCGGTGGCGCCTGCGGCGGCTCGGCGTCAAGGCTGGCCCACACCAGCCCGTGGGCTTCGCAGCTGTGCAGCGCCTGCAACAGCGGCTGGCTGCAGTGTTGTTGCAGACGGCCGGGCAGCTGGGTGCAACGGCCCTGAGCATCGAAGCGCCAGCCATGGTAGGGGCACTGAATCTGCCCATCACGCACCTTGCCCGCGCTCAACGCCGCATGTCGATGCGGGCAGCGGTCGGGCAGCACGGCAGGCGTGCCCGCGCCACCGCGGAACACCACCAGTGGCTCACCGTGCAGGGTGCAGGCCAAAGGCTTGTGGTGCAGGGTGTGGCTCAAGGCGACCGGCCACCAGCCGGCAGGGGTTTTCACAGTTTGAGTTTCCTCATCAAAGGCACGCCGATGCGTTGCAGCAAGCTGGCCAGTACCTGCCAGACCAGGCGCCGGCCCAGGGGCAGGTGCGCCACGTACACCATGCTGTACTCGATCTGCGGCTGGCCACCGCGCAGGCGCTTGAAGGCTGCGGCGCCGGAGCTGAAGTTGAGCACCTGGCGGCGCTCCACTGCCTCTTGCAGGCACAGCCGGGTCAACTGGCGGTACAGGCCAATGCGTTGGGGCAGGGCGGTGTCGTAGCCAACGATCGGCGCGCTCAGCAGCGTGTCGTTGGCGAACCAACCCAGCGCCCCGTCGATGCGGCCCTCGGCGTTGCGCAGGGCGCGCAGCTGCAACCAGCCCTCGCGGTGCCCGCGTTGCAGCCAGGCGGCGCTGTAATGCGGGTTGAGGGTGCTGTACTTGTCGAGGTAAAGCAGGTTGTAAAGCTGCTCGATACGCTGAAAATCGGCCTCGGCCAGCGCCTCGCCGGGTACCACGCCATAGGGGCTGCGGCGCAGCAGGGTGGCATCCATGCAGGTGTTGTGGCGGCGCAGAAAAGCCGACTGCTCACCAAGGCGTGCGTCGAACAGGTACACCTGGCGGCTGGGGATGGCCAGGTAACCCAAGGCTTGCAGGCGTTGGCGCAGGGCGGCATTGCTGAAGTCGTTGAGCGAACGGAACGCCAGGCCATGGTCGGGGAAGCGGCTGCGCAGCAGCCCGGTGATCTGCGCAAGCTCAGCACCGGCCCAGTCGGCCGGGTACAGGTTGGTAGACAGCAGCCAGTTGTTCACCTGCACCAGGCGGTCGACCTTGGCAGCGCCGAGCAGGCGGTCGATGGCCAGGGTCAGGCACTTCAGCGGCCAGGCCAGCCAGGGGCGACGCAGGCGTTGCAGCTCTTCGCGGGCGTAGCCGCTGTAGGCGGTCTGCGGCGACACCACGTAGCAATTGCCGGCAGGCTCGGTGCCCTGGTTGATGCTGACCGGGAACTGGTGTTCACCGATATCGAGCAGGGCCAGTGCGGTGCAGACATTGCCGATCAGCGCACCGCCGGCACAGCTGCAGACGTAATGCCGGGCCAGGCTGTCGCCTGGCAGGGGTGCCTGGCCGGCCAGTTCCTCGGGCATCAGCAGCTTCATGGGTGCGGCCCCTGCAGCGGTTGGCCGTTCCATTCAATGTCGGCGGTGGAGGCTGCCAGCAAGCCGCAGCGGCGGGTCGCCGCGCGGGCGATGATCTCGGTCAGGCTCAGCACCTGGGCAAACAGCGGCCCTCGGTCGCCGCCCTGCACGATCACATCCCCGGCTGCGCGATAGTCGCGCCAAAAGCCTGCTTGCAGGGCCCGTTGCGGCGCGGCCAGCAGCCACATGGCCAGGGCGATCATGCGCGGTTGCAGGCTGGCCTGCAGTACGCCGGCCCCCTCGTCGCTCAATGCGGCCACCAGTTGCCTGCGCTGGTCGTCGAACAGGTGCACGCCGCTGGTAGCCCTGGGGTTGCATTCGAGTACATGGAAGCGACCCTGGGCGTCTTCGATGAAATCGAAACCCACCTGGCCGGTGTAGCCGGTGGCGGTGCCGAACTGCTCGACGAAAGCGCGCACCGGCGCGGGTGCGCAGCTGTCGAAGTAGATACCCGAGCCGCGCCCGACCCGGTAGCGCGGCCGGTAGCTGGCATGGGCACGCAGTTGGCCGGCCACCAGCACGCTGAAGCTGCAGTATTCCTGCCCAGCGACGAAGCGTTGCGCCACCCACGGCGCTGCGGTACTGGGGCGAACCTTGGCCAGTAGCGCGGGGCTTGGCCGTACCAGGGCCTGCGAGGCAAAGCGCGAATAGGCCGGCTTGAATACCAGGGCATCATGCTCGCCGGCCCGTGCCTGCAAGGCGCCGAGGTCATGCAGCACGTGTGTCGGCGGTGCGGCCACGGCCCAGCCCTGGGTCATGGCGGCGAAATCGCCCTTGTGGTGCAGCCGGTGCAGCAGCGCGAAATCGCTGGTGAATACCTGGCAAAGCGGGCGCAGGCGCTCCAGGCCGTGGGCCAGGTAGAACACCTCTTCACAGGTGGGTAGCAGCAGGTCGATGCGCTGCTGGTGAATGACCTGGGCCAGGGCGTCGATCCAGGCATCGGGGTTGTGGCGGGGCTCGGGCAGGCGCACGAAGCGCTCGGCTGCCCGGCTGTAGCGGCTCAACGGCTGGCCCAGCGAATCGGCGACAGTCACCGCCCAGCCGGCCTCGGCAAAGGCGCGAGCCCACTCCAGGCAGGCTGGGGCGCGGGCGCCGAGAATCAATACACGCATGGCATTCCTTCGGGCAGTTGCAGCATCAGCAGGCGGCGGCGTTTGCTTTGCGGCGGCGGCGCCTGCCAGCGGCCAAAACTCAGGCGTGGCGCCTGCAGTTGCAGCTCATGGCACAGTTCGTTCAGCGCAGCGCTCACACGCCGGGCCAGGTTTTCGGGGGCGTCGCGGGTGCGCAGGTCGACCTGCCAGTGCAGGCCTTGCTGGCGCACCTGGTACTCCTCGAGCGTCGGCCCCAGCAGCAACAGGGCGCGGCGCAGCACGTCGGGGTACAGCGGCGCCAGTTCCTGGCAGTGCAGGCGCGGCAACCACAGCACCTCGTCGGCGCGCCCCTCGACTGCTGCTATCGCCCGCTCGGCGCTGCCACAGGGGCAGGGTGTTTCGGCCACCCGCAGAATGTCATTGAGGCGGTAGCGCACGATCAACTGGGTGCGCCGGGAAAAGTCGGTGATGATCGGCTGAAAGCGCGTGCGCCCGGCATCCAGCCACTGCGGCTCGATATGCAGGTGGCTTTCGTTCAGGTGCAGGGTGCCAGCCTTGCAGGTGTAGCCGAGAAAGCCCTCGCTGGCCTGGTAGATCTGCTGCGGCCGGCGCCCGAAAGCCGCTTGCACCCGTTCGGCGTCGGTACTTTCCAGCACCTCGGCCACCGACAGGATGTGCAGCGGGCGAATGCTCAGTTGCCCCGCCAGCGCGGCCTCGGCCAGCCCGCGCAACACGGTGGCCGGTGCCACCAGCACGTCCGGGCGTTGCCGTTCAAGGCTTTCGAGTGATGCCGCCAGGCCTAGTGTGAGGTCGTGGAAGGCGAAGTCGATGCGCCGGCTGGCCAGGGTGGTGTACAGGCGGCTGTTGGCGCGCAGATAAAAGGCGATGCGCAGCGGCGCCAGCCATGGGCACACCAGCCTTGGCAGCAAGGCCCGGGGCAGGGTGCGGGCCAATAGGATGCCGGCCCAGCGCTGGCGTTCTTCGCTGCTGACCAGAAACACCCCTTGCGCGCCCGAGGTGCCGCTGGACAACCCCACGGTGATATCGCCCAAGGTCGGGCTGAAATCCCGCGAGTGTTCTGCCTTGAGGGCAATCGGCAATACCTGCTCAAGGCTCAGCCCGCGGGTGTTGAACCCGGCGAAGTCACCCATCAGCGTCTGCTTGTCCATAAACGGCAAGCGCTGCAAGTGCGCAGGCTGTGCACTTTTGAAGCGCTGGCCACGGGGCAGCACCTGCGCCATGAAGTGCGCCAGGCGCCGGGCCTGCCAGGCCTCCAGCCGCTGCCGGCTGCTAAAGCGCAGGGCATAGCGGCTGAACAAGAACGCGCCGATGCTGCGCAGGGTGCCGATCAAACGCTCACTGTTCACGACTGAACGCCTCCCAGGCCTGGGTGCAATGGGAAGGCAGCACCGCAACGGCGGGCTCCCGGCGCAGCAGTTCGCCGACTCCAGCAAAGGTCTGTTGATACTGGCGGCGATCGGCGCTAGCAAACCACAGCGCCGCTGCCGCCGGCAGGCGCCCGGCGCGGCAGGCTGGCGCCGACCAGCAGGCATCGGCCACCAGAAACGCCGGCCGGCCCTGGGCATCGGGGATGAACAGCCCCAACTGGCCGGCGCTGTGCCCCGGCAGCGGCACGCCGATCAGGCTGGCATCGCCGAACAGGTCCAGGCCGTGCTCGAACGGTGCCATCCAGCGCGGCAGGTCGCAGCGCGGGCTGGCGTCGGCCAGTTGCAGGCGCGCGGTGAAATCGTCCGGCAGCAAGGCCGGCAGATGCCCGCCCAGGGTCGCCCGCCAGCGCTGGGTACGCAGTTGCTCGAGGTGTTGGCAGTCGGCCTGCAGGGCAATGAAGCGCGCCTGGCTGAAGGTGCGCAGGCCGGCGATGTGGTCGGCATGAAAGTGCGAAATGATCACATAGCGGATATCCGCCGGGCGGATGCCCAAGCTGTGCAACTGCGCTGTCAGTTGCTCGGCAGCCGGCAACTGCACCGGTACGGCGCTGCGGTACAGGCGCTCGGGTAGCTGGCGGGTGGCGTGGAAAAAGTGCTCGGCATAGCCGGTGTCGTAGAGGATCCAGCCATGCTCGGGGTGGCGGACTAGCCCGCACAGGGCCGGGAACTCTACCGTTGCCAGGCGCCCGCCACGGTCGGCCATGCACTCCAGGTGCCGGCACCAACCGGCACGTAAAATGTGCAGTTGCACGCTACGGCTCATCGGGTGTCTCCTGGCGGGCCAGCCACCACTGTGCATATCGGGCAATGCCTTCGGCCTGGCTGATGACCGGGGCATAACCCAGCTCGCGGCAGATGGCGCGGGTGTCCAGGGTTTGGCTGAAGGCCAGCACCCCGGCGCCGTAGCGGGTGATCAGGGGTTCTGCGCCGTTGCCCAGGCGGGCCTTGAGCTCCAGCAGGTGCGCCACGCCATGCACCAGGCGCCAGGGCAGTCGGCGGGTGCGCAGCGGCAAGTGCAACTGCGTGGCCAGTTGCTGCAGCAGGTCGGCGAAGGCCATGGGCGTGGCGTTGCTCAGGTTGTACACGCACAGAGGGCGCGGCAGCGGGCGGGTCAGCGCCAGCCATACTGCGTGCACCAGGTTTTCCACGCAGGTCAGGTCCAGTTGCGCCTGGCCGCCGCGCATCAGCGGTATCGCGCCACGGCGCATTACCCGCAGCAGGCGCGGCATCAGGGTCTGGTCCCACGGGCCAAAGACTGCGCGGGGGCGCAGGATCACGCATTTGGGCAGTTGCGCCTCGGCCAGCAGCGTTTCGGCCTGGGCCTTGGTGCGCGCGTATTCATTGACCGGGGCGGGCAGCGGCTGGTCTTCGCGGATGCCTAGGCGGTCGGTGAAGTCGAAGTACAGGCTGGGCGTCGACAAGTGCACCAGCCGGGGCACGGCATTGGCCTTGCAGGCGTGAATCACCTCGGCGGTGGCGTCGAGGTTGGCCTGGCGGAACGCCTGCGGCGCGCCCCAGGGCGACGACAGCGCTGCGCAATGCACGATGGCCGCACAGCCCTGGCTGGCTTCGGCAAGGCGCTCGGCGGCCTGCGCGCTGCCATGCGCCAGGGCCAGCCACTGTACAGGTGCCGGGCTATGCGCAATGACCTCGGCGGCAGCCGTGGCGTTGCGCCCGCTGAACAGCACCTGGCAGCCCTGTGCTGCCAGGTGCCAGACCAGATGCCGGCCGATGAACCCGGTACCGCCGGTGACCAGGATCTTCATCAGAACTCCAGCACCATGCCGCCGAGGGACAGGCCGGCGCCGGTGCCGATCATCAACAGCCGCTGCCCGCGCTGGATGCGCCCGTCGCGCACGGCAATATCCAGGGCCGTGGGCAGCGACGCCGCCACCTGGTTGGCGTGGCGGGCGAAGATGTCGATGACCTTGCCGGGGCTCATGCTCAGGCGCCTGGCGGCATGGGCCATGGCCTGCTGGCTGGCCTGGTGCGGGATTACCCAATCGATCTCGGCCAGGCTCAGCCCGGCTTGGGCGAGCAAGTCGTCGAGCAGCGCGGGCAGGTATTTGGCGGCCAGGCGGAACACGCCCTTGCCGTGCATGGCGAAGCTGGTCAGCGGGGCGAAGGGCTGGTCGATACGCCGGGGGTGATAGCGCGAGCCGCCGGCCGGGATCTGGCACAGCTCGGCGCCCTCGGCGTAGGTTCTGAGCCGTGAGGCGAGGATTCTGCCGCCGCCCGGGCCGAGCACCGCGGCTGCCGCGCCGTCGCCGAAAATGCCGCTGACCTCGACCTGCTGCCAGTTGAGCCCGCACGAGGCGATATCGGCGCATACCACCAGCACACGGCGGTACTGCCCGGCCTGGATCGCCCAGGACAGGGTGTCCAGCGCTGCGATGAAGCCCAGGCAACTGGCATTGATGTCCATGGCCGGGATGCCGGACTGCCCCAGGCCCAGCTCGCGCTGCAGCAGGGCCGCGTTGCACGGCATGCCCTGGTCCTGGGTGCCGTTGGCGCAGACAATCAGGTCCAACTGCTGCAGCGCCACGCCCGCAGCTTGCAAGGCCTTGTGCGCCGCCTGGGCACCGAGGGTTGCGGCGTTGTCTTCGTGGCCTGCGACATGCCGCTGTTGCACCCCGCTAATACGTTCGACGCTGCCTGGCGCCAGGCCCAGCCTGTGGTCCAACTCGGCGCTGGTCAGCACCTGTTGCGGCAGGCTGTGGCCGGTGCCGAGGATAGCCAGCGAACGGGCAGGGCGGGGGGATGACGCGCGAGGGTGCATGAATGATCCGTCAGTGATGCAAGGGGGGCTCAGTTTACTTCAGGCTTTACCGGGCATTTACTCAGAAAAGTCGCAAGACCTTGTAGGTATTGTTCCGCCGGCATCAAGTCGGAGTGGCGCGGGATGCGGTAGGCGCGCTTCTTGCGCTCGAGCGCGGCAGAGCTGATGGCGTAGAAATCGGCGCATTCACGTATGTGGGTGATTTCATCCCAGCGCAGCCCACCCGCCCTGACCCTGGGAGGGGGCGTGAGGGTGAACCCCTGGTCGTCGAATGTCAGGCGATACCGGCCCTCGTGCAACACCAGCATTCGCCGTATGGCGCTTTCGGCAAGGCGTTCGTTGATCCGGCGAAGCCGTCTGGGTTTAGGATTTGCCAGGGCATGCCGGGCGCGACGAAGACAAAAGCACCACCAGTACGGAATGAACAGCAGCGTGGCGATCACGATGGCGATCACCTTTTCGAGCTTACCAACGTAAGGCAGGAACAAGTACACCACCGTCGCGCCAAAAGGCAGGGTCAGGAGCTGGAAGGCCGGTGTAAGCCTGAGTTGCCAGCGCCGCACCCTCTCGTGCATTCGGTCTTCCCAGGCCATTTCCTTGGCGAGTTTTTTCGCCACTCGGATTTCGGTGTGGGCCGGGGTGATGCTGTAGTGCAGTTCCATTGAGTATGCTGCCGATGTCCATGTTCGGGAGGGCCGGCAGTGTACCGGATCCAAAGTTGCCGTGAGCAACTTCTAACCGCTCTGGCACAGACTGCACATTCATAGCTGATCAAATGGTCAACCCTACTAAAGTATTGCATTGGCTACCATTCGTCGTGGGGTCTGCTCAAAAAATGAACATTCCCAATAGTTAGCGCTCTCATAATCCAGCAGGCGCGAGTGATCGGCACCGCGCAGTGCACCCAGCAAGACGAAGGACGCTGAACACCCGCCCCCATGCGCATTTCATCATGCCCATGGGTTTTTTTTAACTGAGTGATCTGGAGCAGCAACACCCCTTCGATCAGCACTCGCCTGGCGAGCTGCCGAATTACAGAACCACCGATAATTTGAGCGTGTACATGCAGGTTTGATCATTACAGTGCGATCAAGGCATTCGCCTGCCTGCGGCAAGTTAATCGAGACGGTATGAAGTGAGGATGTAGACGTGGAGTTCAATACAATTATTAGCCTGTTCGGGCAAAAAGAATCCATGGAACTGGTGCGTTTGTCAGTTGTGTATGTTCATTTACTGGCCTGTTGCGTGGCCATCGGTTTGGTCTTTGCCAGCGACGTGGCAATGGTCAAGGACCTGTTCAAGGGCCGTGGTACTGCCGGCCATGATGCCAACCACCTTGCTGGCTTGCAGAGGTCGGTGGGCAATGCGCTGATCTTCCTGTGGCTGAGCGGGGCTGCGGTGATCGGTATCGATTATGTTGAAAAGGGCATGCAGTACTTTGCCAACCCGAAACTTCAGGCCAAAGTGCTGATTGTATTGTTACTGACCTTCAATGGCCTGTTGTTGCACCGGCATGTATTGCCGGCGATGCAGAAAGTCGGCTCGTTGCTTGACCTGAACATCGGCATGCGCCTGTTCGCCCTGTTTGCCGGTGCGTTCTCCGGTGTGTCCTGGCTGTATGCCGCCATGCTCGGTGTCGGCCGGCCGCTGGCCTGGAAGTACTCGCTGAGCGAACTGCTGATGGCCTACCCGGTGTTGATCCTGCTGGGCTTTGCCTCGATGGTGGCGCTGACCCAGTGGGCGCGCCAGCGCAACAATGCCGAGCCGGCGCTGCCAGGCGTGATGCAGCCGCAGTGGGCACTGGCGGGGATTCACGCGCGCTGATTGAAGGCCCTGTCGCCGGCTTGCCAGCGACAGGGCCGGCAGGTCAAGCCTCGAGTGTACCGGCCTGCACCGGCGCAGGCTCCACCCGGCCATCGGCATGCAGCACTACCATCACCCCGTCTTCGGCACGTTGCGCCAACACCGGGGCATTGCGCCCCCAGTGCCCGACAATCGAATCGGCGCAATCTTCCAGGTAGCCAGCTTCGCCCACCCACCCGTAAACCGGCTCATGCAGCCAGCTGCCATCGGCACTGGCGATACCAATCTGCACGCCTTCGCTGCAGTACTCGCTGGGCTCCTCGGGCGCAATCGCGCACAACCAGCCGTATGCATTTGCCCATCTCATGCCGAGCAGTTCATGCACGAAGGGCAGTACCTCGCGCCTGTCGTGTATGTCGTAGATGCTCTCGAACCATTGCTCCCAGTCGTCGTGTTCGATGCAGCGTTGCATCTGCACGTAGCGCCGCTCATGCTCGGGCGGGGCGTCACATGCCTGGCCATTGCGCCAGGCAGGGCTGTTGAACACGTGGTAGGCCATGGGCACCAGCAACTGGCCGTCGGCATCGACGATGCCGTTGTCATCCCCTTGGCGCACCACCAGGCGCATGCTGCCATCGGCCCATTGCGTTGCGGCTTCGACCTCGTAGCTGGACACCCAGATACCGTCATATTGCGCATCCAGGACCAGGCGCCCTTGGGTATCGATCAGGCCCTGGTGCTCGTTGCGCTGTGGGGCCCAGGCATAGACGTCCTCATCCCAGTCCATGTCGTCCCACACGGGCTTTACCTGCCAGTTGCCTTGCCGGTCGATCACGCCCCAGCACCCACCCTCGCAGGCCGGTGCCTGGTTGGCCGGGGAAAAGTCGCCGATGGCGTCGAAACGCGGCGCGATCACCCAGTTGCCCTGTGGGTCGATGTAGCCGATATGCGCACCGCGCTTGGCACCGGCCAGGCCCTGGGCGAAGCTCCAGATGTCGTCCAGCACGCAGGGCAGCACCTGCCGACCGCTGTGGTCGAGCAGGCCAAATTGGCCGTCCTTGCGTACTGCGCAAACGCCTTCTTCGAATGCCCAGATGCCGTCGAACCCCGGCGCGACCAGCACCGGGCCGCCGGGGCTGCGGCCTTGGCGGATGCCCCAGAGGCCGTCGGCCTCGAAGCGGTACAGGCCCTCGCCCAGGTGTGCGTTGTCGAGCGCCACCTCGGCCTCGAAGGCCTCGAACGTGATCTCGGGCTGTTCTTCTGCATCGGCGAAGTAGGGGTGGCTCAAACCGCCCAGGCCGAAGCGCCAACCCCAACCGCCTTCATCCTTGATGTCCGCGACATGCAGCAGCTTGAGCACCCCTGGCACATCGTTGCCGGCCATGCGCTCGCACAATGCCAGCCAGCGTTCGTTGCATTCCTGGCGCACGGCCCGGTTAAAGCCGTCAGGGTCGTCGTCTACCAGCCAGGAGACCTCGTCGAGGTCGGCGTTGAACAGGCATGGCGCGCCGTCAAAATCGCGCGCGAGCAACTGGCCGAACCACAGCACCGCCCCTTGCAACTGCCGGCAGTAGGTTGCGCCTGGGTCGTCCGCACGCTCGGTCAAGAAGGCCGCCAGCTGCGTCAGGCGCGCCAGTGCCGCCTGGGCGGGGGCGCATAAACCCTCGGTGCCGGCATCGCCGAACACCCGCTGGGTGGTGTTTGCGCGGGTGGTTTCGCTGGTGGCCAGCAGGATTTGCCACAGCGTCGGCAGGCAGTTTTTCACGCTGGCGACTTCAATGGCCGGTGTGTCGCTGTCCTGCTCCGTTTGCAGGTACAGCCAGGCGCGGTTGCCCATGGTGACGTCCTTGTACAGGCTTGCTCGAAAAGCGCGTGATGGTAGTGGATTGCCAGTACGGTTGCGAGGCGCACGTTGCGTAAGCGCCCCTTTTCGCGCTAAACCTGCGGCGGCCGGCATTTACGGCACAACCCTGGAGAGCAGCATGATCAAAGTCGGCGAGCACCTGCCCGATGTAACGCTTTACCAGTACAGCGGCGGTGAGGGCGGTTGCCCGGTCGGCCCGCAGGGGTTTTCCGTCAGCGAACGCTGCAAGGGCCGTAAAGTGGTGATATTCGCGTTGCCCGGTGCTTTCACGCCGACCTGCTCGGAGCGCCATGTGCCAGGTTACCTCGCGCAAGCCCGCGAGCTTTTCAATGCGGGAGTGGACGAGATTCTCTGTGTGGCCGTGAACGATGCCTTCGTCATGGACGCCTGGGGCAAGACCTTCCCCACCCAAGGGCTGGTGCAGATGATCTCCGACGGCAACTGCGCCTTCACCGATGCCATGGGCCTGGCCCAGGATTCCTCGGCCCGCGGCATGGGCCGGCGTTCGCAGCGTTATGCGCTGCTGGTGGACGACGGCGTGGTGCGGCACCTCGCCGTGGATGCGCCGGGCAAGTTTGAGGCCAGTGATGCGCAGAGCATGCTGGCGGTGTTGCAAGCCCAGGCCTGACGATACACCCCTGTAGGAGCCGGCTTGCCGGCGATAGGGCCATAAGCTTCAACCCAGGTTGCAGGCCCGGCCTCATCGCCGGCAAGCCGGCTCCTACAGGGTTCGCGCCACCCCATCCATTTGCTGCCAGAGAGGCCGGATGAACCGAATCGAACTGCGCAAGGCCGACATCAACCTGATGGTGGTGTTCGAGGCGCTGATGCAAGAGCGCAACCTGACCCGCGCCGCAGAAAAGCTGTTCGTCGCCCAGCCGACCATCAGCGCCGCGCTGGCCAGGTTGCGGGTGATGTTCAACGACCCGCTGCTGATCCGCGTGGGCAACCGCATGGAGCCGTCGGCCCGGGCGGCAGAGGTGATCAAGCACCTCACCCCGGCGCTGGATGCGCTGTCCACCGCCCTGAGCCTGGCCCACGACTTCGACCCGCCAACCAGCAACATGACCTTTCGCATCGGTTTGTCCGACGATGTCGAGTCCGGCTTGTTGCCGCCGTTGCTGCGTGCCCTGCGTGAAGAGGCGCCGCATGTGGTCGTGGTGGTGCAGCATGTGGACTACTGGCGCATCCCCGACCTGCTGGCCTCGGGCGAGGTGACGGTGGGCATCAGCCAGACCCGCGGCCTGCCGGCCAATGCCAAGCGCAAGGTGCTGCGTACCATGCAGGCGCGGGTATTGCGGGCCGACAAGGCGGATACGCCGCTGACCCTGGACGAGTTTTGCCAGCGCCCGCATGTGCAGGTGTCGCCGACGGCCAACACCCACGGCATCGTCGATGACTGGCTAAAGGAGATCGACCGCTCGCGCAGCGTGATGCTGTCGGTGCCGCATTTCAGCTCGCTGCCGGCGTTGCTCGCCGACTCCGACCTGCTGGCCTGCTGCCCGGACTACGCAGCCCATGCCATGGAGCGCTGGAGCAACCTGCGCGCCGAGCCGCTGCCGTTCGAGACGCTGCCGCTGGAGTTGGCCATGGTGTGGCTGAGCACCACCGACAACGACCCGGCCGAACGCTGGCTGCGGGGGCGACTGGAGCAGCACATGGCTGCCGGCGAAGGGGCTCGATAGCAGGCCCGACGCAATCGCCGGCAAGCCTGCTCCTGCAGGGTCATGCCAAGCCTATGGCCTGCGCTGTACCTGTAGGAGCAGGCTTGCCTGCGATCACCGGCGCAGCCGGTGCCATCCATCGCGCCCCTGATTCGATTCGCTCAAGGCTCCTGCAAGCTACCCAGGGCCTGCCGCCCCTGTGCCGACAACAACGGCTCCAACTGTTGCCAGCTTGCGCTCACATCCACATCACAACCATCGCCCCTGGCGTGGTTGCTCAAACGCATGCCCTGGGTGTCGAAACTCAGGTCATAGTCGCTGTAACTGGCCACATCCGGGCAACCGTCATCCGCTTCGGCCTGGGTGCGCAGCCAGGTGGCGAACGGTTTGCTCAGGCTGACATGCCCGCCGTAGGGGCTGTACCACTGGTAGTGCATGCCCAGCCAGGCCCAGGGGTCGACGCTTTCACCGGTGCGCAGGTTCCAGCTGTGCAGCCCCCAGCCGATGCCGTTGGCGCCCATGCCTGCGGCCCAGCGATAGAACCTGACGGTGAGCCACCCCGAAGCCCGGTATACAGGCTCCACGCTGATTTCGCTGGTGGCGACGTAGCCGTTGTAGCCCAACGAGCGGCGGCGCTCGTCGAAGTACTGCTCCTGGGCTTCGGGGTCAACCGCAAGCCGCGCCAACTGCTGGTTGACCCTGGCGATGACAGGGCCATCACCCACCAGTTTGAGCGTGACCTCGCCGCCTTGGGTTTTGGTCTGGTAGGCATGCCCGTCGAGGGTGGTCTTCTGCACCTTCACCGGCAGCGGTGCGGCCTCCATCGGCGCGTTGTAGTCATCGCCGCCGCAGTTTTCGGCGCTTGAGCGCGTCAGTGTCACGGGCAGCCCCTTGCTGCCCTTGGCCTTGCTCCAGGTGCCGGTCAGGCTGTCACCTTGCGCGGCGTTCATTTGCCACAACCCGGTATCGCCTTCTTCGGCCCAGGGCCCGCCTGCGGCTTTAGGGGCCAGGCGAATGGGGGCCAGAAAGCGCTGGTAGTAGTAGCTGCCGCTCTCGGTGTCGGTGTTGAAGCAGGCCGTGATCGCGCTCTTGCCCAGTGTGCCGCGCCAGACGCCGGCAAGCTCGGTGGCGGCGTTGGCAGGGCCCGCCGCAATGCTGAGTGCCAGCCCGGCAAGGGTGAGGCGCAGCATGCCCGCCTCACTGCTCGCCATGGGCAGCCTTCCATTCATCGATGTAGGCCTGGTAGGCATCCTGCTCGGTTTCGACCACTTGGCCTGCGTAAGTGGCAAACAGCACGCCCGGCAGTTGCAGGCCGCGCTCGCGCACAGTGGCAAGGTCGGGGACGAAGTTATCGGCGAACGGGTCGAAGGCGATGCCGTAGCTGCTGAAACCGCCCTCGGCGAAGCGCTGCACAAGGCCTGCGTAGAAGGCGGTTGCGTCGGACTCGGCGCCGGCTTGCCACCAGCCCTGGCCGTACCAGTACAGCAGCAGCGCGGTACCGGCGTCACACAGCGGGTGGGCGAGGATGGCCCGGGGCGCCAACAGGCCGTCGTCCCAGTTCAGGTGGGCGGCCAGGTAGTGGAGTTCTTCCTTGCTTTGCAGGTCGGCCACGCACACCAGGTCTTGCGGCGCCTTGTAGAACTGCTCGCTCCAGTAGGTGAGGGTGTCGCGCATGTCGGCGTCTTCGAGCATGCCCAGCAGGGTGGCACGGTCGGCGATGCCGTTGAGTTCGGCACATTCGCTGGCACGCAGGAATTGCTCGCGGGTTAGCAGGTGGGGCATGGGGTGCTCGTCCTTGATAGAGGGTGGCAAAGCCGGGGTTGATAGCCCAGTTGGCCGGCAATATCAAGGGCGCTATGCGTTGCCTGGCTCAGGCCACCAGGCCCTGGGCGTTGGCGGCGGTGATGGCGAGGATGAACAGGATATAGCCGAGGATGGCGGTGTAGGCGCCTTGTTTGAATGCAGTGGCCATGTTGGCGGCTCCGGCGGTGGCTTTGTGTGGCTCAAGCATGCTGGAGCTGACAGGTGGGCGGAAACGATGGTTGGCGATGGTGATTATCAGGCCGGTCGATGATGGCTGGGCGGGCCTGAAGGCCATGCGGTCCATGTGGGAAGCGGCCTTGCCGGGGCGCCGTCCGGTCGAGATGGGCTGCGTAGCAGCCCCAGCAATTTTGCATGATGCAGAGATCGTGGGGCCGCTACGCGCCCCATCTCGACCGGACGGCGCCCCGGCAAGGCCGCTCCTACAGAGCGCGCGAACAGCCATAAGTCACAGCAACCCCTGCAGGCTCTGCAGAATGGCCCCGGCATCGTAGGGTTTGCGAATCACCGGCACCTGCTGCAAATGCCCAGGGATGCTCACGCTGTCGCCATACCCGGTGGCGAACAGGAACGGGATGCCCCGGCGCACCAGTTCATCGGCCACGCAGATCGAGGTGCCCGTGCCCAGGTTGATGTCCAGGATTGCGGCATGCGGCGTGCGGCTGCCCAGCAGGCGCAGCGCCTCGTCCTCGGAGCTGGCGGTGATCACGTCCTTGATCTGCGCATCGTTGAGAATCTGCTCCAGGCCCACGGCGATCACCAGCTGGTCCTCGAGAATCAGCACGCAGGTGTCGCTGTGCGCGGCGAAGGCACTGGCGGCAGGCACCGGCGCTGCGGCCGGGCGGGCGGCTTCGGCGGCCTCGATCACCGTCAGGTGCCGGGCCGGGATCCTGAAGAAACCCTGCAGCCCTTCGGGCAGGTACTGCACGCTGCTGGTGCCGCCCAGATCGAACGGGATGCTGCGGTCGATTAGCACGCTGCCAAAGCCGCTGCGATTCGGCGCGCGCACTGTCGGGCCGCCGCTCTCGCGCCAGGTGATGTCGCAGGCATTGCCGGCATCCAGCGCCCAGCTCACGCTCAACTTGCCACCGGCCTTGGACAGCGCGCCGTACTTGGCGGCGTTGGTTGCCAGCTCGTGCAGCACCAGGGCCATCACCGAAAACGCACGGGCGTCGAGGATCACGTTGGGCCCGCACAGCTCGATGGCCTCGGCCGAAGTGCGGTAGGGCGACAGCTCGGCCTCTAGCAGCACGGCCAGACGCCCGCCGCCGTCGCCGCGCACCACCTGGTCGTGGGCCAGGGACAGCGCGTGGATGCGGCCCTTGAGCGTGGCCACGTAGTCCTTGAGGGTCTGGCCTTCCGTGGTGGGGTGGGCCACCAGCGCGCCGATCAGCGAGAGGATGTTCTTTACCCGGTGGTTGAGCTCTTCGTTGAGGATGCGCTGGCGCACCTCGGCCTTGGAGCGCTCGTTGGCCAGCAGCTCGCTGTTGTGCAGCGCCACCTCGACGATGGCGGTGCGGATGGCCTCGCCGAACTGGCGGTCCTGCTCGCTCCAGGGCAGCGACTGCTGGTGCACGGTCTCCTTCCAGATGGCGAAGCTCTTGCGCGGCGTCAGCCGGTCGCCCAGCGCGCCGCTGCCGTAGGTCTTGTTCGGATCGCCGGCCCAGTCCAGGGTTTCGACCACCTCCTTGCGAAACAGCATCAGGTAGTCGCGGGGCTGCTGCGACATGGGAATGACCAGCACCCCGGACACCTCGGCGAAATACTCCTGGGCCGCCGGGTGCGCCATGGACAGGCGGTTGGAGGCCCAGGTGCGGCCTTCGCAGACCCCCTCGGCCAGGCCCAGCAGGTCGGGGATGGCCGACTTGGGCGGGGTGAGCCCGGCCGACGACCAGCGCCCCTGCAGCGACATGCCAATGCCGTCGCAGGGGATCAGCGACTGGAACTGCGCCAGGCGCGAATGGAAGAACGCCTCGATGTCCTGAGCATGGTTGGCGTCGCGCAGCAGGGCGTCCAGGGCCTTGTGCACCTTCACCGCGGCTTCGAGGTTTTGCCGGGTGCGCAGGGTCTGGATGTGCAGCGAGAAGAACTCACCGAACATTTCTGCCGCCACCCGCTGGCCCATGGCCAGGGTGCGTGGCGCGTAGTGGTGGCAGGCGATCAACCCCCACAGCTCGCCGTTGACGATCACCGAAATCGACATCGAGGCGCCCACGCCCATGTTGGTGAGGTATTCGCAGTGGATCGGCGAGACGCTGCGCAGGTGGGCGTAGGAGAGGTCCAGTGGTTCACCGGACGGGTCGCGCACAGGCTCGATCGGCACGGTCTTGAACTTGGTGTCGGAGATCACCCGGATCGGGTTGCGCAGGTACAGGGCGCGGGCCTGCTGGGGGATGTCCGAGGCCGGGAAGTACTGGCCGAGGAAGCTTTCCAGGTCGCCGCGCTTGGCCTCGGCCACCACCTTGCCGGCGCCGTCCGCGCCCAGCTGGTAGATCATCACCCGGTCGTAGCCCAGCACCGCCCGCACGAAGCGGGCGGCATCGCGGAACAGCTTGGTGGCCTGGTCGACTTCGCGCAGTTGGGCGATCAGCGTGCGGGCCAGCTCGATGGGCTCGGCGATGCTGGCACCGGCCGGCTCGAATTCGAGAATGGCTGTGCCCTTGAACAGATGGGCGCTGATGTCGAAGGCGCGGCCGTTGGGCAAGTGCACGCCAAAGGTCAGCGCCGGCCGGGTGGCTTCGCGGGTACGCGCCAGGGCATTGCGCAGGGTATGGGCCAGCTCGGCGCCGAGCAGGGCGTGCAGCTTCTGGCCGTTGATCTCGCCCTGCACCCCGAGCATCTCGGCCACGTTCGCCGAATGGCGCAACACCGTGACCGCCGACGCATCGCAGGCCAACAGGCAGCCGTGGGGTTGGATACTGCCCGGAATCTGGATCGGTTCGCGGTCGCAGTTGGTCAGGTTGACTTGGGGGGCGTGGGTCATGGGGGCCTGCTGGAGGGGGCGGAGTGATGGCTCAGGTACAGTACAGCATTGGTTGGGCAAACGTGGGAGTGTGCAGGCCAGATTTGTGCGAGGCATCTTCGTTCCCTGTGGGAGGCGGCCTTGCCGGGGCGCCGTCCGGTCGAGATGGGGCGCGAAGCGGCCCCAAAGCCTCGGCCTCATGCAAATTTGCCGGGGCTGCTGCGCAGCCCATCGCGACACAAGGCCGCTTCCCACAGGGATCGAGCCAGCTTTTAGAAATTGAGCAAGACAGTTGCTCCTACAGGTACCGCATCAACCCATCGAGTCCGACCTCATCGCCACCCCGGCGCCGACAGGCATTCGACAAAAAAGTCCGCCAACGCCTGCACCTTCCTCGGCCTGGCCCGTGCCGACGGGGTGACGAAGTACAAACCGCCCTGGGTCATGCCCCAGTCCGGCAACACCCGCTGCAGGCGCCCATCGGCCAGGTATTCGGCGGCGATGAATTCCGGCAATTCGGCAATCGCCACCCCGGCCAGCAACGGCGCCACCAGGGCATCCGAATTGGTCACCCGCAACGGACCGTGCGGGGTCACGTCGTACTCGCCGCCATCGCCATGGGTAAAGCGCCACACCTGGCTGCGCGCACGGTAGGCGTAACTCATGCAGGCATGGCTGGCCAGCTCACGCGGGTGCTCGGGGTGGCCTTGGCGCTCAAGGTACGAAGGCGCCGCCACCAGGTACTGGGTGACCGAACAGATACGCCGCGCCACCAGTGAGGAGTCGGGCAGGGCGGCGATGCGCAGCGCCGCGTCGAAGCCATCGGCCACCAGGTCCACCGTCGAGTCCGACAGGTGCAGGTCCAGCTCCAGCCCCGGGTAGCGTGCCAGCAGGTCTGGCAACAACGGCGCCACCCAGCGCAGGCCGAACGACATCGGCACTGCCAGGCGCACCAACCCACGCGGCTGCTGCGACAATTCCTGGGCTTCGCTTTCCATCTCTTCGGCCTGGCGATATAGCGCGCTGGCCTGCTCGACCATGCGCTGGCCAAACTCGGTCAGCGACAGCTGGCGCGAGGTGCGGTTGAACAGGCGCCCGCCCAGGCGCTCTTCCAGGCGTGCCACAGCGCGGGACACCGTGGGCACCGAGACACCCATGGCCCGCGAGGCGGCGGCGTAGGAGCCTTCTTCTGCCACCTTGGCGAACATCGCCAGGCCTTCGAAATCAGGGACTTTTGGCATTTCAAATCTGCAACGATGGGTTTCAAATGATTCTATTTTGAAAGCAAGCCAAGGTCGATACGCTTCTCCCACACCCAATCGCTACCCCAAACGGGAGAAACACCATGAGCAAGAAACTTGAAGGCAAGATCGCACTGGTTACCGGCGGCACCACCGGCATCGGCCTGGCCACCGCCAAGCGTTTCGCCGAAGAGGGCGCCCACGTGTACATCACTGGCCGGCGCCAGGCCGAGCTGGACAAGGCGGTGGAACTGGTGGGCAACGCCACCGGTGTGGCAGTGGACTCCACCCGCCTTGAGCAACTGGATGCGCTGTATGCCCGCATCCAGCAAACCCACGGCCACCTCGATGTGCTGTTCGCCAATGCCGGCGGTGGCTCGATGCTGCCCCTGGGCGAGATCACCGAGGCGCACTACGACGACACCTTTGACCGTAATGTGAAGGGCGTGCTGTTCACTGTGCAGAAGGCGCTGCCGCTGCTGGCGAAGAATGCCTCGATCATACTCACCGGCTCCACCGCCGGTAGCTCGGGCACTGCGGCGTTCAGCGTGTACTCGGCGTCCAAGGCCGCCGTGCGGGCCTTTGCCCGCAGCTGGATCCTCGACCTGAAAGACCGTGGCGTGCGGGTGAACACCCTGAGCCCCGGCGCCACCCGCACACCTGGCCTGGTAGACCTGGCCGGCCCCGATGCCGCGCAGCAGCAAGGCCTGCTGGACTACCTGGCAGCTCAGGTGCCGCTGGGGCGGGTAGGGGAGCCTGTGGAAATCGCCAATGCGGCGGTGTTCCTGGCCAGCGACGACGCAAGCTTCGTCAATGGTGCCGAGTTGTTCGTCGATGGCGGGCAGGCGCAGGTCTGAGTGGGCGTCGAGAATGCCGGGGGCGCCTTGCGCCCCTTTCGCGGCACGAGGCCGCTCCTACAGGAGGCCGCTTCCCCTGGAGCGGCCTCGTGCCGCGAAAGGGCTGCAAAGCAGCCCCGGCGGCCTCAAGGTATACACAAATAACGAAAGGAGTACAAATGTGCTCCATTCGTAAAACCAAGACCTCAAACTGCATTCAGTGCATCATGAAGCACCTCCCGCACAGTCTCTGAACCATGACCCGCCCGCTGTTCATCTCCCTCGACGGCCCCAAGGGCACCGGCAAGACCACCTTGCTGGAAGCCGTCACCCAGGCCTTGCGCGCAAAAGGCCATAAGGTCATCCGCCTGAGCGAGCGCAACAACGACCCGTACCGCGCCGAAACCATGGCCCTGGTCAACCAGCTGGCGCGTAACCCCTGTGCGCAGCTGGAGCTGCAGGTGTGCGAGCGCCTGGCCGACAGCCGTGCCTGGATTTCCCAGCATGTGCTGCCCAACCAACCCGCCGGCAGCCTCGTCCTGATCGACCGCTGGTACCCCTCCGACGCCGCGTTCCGTCGCCTTGTACCCTTTGCCGAGATTCTGCACCTGAACCTCGAACGCAAGGTGCAGGTGCCGAACCTGATGGTTGGTGTGGTCACTGCGCCGCAAACGTCCTGGGCCAGGGCCGCGGCACGCACCCGTGGGCTGGGCAGTACGGTGATGTTCACGCTGCAGGAACAGGTGGCGAGTACTGAAGCCTTCGAGCGGGCGGCGCTGGAGCAAGGCTGGGTGTTGTGCCGCAATGAAGGCACGGTCGAAGCGGCGACGCAGCAATTAGTGGGGGAGATCCTGCAGCTGTTGTAGAACGTGGGAGCGCATGATCGCCAGGCTTGTGCGGTACCTGTAGGAGCCGGCTTGCCGGCGATGAGGCCGGCACAGGCGGCACAACCCTCAGCGCTCGGCCGCAATGCGCACCAACAGGGGCAACACCAACGCCCACAGCCCGGCCAACAGCAGCGCAGTCACCAGCGGCCCCAGGGGCAACGCAACATCGGCCAGCCTCGCACCCCCCAGGTACGCCAGCGGCCCGCCCACGGCGCCGGCCAGCGCCCCAAGCCACAACGGCCGCCCGGCCCAGGCCAGGCTGTGGCGCAAACCGCTGGCCAGCACCAGCCATAACAAGGCCAGCCAAAGCGGCAATGGCCAGGCGTCGAAAGCGAACACCCCCAGCGCCGCCAGCAGGCTGTCCAGCAGCCAGCCAAGCAGTGCCACCCGACACAACGCCTTGGCTTCACCGCTGGGACTCAGGCGCAAGTGCAAGGCCAGCCCCATCAAAACCGGCAGCAACAACCAGGGCCGTTGCGCCCCCAGCACGCACAACCACCAGCCGGCTTGTAGCCACAGGGCGTTGGCCAGCCGCCAGTGAACCTGGCCGGTCACGGCAACGGCGCGCAACGTGCAGCGGGCCCTGCCCACAACAACTGGGCCACGCCGATGGCGCGCTCCTCGAAACCGCCCTGGCAATAGCACAGGTAAAACTCCCACAAACGCTGGAAGGTTTCGTCGTAACCCATGCCGGTCAGCGCGGCCCGGGCCTGGCGCAGGTTGTCGCACCAGTGCTGCAGGGTAAGCGCGTAGTCGGCGCCGAAGTCTTCCAGGTGCACCAGGTTGAGCGCCGACTGGCGGCTGGCGGTGTGCAGCATCACGCTCAGCGACGGCAGCGCGCCGCCGGGGAAGATATAGCGCTGGATGAAGTCCACCGAGCGGCGCGCCTGCTGGTAGCGCTGGTCGCGGATGGTGATCGCCTGCAGCAGCATCAGCCCGTCGGGTTTGAGCAGCGCGGCGCACTGGCGAAAGTAGGCGGGCAGGTAACGGTGGCCCACGGCCTCGATCATTTCGATGGACACCAGCTTGTCGTAGTGGCCGGTGAGGTCGCGGTAGTCATCGCAGCGCACCGTCACCTGCTGCTCCAGGCCCAGGGCCTGCACGCGCTGCAAGGTGTAGGTGTATTGCGCCTGCGAAAGCGTGGTGGTGGTGACCTTGCAGCCGTAGCGGGTGGCAGCATGGATGGCCAGGCTGCCCCAGCCGCTGCCGATTTCCAGCAGGTGGTCGGCGGGGTTTAGCTCAAGCTTTTGGCAGATGCATTCGAGCTTGTGCAGTTGGGCCTGCTCCAGGGGCTGGCCCGGGTACTCGAAGCGCGCGGCGGAGTACATCATGCTCGGGTCGAGCAACTGCTCGAACAGCGCATTGCCCAGGTCGTAGTGGGCCAGAATGTTGCGCCGGGCGCCGCGCCGGCTGTTGCGATTGAGCTGGTGCAGCAGGCGCAGGGCCGGGCGCCCCAGGCGTGCCAGGCCGCCTTCGAGGGCGTCGAGCACCGTGAGGTTGGCGACGAACAGGCGGGTCACGCGGGCCAGGTCCGGGCTGCGCCAGTAACCATGGATATAGCCCTCGCCGGCGCCGATCGAGCCATTGCCGGCCAGCAGGCCCCAGGCCGCATCGTCGAGCACCTCCACCTCAGCCTGCAACGGGCTGCTTGCATCGCCGAAGCTCCACTGCCGGCCGTGGCTGAGCAGGCGCAGGTGGCCGTGGCGCAGCTTGCCCAACTGGGCGAGCACGGCGTTGCGCGCCAGATTGCCTAGCCAAAGCGTCAGGCCCTCGGGCTTGCTAACGCTCAGGGTGCTGTTGGGCATGGTCAGAGTCCTCGTTGGGTTGGCCGAGCGCCAGGTGGCCCTGGGCTTGGGCATGGTCATGGACGGGGGTACGTTTGAGCAGCAGGCGCAGGGCCTGCCAGTAGATGGCCGTAACGGTGCGCAGGCTCATCCACGGGAAGGCCAGGATGTAGCGGTGCAGCGCCTTGCGATCCAGCGGCTGGCGCTGCAGGGCCAGGGCGGCGGCAAACACCTGCTCTGCGCCTTGCCAGTTGTGCATGTGGATGCGCAGCCGCGCCGCATCCAGCTTGAAGCGCAGGTGGTAGTGCATGTTCAGCGGCATGAACGGCGACACATGGAATGCCTTGGCCACCTTGAAGGACCCCGCTTGGTTTTGCTGCACCGGCAGCACGTAGTGAAAGCGCTCGCGCCACGGCGTGTTGCGCACCTCCAGCAGAATCGCCGCCAGTTGCCCGCCTGCTTCATGGCAAAAGTAGAAACTCACCGGGTTGAATGACAGCCCCCAGCAGCGCAGTTGCGTCAGCAGGTGCACCGGCCCGCTGGGCGTATGGCCGCAGGCCTGGCCGACCAAAGTACGTGCAGCTTCAGCCAGGGGCATGCCTTGGCCGGTCAGGGCCGGCAGGTAGTCGGTTTCACGCCAGCACAGCGGCGCCAGGCGCCAACGCCCGAGCCAGCGCGACAGCCCCAGCCAGGCGGCCTGTTCGTCGAGGTCCAGGTAGAACATGCCCACCCGGTAACGGAAGGCATGGGCCCGCGGTACTTGGCGCCGGTGGCTGACCCAGCCCAGGCATAGGGCGCTGTTCACAGTTGCTCGCCAAAGTGCCGGGCCACGGCCAGGGCGCTGTTGACCCCGTCTTCGTGGAAGCCGTTGCCCCAGTAGGCGCCGCAGAAGTAGCTGTGCCGCTGGCCTTGCAATTGCTCTTGCCGGGCCTGTGCGGCAAGTGCGCCCTGGCTGTACTGCGGGTGGGCGTAGCTGTAGCGGGCGAGGATCTGCGCCGGGTCCACCAGGGCGGTCTGGTTCAGGCTGACGCAGAAGGTGGTTGGCGCTTGCATGCCCTGGAGGATGTTCATGTTGTAGGTCACCGCTGCGGGGGCCTGCTCGAGGTCGCCCAGGCGGTAGTTCCAGCTGGCCCAGGCGCGCCTCGTCCGTGGCAGCAGGCGGGTGTCGGTGTGCAGTACCACGTCGTTGGCTGCGTAGTGAATCGCCCCCAGCACCGCGTGTTCCAGGGGGCTGGGGGCTTCCAGCAAGGCCAGGGCCTGGTCGCTGTGGCAGGCCAGTACCACCTTGTCGAAGCGCTCGCTGCCGGCAATGCTGAGCAGGGTGACGCCGGCCTCGTCGCGGCAGACCCGCTGCACCTTGCAGCCAAGGCGGATGCCACCTTCGAATGGCCGGCACAGCGGCGCCACATAGCTGCGCGAACCGCCCTGGATCACCCTCCACTGCGGGCGCTGGTTTACCGACAGCAGCCCATGGTTGCGGCAGAACGTGACGAAAAAATGCAGCGGAAAGGCCAGCATGTCGGCGCGGGACATCGACCAGATCGCCGCCCCCATCGGCACGATGTAGTGCTCGATGCAGCGCTGGCCGTAGCCGTTGTCGGCCAGGTAGCTACCCAGGCTGGTACTGGCGTTGATGCGCCCGGTGTCCAGGTCGGCCACCGCCTGGCGGTTGAACCGCAGGATATCGCGCAACATCCCCCAGAACCCTGGCGACAGCAGGTTGCGGCGCTGGGCAAAGAGCGTGTTCAGGTCATGGCCGTTGTATTCCAGGCCGCTTGCCGGGGCATGCACGGAAAAACTCATCTCGGTTGGCTGTGAAGCTACCCCCAGCAACTCGAGCAGGCGGATGAAGTTGGGGTAGGTCCAGTCGTTGAACACGATGAACCCGGTGTCGATGGCATGGCGCTCGCCCTGCCAGTCGACATCCACGGTATGGGTATGCCCGCCAATCCAGGGTTCGGCCTCGAACAGCGTCACCCGGTGCTGGCGTGACAGCAGGTAGGCGCAGGTTAGGCCGGCGATGCCGCTGCCGATAATGGCGATGTGCATTGGCTTATCCGTCCTTGTGCCGGCGTGCCATCCGTTGGCCCAATGCCAAGCGTAGACGCACAGGCATGGCCCCGAGCAGGCGCAACACGAAGGTGAACATGCCAGGGAAGGTGATTTCCAGTGGGCGCCGTGGCAGGCGCCGGGCGATGTGTGCAGCGGCGCGCTGCGCTGACCACAACTGCGGCATGGGGAAGTCGTTGCGCCGGGTCAGCGGTGTGTCGACAAAGCCCGGGCTGACCAGGGTGACATCGATGCCCTCATGGGCCAGGTCGATGCGCAGCGATTCCACCAGGTAGCGCACCGCCGCCTTGGAGGCACCATAGGCGCCGGCGCGGGGCAGGGCCAGCCAGCTCACCGAGCTGCCCACCACCACCAGGTGCGGCTGGCGGCCGGCGCGCAGCAAGGGCAGGGCGGCTGCCAGGCAGTGGCTCAGGGCAAACACGTTGGTGCGCAGCACCCGCTCGACCAAGGCCGGGTCGAAATGCCCAGGCTCCAGGTACTCGCAAGTGCCGGCATTGAGGATCACGCAGTCCAGCGCGCCCCAGGCCTGCTGAATGTGCGCAACGATGTCGGCGACCTGCTGCGGCTGGTCGAGGTCGCCGACCGCCAGCAGCACCTGCCCGGGGTAGCGTTCGGCCAGGGGCGTCAGCCGCTCGGCGTGGCGCCCGCCCAAGGCCACCTGGTGGCCCTGTTCCAGCAGGCAGTGCGCCAGTGCCGCGCCAATGCCGCTGCTGGCGCCGGTCAGCCAGCAGCGGCTCACGCCAGCCGGCCCTTGAGCCAGCGAATGGCGCTGCCCATCAGCGGGATATGCTCGTACAGCAGGGCGCCGGCGTCGAAGTAGTCACGGTGGGCGTACACCCGCTGGCGCCATTGCAGGTGGCTGCAACCCTGCACCTCGATCGGCTGGCCGCCGCCCAGGCGCGGGTGTCGAAAGTGCAAGGTCCAGCGCAGGTAGCCTTGGCCTGGTGCCACTTCATCGGCGCCGCTGAAGCTGTAGCGGATGTTGTGCGCGTTGGCGTACAGCTGGGCGAAGTAGGCCTGCAGGGCGGCAAGGCCGTGAATGTAGTGCAGCGGGTCGCGAAAGACGATGTCTTCGCTGTACAGGCTGGCCAGCGTGTCGAGGTTGCCCGCGTTCAGCTGGGCGAAACGCTCGGCGAATTGCTGCAGGTAGACAGACATGGGCGGCTCCAGGTCATCTTGTACAAGCTTGGATTGTTGTACAGGTATACCTTGAAGCCTAAGTGTGAATCTGTACAAGTCAACGCGGTTGTACAGATTTATTTCGCAATAACGCTGTGCGGTTGCGGGCGGAACTGTATCGCCGGCAAGCCGGCTCCTACAGGCGAGCCTAACGCTTGTGGGACCGTGCACAGTCGATGAATCTGTCAATCAGAGGCGATTGCCCGCGCACCCTCGGGCGATGCGCAGTAAACTGCACGGCCCGTCGTGTTGTACGGGCCTTTCAACCGTGTAAATGCAGATTTTTTCAATGCTGATCCAACCCAGGACCCGTTACCGCTACCTCACTTGCGGTACCCGTGTGTCTTTTTATTTTGTTTGCCTTGCCACCAGCGCGCCGGCCTTCGCCGAGCAGCAGAGCTACACCCTCGACCCTGTGGCCGTTACCGGCACCTACGTGCCCACTTCGACCTTCGACACCCCGGCCTCGCTGGATGTGGTGAGCCAAGAGCAGATCAGCGACGGCCAGGTCGGGGTCAACTTGTCTGAAGCGCTGGGGCGGGTGCCTGGGGTGGTGGTGCAGAACCGCCAGAACTACGCCCAGGACCTGCAGGTATCCACCCGCGGCTACGGCGCCCGCTCGGCGTTCGGCATCCGTGGCATCAAGCTGCTCAGCGACGGCATCCCGGCCAGCACCCCGGACGGCCAGGGCCAGGCCGCCTCGCTGAACCTGGATGTGGCCGAACGCATCGAAGTGCTGCGCGGCCCGGCCTCGGCCATTTACGGCAGCAATGCCGGCGGCGTGGTCCAGATGTTCACCAAGGACGGCAGCGGGCCGGCGACCCTTGGCGCCGGCACCTTGTTCGGCAGCGACGGTTTCGTCAAAAACCACCTGTACGGCCAGGGCGGTAATGACCAGGCCGGCTTTGTGCTGGACGCCTCGCGCATGGACACCGACGGCTACCGCGACCACAGCGCCGCGCGCCGTGACCAGACCTTCGCCAAGGTACATGTGCGCCCCGACGACGACAGCCGGCTGGCGCTGACCTTCAGCACCCTTGAGCAGAACGGCACCCAGGACCCGCTGGGCCAGACCTGGGCCGGCTACAAGGCGGACCCGCGCTCGGTGAGCAGCCGCGCCGAGGAGTACAACACGCGCAAGAGCATCCACCACCAGCAGGTCGGCATGAACTACGAGCGCAACTTCGGCGAGGCCACGCTGCAGTTCAACCTGTATGCCGGGCAGCGCAGTGTCATCCAGTACCTGTCCATTCCCAAGGGCACGCCGCCCAACAACCGCGGTGGCGGCGTGGTCGACTTCGACCGCGAGTTCCACGGTGGCACGGTGCGCTGGGTACAGCCCATCACCGCAGCGCCGGGCTTGCTGACACTGACCTACGGCGTCGACTACGACCAGAGCCGCGACGACCGCCGCGGTTACCAGAACTACAGTGGCAACGTGCTGGGCGTGAAAGGCGAACTGCGCCGCGACGAAGTCGACACCGCCACCAGCCTGGACCCGTACGTGCAGGCCCATTGGGAGCTGGAGCGCTGGACCTTCGAGGCCGGGGTACGGCACAGCAGCATGGACATGGAGGTGGATGACCACTACCTGTCCAATGGCGATTCCAGCGGCTCGAAAACCTACCAGCGCACCACGCCGACGGCGTCGGTCATGTATGCCATTACACCTGACCTGAATGGCTACCTCAGCGTCGGCAAGGCCTTCGAAACCCCGACCCAGGCCGAAATGGCCTACGCCCCGGGGGCCAGCGAGGCATTCAACTTCGGCCTCAAGCCCGCTACCAGCACGCAGTACGAAGTGGGTTTGAAAATGCGCCTGGCCGAGCAGGCACGCTTGAACGTGGCGTTGTTCGAGATCCACACCGAGGACGAGATTGTGGTGGCTGGGTCCGATTCGGGCCGCACCAGCTACGACAACGGCGGCAAGACGCTGCGCCGTGGCCTGGAGGTCGGGTTGCAGGCGCCGTTGGCCGAGCAGTGGCAGCTGAACCTGGCCTACACCCACCTGGACGCAACGTACCAGGATGATGTGAACGCCACGATCGAGAAGGGTAACCGCCTGCCAGGCGTGCCCCGCGACAGCCTGTTCGGCGAGCTGGTGTGGCGGCCGGTGGCCGGGCTGAGTACTGCGCTGGAAGGGCAGTACCGCAGCCAGGTGTATGTGGAGGACAGCAACGACCAGAAGGCTGCGCCGGCGTATACGGTGTTCAACTGGCGGGCGCGGATGGAGCAGAAGCTTGAGCGCTTTACGCTGTATGAGATGGTGCGGGTGGATAACCTGCTGGACAAGCAGTACGTGGGGTCGGTGATTGTGGGGGATAGCAATGGCCGGTATTACGAGGCGGCGCCAGGCCGGTCGTGGTACGCCGGGGCTGGGGTTGAATACCGGTTTTAAATAGCCGCTGAGCACTTTGCGATATGAGGCGGCCCCTGTAGGAGCGGCCTTGTGTCGCGAAAGGGGCGCGCAGCGGCCCCAAGATATCGGCATCATGCAAAATTGTTGGGGCTGCTTCGCAGCCCTTTCGCGACACAAGGCCGCTCCTTGTACAGAGGCCGCGGTTCACAGCTTGCTTAAAAAGGGAACGGTACCAGCTGCGCCGGTACAAGACAGGGAATGTGGTAACCACCTTGAGTAAAAAACCAAAACGCAACCACCCCAAGCCGCAGCCTGCAAAACGTTCCGGCACCTGGGGCTTCACCTTGGTCGGCTGCCTGATGGCACTCTGTGCGCTGGCATCGACCTATAAATGGATCAACGACCTGGCCCGTGGCGTTCACCTTATCTACCTGCGGGGCGGCTCCTCTACGGTAGCCACCTTGGCCGATCAGCCGGGCCTGTACTGGATATCCATGGCCTGCTCGTTGCTGTTCGTGGGTTTTCTGCTGTTCATGTCCTGGTTATGCTTCTGGGCGGCCCGAACGTTGCGCGGGTGAAATCTCAAATGACCAGACAGGGAAATCGGCATGCGTAAAACCGCCACTCAACCCTTCACTATCGTCGGCACCACGCTGATCGCCGTAGGCGCCGCGTTCGCCGCTGTCGGCGCGTCAGGCCAGGCCGCGTTCGGTTACACCGCCGCTGGCCTGCTGCTACCGGGCGTGGTACTGCTGGTGCTCGGCGTGCGGGCAGGGCGGCGCTGAAAACCCCGCAGAAATTGCAGGCATATGCGGTACCTGTAGGAGCCGGCTTGCCGGCGATGAGGCCAGCGCAGGCAGCCAAGACAGTTGCTCCCACACAAACTGTGGGAGCGGCCGTGCCGGGTTCGGTCAGTTGTAAGCCTGATCGACGATGGCTTTCGCGCGGCTCAGCACCTCGGCTGACTTGAGCTTGTCATCGCGAAACACTGCGACGATCTGTGGGTTCTGCAGCAGGTCGGCGTTGGCGTCTTTGCGCTGCGCAAGCTGGCTGACCACGATATAGGCCTTGACCTTGCCCACAGTTGGCAGCTCGAGCTGGTCGAGGGCGGTATCGACTGCGCGCTTCACCGTATCGTGCCGCTGCTGTGGCGTGATGCCGGCAAAGAGGGTCGGGTGCGCGAGCTGTACCATCCCTGTGTAAAACGCAACCAGCAGATGCCGCTCTTCATCCTTGAGTTGCTGGCGGTTGGGCACCTGTGGGTTCAGCGCCGCGTACAGCGCTTCGCCTTCGCTCAGTTGTTGGGCGCTGAGCTTTGCCTTGAGCGCAGGCAACTCCGGGGCGCCGCCGCGTTCATCGAGAATCTTCAGCCACGCGTAACTGGTGCCGGGCTGGCCATGCTGCTGATAATGCTGGATCAGGGTCCTTTGCGCGTTGGCGTTACCGTGCAGCGCAGAGCGCTCCAGCCAGCGTTGGGCCAACGCCGGGTCCGCAGGGGTGGCTTCGTCGCCACGGCGGTAAACGAAGTACAGCCCAAACTCGGCGCACGAGTCATTCTGGCTGGCGGCGTAAGCCTGGTAATGGAAGGCCTTGCGCTCCACCTCGGGACCGTCGCCTTCTTCGAGGGAGACGTTGGTGGCCAGGAAGCATAGCGCACGCGTGTAGCTGGGCGCGGCCATGGCCAGGCAAGCCTTGGCTTCGGTGTAGTTTTGCTCGCCCTGCAAGGCTACCCCGACGCCATGGAGCATTTCTGCGTCCATCGCACGCTTGCAGTGGGCATTTTCTTCAACCGCCGGCAACAGCGTCTGCAAGTCGAGCTTGGGCAGCGTGTCGTTGAGCGGGACGGGTTGCGGGGCTGTTGGTGAGCATGCTGCGAGCATGGTGCACAGTGCCAGCGGCAGTGCGGCGAAGGCTTTCAATGGAAGGATCCCTGGTTTGCGATGGAGTGGATGTACGCAGGGATCGGCAAATGAGCTTGGCAGTATGACGAAGGGCCGCGATCCGTGCGGCTTGAGGCCCCGGTCAGCGTGAAGTGCCTGGCTCGGGGTCAAAAGTGCCACTATTTTAATGGCGGATCGGTGTGACGCAACCCCGCGTCCAGAATATGACGTCAAAAAACCTCACGACCCCGTCACGTGGGAGCGGGCTTGCCCCGCGATAGCGCCGGCAAGTCAGACATCGGCGGGGCAGGGGCCGAGGAGCAGATTGCTCTCCCAGGCCATCTCAACCGGTTTTGTAATACCATGCCCGGCTTTCAAGGGAATGAGGCATCAACATGCGTGGCATCACCGTACTGCTGCTGTTATCGCTGCCCGTGGTTGCTTGGGGCGATTGCACGCAGCATCTGCAAAGCTGGGCGCAAACCCTGCACCCAACGCTGGCGCTCGATCGTGAACATGCGGTGTGCAAGGCCAACCCGGCAGATGCAAGCCAGGTGCTGGCGGCGTTACCTATGAAGGAGAGCGTCGATGAATACGGGCAGGGTGACTACGGGCTGGCTGTTGTGCTGGCCGATGCCGCCAGTGGCAAGATCCTTGCGCACAACTACGAGCCTGCAGCCATCGTTTCCGACGCGATGGCCTTCAACGACCTGAAACTGGACACCGCGCCTTATCAGCTTGCGCCCGGGCGCAGGGCATTTGGTGTGCGCGTGCACCGCACAGTGATGTCACGGGCCAACCCCGGCAGTGACGAGACGCTGAGCCTGTACCTGCAAGACGGCGCGCAGTTGCGGCGGCTGCTGGGGCATCTGGTGGTCAGCGAAAGCTATGCCGAGTGGCAAGGTTACTGCGCCGGCAAGCACAGCGAGACACTCCGCACAGTGGCTGTTGGCAAGCCTGGCAAGGAAGGGTTTGCCGACCTGCGGGTGACCGAGGTGTCGAGGGTAACGGTTAGCGTTGCCGCGGGTGAGGAAACCTGCGACGACACCGAGAAGCGCCAAAGGAAAGTGTTCAACTTCGCGTATGGCGCAAACCAGTATCGGTTGCCGAGGAAACTGACCGATCAGTAACGCAACCGCCGCTGCATCTGCTTCGCGGGGCTGCTCCCACAGGATCGTGTGAAGCCGGACTTGACGCTGCACTTGTGGGAAGCGGCCTTGTGTCGCGATGGGCTGCAAAGCAGCCCCATCCAGGCAACGCCGCTCTTAACTGAACAGCACAACCGGTCAATAACAATCTCAACGAGGCAAATAAAGCGATGGCCAGCCTCTCAACCCCGCATCCCCAGCTCCGCATCATCCATCAACGCCTTGGCCAGCGCGCTCAGGTAATGCGAAGCCCAAATCAACTCAGGCTTTTCATCCATCAGCCCGCTGATGGTCATTTCCCGCACATAGCCCATCAACTCCGAAGCCTGCTCCCGCGCATGCCGGCACGGTATGCCCGGCTCGATGCGAAACAGTGCAGCTGTATGGCCTTCACCCTGGAAGAACCGCGTCTTGCCCACGGTGGTGTATTCAGTCGTTTGCTCGTGACTCATGGTTCTACTCCCTGAACATCAAGGGCCCAGGCTGGCGCCGAGAAAGGACTGGTCTCACACAATCCCCTGTGCCGCTGCCAGCGCCTATGCAGGAGCCAGCATGCTGGCAATGACGCCAGCCCAGGCAACACAAAAACCTACGGGTTAATGCCGCGCACCCGGCTCAGCCGGCATCTGCACCTGGATCAAGGCTGACTCCAGTAGCACGCGCAGTGACTCGAGCTCGTGGGTGGACGCCAGTATCAAGGTCGAGGCGGGCGATCTGGGCTGTAGCTGGATCGCCTGGTGCGAAACGGCCAAGGCGCAGCGTGCGTACTCGGAGGCCTGGATGAGGGTGTCTTCGAGGGTAGGGGGGTAGAGGTGGGGTGGGTCGGGGACGATCTTTAGCATTCCTATATCTCCAATGGGGCCACGCCGCGCCGCTGTCAAACGGGTTGGGTGGCTGCTGTGCGTGGGTTGACAGACCGGCGGATATAGGAAGTTCCGGCGCACGCAAGCGTGCCCCACGCACAGCGGCCATGAAGGCGCTGCAGTCCATATATACCGTCGCGGCCTGTCAAAGCCGTGTCGCTGATGTGGCGACAGGGGGAGACTAGAGGTGGAGCAGGGCGGCTGCAACGGAAAATGGGCGGTGGGAGTATGTTTGGGAAATGGACTACAAGGAAGGTGTTAAGTCTGATTTTTTGAGCGGTGCGCCTGCCTGTCGCGCCCGAGCTGCTAGTTTCATGCTTCGGTTTGGCCATTCTGCGTGTTATGTCGGTTGGCGGTCTGCTGGGGCTCGGAGTTCAATTCCTTGAAGGCCAAGCTTTCAGGTCCTGAAATTTTGTCTACGCTTTGATTCGGCTTGCGCAGAGGTGTCTGCAACTTTGTCACCCCTAAAGGGGCGTTTGCCGAATCGAGAAGAACTTGTTCGCGAGCGGTATGCTGCTGTCATTGCAGGTGTCCTCACGATAAAGCAGGAAAGGTGTTGCGCTATGAGGACCGCGGGCAAACTGGAAGGGCATGATGTCATTTTGCCGGTTCGGCTCTTCTTAAAACGTCGGGGGCGGTGTAGCATCGGACCCGATGCAGCGCTAGCTGCATAGAGCGAAACAGCAAGGCCTGATTTTCGTCCACTTCGTTGAATAGAACTCCAAGCAGGGATGCAGCAAGATGCCAACCGGCAGACCGATCATAATTGGAGTTAATCCGCGAGAAGCGAATCTCAAGCGCAAAGTGCGAGAGCATTTGCAGCAACTCGGTTTCACAAGAACCCAGGAGGGTGCCCTGTGCCCACCTGGAAAGGGTAAGGAAGCAATTCGTGCCTTGCACGGCGCCCAGCGCGAAGAGCGGCTAAACGCAAGCGATCGCTTTATCGCGCGCAGCAGTGCCAAACTGATGCCATTCTTTGCGAATGGCGGCGAGGTTGTACCCGAAAAGATTTCCCCAGTACTCGAACGCGTGTCGTCCGACACGTGGCAAAGTGAGTTGTTTCGGCTGGCGTCATTGTCGTGGTCCGTCCCGGTGTCTAACGGTTTTGGCAGACGCCTGCGTTACCTTGTCTGGGACCAGGCGAATGGCAAGCTGATGGGGTTGATTGCCGTAGGTGATCCGGTTTTCAACCTTGGCGTCAGAGACAAATTCATCGGTTGGGACACTGCGGACAGGGCGGCCCGATTGGTCAACTTGATGGATGCCTATGTGCTTGGCGCGGTCCCACCTTACAACGCATTATTAGGCGGTAAGCTGGTTGCTTGCCTGCTCCGCAGTCGGGACATTTATGATGATTTTGCCAGTGCCTACGGCGGCTCTACGGGCATCATCTCGCAGACCGAAAAAAAAGCGCGTTTGCTGGCAGTCGTGACGACCTCGTCGATGGGGCGTTCTGCGGTTTACAACCGATTGAAACTGGATGGCACGGAGTACCTCAAGTCCATTGGCTTTACCGGTGGCTGGGGACATTTTCACATACCCGACTGGCTGTTTATTGAGCTTCGAGACTATCTCCGTGAGCTGGACCATCAGTATGCCGACCAACATGCCTTCGGCCAGGGCCCTAATTGGCGCTTGCGCACCACGCGAGCAGCACTGAAGGCACTGGGTTTCAAGGATGATCTGATGCGCCACGGTATCCAGCGTGAAGTCTTCATCAGCCAACTGGCTGGCAACGCCGCAAAACTCCTGCAGGGCGGCAGTGGAAAGCCGGATACCCAATCGCTGTTGTCGGTGGGGGAAATTGGTGAGCTAGCACTGAATCGATGGGTGATTCCCCGTTCAAGGAACAGGCCCGAATTTCGCCATTGGAACTCGACAGATCTCATTGACCTGTACGGCAGCCAGGCGCGGCATTTTTCCGCCCCCAGCCACAGCGTTTCGGGTCGCACTGCATTGTCGCTTTGCGCGGTTTAATGCGAAGGGTATGAGCGATGGATTGCGCCATAGATCCGGTCACAAATAAAACGGTTACCGCCGATATCGCATTACGCACCGTTCGTTATATTTGTTCGTACTGTCGAAAGCGGGTCGGACTCCGTTCGGGGCCATCGCGAAAAAACTACTTTGCCCATTGGCGTGGTGTGTCCTCCAGTTCCTGCGCCTATTTCATGTCGGGATCGTTGAGTCACGTCAGTCAGGACAAGGTTCAACTATCGCCAACGCGACAGATGGACCTGCGCCTGCTGATCAAAAAGGGGCAGAGCGCCGGTGCGTGGTGGCTTGAATTGGTCTTGCCCCCCTGTCGAGCGTGTCATGCCTCCGTCAAGCTCGATGTCGGTGGCAGGGTACAAAAGCTCGATATGCGCGGGATGAGTTCAGGCTTTAGGGTCATGGCCGAGCCCACTAAGAACGACTACCGGATCATGTCCTTCGAAGGCAAACCGGACCCTTCGTTTGTCGCGGGCGTTGCGCGGACGTGCCCGGGTCTACCGGCACTGGGGGCGGCCGCATTCACCGCCATTGGTCGAGGCACTGAAACTGGGTTTCCCCGCGCCCAATCACTGAATCGCGGCGAAACCTATGCCCTGGTATGGGCGGCATCAGAGAACCCGCAATTCCATGAAGAACTTGTGGTGGACTGGCTTAAGCCGCGACAGGGCTGGAATTTAGCTCTGGTCAGCGTGCCAGAAGCCCCCTCAGATGCCTGCATCAGTTGGCTGGAAGCCTTTACCCAACTGAGGGTGATGCCGGCGGCACCGGCGATCACCACCATCTGGCCGTTTCTAAGTCGCAACGCGAGCATCAATACGGTTGAGTACATCGAGTGCGACGCGATCATCCTGGCTGCTCATAGGATGCCAGGTGGGCCGCATGACAGCGGGCCAACCTTACAAGCTGTCAATCAGCATGACCGCATTGCCGCAACAGCCCCTGATCGATCACCTGCGCTCTTCACCGTGATACGCGCTGGAAGCGACGAATTCAGGGTCGGCAAGAGCGGCTTCCCGGATGTCGACAAGTTTTATTCAAAGAGCACATCGTTGGGACGAAGCTTTGAACACCCGACGGTGGACCTGCACTTCACTGACGAGCATGGCGAACGTCTCGTTGCCTCATTACACCGTCGGCAAATCCACTCCTATGTAATGGCCGCGCGAGCGCGGGAGCTGCATTTTGACTCCCTCACAATGCCGAGAGGTGCCAAAGGCACACTGGAAGTTGTCTCAGCCAGTGGGCATAAGGAATACCACCGACTGACGTCTAGCGAGGTGCTGGCTAACCACGCACCACAGGCATGCCAATTGCCATCGGCACTCAATAGCCTGCTCAAACACTATCTTGCCGACCCGCAGTTCCAACTTTATTTGGATTTTGGCGGATTAGGCCGGCTGGCCATCGGTGCCACCCAGCCGTTGACCAACCCCACGCCCGTGTTGTCGCTCGAGCGGTCCTTGCGCTTGCGCCTGCTGAGCTTTCTATCCCAACTAAACGTTGCTGGGGTAACCGCACTCTCTGGCAGTGATCAGGCACTGGTCAGCGCGTTTGGCGCTTCAGTGCCCAGGCCGGAATTGCTCCCTCACTACCGTCAACTGGCGGCTGCAGTGCGCGCCTGTGGATTTGACCTTCGATATTCAGGAAATGGGGTCTTGCGATGAGTTATCTGTACAGCCAAGAAGCACGAGAGCGGATTTCGGCGTTCGGAGTCACGATGATTGCCGAATTCGTCGAAGAGGTACCCCATGCCTTTCGCAAGTCGTTCTTCGACCGTAAAACCGCAATCCCTGGGTTTAGGCGCGGATCCACGCCGGAATTCAAGGAGAAACAACGCCGCTTGATCGGGCACCTGGTGCACCCTCAGCCGGGTCAGAAAGGGGAGGCAGACTGGCAAGCGTTTGCCAGCCTGTGGGTGGCGTGGGCAAAGAGCCGGTTGGACAACGCATTTCCCACTGCAGACAAGACCTCCCCACCGGCGGATACAGGCGCTGATTTTTTCAAACGGTTAGCCGATTTGTACCCGGACGCTTCTCGGGAAACGGTCGAACGGCTGGCCGCATACAGCTGTTTCGCCGAAGACTCGGCGATGCAGACCGTCCTGAGCAGCTTTCATCCGGCGTCCACCCTAGCCAGGGACCGGATGATCGATGGCTTGCCGGGGCGTTTAGATAAAATCGAAGGTTACTTTGAACTGGCCGAAACAGCGGCTGAAGAGACCGCTGAGCGCATTGACCAACTGGAGGGAAGTGCCGCTGCATCGACCGAAAGGCTTGAGCAATTGGCGGGTAAATTCTCTGATCTTGACCGTGATGTCGAAGCATTGCGTGTTGCATTGCTCAGTGCCACTGACCGCTGGCAGCAACTGAGCGAGCTCGCGCAGTCAACGGCCAAGTCGCAGCAAGAGATGTCCGCAGCGTTGGCGCGCTCTGAGCTCCATGACGAGCACATGTCGGCAGCGGTGGACTCCCTCGCAGTTCAAGTCGCCGACCTGGCGGCTGAGCGCCCGCAGCTTTTAGCGCTTGAAGAAGCACTGAGCGCCCTCACTGGGCGAATTCCCGACTGGGAGGTCTCGGCCGTCACCCTAGCGGCGTTGCACGAACGCCTCGACAACCTTGATTTGCGGGCTACCAGTCCCCGTCACGAAACCAGTGGGCACGCACGCATACGCTTGATCGAGAACGAAGCAACCGGTCCGTTTGTTGAGGTCGGTTCTGTCGATGTTGCCTGTGGAGTCATTGCCAACAACCTTCAGGCATGCGGTGTTGTGAAGAACGATGCCAAGCGTTACGCACGGCTTATCCTGGCAGCGGTCATTGCCGGCCAGTTGATCCAGTTCAAAGGGTCAACGGCTGACTTAATGGCCGATGCCGTAGCAGCTGCCGTAGGCGGGGCGATCTTCCATGAGTGGCGGGTTCCCGTCGGGCTTCTGTCGGAGGATGCCGCGACCGACTGCCTCGAGGCCGTGAGCGAGTCGTCTGGATGCCTGTTGCTCAAGGGGGCCAACCGGTCTGCGTTTGAGGTATATGGCAGTGCCATCCGCGATCTTGTGGCGCGTCGCCAGTTCAGCCTGATGGCGGATGCGCGCCTGGTGCTGATTGCGTCATGGACTCAAGGACCTGCGGCATTCCCAGACGGTGGAACGCTGTCCGAGCTCGGGCCCGTGTTTGACACAGATGAATTCGCTATGCGCGGGTTATCCGCCCAGGTGCCGCTGATGCAGTTTGGCCACCTGGCTGCGGATGGCTGGAAAGCCTTGCACGATCCCGAGGAAGGTACGCTATTGGCGTTGCCGAGCTCGTTGAGGGAGCGCCTTAAGCAGGTGGACTTTGTTCCAGGGAATTTGTGGCTACGGGTAGCTGACCGGGCGTACGCCGAACTGCGACTCCTATCACCAGGCCCGGCGGAGCAAGCGCTTCACGCCGTGATGAAGCAGTGGGCACTGCCTTGGGCGCAATCACTTGGGGGGCCGCTCGAGGCACTTAAGGGTAGCGCCGCTGAGCTCCTGAGCGAAATTGATGCGCAGGCTGCCCAAGTGGAGCCTGTGGAGTGAAGTGGCTAGGAAGCCATCTTGATGCCGCTCGGGAAACCCTGGCAGCCGGTTTGGGCTGTACCAGTGACGGTGAAGGGTTAAGGATCGCCGCAGTAGCTGAGTGCCTGCGTGCTGCATCCTATCTGTGCTCTGCACCCCGTACTGATCGGGACGCTTGGATGCCGGCATCCACGCTCAGTTTGACGAGCCTAGTTCGTCGGCGACTGACCCCCCTGTGGCCGGCGCTCGACGACGAGCAAGCAACTGAACCAGGTGTCAAAACGATTCTGGAAGACCTTGGGGAGTTGGGGGATCTGGTCCGACTCGAAGGCGGACGTTGGCTAATCCCTCCGCCTCGGGCGATCAACCTTGGAGGCACGCTGGCCGTGATCACCGGCGGTGGGCCTGCACAAACCTTTCCCTGGTCCATAACGATGCGCGGTGCTGGAAGGCTCAGACTGGCTGAGGTTGATGCCTGCGCAGGACGTATCGACGTCTGGGAGCCACAGGAATGGATCGGCGCGCCGCTCGAAGGATTGCAGGCGTGGTCGACCCAGTTACTGACGAGCGCCAAGGCGCAACTGAAACCTGCGACGAATGCGCTTGCAAACGTTTCAATTCGCGCCAGTGGCAAATGGATGGCACTGCCTGCCTGCGCGACCGCCGAAGGTCTCTTTCTCGCCAGATGCCGCACGGGTCCACGTTTCGAGTACTTCGTGGCCCAGGTGTCGGGCGGGCATCTGCGGCAGATCACCGGAGTGCGACCGGGGCAGGCGAGGCGCTTGCAGTTTTACCTCGACGCACAAGCCGGTCATCCCATGATAGTTCGAGCGTATGTGTCGCCAACACAGGTTCGGCTACGCCTGCACCGTTACTTGCCGCGGGAGGAAACACGCGCGCTGCTGCTGGGCTGGCAAATGCCGTCGCCTGGCGGCACAGGGGCGATTGATTATTCGATACCGCGTGAGATGTTTCCGCTCGTGCGCCAAGCGCTTGCCGGGCTACACGTGGACGTGACTGAACGCCAGATTGCAGAGGGAAGACCGTAATGGGAGGAATTTCGATGAATGAAGCATCGGGTGTTCACGAGACAGCGAAAAGTTTGGCCGAAAGCCTTCGACAGTACATCGAAGCGCAATACCATATTCGTGATGAAGGGCTCGTCCGAGAGCGTCATGCTCTGCTGCTGCGCCCTGAAACTATTGTCCAGACGCCCTATGTGGAAGCGACGGCAGTCTACAAAGTAGGCGATCCGTTCGCGCAACTCGCCATTCCGAAGATTGCCTCCGATACGCTCACCCAGTTGTCGCACATGGGACTTGGGCTATACCCGCGTCCCTACGAGCACCAATCGCAAGCGCTTACTGCGTTTTTAGGTGCCGAGACTGCGGACCTGGTGGTTGCAACGGGTACCGGCTCCGGCAAAACCGAAAGTTTCCTTATGCCGATCATTGGTCAATTGGCGATCGAGGGGCAGGACCGGCCTCAGTCAGCGCAGTTGCCGGGTTGCCGGGCCCTGTTGCTCTACCCCATGAACGCCTTGGTCAATGATCAATTGGCGCGGATCCGTCGCCTCATTGGCAATACTGAAGCTTCGTCGATATTGACGCAAAACCGTTCACAGCCGATCCGTTTCGGTAGCTATACCGGGCGCACCCCATACCCGGGTGAGCGCTCCAAAAAGCGCGACGAGCGCTTTATCGAGCCATTGTTTGAAGAGTTCTATAACAAAGTGGCCGTGAAGCCTGCGGTGAAAGACGAACTGGTCAGGATCGGACGTTGGCCGAGCAAGGATCTGGAGGGGTTTTATGGCGCCACGGCCATTGAGACCAAAACCTACTCCTCAGGCAAGAAGAAGGGCGAGAATTTCACCAAAAAGCATTGGGACGGCCGACTTCAGACTCAGTCAACTGACCGCGAGATGATGACGCGCCATGAAATGCAGGCGCGCTGTCCCGAGCTGTTGATCACTAACTACTCCATGCTCGAATACATGCTCATGCGACCGATTGAGCGCGATATATTCGATCAGACGAAGGCTTGGCTCAAAGCGGACCCGCGCAACGAGTTTATCCTGGTTCTGGACGAGGCCCATATGTACAGGGGGGCCGGTGGAGCCGAGGTGGCTCTGTTGATCCGGCGCCTCTGCGCGCGACTCGACATTCCCCGAGAACGCATGCGCTGCATCATGACCAGTGCGAGTCTGGGCCCCGCAGAGACCGCCGCAGTCGATGGCGAGCGTTTTGCGCGGGATTTGACGGGGCTGGCCGACACATCGCCGAGACGCGTCAGGGTGATCCAGGGAACTCCAGAGCAACGTTGTGTAGCACAGGCAGCGCCAGTGGCACAGCTCGAGGCATTGGCCGATTTCAATCTGGCCGATTTTCAACGCTCGGCCGAGGACCTACACGCAGCGACTGAAGCGGCAGCGCAGTTCGCCCATCGGCTTGGCTGGAGCCAACCGCCGCACGGGGATCATGCTGCGTTTCGCAACTGGTTGTTCGAGCATCTCACGGGGTTTGAACCGCTGGAGAACTTGATCACCGCAGTATCGGGCCGTGCGGTTAGGCTAGACGATCTGAGTCATCAGCTGTTTGGCGAACACCCCTCGGTCGATGCGGAAAAAGCCACCGACGCGCTCTTGGCACTGGGTAGCTACGCGCAGCGGAGCACGGATGGCCGCGTGTTGCTGCCGACACGCCTGCACCTCTTCCATCGCGGATTGCCAGGCTTGTTCGCGTGCGTGAATCCTGCCTGCTCCCAGCGCTTAGGCCATCATGACGGGCCCACCATCTTGGGCCGTCTGCATACCAAACCGTCAACCCAGTGTGGCTGCGAGGCCAACGGTCGCGTGTATGAACTGCTCACGCATCGTGACTGCGGAGCCGCTTTTCTACGTGGCTTCGTAAACGAGGATCAGGACTTCGTTTGGCACCAGCCCAGCGGCCCGTTGTCCGACGGCGCGGTTGCAACGCTGATGCCGATCGAGTTATGCGTCGAGGACGCCACCCATCCTCGCAGTCGACATATCGAGAAGTGGCTACATATGGCCAGTGGCAAACTCTTAACTGAACAACCGAGCGACGAAACCGGGTTCCGCAGGGTCCGAGTGCCGGACAAGGCAGCAGAAGCTGGCAATCTGACTTTCGATCACTGCCCGGTCTGTACCCGTAAGATCAAAACTGCCAAAGATGCGCCATCAAAAATCATGGATCATCTTACCAAGGGTGAGGCGCCGTTCACTGCGCTCGTCCGGACGCAAATGGCGAAACAACCCGCCAGTCGAGCCAAAGATAAACGGCACCCGAACGCCGGACGCAAGGTGCTGATTTTCTCAGATGGTCGGCAAAAGGCCGCTCGGCTAGCACGTGATATCCCACGTGATATCGAACTCGACGTGTTTCGACAGGCTGTCGCATTGGCTTGTCACAAGCTCAAGGGTTTAGGAAAGGCCGCCAAACCCACGGGCTTACTCTACCTAGCCTTCCTCTCCGTGTTGACCGACCACGACCTACCGATATTCGATGGCGGAGATTCGAGAAGAGTCGAGAATGCACGCAAATTGTTTGATGACAATTATGATTCCGACCTCGCCGAAGCCATTGGAGAAAGCTTTACGCCACAGGAGCTACCGGCGCGCTACCAGATTGCCCTTCTGAAACTTCTTTGTGGCAACTATTACTCACTGACGGGGACCATGGTTGGCTTCGTAGAGCCAACCGCCCAGAAATTGCGAAAGCTTATCCAGCACTTGTCGACGGCCGGGGTCGTGATCAGCGATGGGAATCTCCGTGAATTGGCGGTAGGGTGGATTGACTCCATGTTGCAGGAGTATGCCTTCGACAAATCCATTGAACCGGTCTACCGCTGGAAAGCAGCTGGTTATGCCAACTCGGCTTGGGGCAGCAACGGTCAGTTCGGAAAACCTCTGAAGGAGAGCCTGGCTGCCCATTTCGGCTGGTCAAGTGAGACTGTGCAGCGGGTTGAAGCGATCTTCAGAGATCAATTGGCGGAAGAATGCGAAGGTGCCTGGTTCCTGGTGCCTGACTCTTTAGCTGTTGTTGTCGACTTAGCCCACTGTTGGGCGCAATGCGCTGACTGCACTGCGCTGATGCCCTTCGCCTTGGCGGGCAAGGTTTGTCTGGCGTGCGGCAGCGACGCGGCGTCATCCCTCGATCCGAAGAACAGCGACTATGTTACAGCGCGTAAAAACTTCTGGCGGCTTCCAGTGGCCAGAGCCCTAGCGCCAGGCGCAGAGCTGTCCAACATGAGCGTCGAAGAACATACCGCACAATTGTCGAACCGTGACCGTAGCCGAGTACATGCGACTACAGAGCTCTATGAGATGCGGTTCCAGGACGTGCTGATTGAAGATCGAGATCGCCCGATTGACGTACTCAGTTGTACAACAACTATGGAGGTAGGCGTCGACATCGGCTCGCTGGTCGCCGTAGCACTGCGAAACGTTCCTCCGCAGCGGGAAAACTACCAACAGCGCGCCGGGCGGGCAGGGCGCCGTGGTTCGTCGGTTTCAACCGTAGTCACCTACTCACAGAATGGTCCGCATGACAGCCACTACTTCTTGAACCCGGAACGTATCGTGGCCGGCCCGCCTCGTACACCGGAGGTCAAGATCGATAATGCGAAAATCGCCCGCCGACATATTCACGCGTACCTGATCCAGACTTTTTTCCATGAATTCATGGCGCAATGCACCGATGCGGCGACCGACAAAAACGCGTCACTGCTCAAAGCACTGGGACCGACTGAAGATTTCTTCTGCGGCAGCGAGCAAACCGGCCCCACTTTGAAGAGCTTCGAAGCTTGGGTGGCACGCCGGGTGCTGGTCCCTGACGGCGATCTGCGCGAGTCCATTGTCGCTTGGCTACCGCCGGGGTTGGATACCCGCGGGCTTTCGTTGATGGAATGGCTGGCTAATACCAGCAAGGCCTTGCTTGTGGAGCTCAAGGAGCTGGGTACAACCATTGAGGCGACTATGACGCAAGAGGTTCTCGCCGAGCAAGACAATGAGGATGGCGAAAATCTCCCAGCCAGTGTCGAACAGGCGGAACTTTTGGAGTTCCTGTTCTTTCACGGATTGCTCCCAAGCTACGCGTTCCCGACCAGCCTTTGCAGCTTTCTCGTTGAAAAATTCAGCAAAAACACACGCGATGGTTGGGAAGTTCGCACGGTGCAACGCCCGCAACAGTCGATCACCAAAGCGCTGAGTGAGTACGCCCCTGGGCGCCTCATCGTGATTGACAAGAAGACCTATCGCTCAGGCGGTGTCTTTGCAGATCTACCAGCGGGTGTGGTAAATCGCGCCGGGCCTCTCTTCGAGAACAAAAAACCGCATACGCACTGTAAAGCGTGCTCATTTGTGCGCGACCCCAATCGTTCAGCTAAAGAGCCGATGACCTGTCCCGTCTGTGGCCAACAGTTGGTGACTGAGCAAATGATCGTGCCACAGGTGTTCGGGCCGGAGGGCGCTGATGATTTGCCGGAAAATGACCGTGAGCAGGAAATCACCTACGCGACGATGGCTCAGTTGCCGCAACCTGTCGATCCGGAAGTTTTCAGTTTTTCTGCCTGCGGCCCGTATGCAAGCTTCACCCATGCCATCGACCGCACGCTCGTCACCGTCAACCGAGGTAAGGAAGGCACAGGGGAAGGGGGCTTTTCAGTCTGTATGGAATGCGGCCATGCTTCGGTCTTTGATCAAGAAGCGAACTCGGGGCCACATGACCGACCCTACAAGCCACTAGGTCCAAAAGGAACGCCAAAAAAGTGCTCTGGCCAGTTCGCACGCGTATTATTAGGCCATCACTTCGACACAGACCTCCTGCTATTACGCCTCAAAGTCGCGGAGCCTATCGTGACCGATACGGTCAACGGGGTTGTGTTGCATATTCTCGAAGATGCTTTGCATTCTCTAGCCGAGGCCTTACGGCTAGCGGCCAGTCGGCATCGGCAACTGGATCTGGATCCTGCTGAATTTGGCTCTGGCTTTAGGATTGAGCCTGCGTTGCAGGATGGTGCCCGTATTCTGGATGTATTTTTGTACGACATGTTGTCAGGGGGCGCAGGGTATGCAGAGATTGTAGCGCGGCACATGGATGAGGTTTTGGACGCGACTCTTGAACTGTTGGAAAACTGCTCCTGCGAATCCTCCTGCACAGAATGCCTTAACCACTTCCACAACCAACACCTCCAACACCGCCTAGATCGGCAACTGGGCGCCATGCTCTTGCGTTACGCTGTAAGAGGAGAGGTTCCGGCGTGTTCATCGGCCACCAACCAGTTGGTAAAACTGGCTCAGCTTCGAGCAAGCCTCGAGTTAGCGGGATATTCCTGCAGGGTGGGACAGACTGCATCTGCGCCTTTGCTAGTCGAACGGCAGGGTAGAACGGTTGCAGTGAGCTGCTACCCAGGGCTTATCGATAGCGCAGAGCGTCAGCAACCCACCGCCGGCATAGCAGGCGCTCACGCGGTGATTGGATTGAACGACTACCTGCTACGCTCGGATCTCGTGACCGCTCAGTTGAAAATTCAAGGGCTTTTCAAAGCTTAGTTTCGGAGCTTGGCTACCCGGTCAGTGATCCCTTGCGTATCTGACCGGGTCTCTTTGAGGGGGGGACTGCCGAAGGAATCGAGTCTGGCGTCGCCCTGCGAGCAGAGACTCTCCTTGGTAGTACGTCCATCAGAAACTGGCAACTGAGCTCGGGATAGCGATCACAGAACACAGGGATAAGCCTGCGAGAGGGTCAAGTAGAACCGAGGGCGCAACCGGCCAAAAACATGGTGATATTGGCGGATTTACTTGCTCTGAATCACGTCCCAGGGCTACCTGGGACGTGGAGGTTGGTTCAGCCATTCGGGTAAACGCTTGTTTGCTATAGGAATGCGTCGCCGCGTTGGGGGGCGACCCCAAACGTAGCTACCAGAAGAGAAACGGCTGAAAGCCAATGCTCGTGTTGCCACTTCCATAGGCGAAGATCGTATTAGAGCTTATCGCAAGAAAGCCAGGCGCTTAAAAGCCGCCTGGCTTTCCTATTGATGACCTAAGCGAATTCAGTCGTGCGGTGCCGGGCTACGCATGTTCAGCAACAGGTGGTACACCGTGATGGACGCACCACCTCTGGTGCGAAAATCACGCATCACCCATAGATTGCTATTCGGCTGAGGCACCACGCTGGGCGTGGCATCAACAGATCGTTGGAAGCCGAAATACTCCAACCTGCCTACCAACTCGGCATAACCCCGAGTCAACGCTGTAAAGTCGCTCACGTCGCAGTAGGCTACGATGAACACCGGGCTCAGACACTCCTGATCATAACGGGCAACTTTGTTCAGGTGATCACGGATGACCGTCAAATCAAGGCTGAACAGGCGGAACGCCTCCACGATGGCCAGTCGTCGGTTCTTGCCATCGGTAATCACCCCATCTGCTTCGCCAGGGGACATTCCTGACCCAGACTCCCCCGCACGCTTTTGATCTCTCATGCCAATGCGGGCTTCCGCCATGCGCTTGTCAAACAGCGAAGTGAACCAATCGTTGATCAGGTCTTCATGGGTGATCCGACGATTAACTAGTGTGGAAGAGGGCGGCGCGTGCCACTGCAGATTCTTTTTGCGCAGGAGCAGTTCGCCGGCAACTTCAAGCACGCATTGCGCCAGAAACGTCTCGGTGCTGAGACCATTGCCCACCACTTCGACGTACTGTTGGAAATCCAACGCCAGTAGTTGCTGGTAGTCCCCCGCGAGCTGAGTCACGGTCCTACGTGAGTCGTGGGTCATCAATTGCATCATTTGACTCAGCGTAACCTGGGGTGGCGCTGCATTGGCCAACTCATCCATGAGCTGGGCGAAGCTGCCTGACTGAAGCGCCTGCGGGTTCAGTTCTCGGTAGCGGGTCGCTAGGTGCTGCGCGACCAGTACGTCGCCACGGCCAATGAGTGCTCGGCAATAGGGCCGAAGAATTTCCAACTGTGTGTGTTGGTGTTCTGAGAGCTGAGTCCAGAACGCATCAAGCTTAGGTGTATCGCCAAGCAGCGCGTAGGCCTCCAGTACGGTTGCCGCCCAGGCAGCACTCATGTCCGGTGGACGCAGATGGGCAATGCTGGCCAGGCAACTGCGCAGGGCCTGATTCAGTGTTACGCGATCGCTATCCTGACGGTAGATGTCGATTCGGCTTTGCAACAGGAGCAAACCGTGCGTGGCGTCTTGGGTTCTGCTGAAGAGCTCCGCCATGCTTCGCGCGCACCGACCGACATCGCTGTCGCGATACGCCGCTGCGATGATGTATTGGCGGAAATTTTGGCAGTCCTGGTGCAGTTTTCGCTCCGCCTCAGCGTCAGACACGGCCCTTAGTTCGTGTGGGACTTCCAGCGCTGCAGCCTTCTCGGCATAGGTAGCAGGCGCATGGCGCCATTGCTCCATCAACATGAGTAACTGCCATTTGAACTGGTAATTAGCCCAAGCCTTTTGGCTTTGAACGATCAACGGATTGCGCGTTTGGACAAATCGTTCGGCGCCGATGAAATTCTTCGCCGCCTGAATCAAGGTGCCGCCCAGTGCCAGCTCGCCTGAGTTCACCGCTGAGATAAAAGCTTCCTCGAGTGCCGTCAGGCCCATCTCTTCGGTTCGCGCGCCGTGGCGTTGTGCGATGGCCTGCTTCAACTGTTGTTGACGATGGAGCAGGGCGCAGTTTTCCACCAAGGTGAACAGCATATCCAGGGGGACCTGAGGTAGGCAGCGTTCTTGGAAGTCCGCAAAAAGCCCATCGGAAAAATGCCCGACATAGCGGCTAAACTGATCCCATACGCGGTCCCGTTCGCTCTGCAGTCCGGGGTGGAACAGCCAGAGCGTTCCCTCGCCTTGACCAAAGCCGAGCTCAATAACGATGCTGGCCACCCGGTGCATGACCCGCTGATGATCTTGCTCGCTGAGCTGGGGTGGTTGCATGGTCATTAATACCTGCAAGTACTGGCGTATCGCCCGGCCTACAGCAAAGCTATTGGCATCGGCAGAACTCAGGTGCGCGAGCCAGGAATGATGTTCATGAGAAAGACTGAGCCAGCGCGTCAGTCCCCCCTCTTCGGTGGTGCGCACCCAAGGCAGAAGCACATAGCAGTCCTCGGGTTCCAGTGTGCGGCTGGCCGTTGCAATGCTGTTCAAAAACTCGCTGGCATATGCTTCCAGGATCGCCGACCGTAACGCCGTCCTCGACGTGAGGGCAATACTCAGGGCCATCTGCTCCAACCGTTCTAGCAGCCAGAAAGCGATCAGGTACTTTTGCGGTTCAGCGGTTCTGTGGGACGCACAAGTTGCACTGGTGTGTAGCGAACCGGTGAACGCGTGACTGAGTTGCACGATCTGGCTTTCACTCAAGCCCTGGAGAAATGTGATCAGGAGTCGATATTCTGCTCGACTGGCAAAGGCGCTGATGGACCAATTGCATCTGCAGGCTAGATATTCAACCATCAGGCGCAGGCGTTCGCCGGCTTCGACCTCCAGCGCGATGGTGCGTCGGTACTCGCTGCAGAGGATTTGGTAATAGCCGCTGTCTAGGCTTTGCGCAACATCCCCCTCGATTGACTGCCGTTGGTGGTGCGAGTGATTTGCCAGAAAATACAGCGCCGCATCGCACGTCTCCGGTTTGGATAGAAGCAGCAACAGATAGGCCTTATTCCTGCTGAACTGCGGTAATGCCACCCATGCGAGGTACTTGAGAACTGGGCGTGATCGCGCCAGTTCCAGCAAACGCTCCGCGAAGCCCGTGGTGATCAATGCCGCGCCCTCCAGCCGCACCGTTTCATCAATGACCGTGAGCACGAGGCCCAGGTGAAAAAGCGGCATCCCGCGTCTGACGTGGCGGAGACGCTCACACGCCGCTACGAATTGCAGGGGCGAGGCATCGCAGGCGAACGCCGCTGGGTACTCTGCGGCTAGGGAGCTGAAGGTGGTGGCGGCTTGCGGGACTACGCAACGCGAGGTAGTGCGCACGCCTTCGGCGTCCACATGGATCTCAACACGCTCCTGAACCGGCCTAAGCAGCTGGGAGAGGCGGTCTTCGTTACACGTTTGACGCTGCAAGGTGGCCAGCGGTGCTGCGAGTGCGCGATCCGTTGCCAGGTGCTCGGTCAGTTGCTCGATGAACACCTGCCGCTCATCCACCGGCAGGTAGGCAACGTCGATCGACTGAACCCAATCCCGGCCAACGCACTGGCATTCCAGCCAGCGTTTGAACGCTTGTGGCGGTTCCATCTGGCTACGCAGCAGCAACCATAGCTGAGTACTTGCTGCCACTGGCAATCGACTGTCGCGGACTGGCCACCGACAGCCATCTGCATGATGTTCGAGATTTTTGAGCCATGCAGTGGCAGTTCGCTCTCCAAAAGAGGGCGTCAGTAATTGCAAGGCTTGATCGAATGGCAGGCTGTACTGCGGTTGCGCAAAGCCGGCATTGCCAGTGCGGATGTCACGTAGGATCCGCAGCACTTCGAGCATGGGCTGCAGCGTGAGGTCGAGCGCCTGTGCATCTTTGATCCAATCGCAATGGACGGAACACCAATCACCGTAAAACGCGATCAACCCCAACTCTTCCAACTGATCAATCGATACGTCCACGCGGACCCAACGGTAGGTCCCGTCTTGCATGGGCCAAGCTTGCTCGCCTGCCAACAACGCTTTGACACTGTCGCGACCGAGATTCGGGGTCGTGAGCGTGGCATGGGCGAGGAAGTGGCCGAGCATTTGCGCACTTGTATGCTCATTGTAGTCACGCGCAACCGCGCTCTGATGCGTCGCAGTGACTTCCGCCACCAGAGTGGCGAGCAACCGCCAATTGTCCGAGTAGTTTCGCATCTTCGCCGTGGTAACTCGTAGCAACGTAGTGGACGGCGCGTTCGCGGCGGGAGGGGCCTGAGTGCGCCGTGATGAGCCAGAAGATGTCGACTAGACAGCCGCCACTGCGTATTGCTGCAGCACGCGCGAGACGTGAAGGTCGGCCAATCGGTAAATCTCGGCCAGTTCGAGGTTGTAAGCCCGGCTTACGTCTTCGAATGATGGCGACGCGCCGGCGTCAAGCGTAGAGCGGCGCAGGCGACTTTTGACCCGGTCATAAATTTTGCTCAACACCCGATCAGCGTCGATATAGTTCATCAAACCGGTCAGCTTCTGAGGATCGGAGAACGTTCCGGCCACCTCGATCATCGAGCGGTATTTAGACATGTCCACTGTGAAGGCAGGTTCGGTGTAGAAGTAGTGGATGCATGCTTCCCGAACGCGTTCATGCTGGGCGTAGGATTGATCTTGAGCAAACATGCGCTCATGCTCGGCTTCATTCTGCAGCGCGAGCACCCGCTCGACTTGCATTTCCACCTTGGAGGCCAACGCTAAAAGCTCCAGGTCATCGTGCTCAAAAGCTACATGTTTGACGAACGACGCTACGCCCAGCAGCTTGTAATCGAGGAAAAAGTCTTCATCGCCCAGGTCTGACTCAGGGTCGGATTGACGTTCGAACTGACGGGCCCAGGCCTGCATCTGCGTCATGATGGTGGTGCGCATCTGGTTATCCTTAACAGTAGGTCGATTGGCTGGCTGACCTGCATCAGGCGCGAGTTTGATACCAGGCGCGCCTCATGCAGCGAGTAATGATAGCTTTTAGCCGTGTATGTTCGAAAGACTGGAGTCGACCTGCGCCGCTATTCGACCGTTACAGACGCTCCGAAGCGCAGGGAGTGAAGCCGCGAGGGCGCCGGTAGGCGAGGGCGCGCGGTACCGTTTCTGGATCCCTGCGCTTCCCGCCAACCTAGCTGATCAATTGCTCAAGAAAGTCGGTGAGCGCTTTTTTTGAATCGTCTTCTTCTGACGTGATCATCTCGATGCCCCAATGTCCCAGCAGTTCCTCGGCAACCGGGTTGGGACGATTGGTGAAGAAATAAGATTTGGGCCTGGCAGATGCCAGAGCTGAGCTGTTCCACAACTGGGTCATGCGATAAAACAGAAGGCGAATATTGAAGTCGCTGAGACTGTAGCCAATGAACAACACTGAATTACCGAGCACGTCATGACTGAGCTTGAGATCCAGCGGGGAGTCGTAGTTTAGGCGCTGGAAGTAGCTGGTTTCCCCGAGCACGATTGAGGTATCGTCGTCGAAATCGCCATGGAACTTGATGATCTGCCGGCGCCCGTCCGAAGTGGTGGCAAGGTCTGCCACGCTGGCAATTTTATCGTGGGGCACATCGAAGGCGATATGAGCCATTTCCAACCAGCGGTCATAGTTGGTGGTGTAGATGCGCGGGAATTGGCCTTGGGCGATCAGTCGATGGATCTCAGACTGGGTGACATCGGTGGTGGATTTGTGCCATTCGCGATCCATCCAGCTGCGCAGTGGCCCAAGACTGCCTTTTTTGCGCTTGTAGTACTCCGCTAGGGCTAACGGAGTTCCGTAGGTGGCAAAGACTTTGGGGTCGTAGCCCAGGTCCCTCGCAATATGGGCGATCAGCTCGTCCCACGTGGGTAGATTGAGATTCGCGGACACACCAGCCCCGACGAAAAGCAACAATTTGTTGGTCCGATAGGCATGCAACAGTTCGGCAGTCATCGTGGGATTCTCGCGTTTTTCAAATGGGCAGCGAACTGATCCAGGGCTTTGCGGCGCATGGAAATTGCGTCTTTGGCCGGTCCCATTTCTGCGAAGGTATCGGTGTAACCCTCCGGCACGAACACGCAGTCCCATTGAAAGCCCCGAGGACCTGCTGGTATCCGCGGAACTGTGCCATCGATAGCGCCTTCGAACAGGTGGGTTTCGCGCCCGTCACAGTAGCCCAATACAGTCTTGGCGGTGACGGCGGCCTCACCTAGTCCCTCCACCAGAGCGGCGAAACGATCGGCTTCCAGCCGATCCCAGAAGATCTGGGTCAGTCCAGCCGGCAGACCGTTCAGGCCCTTCAGATAAAGGCCGGTATGTTCGACAAACAGGGGACGGCCAATTACCTGGAACGCCTTGATCAGCTTGTCCTTCACCAAGCGCTCGACATCTTCGGTTTGCAATTCCTCAATCTTCCTCGCCACAGGGACGACGTCGACGCCAACCGGTGCGAGGATGCGTTGCACTTCGGCAATCTTGAACTCATTACCCGACAGGAATCGTATCTTCAACTCAGGTCCTCTATGAAGGAGTAGCGTTTGGCAATATCGAACTGCTGGATCAGTTGCTCCACAGTAAGTCCCTCAGTAATCGCAGCCGCATGATCATCAGCCAGACCACGTTGATGAATGGCCGGATTGTCTGAGCAAATGACAAAAGGCACGCCTCTTCGGCTAAACTCCATCAGCGGGTGAGCCTGGTCGGCAGAGACGGCACCTGTCAGCCGATTGCTGATCGGGCAGACTTCGACACAGATGTCACGCTCCGCCAGCAAGTCCAGTAAAGCCGGGGATTGGCTCGCCGCCGTGCCATGACCAATGCGGTCGGCGGCGAATGATTCAACGGCGACTCTCACGTTCTCGCCCCGTCCAGTTTCCCCAGCATGAATGGTGACACCCAGCCCAAAACGGTGCTTGGCCTCTCGAAACATCATGGGTAGTTCTTCGGGGTAGGGAATATTCTCATCGCCTGCAAGATCAAGCCCCACTATGTCGGCAGGCTCACCTACATCTTGGTAGGCCTGAAGCAAGGTGGCCAGTGCTACCGCAGCGTAGTCACCTCGGGTTACCGTGAGGATTAGTCCTCTCCTTATGCGGTGTCGGTCAGCAGCAATGCGGGTGGACTCAATGAGCCGTGCCAAGGCATCGGCTGGTGAGCAGCCTTGAAGAGTCGCCAGGTACAGGAGACTGCTGCGCAACTCAACAAAACGCACGCCGTTCCCGGTCAAGCTGGCAACAATGGCTTGGCAAATGCGATCGAGATTGTCACGCTTTTTCGGCAGCAGGCGCAGTATCTGCCAAGGTCGCAGGTACGACGCCAGGGAGGTGCAAGGAGACGTGCGCAGCAGGTCGCGCTCTAGCAAAAAGCCGGACGGCAGCTCGGTGCCTTCGTCGCTCAGGACCTCTAGGAGTGTGGCAGCTGGAATCGCGCCATTCATGTGGACATGCAACTCGCCGCGGTCACTGTCGCGCTCAACCGCCAAGAGTGAGCTAGAGGAACGATGGTTCACGCGTGGCGTTTCCTGAGAGGATTGGTCGATAGGCAACTGACCGCATGTTAAATCCAGACCCCATCAGCACACCAGCATAGGGCGAGATGCGCTGAAAGAGTGCTCAGCGCTGTCTTGAAACGCTCCCGCTTGCCTGGACGCCGCGGGGCTGAGCGCCAACGGGGGCGAGGAGAGGGTTAACGCTGCTTGGCGTTTCGAATGGGGCCAGACAGAATTGTGCCGCCTTAAGCGTTGAACCACCGAAATCCATTGAAGAATCTCGTGCCAACTCTGGCCTAAAAAATGAAGCCCGCCATGGTAGGCGGGCTATCAAATGTCTCCAAGGGGAGGCTTATCGCCAACAAGTCTCGGAGCAAGCGTGCTTACGATACACAATAAACAGTCCAGTGTCGCTGGCAGCTCAGCATGGCGGCGCCCGCAATTCCCATACGCAAGCCAGACGCAACACGCTGACACGAACTAAAAATTTCCAAATATCCGGCGCGTCTGATTTTGCATTTTCAGTTTTTAGCTTTTCGCATGTTTAGTTCTGAGCGCTGCGAGTACCAGCCACAAAAGCGCGCTTAGGTAGATGTCTTAATTTAACATAATATACATTATGCGCAGGCTCGCATTGCACCATGGCCCCGGTTCCCCTCAGAACCGAAGCCACGCCCCAGGCCTTTTTACCGCTCCAGCGACTGGCTAACCGCACTCACAAACACCGCCTGTTCGTCATACAGCGAACTCGGCGTCTCAGCATTCTTCCACGTCGACCACTGCACCACGACCAAATGCTCGGCCTGGTTGATCGCAATGGTCTGCCCAAAGATCCCCAGCGCCCAGGATGCGGCTCTCCAGGTACTTGGCGATGGTCATGCCGGTGGCGTTTTCGAGCACCCGGCCGACCAGCCAGGCGCCGCCGGTGTTGTATGACCAGACTTCCCCGGGTTTGACACCAGGCTTGCGCTTGACCGAGCGCACCAACTGCAACACACAGTCGTACGGATTCGGCCTGGCTTCGCACTGGGTCATGCGTGAAAAGTCAGAGTCTTTCGAGGCGTAGTTCTCGTCCCACTGTACGCTGCCCTGGTCGTAGTATTCGTAGGCAATCTTGCCGTCCTTGAGTAACAACAGGCCGGTTACGCTCTGGTTCTTCAGGTAACCGGCCAGTTTGTACGGTTTGCCGTCAAGCCTGTACGAAACGTCGTTGAGCTTCTGGCTGGCATTGGTCAATGGATACGGCTTTTCGCCGTGATTGCTGAATACATCACCATGGTACATACGATACGTATTACGAAAACCCACCACCCTGGTCGCCTGGTCCCAGGTCAGCATGTCCTTGCGCGTACGAGTGCGCGCCGACACCTCGCACATCAGCAACGACGTGGTGCTGACCCTGGCCCAGCGCGGCCAGGGTATCGCGCTGGCCACCGAGGTGCTGGTGGGCCGTGAGCTGCAGGACGGCAGCCTGGTGCGCTGCGTGCCCCAGTCGGTAGCGCTGGAGAGCTACCAGGTACTCACCCCGCCGCAGCCGCCGTCGGCTGATGCGCAGTGGTTCATGGACTGGCTGGCAAGCCAGCTGCGCAGCAGTTACCCAGATGCCGCCGCAGACGTGCAAGCCGCGAAAAATTGCCTATCGTAAGTATCTCCACCGGACGAAGAGCGCCTTGCCATGGATATCGATACGTTGTTCGCGCAATTGCACAGCCTTCCCAGCATCCCCCAGGTCGCCCTGGAGCTGGTGCAGCAGTTCGATAACCCCCACGAAAGCCTCGAGAAAGTCGCCCGCAACATCGAGCGTGACCCGGTGATCGCCGCCAAGGTGCTGCGCCTGGCCAACTCGGCGCGCTTCAAGGGTGCGCGCGAGTCGGCCAGCATCGAGGACGCGGCCATGCGCCTGGGCATCAATGTGCTGCGCACCCTGGTGCTGGCCTCGGCAGTGACCGGTGCGTTCAAGTCGGCGCCGGGGTTCAACCTGAAGGTGTTCTGGAGCCGCAGCTTCCAGGTTGCCAGCATCAGCCGCCTGCTGGCCCGCCAGGCCGGGCTGGATGCTGAGGTGGCGTTCACGTGCGGGGTCATGCACGACATCGGCGAGCTGCTGATTCAAACCGGCGCGCCGGAGTACGCCGCGCGCATCAAGGGCGCCAGCGGCACCACCAGCCGTGCGGCCAGCGAAACCCAGCAACTGGGCTTTGGTTACCCGGAGGTCGGTGCAGAGCTGGCCAAGCGCTGGAACCTGCCGAAGACCATTCTGTCGGCCATTCGCTACCAAGCCCAACCGCACCAGGCGCCGGGTGACCAGCCCTACGCTCGGGTTGTGGCGCAGGCCATGGAGGTGCTGGATGCGCTTGAGCAACATGGCGGGCCGACGCTTGAAGCGCGTGACAGCCTGGGTGGCCCGTTGTTCGAGGGTGTCGATTTGACGGCGCTGTTCGACAAGCTGCCCCAGGTGCTGGAGCAGGATAAGTCGTTCGCGGATTTTTTGGCCTGACCCACACTGCCCTGTTAAGGCGGGTTTGCCGGCCATGAGGTTGGGCTAACGGCCCTATCGCCGGCAAGCCGGCTCCTACAAGGGGCACATTAAATATAACTCAACTAAATAATCATTTAGTTGAGTTATAAATTATATGAATAATTAGGCCCTTAAAATCAGCACTGCAGCACCCTCCCCTCAGGCCTTGTTCCTGCGCCGGCGCACCCACAGCCAACCGATTGCAGCCACCACCAGCGCAGCCCCCGGCAACACTTGAGCCTTGTACGGGCGCAACGCGGTGCGCGCTGCATCCAGCGGCTCGGTCAGGTAACGCTTGTTGGCCTGGTCAAACGCGGGCTCCTCGCACTGCCGGCCAAAATCCTCAGCCCATTGTACGAAAGGCCCCTGTTCCACATAGCGTCGGTACAGCGCCGACTCCTGGTCGGTCCCCGCTACCCAACCTGCCCCTTGGCACAGCACGGCGGCAAAGGCCTGGCTGCTGTGGGGCAATTGGTCGGCGGCCTGGTTGGCCAGGTCGGCGGCCACATAGCGGTAGTGGTATCGCTCATTGGGCACCGCTTCACTGCCCTGCTGACGCAGCAGCTCGCCGGCCTCCAGGAACGGCTTGGCCTGCACGGCCTCATTGCCGAGGCTGAAGCTACCTTCCAGCCAGGCGTAGTCCGGTGCCATCTCGTAGCCGAGAATCTCCATACCCGAGTGGCGCGCCAAAGTTGCCGCGCCATACAGCGCCTCGGCGCGGCCGGTGGCGGTCCAACGTGAAGTGGCCTGCTTGCGTTGTTCACCGTAGGCCTGCGCGTCGGCCTTGAGCTGAGGCGTATCGAAGTACGCGGCGGCCTGGTCGTAACGCCCTTCACGCAGCAGGCGCCGGCCGAGCAGTTCGCGCAGCTTGGTCGCCACCGAGCGCGGGGTGTAGCCGCCCTCCTCTTCCTTTACCGGTGCAGGCTGCGGCACGTTGGCGTCGACATAGCCCTTGAGTTCGTCGAGGCTCAACACCCGCTCGGCTACTGTCGCAGCGTCGGGCCAGTAGATGTCCTCGCTGCGGTACAGCAGGTCGAGCGCCTGCACATAGTCGCCGCGGTCCAGTGCCAGGATGGCGCCTTCACCGTTCACCCGGCAACCGGGGCGCACGGCTTCGTAATCCCAGTCCGGGGTTTCCCGCGCGCCCCATTGCTCATCCTTGGGGAACCCCTTGGCGGCCTTGGCATAGGCTTCGGCGGCCTGGGCCTTGTCGCCGTCGCGCACCGCCAGCTTGGCCCGCAGCCACCAGGCAAGGCCGGTGTCGCCGGCCTGTTGCAGGTAGCCCTTGGCGCTGTCGTAGTCACCTTGCTGGTACGCCAGGGCGGCCAGGCGGTCGGCGTTTTCCAGGTGCTGGCCGGCACTGGCCTGCAACAGGCGGTTCAGTTGCTTGCTGCCAAAGCCGTCGATGCCGCTGAGCAGGTAGGCAATCAGCAGCTTCTGCGTCAGCGGTTGGCGCAGTTGCGCCTGCAATTGCTCGTTCGGCATCGCCTTCAGTTCACCGGCCAGTTGGCGCAGCGAGCTGTAGCCACTGCCCGAGCCCAGGCGGCTTTGGTTGGCGTACAGCTGTACCGCTGCATCCCAGTCGCCGGCCAGCTTGGCCAGGCGCGCCTGCTCGCCCAGGCTGGCGACGCCAAGCTCCAGCGGGTCGCTGAAACCTTCAGCGCTCAGTTGCTGGGCCTGTTCGAAGGCTTGGCGTGCTTGGGTTTGCAAGGCTTCGGGGGGCTGTTGCGGGTCTTCGCTGGCCGCGCCGCTTTGCGCAGCCAGCGCGCGCCCCAGCGAATACGCAGCCCAGGTGCTGCGCAACTTGCGCTGCTCGGCCGGCAAGGCCAGCACCTGGCGGAAGTAGTCAGCCGCCTGGGCGTTGTCGCCGGCATCAAAGGCCACGGCGCCCGCCAGGTACAGGCGCAGCTCGGCCGGCAGTTCGGCGCCTTGCAGCTCGACCTGCTGCGGGTCGTGCAGCGCACGCAGCTCGGCGACTTTCGCGCGCAGGCCTTCCGGCAGCTCGTTGGCCTCGGCCTCGGCGCGCTGCCGGCGATACGGCCGGCCATTGTCGTCGCTGTCCCAGTACGGCGTCAGGGTGATCTCGGTGGTGGGCTTGAGGCCGGCGACCTGCTGGCCAAGGCGGTTCACCTCGAAGGCAAAGTTGCCCTCCGGCAGCTCGGCCAGGCTCTGCGCGCGGTTATCCAGCAGTTGCATCGGGAAGTCCGGGCCGCAGGCCACCGCGGTGCCGAACGGCATGCCGAGGGACAGGCACAACAGCTGGCGGGGCCAGTTACGGGTAGACATTCCATGCTCCTTGAGTGATTTCCATGCAGCGCGCCCAACCCAGGGTGCGCTGGCCGCCAGCGGCAACACGCACGCTGGCCTGGCGGTTGAAGACGAGTTGCTTCGGTGTTTGTTGCAGCCGGTAGCCATTGACCCCGTCGGCGGCTTCGCAGGTCGCGTTGTTCAGGGCCACCCGCGCTGGCAACGGCTGGTCGAGGTTGCCGAGGTTGACCAGGCTGATGTCGTACAGGCCGCCTTGTTGCGTGTAGCGCACCTGCCATTGCCCGGCGAGCGTCTCGCCCCGTGCCACCGCGCCCAGGGTGGTCAGGCTCCAGGCACGGCGATCGCCCGGCAACGGCAGGCGAAACCAGATAAGCCCGGCCAGGTGCGTCGGCGGCTCATCGCGCAGTTGCCGGCCCAGCTCGGCCAGTTGCTGCGGGTCGGCCAGCAATTCGCGCCGCTCGCCGGCCAGGTTCAGCGGGGTTTCGCTCTCCACGACCGGTGCGCCGCCGGTATCCGGCAGCAGCGCTACGCCATAGGCCGGCAAGGCAAGGTAGAAGGGTTTTTCACTGATACGGCCCCAGCGTTCGGCCCACTGCCTGGCCTTGGCCGGGTCGAACAGCCCCTGGCGCGGGTCGCTCACGGCGTGTACCTGCAACACGCTGCTGTCCACCGCCTGTAACAGCGCCGGCAGTTGCGGGCTGCCGAGCCAGGCAGGCAAGGCCGTGATGCTGAGCTTCAGCCCGTGCGGCAACTGCTTGCGCAATTGCAATAGGAAGTCGGTATAGCCCGGCAGGCGGGCAGTGGCGCTGTCATGGTCGATTTCGAGCCCGGCCGGGTTCACCCCGGCTGCCTGCCAGTGCGCCAGCATTGCGCTGATCTGTTGCTGCGCCAGCTGCAAGTCCAGCCCCGGCAGTTGGCCATCCAGGCGCACCACCGCGACCACCGGGCGGCCATCGGCCTTGAGCTGCGCAAGGTCCACCAGCGCCCTGCTCCACCCGGCTTTGGGCTGGGCTTGCAGCGCCAGCACGCGCAGGGTCGAAAAGCTTGCCCGGCTGTCCGCCAGGGCCTGTTCGTGGGCCGGGCGCCACTGCCGCTGCCATATGTAGAGCTGCTGGTCGAGGGGCGTACCAGGCTCTGGTTGGCAGCCGGCAAGCAGCACCAGGGCCATGGCGCAACCCAGGCGGCGAAGAGAAGAAGTGGCGGGCATACAATCCTTTGTCTGGCGCACCGGCGCCGTGGCGAGGCGCGATGTTACCCCAGTGCAGGCCGTGCGAACACTGGCCTGCGCTGCAGGCACTGTGCCATCTAGCACACCTGCCCTACTCCCTGCCTCCAGCCCCGGCGCTATAGTCGGTCAGCCCCTTCGCTGCATCCGGCGTTTCCTGGTCAGGGTTCGCTGCTTGGCTGCGGCGGTGCACCCAGAACAACGTCAAGGAAGCCTTCCGATGAAACCCGTGTCCCCTTTGTTCAAGCCCGTGGCCGTGCTGGCCCTGCTCGCTGCCATGGCTGGCTGCCAAACCGTCAACCCCTCGGTAGACACCCTCAAGCAACGTTCCGAGATCGCCCTGGGCGTGCCGGTGAGCAAGGTCTCCAACGTGCGCAACGACAGCACCCTCACCTACTTCACCGCCACCACTGCCAAGGGCGAGTACAACTGCCAGATGCCCAGTGGGGGCATCGTTGCGGTGGCGGGCATGGGGCTGTACGACCCTACCCCATCGTGCCTGAAGGAAGGGCAGGCGCTGATTCTGCAGTGACGCGGCCGCTCGGGCCTATCGCAGGCTGACTGTAGGAGCCGGCTTGCCGGCGATAGGGCCCGCCCAGGCCACATCGATCGGTGGTCTGGCACCGGCGTTGCCGGTGATCGCCGGCAGGCCGGCGCTCATGGAACAAAATCTAAACCTTTGATTTATAAGGTTCCCGTGAGAGGGGGCTTGCTCCGCGATAGCGATGCTGAGGCTGACACCCCTATCGCGGGGCAAGCCCGCTCCCACGCTGTGTTCCCTAGGCGACAGCGCAGCCCGCAGGGCTGGGTATTCTCCTACAGAAGATGCGCGGCTTGTGCGCCCTCCCCTCATGCTTTCTTCCTCAGTTGGCACCCCTACAGGCAACCACTGCAACCACTGCAACCACCAACGTCAGTTGCATTCCAAGCACCTGCTGGGCTCTTCAATCATGGTGATGCCTCATGTGTTTCATTATGTCTTCAGTTGTCCATGGCTCCATGCGCAAGGATAAGTCCGCGTATGCCTGGCGGGCTGCAACGGGGTCGACATGCGCAGACGGGTATTTGGCCAACGTACTCATAGCCATACTCCTGTGATGAGGTAACATGCCGGCACCCGTAAAAGAGCCGAGCAGCGATGTTGACTTCGTGATCACATTATGCATATAGATATACGTTCTTAAAGCGGACATTTCGCTTAATAACGAAGAGGCGTCAGGGTAGGATTTAAAATAGTCGAGCATCTGACTCTGATTGTACTTTTCTGTATTGATTATATGATAATGCCCTCGATTCATCGCTGTCGAGGCTATTTCGGGGTATAGCTCCCTGAGAGGTTTCGAGCGCGAAGCAAACGGCAGCCTGCCTTGTCTATTAAGATTTTGACGTGCGAGTGCACCTAGATTCAAGCTAGCGTTGTTTTGCTCAATTTTCTGATCACGGACATGGCGGAGAATCGCTGTGCGCGCCCTCCCCCAGTTGAACATAGCACGCTCACGAAGCCCTCCGCTGGGGTCAGTAAAGTTGACCGGATCGCCCGAGCAATAACCGTAACTGTTCCGCCCGCCACGCCCGAAAGGGCTCAGGACGTCTGGCGAAAAAAAACGTCTCAACGCGGGGCTATAAATGCGATACCCGCGACCCAGGTAATAGCCGGACAAGAAATGATCAAACAATTCGCCAGTGAACGCTACTGGGTGCGGGTCTGTCGTATCAAGTTTACTCGCGCCATAAGCGGAATACGTGCGTACAGCTTCGGTGCCCGCCGCCAAACCTCCCAAACATACGACACTGCCTTGGCTGTCAACTGCCAACACACTACTTCCCTGTGAATCGTCAACCACTGCAAGGCATTGCTTGCCATCGTGAAAAATTGATCGGGCCAGCTTGCCTGCGTAAATGGTATTAACTTTACTTCTTTTGTGAAAAAATAAAGTCTTCATATTGGGCCCTCCATTTTTTATTTTGAGATAGCCTCCACGACCGAGCAACTAGCAATATTGACAGGTGCTCAGGTTTTCATACCTTCTCGAGCGCTGCGAAGATGATGAAGCAATGGCCATCGCCGCATTTCCACTCCTCTGTAAGCACCAGCATTGGCGCTCAGACCTACCGCAGGCTGGCTGTAGGAGCCGGCTGCCGGCGATAGGGCCCGCCCAGGCCACATCGTTCTGTAGCCTGGCACCGGCGTTGCCGGTGATCGCCGGCAACGCCGGCTCCTACAGGGCACGTGCGACACTTTCGGTGCGAATCAAGTCAGCTCCAGCTGCTCGCGCAACTCGCGCAACGCCGCGCGCAGCTCGGCCGGGCGCACCGGCTTGGCCAGTACGGCAATGCCGCGCTCCTGCAATGCCGCCTGCAAGCGGTCGATATCATGGCCGGTCATGATCAGCGCCGGCACCACCTGCCCGCGCTGGGCGCGCAACTGGTCGATGCAATCGATGCCGGTGGCCTGCGGCCCCAGGTCGTAGTCGGCGACGATCACCTCGCAGTCACTGGCCAGCCCCTGGGGTGAGCTCTCGGCCTGCACCTCGCAGCCCCACCGGCGCAGCAGCGCGCTGGTAGCCTGCAGCACGTTCTGGTCATCCTCCACCAGGCACACCCGCAAGCCGCTGAGCAGGCCGATCTGCGGTACCGCCTCCTGCCTTTGCGGCGCAAGCTGGGCCGCCACCCTGGGCAGGCCCTCGATGCTGACGCTGGTACCGTGGCCGGGGCGCGAGCGCAGCCCCACATCCAAACCCATCAAGCCGCCCAGGCGTTTGACGATGGCCAACCCCAGGCCCACCCCCTCCACATCCTTGTCACGCATTTGGCGCACCCGGTAAAACTCTTCGAACACCTTGCCCTGGTGCTCCGTGGCAATGCCGCGGCCCTGGTCGCTGACCACGATGGCCAGCCCCTCGCCACGCCGGCGCACACCAATCAGCAGCGGCCTGCCGGCTGCGTACTTGAAACTGTTGGACAGCACGTTCTGCACCATGGTCGCCAGCATGCCGGGGTCGGCGCGGGTCCAGTTGCGGCTGGGCGCCAGGCGCATCTCCACCCCGGCCCAGCGCGCAGCCTCGCCGTTCTGGCGCAGCAGCTCGCGCAAAAAGCCATCCACGGCAAAGGTTTCGAACGCTGGCTGCACCCGGCCGTTGTCCAGGGTGTACAGGTCGAGAATCGAGCGAAACAGCTGCGACACGTTCAGCAGCGAACGGTCGATGCTGTCCACCAAGCGCCGCTCTTCATTCCCCAGCCGCGCCTCGCGCAGGCAGGCGGTGAACAGGCCGATGGAGTGGATGGGTTGGCGCAGGTCATGGCTGGCCTGGGCCAGAAAGCGTGATTTTTCGCGGGTGGCCGCCTCGGCCTGCTCGGTGGCCTTGCGCGTGCGGCGCAACAGCAGGTGGGCGTAGAACGGGATCAGCGTGCTGGTGGTCAGCAGCATCAACAGCAAAAACGGCTGCTGCTGCCAGTAAGGCGTCAACCGCCACACCACCAGCAGGGCCACCAGCGCCAGGGCCGTTGCTACCGCCAGGTAGCGCGAGCCAAAGCGCATGCCGTTGCCCAGGTTGATCCACACCATCACCGCATACAGCGGCAACGCCGCCTCACCGCCCACCACCAGGCCGAAACTGGTGCCGGTGTAGTCGTGCACCATTCCCAGCACCCGGCGCCACGGGTAATGCCCAGGCCAGCGCGAAATAGCCTGGCGCATGCCGATGGCTATCACCACAAAAGCCGCGTAATAGAGCAGCACCGGCAGGTAAGTCATGGGCGAACGCCCCGGCAGAAAGCCCAGCGCCGCCACATACAGGATGGCGCACGAGGCGACGATGATGCGCAGGTTGGCCTGGTCCAGCTCGTTGTTCTTCTCGAACTTCATGTGCCACATTCCTTGTGCGTCAGTCGGCATCTTCGGCAATTGGCCGAGGAAAAGTCGAATGTTGACTGCTAAGTTAGCATGGCTCGTACGACAAGGAGGTCACACCGTGACGTGCCGCATCATCGTGGCGGACGATCATCCGCTGTTTCGCGAAGCCATGGTCAGTACCGTGCGCAGGCTGTTGCCGGGCGCCGAGCTGCTGCAGGCCGGCGACCTGGCTCAGGTGTTGCGCCTGGCCGTCGAGGGCGCCACGCCCGACACGCTGATCCTCGACCTGCGCTTCCCCGGTCTCACCAGTATCGAGCGCCTGGCCGAGCTGCGCCGCCAGTTGCGCCGCACCACGCTGATCGTGGTGTCGATGGTCGACGACCCGGCGGTCATCGACGCGGTCATGGCCGCCGGCGCCGACGGTTTTATCGGCAAGAGCGTCTGCCCCGAAGAGCTGGGCGCGGCCATTCTGGCCATTCGCGAAGGTGAAGTGGTGGTCAGGTATGCGCCTTCGGGCTTGCTGCCCCAGGCTGATGAGGGCAACGAGGTGGGCCAGCTCACCCTGCGCCAGCAGGACGTGCTGCGCCTGATCGCCCAGGGCAAGACCAACAAGGAGATCGCCCGGGCGCTGGATATTTCGCCGTTCACCGTGCGCATTCATGTGTCGTCGCTGCTCAAGACCCTCAACGTCCCTACACGCACCGCAGCGGCGGTGAAATATTCAGGGCATTGAGAGCCCCCAACCCGGCTCTTACAGGTACAGCGCAGGCCGGAATGTTATGCGATCTATGTGGGAAGCGGCCTTGTGTCGCGATCGGGCGCGCAGCGGCCGCCGGTATCGAAGCGGTTAGCCAGGCATTCCCAGTGGAAGAGCTGCGGCCGCTTCGCGCCCGATCGCGACACAAGGCCGCTTCCCACAGGGATGGCATAAGCTTCAGGCCAGTGCGGCACCTGTAGGAGCCGGCTTGCCGGCGATGGGGCCCGAGCAGGCCAGATGCAATTTCAGGCCAGGCCCCATCGCTGGCAAGCCAGCTCCTACAGGGGGCATTGTTCAGCCTGCCGCCCTGGCCCCCGACTCGCGCCAGCGCACCTCGGTAATGCCATAGCGCTCGGCCATCGGCCGGCTGACCTTGCGGATCTTCTCGCGCCCGAACTTCGGGATGATGCCAATCCCCGCATCGCAACTGGCCCAGTGCCAGGCCTCGGCGCTGTCCAGCTGTTCCAGGCGAATGATGAAGCTGCGCGGCTGGCCGTGCAGCTGGTAGTCGATGATGTACAACTGTGGGTTTGGCATCCGTTCTCCCTGATTTTTCGCGACCATTCAGCGCATTGGCCTACAACGTGAAAGAAACACCTGATGGCCATGGGCCTCAGTATTGGGCTGCAGCGCCCGGCACCAGGATCACCTTGCGGCAGCGCTCCTGCATTTCATCGAACATTTCATAACCCCGCACTGCATCGTCCAGCGCCATGCGGTGAGTGACGATGGCCTCCGGGTTCAGTCGCCCGGCCTCGATATGCTCCAGCAGCTCCGGCAGGTAACGGTGCACGTGGGTCTGCCCCATGCGGAAGGTCAGCCCCTTGTCGAAGGCATCACCAAACAAGAAGCCGTGAATGAACCCGGCATACACCCCCGGCACGCTGACCACCCCGCCTCGGCGCACGGCCGCCAGGCACTGGCGCAGCGCCTTGCCACTGCTACCTTCGAGCTTGAGCGCGGTCAGCACCATCTCGGTGGCGCTGCCCTTGGCCTCGAAACCCACCGCATCGATGGCAGCATCCACCCCGCGCATGCCGGCGGTCTGGCGGATGATACTGTCGGCCGGGTCATTGTCATGGCTGAAGTCGATCGGAATCACGCCATAGGCGCCATGGGCGTAGTCCAGCCGATAGCCGCACTCATCGACCATGAAGATCTGCTCGGCGCCCAGCATCCGCGCGCACGCCGCACTTAGCAGCCCAACCGGGCCGGCGCCGAAAATAGCCAGCGACGAGCCCTGGCCGATTTCGGCATTGCGCACCGCCTGCCAGGCCGTGGGCAATATGTCGGACAGAAACAGCAGCTTGTCGTCGGGCAACTGCCCCGGCACCTTGAACGGCCCGGTATTACCCTTGGGCACCCGCACGTAATCGGCCTGCCCACCCGGCACACCGCCATACAGGTGGCTGTAGCCGAACAGCGCCGCCCCCGGCGGGATGCTCTTCTTGTTCAGCAAGGCGCCGCGCCCGGTGTTGGTGGTCTCGCAGGCGGCGAACAGTTCGTGCTGGCAGAAGAAGCAGTTGCCGCAGGCAATCACGAACGGGATTACCACCCGGTCACCCGGGCGTACCGCCGTGACGTCGGGCCCGGCTTCTTCAACGATACCCATGAATTCATGGCCAAGAATGTCGCCAGCCTCGACCATGGGGATCTTGCCGCGATACAGGTGCAGGTCCGAGCCGCAAATAGCGGTGGCGGTCACCCGTAGCAGAATGTCGTCGCGCTCCTGCAGTTGCGGTTCGGGCACATTGTCGACCCGAACGTCACCAGAGCCGTGATAGGTCAGTGCGCGCATGGCTAGCGCCTCCTTGGCCGGGGGATTGAACGAACCGGGGCACGCCGGCCCCGATCCCATGCCGGGCGCTCAAGCGTTACGGCCGCCACCGTGGCTGTTCTGGCCGCCCTTGCGCCCGGCCTCAGAGGCCCGTGCGCGGTCATTGGCAAAGTTGCCCCCGGAGTTCTGCCCGCCCTTGTGGCCGGCGCGTGAAGCCTTTTCGCGGTCGTTGGCGAAGTTGCCCGGGTTGGTTTCCTTGGTGCCACCGCGGCGGCTGGGCTGTTCCTGGTCACGTGCCATGTTGGTTCTCCTTTACGCATTGGTTTGGCGTCACGGAAAAACACCGTGCAGTAGTTCCGAGCCGCAGGTTCCCGGTGTATTCAATCCACCTCCCAAGCTTCGGACCGGCGGCGCCAAACATTGGCGCGTTAACAAAGCAGCCCGACGGCGCCCCTGTAGGAGCCGGCTTGCCGGCGATAGCGTCAGCAGCCACAACACCCCCTCACATCGATCGATAACAGCCTCGCCGGCTTGCCGACACCTACAGCCCCACCTCAAGATCGCACCTTCTCGCCTGGCCTGTTGTCCTACCTGCATGCTCGTCGCCGACGGCAATCGCTGCCTATAATCCCCGCCCAGTGCTCAACGCCGCGTGATTGGGCCCACCTCTGTCCTGCACAAGGCTCGTGCCCATGAAGTCGACCAAGCCCACCCTCGCCTCGCCCCACAACCCGGCGCTCAGCCCCAGCCACCTGGACTTCCCGGTGGTCGGCATCGGCGCCTCGGCGGGCGGGCTGGAGGCAGTGCGCACGTTCTTCCAGCACACTCCGGCCAACAGCGGCATGGCCTTCGTGGTGGTGCTGCACCTGTCGCCCGACCACCAAAGCCAGGCCGACCGCATCATCCAGGGCGTCACCGCCATGCCGGTGCGCCAGGTCACCGACCCGGTGCCTATCGAGCGCAACCACGTCTATGTGATTTCTCCGGCCAACCGGCTGTCCACCAACGACGGCTACCTGCGGGTCAGCCCGGCCAACCGCCGCCGCGGCGACCACGTAGCCATCGACCTGTTCTTCCGCGACCTGGCCGACGTGCACAAGGACCACGCCTTCTGCGTGGTGCTGTCAGGCAGCGGCAGCGACGGTGCGGTGGGCCTGTCGCGCATCAAGGAGCAAGGCGGCGTGACCCTGGTGCAGTGCCCGGACGATGCCCAGTACCCCGACATGCCCCGCGCCGCGCTGGCCACCGGCATGGTCGACCTGCAACTGCCGGTGGCGCAGATCCCGGCCCGGCTGGTGGCCCTGTGGCAGAGCGCGCGCAAGGTGAAGCTGCCGCACATCCTGGATGACAGCCTGCCGCCGCCGCTGGGCGAGCGTGAAGGCGACCCGGCCGCCAGCGACCCGCTGCTCGACGACATCCTGCAGCAGTTGCACAGCAACACCGGCCACGACTTCATGCACTACAAGCGTGCCACCGTGCTGCGCCGCCTCGAGCGGCGCCTGCACGTCACCGCCCAGACCGACCTTGCCGGCTACCGCGACTACCTGCAGCGCCACCCCGAAGAATCCCGCGCGCTGCTGGCCGACATGCTGATCGGCGTGACCAACTTCTTCCGCGACCGCGAGGCCTTCGAGGCCTTGCAACGCCACGTGCTGCCGGCACTGCTCAGCGACGAAGGCCAGGCCCAGGCAGAGCCCGAGGTGCGCATCTGGTCGGCCGGCTGCTCCACCGGCGAGGAGGCCTACAGCCTGGCCATGCTGCTTACCGAGCAATTGGCGGTGGAGCAGCGCAGCGCCAAGGTGCAGGTGTTCGCCACCGACCTGGACGAACGCGCCATCGCCCTGGGCCGCAGCGGCCAATACCCCGAGGCGATCGCCGCCGATGTCACCCCGGCCCGCCTGCGCGAGTTCTTCGTCAAGCAGGACCAGCACTACCGGGTGCGCAAGGACATCCGCGAAAAGGTGCTGTTCGCCCGCCATAACCTGTTGTCCGACCCGCCGTTCTCCCAGCTTGACCTGGTGGTGTGCCGCAACCTGCTGATCTACCTCGACCGCGACGTGCAGCGCGACATCCTGCGGCTGTTCCACTTCGCCCTGCGCCCCGGCGGCTACCTGTTCCTCGGCAGCTCCGAGTCGGCCGACGTGGCAGCCGAGTTGTTCGTTGCCGTGGATAAGCGCAACCGCATCTTCCGCGCCCGCGAAGTCGAAACCAGCCGCGGCCCGGCGCGCCTGCAAACGCCCCAGGCGGAGCCTGCCAAGGCCCGCGTTCGCAACCCCCGCAAGCTGTCCTACGCCGAGGTGCACCATCGCGCCCTGGCCCGGCGCACGCCGCCCAGCCTGATCGTGGACGCCGACGGCAACATTCTGCACATGAGCGAAGGGGTCGGACGCTTCCTGCGCCATGCCGGCGGCGAACTCAGCCACAACCTGCTCAGCCTGGTTATGGCCCCGTTGCGCCCGGCCCTGCGCAGCAGCCTGCTGCAGGCCCAGGCCAGCGGCCAGGCGGTGACCGCCTCGGCAGTTACCCTCAAGCTCGACGAGCAGCCCTGCGAGGTGACCCTGCAGGTGCAGCCGCACCAGGACGAGCCCAGCGCCAGCGACTGCCTGCTGGTGGTGTTCGAGGTGCACGAGCCCAGCCCGCTGGCCGCTGCCGCCGTGCAGCAGACCGATGACATGGCCCTTGGCAGCCTGGAGCGCGAACTGCAGCGCATGCGCCTGCAATTGCAGGACACCATCGAGCAGTCGGAAATCTCCAGCCAGGAGCTCACCGCCTCCAACGAAGAAATGCAGGCGGTCAACGCCGAATTGCGCTCGGCCAGCGAAGAGCTGGAAACCAGCAAGGAGGAGCTGCAGTCGATCAACGAGGAGCTGCTGACGGTCAACTACGAGCTCAAGACCAAGGTCGAGGAAACCGACAAGGTCAACGATTACCTGAGCAACCTGATCGCCTCCACCGACATCGCCACGGTGTTCGTCGACCGCAACCTGCACATCCGCTGGTTCACCCCGCGCGCCACCGACATTTTCAACATGCTGCCGGTAGACACCGGCCGTTCGCTGCTCGACATCACCCACCGCCTGGAATACCCGGGCCTGGCCGACGACGCCCGGGCGGTGATCGAGCGCGAAACCACCTTCGAGCGCGAGGTGCTGGGGCACAACCAGCACTGGTACCTGGCGCGCCTGCTGCCGTACCGCGCCAGCGAGCGCAACGTCGACGGCACAGTGCTGACCTTCATCGACATCAGCAAGAGCCGCGCCGCCGAAGAACAGGTGCGCCAGGGCGAGGAGCGCATGCGCCTGGTGGCCGAGAGCACCCATGACTTCGCCATCATCCTGCTCGACGAAAAAGGCCTGATCACCGACTGGAACACCGGCGCCGCGCTGATTTTCGGCTATGGCAAGGACGAGGTGCTGGGCCAGCACTACCAGCTGATCTTCACCGAGCAGGACCGCACCAGCGGCGTACCCGAGCGCGAGCTGCGCGCCGCACGCCTGAACGGCCGCGGCCAGGACGAGCGCTGGCACGTGCGCAAGGACGGTAGCCGCTTCTACTGCAGCGGCGAGGTGTCGCGGCTCAAGGGCAGCAGCCTGCGCGGCTACGTCAAGATCGCCCGCGACCTTACCGGCCACCAGCGCCTGCACGACGAACAAAGCCGGCGCCTGGCCGAGTCGCAAAGCTCCAGCCACATGAAAGACGAGTTCTTCGCCGTCATGTCGCACGAGCTCAAGCACCCGCTCAACCTGATCCAGCTCAACGCCGAGATCCTGCGCCGCCAGGGCGCGGTGAACAGCACCAGTGTCGCCAGCAAGGCGGTGGCCGCCATCTGCGATGCGGTGGCCAGCCAGGCGCGCATCATCGACGACCTGCTGGATGTGGCGCGCATCCGCACCGGCAAGCTCAAGCTCAAGACCCAGCCGGTGGATGTGTGCGCAGTGCTGCGCGGCATCCACGCCGTGGTAACGGGCGAGCAGCACGCTGCACAGGTGCACCTGCACTTGCCGCCAGGTGACAACGCCGTGTTCATCGAGGCCGACGGCACGCGGCTGGAGCAGATCATCTGGAACCTGTTGAGCAATGCCTTGAAGTTCAGCCCCGCAGGTAGCGAGATCCACCTGGTACTGACCTGCCAAGGTGATCAGGCGCTGCTCGAGGTGATCGACCAGGGCGTGGGCCTGACCGAAGGCAGCCTCGAGCAGGTTTTCGACCTGTTCAGCCAGGCCGCACCACAGCTGGCCAGCCACAGCCGCGAGGGCCTGGGCATTGGCCTGTCGCTGGTGCGCCAGCTGGTAGAAGCCCACGGCGGCACGGTGCAGGCCCGCTCCGAAGGCCTCGGCCGCGGCGCCACCTTCAGCGTGCGCCTGCCGCTGTGCGACCCGGGCCAGCAGGCCCAGGCCAAAGCCTGCGTACAAGGCAGCGAAGGTCGCTTGGCCGGCACCCGGGTGCTGCTGGTGGACGACTCGCTGCAAATCCTCGAGGTGATGCAGGAGCTACTGGAGATGGAAAGCGCCGAGGTCGAGGCCCACAGCGACCCGCAGGCTGCGCTGGAGGCCGCCGGCCACGGGCGCTACGACATCATTCTTTCAGACATCGGCATGCCCGGCATGGACGGCCACGCGCTGATCAAGGCCTTGCGCGGGCTCGAGCACCTGCGCTACACCCCGGCCATCGCCCTCACCGGCTATGGCGCCAGCGCCGATCAGCACAAGTCGCGTCAGTCAGGCTTCGACCGCCACCTGAACAAACCGGTGAGCTACGACGAGCTGATCGAAGCCATCGAAACCCTGAGCGGATCGGTACCGTACTGACCGTTCATCGCACCAGGGCGCTGATCGACTCGCTGCTGCATTGCCACCTTGGCATGGCCGCCTCGGCGCGCAGCCCCCTCTACCGGAAACTGCGATCTCTGTAGGAGCTGGCTTGCCAGCGATAGGGCCGGGCCTGCAAAAGGCCCCACCCAAGGCCTTGCTTGGGCGCTGACGGCCCCATCGCCGGCAAGCCGGCTCCTACAGGTACAGCACCGGGCTTGCGATGAATGCGCAGGCGCCTCACGCATGCACACTCCACTGGCACGCATCCATTTCGATCGGCAACTCGTCGATGGCATGGATCATCCCGCATTCCAGCGCCTCCTGCGGCCCGAGGATGCGCGGATAGGCCATCAGGTAGCGCGGCACATCCAGCACCTCGCTGGCCCCTTGGGTGCGCTCGGCAACGATCTGCGCATACAGGCGCAGATCATAGTCCAGGCTCATGGCGTACTCGGCCATGCGCGCATGGTCCACCGAGCCGTGCAAGGTCCAGTGGAACGGGTGGAACAAGAACTTGCTCAAGGCGCAGGCGGTGCGGTGGCTGCCGGCCAGGAACAGGATGTTGCCCATCGACTCCACCGTGCCCAGGTTGTGGGTGTGCACCGGCACCGGCAACGCGCGAAGGTAGTTGTACAAGGTAAACCCGTAGCTGCATTCACCGCCCATGGTGGCGATGTTCAGTTGCAGCACCTCGGCGCCCTGCTGCAGGGCCTTGGAGCAGGTGTTGATGAGGTTGCCGCAGGTGGCCGAGTTGATCGGCCCGGTGTAGTGGATGATGTGTCTGGCCATGGGGTCCTCCCGGTCAGTCTTTACCTTCGTGCCGCCCATCCTGCTCGCCCAGCTGCTGGTACTGCTTGCGCAGCGCATGCAGGGCGGCCGGGTCCAGGTCCTCCAGGTCCAGCAGCGCCTTGTGCGCGCGCTTGGTGGTGCGCAGCAGCTCGTCGATCTTGATGTGCAGCTCGTCGTTGTCGCGGTTCTGGGTGTTCTGGATGAGAAACACCATGAGGAAGGTGATGATGGTGGTCGAGGTGTTGATCACCAGTTGCCAGGTATCGTCGAAGTGGAACAGCGGCCCGCTGATGCCCCAGGTCAGGATCAGCAGCAAGGCCAGGCCGAAGGTCAGGGGCCGGCCGGTGATGTTGGCCAGCCATTGGGCGAAACGGTCGAACTTCATGGCGCGGCTCCTGTGCGATGGCCTGCTTGCGGTGGAGGCGCTGTTTGCAGGCAAAGTTCCGCTGGGTGGCGCACTCTCCTGATCCACCGCGGCCCCTGTGGGAAGCGGCCTCGTGTGTGGGAAGCGGCCTTGTGTCGCGATGGGCTGCGCAGCAGCCCCGGCAATCTTGCATGAGGCCGGGACCTTGGGGCCGCTTCGCGCCCCATCTCGACCGGACGGCGCCCCGGCAAGGCCGCTTCCCACAGGGGCCGCGGTACATCTGCGAGACTAGTTCTCTGCACGACAGCGCAGCCCGTAGAGCCGGGTGATTCCCCACAGGTTGATGCGCTCCACTGGTCAATTCTGGTGAACCCTCAAGCCCGGGCTCATGTCGCTACAGAAGGTACCCACAAGCATCAGGAGACAGCGTGAGCGAGATCCGCAAAGGTATGTCTGGTTGGCCCGACAACACCCTGCCAACCCCGCGCTGCATCATCGACAAGGTCACCGCCGTGCACCGCCTGACCGTGCTCACCCTCAACGTGCACAAGGGCTTCACCCTGTTCAACCGGCGCTTCATCCTGCCCGAGCTGCGCGAAGCGGTGCGCGCCACCGGCGCCGACCTGGTGTTCCTGCAGGAGGTACACGGCAGCCACCAGCAGCACGCCCGCCACCACCCCGGCTGGCCCGAGGCGCCGCAGTACGAATTTCTTGCCGACAGCATGTGGCCGCAGTTCGCCTATGGCCGCAACGCCGTGTACCCGCACGGCGACCACGGCAACGCGTTGTTGTCCAAATTCCCCATCGCCGCCTACGACAACCGCGATGTGTCGATCCACGGCAACGAACAACGCGGCCTGCTGCACTGCCGGCTGGAAGTGCCCGGCCACGAGCAGGTGCATGCGGTGTGCGTGCACCTGGGCCTGCGCGAGGCCCACCGGCAACGCCAGGTGCGCTTGCTGCTGGAACTGCTCGACAGCCTGCCGGCGGATGCCCCGGTGATCGTCGCCGGCGACTTCAACGACTGGCGCCTGAAAGCCGATGCGGTGCTCGGTGAGCGCCTGCTGGAGGCTTTCGGCAGCCCGGCTCGCAGCTTCCCGGCGCGCCTGCCGCTGCTGCGCCTGGACCGCATCTACCTGCGCAACGCCCGGGCCAGCAGCGCCCAGGTGTTGTCCAGTTACCCCTGGTCGCACTTGTCCGACCATGTGCCCCTGGTGGCGGAGGTGTCCCTGTGAAACCCGACTGGCAAGGCGGCAACCAGGTGCAGTTGCTGATCAACGGCGAGCAGTACTACCCGCGGGTATTCGAGGCCATGGCCCAGGCCCGCGAAGAGATCTTGCTGGAAACCTTCATCATCTACGACGACAAGGTCGGTGAACGCCTGCGCCAGGTACTGGTAGACGCCGCCCGCCGTGGCGTGCGAGTGGAGGTGGCGGTGGACGGTTACGGCAGCGCCGCACTGCCGCAGGCTTACCTCGCCTCGCTCACCGAGGCCGGCGTGCGCTTTCATGCCTTCGACCCGCAACCCTTGGTGGCTGGCATGCGTACCAACCTGTTCCGCCGCCTGCACCGCAAGGTCGTGGTGATCGACGCAGAATGTGCATTCATCGGCGGCATCAACTACAGCGCCGACCACCTGGGCGACTTCGGCCCCCAGGCCAAACAGGACTATGCCGTCGAGGTACGCGGGCCGGTGGTGGCTCAGGTGCATGCCGCAAGCCGGCGCTTGATGGCGCAGGTGCTGGACGGCCCCAGCCAGGTGCAGGCGCCCGGCACCCGGGTCGGCAGTGCCGAAGCCGCGTGGGTGGAGCGCGACAACCGCCGGCACCGCACCGACATCGAGGTGCAGTACCTGCAAGCGTTCCGTCAGGCGCGCCAGCGCATCGTGGTGGCCAATGCCTACTTCTTCCCCGGCTACCGCCTGCTGCGCGAGTTGCGCAATGCCGCCCGGCGCGGCGTGCAGGTGACGCTGATTCTGCAGGGCCAGCCCGACATGCGCTGGGTCCGCACGCTGTCGCGGTTGCTCTACAACTACCTGCTGCGCGACCAGGTGCGCATTTACGAGTACTGCCAGCGACCGCTGCACGGCAAGGTGGCGCTGGTGGACGACAGCTGGGCGACGGTGGGCTCGAGCAACCTCGACCCGCTGAGCCTGTCGTTCAACCTGGAAGCCAACCTGCTGATCCGCGACCGAGCGTTCAACCAGTTGCTGCACGAGCACTTGAGCGAGCTGGCCGCACAGCACTGCAAGGCCGTCACCCTGGAGCGGATGGTCCGCGGTTACTGGTGGCGTGCACCGCTGATCTTCCTGGGTTTCCATATCACCCGCTACTTCCCGCGCATCGCCGGCTGGTTCCCGGCCCACCGCCAGCGTCTTACCTCAGTGCAACCGCAAGTCCAGGCCCAGGCCGACTGCCATGGGGGCAACAGCTGATGGCCAGGCCGAGCTGGCAAACCTGGGGCAAGCGCCTGCTGACGCTGCTGTTCATCGTGCTGGTACCGGCGCTGTTGTTCATGCTGGCGCGCAACCTGGACTGGAACGAAGTGCGCCAGTCGCTGCTGGCCTACAAGCCATCCACGCTGGTGATCGGCCTGCTGCTGGCTTTGGCCAGCTACCTGGTGTTCGCCAGCTACGACCTGCTGGCCCGGGCCTACACCGGCCATCGCCTGCCGGCGCGTCAGGTGCTGCCGGTGGCGTTCGTCTGCTACGCCTTCAACCTCAACTTCACCACCTGGGTGGGCGGTGTGGCCCTGCGCTACCGGCTGTACAGCCGCCTGGGCCTGGACACCGCCACCATCACCCGCATTCTCACCCTGGGCCTGTTGACCAACTGGATGGGCTACCTGTTGCTGGCCGGGAGTGTGTTCGCCCTGGGCTACGTCAAGTTGCCCGACAGCTGGAGCCTGGGCGCCAGCGGGTTACGCCTGGTCGGCGTGTTGATGGTGTTGGTGGCTTTGGCCTATCTGCTGGCCTGCGGCTTTGCCAAAAAGCGTACCTGGCAGCTACGCGGCCATGAACTCACCCTGCCCTCGCTGCGCCTGGCGCTGTGCCAGGTGGCGTTGGGCGCCAGCAACTGGGCGCTGATGGCGGCATTGATCCACTGGTTGCTGCCGGGCGATCTGGCCTACCCGCAAACCCTGGGCGTGCTGTTGATCAGTTGCGTGGCGGGCGTGGTAGCGCACATCCCTGCCGGGCTTGGCGTGCTGGAAACGGTATTCCTCGCCCTGCTGCACGGCCAGCTTGGCCAGGGCAGCCTGGTGGCGGCGCTGTTGGGCTACCGCACGCTGTATTACCTGATCCCGCTGGTACTGGCGGTGATCACCTACCTGGTGCTGGAGCAACGCGCCCGGCACCTGCGCAAACCGCAACGGCAAGGAGGTTGACCATGCCCCGTGGCGACAAAGGCAAATACACCAACAAGCAAAAGCGCAAGGCCGAGCATATCGAGCAAAGCTACGAGGCCAAGGGGGTGCCCAAGGGCGAAGCCGAAGCGCGGGCCTGGGCCACGGTGAACAAGCAATCCGGCGGCGGTGAGCGCAGTGGCGGCTCGGGGCAGCAGAAAAGCCCGGCGGACAAGGCCAGGTCGAGGTCGTCGTCGGCAAGGCAAGCGGTGGCGAGCAAGCATGGCGAGTTGCGCCCAGAGCAGCGGCTGGAGGACATGACCAAGGCCGAGCTGCTGGGCCTGGCGCGCAAGCGGGAGATTGCCGGGCGTTCGAGCATGCGCAAGCAGGCGTTGATCGAGGCGCTGCGCTGAAAGCCAACACGCAGGTGTTGCTGTAGCTGGCACCGGCTGCGCCGGTGTTCGCGGCTGAAGCCGCTCCCACAGGGATCACACCACCATCAGGCTTGTGCATTTCCTGTAGGAGCCGGCTTGCCGGCGATAGGGCCCACACAGGTACACCGTAAAATTCAGGATCCCCACAATCCTGTGGGAGCGGGTTCACCCGCGAAGCAGACGACGCGGTGGTTGGCACCGGCTGTGCCGGTGATCGCGGGCAAGCCCGCTCCTACAGGTCAGGGCTTTTGCCCTTCCTCATCAACCACCTGGTCGGCCCACGGCTCACCGTCCAGCGGCGCCGAACGGGCCAGCTCCGCCTCGTCCAGGCCAATGCCGCCGCCGATCTCGTCGGCATCCACATGGCGCAGGCTTTTGTCCGCAGGGCCACCAGCGCCGCCCGGCTCGTCCGGGTCGCGGGCGCCGGTTTCGTCGAACAGGGTGTCGGGGCTCAGGTCATCCAGGGTGACGTTGTCCTCGTGCAGGCTGTCGCTCAAGGCTTCGCCGCCGGTCATGCCGCTTTCGGCCACGCGCCGGGCGGGGTACTCCTCGACCACTTCGCGGGCCGGGCGCTCGTCACCGATGCGGCCCTGGCGCTCGTCGCGGCGTGCGCTGAAATCCAGCTCGTGCACGCTGCCCATGCGGTCCTCGGTGTCATCGATCTCGGTCGGGGTTCTTGGCTCGTCTGGCTGCGCCATGGCGGTTCTCCATCAAGGGGGTTCATGTGGTCGACTGCCGGCGCAGGGCAATGATTCAGAGTTTTTCGCCGCCCAGCTTTTTTGAACTCTGCCCGCCCCCGCTGCCTCCCAATTCAAGGCACACACGGGAGCCGGTCATGGCCAAGCCGCTTGAGGATTACCTGCGCAAACGCGACTTCAACGCCACCCCCGAACCTGCCGGCAAGCGCAGCCGGGCGGGTGCCGCCCATGCCTTGCAGTTCTGCATCCAGAAGCATGACGCCAGCCACCTGCACTACGACTTTCGCCTCGAGCTGGACGGCACCCTGAAAAGCTGGGCGATCCCCAAGGGCCCGTCGCTGGACCCCAAGGTGCGCCGCCTGGCGGTGCATGTGGAGGACCACCCGCTGGACTATGCAAACTTCGAGGGCCATATCCCCGAGGGCCATTACGGCGCCGGCGATGTAATCGTGTGGGACCGCGGCATCTGGGAGCCCGAAGGCGACCCGCATGCCGCCTATCTGAAGGGCAAGCTGCGCTTTCGCCTGCAGGGCGAAAAGCTCAGTGGTATCTGGAACCTGTTCCGCACCCACCTGGCCGGCAAGAAGGAGCAGTGGATGCTGGTCAAGTCCAACGATGGCCAGGCGCGCAGCGAGGCCGACTACAGCATCCTCGAGGCGCGCCCGGAAAGCGTGCTCAGTGAGCGCACCCTGGTGCCGCGCAAAACCGCCAAACCCGCCACACCTCGGCGCAGGGCCAGCAAGGCCGCCCTGCCCGCGCGGCTCGAACCGCAACTGGCCACCCTGGTGGACTCGGCCCCCGGCGGCGACTGGCGCTACGAGGTCAAGTTCGACGGTTACCGCATCCTGGCCCGCATCGACGGCGCCGATGTGCGCCTGTTCACCCGCAACGGCCATGACTGGAGCGCAAAAATGCCGCGCCAGCTGGCTGCGCTCAAGGCCCTGGGCCTGGGCTCGGCGTGGCTGGACGGCGAAATGGTGGTGCTTGGCGATAACGGCGTGGCCGACTTCCAGGCCCTGCAGAACGCCTTCGACAACGAGCAGGACCAGCGCATCGTCTACTACCTGTTCGACCTGCCCTGCCTCGGCGGCAAAGACCTACGGGCCCTGCCCCTGGAAGACCGCCGCCAGGCCCTGGAGCAACTGCTTGCGCACCACGACGGCGAGCTGCTGCGGTTTTCCGAGGCCTTCGACCAACCGGTGGACGCCCTGCTTGCCAGCGCCTGCCGGCTGGGGCTCGAAGGGCTGATCGGCAAGCGCCTGGGCAGCGTCTACAGCGGCCGGCGCAGCGCTGACTGGGTCAAGCTCAAGTGCAAGCAGCGCCAGGAGTTCGTGATCGTCGGCTACACCGAGCCCAAGGGCAGCCGCAACGCCTTCGGCGCCCTGCTGCTGGCCCTGCATGACCCCGACACCGGCCAGCTGCGTTATGCCGGCAAGGTCGGCACGGGTTTCAGCGCCACCACCCTGGGCAGCATCCACGCCCGGCTCAAGCCCCTGCACTGCAGCAAGCCGCAACTGGCCAACCCGCCCACCGGCAGCGAAGCCCGTGGCGTGCATTGGCTCAAGCCGCAGCTGCTGGCCGAAGTGGCCTATGCGCAAATGACCCGCGAAGGCGTGGTGCGCCATTCGGTATTCCATGGCCTGCGCGATGACAAACCCGCCACTGCCATCGACCTGGAGCGTGCCATGCCAGCCAGGCAAGCCGATAAGCCCTTGGGCAACCTTCGCCTGACCCACCCGGACCGGGTGATCGACGCTACCAGTGGTACCACCAAACGCCAGGTGGCCGAGTACTACGCCCAGGTAGCGCAACACCTGCTACCGCATTTGAAAAAACGCCCGGTTGCCCTGGTGCGCGCGCCGGACGGCCTGGCTGGCGAGCTGTTTTTCCAGAAAAACGCCGGGCAGTTGCACATCCCAGGCGTGGTCACCTACACCAAGGCCCAGGCCGGCCAGGCGACGATGCTGTTGAACCAGGCGCAAAGCCTGCTGGGTGCGGTGCAGATGAACATGCTCGAGCTGCACACCTGGAACGCCACCGACAAGGACTTCGAGCGCCCGGACCGCTTCATCCTCGACCTTGACCCGGACCCGGCACTGCCCTGGAAGGCCATGCTCGAAGCCACCCAGCTCACTCTCACCCTGCTCGACGAACTGGGCCTGCAGGTATTCCTCAAAACCAGCGGCGGCAAGGGCATGCACCTGGTGGTGCCGCTGACCCGGCGTGCCAGCTGGGATGAGGTGAAAGCCTTCAGCCAGGCCATCGTGCAGCACCTGGCCGGGCTATTCCCCGACCGCCTGAGCGCGGTATCTGGGCCGAAGAACCGGGTCGGGCGGATCTTCATCGACTACCTGCGCAACGCCAAGGGCGCCACCACCGTGGCCGCCTATTCACTGCGCGCCCGCGACGGCCTGCCGGTGTCGGTGCCTATCTGGCGCGAGGAACTGGGCCAGCTCAAGGGCGCCAACCAGTGGCATATCGGCAACCTGCACGAGCGCCTGGGCGAGGTGGATGACCCCTGGGCGGCGATGGGCAAGGTGCGCCAGTCGATCACCGCGCGCATGCGCAAGCAACTGGGGCCAGGCCAATGAGCATTGTCCAGGAATTCGACCTGTCGCACCTCGACCGCCTGCTGCGGCGCTTCGCCAGCCCCCCGCAAGCGCTGAACCTGGATACCCGCCTGCCGGAGCTGTTGCAGGCGATGCAGGCCGACCACCTCGACCTACTGCCGCTGCCTGGCCAGGGCCACACCCTGCAGCGCTGGCAGACCCTGGCCCGGGTCGCCGGCTGCGACCTGGCCCTGGCCAAGCTGTACGAAGGCCACACCGACGCCCTGGCGATACTCGCCGAGTGCGGCGCCGCCCACCACGCTGGCGACGGCCTGTGGGGCGTGTGGGCGGCCGAGCCCCCCGATGCACGGGTGCAAGTGGTGGCGCGTGAGGGCGAGCGGGTGCGCCTGCAAGGCCGCAAGGCCTGGTGTTCCGGCGCGCTGCAAATCGACCGCGCGCTGGTTACCGCCTGGGAAGGCGACCAGCAGCAACTGGTGGCCATCGAGCTGTCGCACCCCAGCCAGCGCATCCAGGCCGACCATTGGCAGGCAGTGGGCATGGCCACCACCTGCAGTGTCGAAATCGAATTCGACAACAGCGACGGCCTGGCCATCGGCAGCCCCGGCCAATACCTGGCGCGCCCGGGCTTCTGGCACGGCGGCGCGGGCATTGCCGCCTGCTGGTACGGCGCCGCCGAGGCGCTGGCCGACTACCTGCGCGAACACTGCCGCAAGCCCCGGCCCGACCCGCACGCCGATGCCCACCTGGGCGCGGTGGACGCTGCGCTTTACGGCGCCCGGGCGGCGCTGCGCGAATGCGCCGGGTGGATCGACCGCAACCCCAGTGCCGATGCCAGCTTCGAGGTGCGCCGCACCCGTGCCCAGGTGGAGCATGCCGTCGAGCAGGTGATGCAGCACGTCGGTCACGCATTAGGCGCCACGCCGTATTGCCGCAGCGGCCACTTCGCCCGGCTGGCCGCCGACCTGCCGGTGTACCTGCGCCAGAGCCACGCCGAGCGCGACCTGGCCGAACTTGGCCGGCAATCTTCCACCCTGCCTGCGGGGGGCTGGCAACTATGAACGACAACCTGATCAACGCCAGCCAGGGCACGCCATGGAGCGCCTGGCAGCACTCGGCGCACCTGGCCCGCGCCACCTGGCTGAACCCTGAACAGCTGTGCCCGCCGGGCCGGCGCCTGGTGCTGGTGGCCCCGCACCCGGACGACGAGGTGCTCATGGCTGGCGGCCTGCTGGCCGTTTTTCACGGTCGCGAGCAGGACCTGGTGCTGATCAGCGCCACCGACGGCGAAGGCAGCCACCCGGGCTCGGCCAGCTGGAGCGAGCACCGCCTGCGCCGCCAGCGCCCGCTGGAGAGCCGCCACGCCCTGCAGCAGCTCGACCTGGACCTGACCCGTCTGGACTGGCGCCGGCTCAACCTCAAGGACGGCGGCCTGCCCCGGGACGAGGCCTTTTTGCTCAACCACCTCAACCAGCTGTTGCAGCCCGAGGACTTGCTGCTGTGCACCTGGCGCGACGATGGCCATTGCGACCACGAGGCGGTCGGCCGCGCCTGCGCCCAAGCGGCTTTGACGCGCAAGGCGCAATTGGCCGAAGCGCCGGTATGGGCCTGGCACTGGGCCGAGCCCGACGACCCGCGCCTGCCCTGGCCCCGCGCCCACCGCGTGCAGCTCGATGAAACGCGTCTGGCGCGCAAGCGAGCGGCGCTGGCCGCGTACACCAGCCAGTTGCAAGCCGACGGCGAACGCCCGCCGGTGCTGCCGGCCCGCCTGCAGGAATGCCTGCTGCAACCCTTCGAACTGTTGTTTTTGTAAATGGAGCCGCCCATGAGCCTCGATGCACGCTACTTCGCCGACCTGTACGCGGGCAGTGACGACCCCTGGGCCTTCCGTACCCGCTGGTACGAACGGCGCAAGCGCGAGCTGGTGCTGGCCGCCCTGCCGCGCCAGTGCTACGCCCGGGTGTTCGAGCCGGCCTGTGGCAACGGCGAGCTCAGCGCGCTGCTGGCCGAGCGGTGCGCCAACCTGCTGTGCCAGGACATCGACGCCACCGCCGTGGCCCTGGCCCGTCAACGGCTGGCCGGCATTTCCCACGCCAGCGTTGAGCAGGCACACCTGCCAGGTGATTGGCCGGGCGGCCAGTTCGACCTGATCGTGCTCAGTGAAATCGGCTATTACCTGGCCCCGACCGACTGGCTGCAGGTGATCGAGCAAGCGGTGCACAGCCTCAGCTACGACGGTGGCCTGCTGGCTTGTCACTGGCGCCACCCCATAGCCGGCTGCCCGCAGGACGGTCGCGAGGTGCATGCGCTGCTGGCTGATCGGTTGGCGCTGTACCCGCAGTTGCGCCATGAAGAAGCCGACTTCGTGCTGGAATATTGGTCATGCCAGCCCAGCGTGGTCGACCTGGACGAGACCTGCCCATGATCGCCGTGGTGATCCCTGCGCACAACGAAGCCCGGCGCCTGGGGCAATGCCTCAAGGCGGTCAAGGCGGCGGCCCAGGTGGCCCAGGCTACCGGCCTTGCGGTCGAGGTCGTGGTGGTGCTCGACCGTTGCCACGACGCCAGTGCCGCCATTGCCCGCCGCCACGGCGTGCACACTCTGGAACTCGAGGCCGGCAATGTCGGCATCGCCCGGCGCGCAGGCTCAGCCTGGATGCTCGAGCGCGGTGCTTGCTGGCTGGCGTTCACTGATGCCGACAGCCAGGTGCCGGCGCACTGGCTGGTGTCGCAGCTGCAATGGCAGGCCGATGCGGTGTGCGGCACGGTGCATATCGAGCGTTGGCAGCCCTGGCAAAACGCGGCGCTGCGCAAGCTTTACCGCAGCCGCTACCACGCCGACGAGGGCCACCGGCATATCCACGGCGCCAACCTGGGCGTGTGTGCCCAGGCTTACGCCAAGGTTGGCGGGTTTCAGCCGCTGCCGGCCCATGAGGATGTGCAATTGGTGTTGGCCCTGGAGGCCAGCGGTGCGCAGATCGTGTGGACCGCCCGGCACAGCGTGGCCACCAGCAGCCGAGCCGACAGCCGGGCAACAGAAGGATTCGGCGATTACCTGCGCGACTTGCTGACCAGCCACTAACCCCGGTAACTAACCCCTGTAGGAGATCACCCAGCCCTCGGGCTGCGCGGTCGCGCAGAGAACTAGTCTCGCAGATGTACTGCGGCCCTTGTGGGAAGCGGCCTTGTGTCGCGATGGGCTGCGCAGCAGCCCCTGCAATTTTGCATGAGGCTGAGGCCTTGGGGCCGCTTCGCGCCCCATCGCGACACAAGGCCGCTCCCACAGAGACCGTGTTAAATCAATGAGTTGTAGTTTGTTCTACGAGAGCCGGCCTGCCGGCTCCTACAGGTTCAGCGCAAGCCTGAATGTCACGACGCCTTGCGCGGCTTCTTGGCTGGCTTCTTGCCGCCAAGGCTGCGCTTGAGCAGCTCGGTGAGGTCGAGAATGTCCGCGCCCTTGCCTGCTTCGGCGCCCTCGGCTTTGGCCACCGTGGCGACCTTGCCCTTGCTGGCCTTCTCTTCCACCAAATCCATGATGGTCTGGCGAAAGGCGTCGTGGTACTCGTCCGGCGCCCAGGGCCCGCTCATGTCCTCCACCAGGCGCCTGGCCATGTCCAGCTCGCGCTTGTCGACCTTGGCAGCGGTGACGCTGTTGTCCAACTCGAGGCTTTCGATGCCGCGCACTTCATCCGGCCAGCGCAAGGTAATCAATACCAGCGCATCTTCCAGCGGGCGCAGCAGCGCCAGGTGCTGGCGGGTGTGCAGCACCACGGTGGCCAGGGCAACCTTGCCGGTCTTCTCCAGAGTTTCGCGCAGCAAGGCGTACACCTTGCCACCGCGCTTGTCGGGGGTTAAATAGTACGGGGTGTCGAACTGCTGCAGCGGAATCTCTCCGGCCTCGACGAACGAGAAAATATCGATGGTCTGGGTGGCCTCGGGGCGGGCCTTGCGGATCTCCTCCTCGCCGATCACCACGTAGCGGCCTTTCTCCAGCGCCACGCCCTTGACGATATTGTCCTTGTCGATGTCCTTGCCGGTGACCTTGTTCACCCGCTTGTAGCCCACCGGCTCCATGCTGCGCTTGTCGAGCCAGTCGAAGTCGATGCGCTCGCTGCGCACTGCAGTATTGAGCGACACGGGGATATGCACGAGGCCGAAGCTGATCGCGCCCTTCCAGATGGCCCGGGCCATGCCTGGTACCTCCTATGCATCGAACGGGTGGCCGGGCTCGCTGTAGCGCCAGGCGCCGCAACGTTCGCAGCACTGGCATTGCAACCCGGCAATTTCACCGATAGGCATGGCGCGCCATTGGCAACCACGCAGCAGGCAGACAAGTTTCATCAGCCACCTCCTTGGCCCTGCGAAAACGGGGCACTTACTGTGAATGACTGCGCAGCGCCATGAAGGTTTGATCGGCTTGCCCCTACGGCAGCGGGTTGCCGCCGGTCACGCCGAACACTTCACCGGTGATGTAGCTCGATTCCTGGCTGGCCAGCAGCACGTACAGCGGCGCGCATTCGGCCGGCTGGCCGGGGCGTTTCATCGGCGTTTGCGCACCGAACTCGGGGATCTTCTCCGGCGGCTGGCCGCCGCTGGGTTGCAGCACGGTCCAGATCGGCCCCGGGGCCACCGCATTGACCCGGATGCCGCGCTCGATCACCTGCTTGGCCAGGGCCTTGGTGAAGGCGACGATGGCGGCCTTGGTGGTGGCGTAGTCGAGCAAGGTGGCCGAGGGCTGGTACGACTGGATCGAGGCAGTGTTGATGATGGTCGCCCCGGCCGGCATCAGCGGCACTGCGGCCTGGCACAGCCAGAACAATGCGTAGACGTTGGTCTTCAGGGTGTGGTCGAACTGCGCGTGAGTGATCTGGCCGATGTCCTTGCGCGCCTCCTGCTTGCCGGCGACGTTGACCAGAATGTCCAGGCCGCCGAGTTGTTCGTGTGCCTGGTCGACCAGCTCGCTGCAAAAGCGCGGGTCCTTGAGGTCGCCGGGAATGGCCACCGCCTTGCGCCCTTCGGCCTTGATCAATGCCACCACTTCGCGGGCGTCGGCTTCTTCGGTGGGCAGGTAGTTGAGCGCGATATCGGCGCCCTCGCGGGCGAAGGCGATGGCCGTGGCCCGGCCAATGCCGGAGTCGGCGCCGGTAATCAGCGCACGGCGGCCTGCCAGGCGGCCGAAGCCCTTGTAGGTGTGCTCGCCATGGTCGGGCTTGGGCCGCATTTCAGCATCCAGGCCTGGGGCGGCCTGGCCCTGCGCGGGGAACGGCGGGTGCGGGTACTGGGTGAGTGGGTTCTGCAGGGTGAACTGGTCCTTTGGTTTAGCGGGCATTGGGAATACTCCTGTTCAGGTTGTGCAACTCTGTGGGCGCGGCGATGCGCCGCTATCGCGGGGCAAGCCCGCTCCCACGGCGTCAGGCTTCGGCCATGACCTTGGCAATGACCTCGCTCATGGCTTGGCGTGGGTCCTGGCCCTGGTCGCGGGCCAGCGCCAATGCAGCCAATTGCCGATCGGCACTGGTGCCTTCGCGCAGCACCTGCGCGGCATGGCTGAAGGCCCGCTCGGCATCGGCGGTGTCGGGGGGCAGTTGCGCCTGCAACTGGGCCAGCCAGCCTGCGGCACTGACCGGTTGCTGGTCGTGCACGCCGATGTAGGTGCCATGGCGCCCATGGCGACAGGCGCGCCAGTAGTTCTCCTGGGTGAGCCAGCGCAGCTCGCGGCTGACCGGCATGCCGCCATGCCGGCGTTGAACCAGCTGCTCAACGAGATGGCGAAACAACCCGGCAATGGCCAGCCCGTCCTCCAGCCGCGGGCAGCCATCGCAGATGCGCAGCTCCACGGTGGGCAAGCGCATCGACGGGCGGATCGCCCACCAGAACGCACCGTCTTCGGCCAGGGCGCCGGTGCGTTGCAACAACGCCCGGTAGCGCTGGTATGCGCCCCAGTCGGCCAGCGGCTCGGGCAGACCCATGTGCGGCCACTCGCCACACACCACCCGGCGGTAACTCATGTAGCCGGTGGCCTCGCCGCCCCACAAGGGCGAGGAGGTGCTGAGCACCAGCAGCAGCGGCAGCCAGTACAACAGGCGGTTGATCAGTTGCATGCGGTCGCAGCCTGGCGGTACGCCCACATGCACGTGCAGGCCATTGAGGAGGCTGCGCCGCGCCACCAGTTGGTAATCGTCGAACACCTGGCGGTAATGCGCGGTTTGCCGGGCATGCTGGCGCAGCCACTGAGCACTGGGGTGGCTGGCGGCGCAGTAAAGCCCGGCGCCCTCCTCGGCGAGTGCCTGGTTCAGGCGCTGGCGGCTTTCGCTGAAAAAACCTCGGGCCTGGTGCAGGTTGGCGAACACTGGCGAGGCAATTTCGATCTGGCTGCGGAACATTTCTTCGGCCAGGCAGTTGCCCAGCACTTCGCAGCAACGCCGGTCGATGGCCGCCGAGGGCGTGGCCAGCACCCGGCCGCTGGCCAGGTCGACCAGCAGGTACTCCTCCTCGATGCCGAAGGTGCAGGCGTCAGCCATTGCGGGTAACGGTCAGGGCGACGGCGGCGATGCGCTCCACCTGTTCGTAGCCAGGTTCGAGCAGTTGCTCGCCGAACACGTCCGGGTCCACCTCCTTGTAGCTCCAGCTGAACGCCGGCCCGGCCAGGCGCAGGCGGATGGCCTCGAGCAGCGCGTCACGGCCCTCGACCATGGCCACTCCGCTGTAAAGCAACAAGGTACCGCCGGGGGCCAGGCGCTCGCGGGCCTGCTCGACGATGCGCAGCGACAGCTCGGCGCCCAGGCTGCCGCCGCCGTGACGGTAGGCGCGCCGGCCGGCATCGAGCATGTACGGCGGGTTGGCGACGATCAAATCGAAGGTTCCGCTAAGCCCGTCGAGCAGGTCGCTGGGCTCCACCGACAAATTGGCTACCCCGGCCAGGGCGGCATTGATGGCGGTAAAGCGTAAGGCCTGCGGGTTGATGTCCACGGCGCTGACCTGCGCGTGCTGGGCGGCGCGGGCAATCAGCAAGGCACCGACGCCGCTGCCGCAGCCAATGTCGACCGCGTGCTGCACGCGCTTGGGGCTGCGTTGCAGGTGGTCGTGGATCACCTGGGCGAAGCGGTAGCTGTCGGGGCCGAAGAACACCGCGTCCTGGCTGTCGGTGGGCCAGGCAGAGTGCACCAGCAACAGGTCGTCCAGGCTCGACCAGCGTACCGTGCTGCGCAGTAACTGGCCGTCGGCCTGCAGCACGCCTGCGGTGTGCAGTTGCTGCAACTCGTCGGCACTGATCAGCTCGGGCGGGAACGGCCGGCTCCAGCCGAACACATCGCGCAGGTTGCCGGCGCGCCGAGCCTGGTGCCTGGCATTGACCCGGGCATGGGTGGCCGGGGTCACGCAGGTGAAGCGGTAGCCGTCGTCGCGTAGGCGCCGCCCCAGTTGCAACAAGGCCGCATCGGCCTCGGCCTGGTTGTGGTCGAGCAGCATCAGCAGGGCCCTCCCTGGGCAAGGCCGGTGGCTCGCGCGTAGGCCCGGGTGGCACGCAAGCCTTGCGGTTCGGCATGGTGGTTGCCGGCCATGGCGCCAATCAGGCCGGTGATATCGGTTTCGGGCAGCGCAGGTTCGGCCTCGGCGGCGAACGCCAGCTCGTTCTCCCATTGCCCCGGCAGCACTCGGCGCACCGGGTCGCCTTGCCAGTCGCCGGCGATCCAGTCGTGCCAGAGCTGTTTTTCGTAGGCGCTGAACACGCCGAACATCGCCGCCGTCGGGCCCTCGAGCAGGCCCCAGAAGCGGCTTAGACGTGGGGCCTGGTTGCGCACGACCCAGCCGCTGCCCTGCAACGCCTTGAGGAACGCGGGCATGCCACCGGGCGCGGCCAGCCACTGGTTTACGGTGCGGCCTTGCAGGCGGCAGCGGTCGGCGTGCATGAACTGGCCGAACACGCGCTTGCGCTCCAGGGCCGCTAGCAGTTCGCCTTCGAGGTCGAAGCTGGCGATCAGCGTTGGTGTATCCATGCCCAGGTCGTTCAGGCGGTAGCCGTTGCGTACCCGGCGGTAGAACGCAGCGCTGCCCTGCAGTTGCGCGAAGGCCTCCAGCGAGCGCCGGGCGTGGCCGCTGGCGGCGTTGTCGATGGTGACGTGGAGCTGGAAGTAATGGGCATCGATGCCCAGTTCGGCCAGTTCGTGGGTGGTGATCAGCAGGTGCAGTGGCGGTTGCTCATAGCCCAGGTTGTAGCCGATGACCTCGGGTAGCAAGGCGTCGTCTGCCTGGCCCAGGGCCAGTTGCACGGTGCCTTGCAGGTAACTTGCGTCTGCCAGTGGCAGGCCTTGCAGGCAGCCCAGACGGCTGAGCAGGCGCTGGTAGATCAGCACGTGGTTGCTACGCGGGTCGCCGTCGCCGAGCTCTTCGAGGTAGGTGCGGATCAGGCCGTGATAACGCGGGTCGCGCCAGTGGCGCAAGGTGCCATGTAGCCAGGCGCCGTCAACGGCCTTGGTGGGGGTTACCTGCTGCAGAAACCACAGCGCCTGGGCGCGGTTGGCGAAATAGCGCCGTGGCGCGCCCAGGCGGCGTTGTTCGAGGTAGTGCTGGTGGGCCTGGGCGACCTTGGCGGCATTTGCCGCGGCCCAGGCAGGTAACTGGCCGGGCTCATCAGGCAGGTCGTCGTTCAACTGCGCGGCTTGGTGCAGCTGCTCGCCCAGCCAGGCCTGGGTATCGCCTGGGCGGCCGTCGAGCAATGCCTGGTAGCGCGTTTGCAGCGCTTTCTCGGCGACGTCGTTGCGGCTGATCACGGTCATGCCGGGCCCCTCGCTTTATGGGTTCTGCGGCTTGGGTTGTGGCGCTGACTGGGTGGCGGGTGTGTCGGGTTGCTGCATTTGCAGCGAGGGTTTGCTGGGGTCGGCGTCTTTGGCTGGGTGGTCGTTGTCGCGATCGAAACATCCGCCGAGCAGGCTCAAGCTGCCGAGCAGGCATAGCAATGGGGTGATGCGCATGGTTTGCCTCCTGCGCGGTGCCAGGCGGGCCCGGCACCGCATGGGCTCACTTACGAGCGACCGCCCTTGCGGCCGGACTCGGTGGAGGGGCGCTGGCTGCTGCCGGGGCTTTGCTGGCCACCTTTGCGGCCGGCCTCGGAGGCTTTTTCGCGGTCGTTGGCGAAGTTACCAGGGTTTTTCGAACTGCCCTGGTTGCCCATATTGCTGTTCTCTTTGTTGGCCATGGTCTTCAAACCTCGATTGGCTTTGGGGATGCACGGTTAGGGTCCGTACATGGGTTGGGAGTGCGGGGGGCGGGAGGGATTCGGTTTTTTGCGGAGTGGGCGGACCGGTGGCGCTAAAGGTGGGGGGTGGGGGGTATTTGGGCTCCGGGTTTTAGGGTGATTGCTTTGGGAGATGTATGCGCATTCATTGACGATAAGCGCTTTTCGTCACCTTTCCGCCCTTACGGCGGGTTACTTTGGTCGCGGCTCGGCGCCCCCGGCCAAAGTAACCAAAGCCGCCCTGCTCCCATCATCAGCCCCGCCCGCGGCGGGGTTCCCTCGCTCCGGGCTTGCTCCGGAGGTACGCGCCGACGGGCCGTCCCTGGCCCGATCGGCGCTCGACCGGCATCCATGCCGGTCGCCCTCCTACGCAATCCCTGCGCTCGGCCTCCTGAAGTCGCGATTTGTGTTGTCTGAACTACCGCGCGCTTAGAAGCAAGATCAACAGCCAGATCAACAGCCAGATCAAGAGCTGGGATGTTGGTTTTATTGTTATTGATGTGTTGTTTGTTCTGACGCCATCGCGGGGCAAGCCCGCTCCCACGTTAGATATTTGTACGCAGTTCCAACGTGGGAGCGGGCTTGCCCCGCGATTCAATCCTGAGTTCCCACGGTGGCAACTAGCGACCGAGCTGCGTACTGATAGGCGCCGCCCCTAACTTCGCGACTTCAGGAGGCCGAACACAGGGATTGCGTAGGGGGGCGACCGGCATGGATGCCGGTCGAGCGCCGATCGGGCCAGGGACGGCCCGTCGGCGCGTCCCCCCGGAGCAAGCCCGGAGTGAGGGAACCCCGCCGCGGGCGGGGCTGATGAATGGAGCGAGCATTTTTTGCTTACTTTTTGATGCTTCAAAAAGTGAGCCGCCGTAAGGGCGGAAAGGTGAATAAGCGTCACTACAAATAATGAATGCGCATACAACTTTCAAAACCAACTCAAACCAACTCAAACCGAATCAAATCAACAGGCCAAAAAATTAACGCCCACGCCTCAACGTCTCGCTAGGCAACTCCCGAAACAACTGCCGATAACTTTCAGAAAACCGCCCCAAATGCCAAAACGACCAACGCATCGCCACTTCCGCCACAGTCACCTCCCCCGCCCCACGCAATAAATCCCGCCGCGCCCCGTTCAACCTGCGCAACCGCAGCCAATGCGCCGGCGGCAGGTTGGTGAACCCCTTGAACGCCTGTTGCAGTTGCCGCACCGAAACCCCGGCCACCCGGGCCAGTTCCACTAGGTTCAAGGTTTCATCCGGGCAATCGGCGGCCCACTCGCTGACCCGGCGCATGATCGCCCGCTCCTCGTCACGCCGCTCCCGCGCCTCCCCCTGCAAGCGCTGGCCGGCGTTGTCCAGTATGAACAGGCAATCCTCCAGCAGTTGCTCGGCCAGCGCCCGGCCCTCCAGCGGGCAATCGGCCTGCCCCAGGCGGGTCAGGGTGGCGCTCAGCCAGTTACCGAACAGCGCGTTCTGCTGGCAGGTCAAAGGCACCATGAACAGGCCGCGCAGGCGCTCGACATCCAGCCCGTGGCTGGCCAGGAACGGCTGCTCGAACACCACTGCCACCTCCTGGTAGTTCTCCGGGGTGATCCAGATGTTGCGGCTGTCTTCGTTGAGCAGGTACAGGCTGTTCTCGCTGCGGTCGAAGCAGAACGCCAAGGCCCCGCTGGGCGCACGGAAGAACTGCTCTACCCGGGTGTTCAGGCGCTCTTCGTACACCTCCACACCCTCCAGCGACAGCCAGCGCAACTGGCCGTTGAAATGCCCGGGGGACATCTGCCGGTACTGCTGCTGCCAGCCAGGGGTGGCGCGGATTTGCTCGGTCACATCGGTGGTGCGCAAGTCCTGAACCTGCAAGGCGATGGGCGTTGTCACACGCTGTCCTATTGCACTCTTTTGGTGCATTGATCTGCGAAGAAAGTGGATAGATCGCCCCGCAGGGCTGCGCCCAAGATAGTCCTCAGCGTCACCCGTGGGAAGTGCCTGCGTGCAATGTGCCGCGTGCCCGCCCACCACAACAACCCAACCAAGAGGTCTGTATGAACGCCCCCTTCGATCAGCTGTCCACCTGGCTGAAAGAACACCGGATCACCGAAGTCGAATGCGTGATCAGCGACCTGACCGGCATCGCCCGCGGCAAGATCGCCCCGACCGCCAAGTTCCTCCATGAGCGCGGCATGCGCCTGCCAGAAAGCGTGCTGCTGCAGACCGTTACCGGCGATTACGTCGACGATGACATCTACTACAGCCTGCTCGACGCCGCCGATATCGACATGGTCTGCCGCCCCGACCCCACGGCGGTGTACCAGATCCCCTGGGCCATCGAACCGACCGCCATCGTCATTCACGACACCTTCGACAAGCACGGCAACCCCATCGAACTGTCGCCGCGCAACGTGCTGAAGAAAGTGCTCAAGCTGTATGCCGACAAGGGCTGGCAGCCGATCGTCGCACCGGAAATGGAGTTTTACCTCACCCAGCGCTGCGAAGACCCGGACCTGCCGCTGCAAGTGCCGCTGGGCCGCTCGGGCCGTGCCGAAAGCGGCCGCCAGTCGTTCTCCATTGATGCGGCCAACGAATTCGACCCGCTGTTCGAAGACGTCTACGACTGGTGCGAACTGCAGGGCCTGGACCTGGACACGCTGATCCACGAAGACGGTCCGGCGCAGATGGAGATCAACTTCCGCCACGGCGACGCCCTGGACCTGGCCGACCAGATCACCGTGTTCAAGCGCACCATGCGTGAGGCGGCGCTCAAGCACAACGTCACCGCGACCTTCATGGCCAAGCCGATCACCGACGAGCCGGGCAGTGCCATGCACCTGCATCAGAGCGTGATCGACATCGCCACCGGCAAACCGATCTTCGCCAACGAAGACGGCCAGATGAGCGAACTGTTCCTGCACCACATCGGCGGCCTGCAAAAATACATCCCCAAGCTGTTGCCGATGTTCGCGCCCAACGTCAACTCGTTCCGCCGCTTCCTGCCCGATACCTCGGCGCCGGTGAACGTCGAATGGGGTGAAGAAAACCGCACCGCCGGCCTGCGCGTGCCGACCTCCAGCCCCGAGGCCATGCGCGTGGAAAACCGCCTGCCGGGCGCCGACGCCAACCCCTACCTGGCCATCGCCGCCAGCCTGCTGTGCGGCTACATCGGCATGGTCGAGCGCATCGAACCCAGCGCCCCGGTGCAGGGCCGTGCCTACGAACGGCGCAACCTGCGCCTGCCGATCACCATCGAGGACGCGCTGCAGCACATGGAGGACTGCGAGGTGGTGCAGCAGTACCTGGGCCAGCAGTTCGTGCAGGGCTATGTGGCGGTCAAGCGCGCCGAGCACGAGAACTTCAAGCGGGTGATCAGTTCGTGGGAGCGTGAGTTCCTGCTGCTGAGCGTGTAACCCCAGCTGTCTCAACCCCTGTAGGAGCCGGCTTGCCGGCGATGAGGCCCTTGCAAGCCCCGCATGGCACCGGCAAGCCGGCTCTTACAGGCGCCATACACCAAACACGAAGAACAATTCCAACGAGGTGTCGAGATGCGTCACAAGCAAACCCTGATCCCCGCAACCCTGGCCCTGCTGTTCGGCGCCGCCGCCCAGGCCCAGCCGACGGTGAGCGTGTACAACTGGACCGACTACATCGGTGACACCACCCTGGCAGACTTCCAGGCCAGCAGCGGGATCAAGGTGGTGTACGACGTGTTCGACTCCAACGAAACCCTTGAGGGCAAGCTGCTGGCCGGGCGCACCGGCTACGACGTGGTGGTGCCCTCCAACCACTTTCTGGCGCGCCAGGCCAAGGCCGGCGCATTCCTGCCGCTGGACCGCAGCAAGCTGCCGAACTGGAAGCACCTGGACCCGAAACTGCTCAAGCAGCTTGAGCAGAACGACCCGGGCAACCAATACGCAGTGCCCTACCTGTGGGGCACCAACGGCATCGGCTACAACGTCGAGAAGGTCAAGGCAGCGCTGGGTATCGACAAGGTCGACTCCTGGGCGGTGCTGTTCGAGCCCGAGAACCTGAAGAAGCTCAAGCAGTGCGGCGTGGCGTTCATGGACTCGCCCGACGAGCTGTTCCCGGCGGTACTCAACTACATGGGCATGGACCCGCGCAGCGAAAAAACCGGCGACTACGCCAAGGCCGAAGCCCGCCTGCTGGAACTGCGCCCTTATATCACCTATTTCCACTCCTCCAAGTACGTGTCCGACCTTGCCAACGGCGACATCTGCGTGGCCTTCGGCTACTCGGGCGATGTATTCCAGGCCGCCAACCGCGCGGTTGAGGCCAAGAACGGTGTGAAGATCGCCTACAGCATCCCCAAGGAAGGCAGCAACCTGTGGTTCGACCTGCTGGCCATCCCCAAGGACTCGGCCAACCCCGAACAGGCGCTGGCCTTCATCAACTACCTGCTCGACCCGCAGGTGATCGCCAAGGTCAGTGCCACCGTGGGCTATGCCAACGCCAACCTTGAGGCCAAGCAGCACATGGATGCCTCCCTGGTCGACAACCCCGAGATCTACCCGCCCCGGGAAGTGCTCGACAAGCTGTATGTGTCCAGCACTCCAAGCCCGCAGATCATGCGGGTGATGACCCGTTCCTGGAGCAAGATCAAGTCCAACCGCTGAGCCGAGCGCTGCCATGCCACAGATGAATGAACATACCGCTTCCTATTACGCCGCTTGTGCGCGCCAGGCAGCCCCCTACCCTGTGCTCGACCAGGACCTGCAGGCCGATGTGTGCGTGGTCGGCGGCGGCCTGACCGGGGTCAACGCTGCCCTGGAGCTGGCCGAGCGCGGGCTGTCGGTGGTGCTGCTGGAGGCCCGGCGCATCGGCTGGGGCGCCAGCGGGCGCAACGGCGGCCAGTTGATCCGCGGCATCGGCCATGACGTGTCGGGCTTTGCCCGCCACGTTGGTCAGGACGGGGTGCGCTACCTCAAGCAGGCTGGCATCGATTCAGTGGCGCTGGTGGCCCGGCGCATCGAGCAGTACGGCATTCAGTGCGACCTGCGCTGGGGCTTCTGCGAACTGGCCAACACCCCGGCGCAGTACGCGGCGTTCAGCGAAGAGCTGCGCGAGCTGAACGAGCTGGGCTACCGTCACGAAACCCGCCTGGTCGGCCCTGAACGCATGCACGAGATCGTCGCCAGTGAGCAATATGCCGGCGGCCTGGTGGACATGGGCTCGGGCCACCTGCACCCGCTCGACCTGGTGCAGGGCGAAGCCCGAGCCGCCCATGGCCTGGGCGTGCGCATTTTCGAACAGAGCGCGGTGCTGCGCATCGAGCACGGCAGCACCGTGACCCTGCACACCGCACGCGGCAAGGTGCGCGCGCAGAGCCTGGTGCTGGGCTGCAACGCCCACCTCGATGAGCTGGAGCCGCGCCTGAGCGGCAAGGTGCTGCCCGCCGGCAGCTATGTGGTGACCACCGAGCCGTTGCCCGAGCACCTGGCAGGCAGCTTGATACCGCAGAACATGGCGCTGTGCGACCAGAAGGTAGGGCTGGACTACTACCGCCTGACCGCCGACCGCCGCCTGCTGTTCGGCGGCGCGTGCCACTATTCCGGACGCGACCCGAAGGACATCGGCGCCTACATGCTGCCCAAGGTGCTCAAGGTGTTCCCGCAACTGGCCGGTGTGCGCCTGGACTACCAGTGGGGCGGCATGATCGGCATCACGGCCAACCGCTTCCCGCAGGTCGGCCGGCTAGGCCAGCACCCCAATGTGTTCTACGCCCAGGGGTATTCCGGGCATGGCCTGAACGTGACGCACTGGACCGCCAAGCTGCTGGCCGAGGCCATTGCCACCGGCCACAGCCGGGGGCTGGATGTGTTCGGCGCGGTGCCGCACCTGACCTTCCCCGGCGGCAAGGCACTGCGCTCGCCGCTGCTGGCGCTGGGGATGTTGTGGTACCGGTTGCGTGAGGCGTTGGGCTGAACCTGGCAGAGGCGCTGCAGGAGCCGGCTTGCCGGCTCCTCATAGAACAAACTACAAGCTATTGATTCTGTGGGAAGCGGCCTCGTGTCGCGATGGGCTGCGTAGCAGCCCCGGCAATTTTGCATGAAGCCGAGACCTTGGGGCCGCTTCGCGCCCCATCTCGACCGGACGGCGCCCCGGCGAGGCCGCTTCCCACAGGGGCGCGGTGCATCAACGAGATTAGTTCTCTGCGCGGCAACGCAGCCCGAAGGGCTGGGTGATCTCCTACAGGGGAATGCGTTGGGCCAGGTTAATACGTCAACTGTGGGAGCCGGCTTGCCGGCGATTGGGCCGGTACAGCCAGCACAAGAACGTTGCTGCTGCGGATATCGAAGGGTTCTGCGACCTTGAAGGGTTTTCCTCAAAGGATGGCTTTCAGGCTACTGGCCAACCGCCAAGCACCTGCTAGCGTTGTTCTGGCCTCTCCCCTCATGGAAGCCTCTGATCATGAAGCAACTGCCTCGCGCCACCCTGCTGTGTGCTGCCCTGCTGGCCCTGGTCGCCTGTTCCAGCAACCGTGTCGACCCCAAGGACTACTCAGGCTTTCTCAAGGACTACAGCCGCCTGAAGCCGGCCGAAAGCGTCTCCGGTGCGCCGGTGATGCGCTGGATCGACCCGGACATCAAGGCCAGCCAGTACACCAAGGTATTCATCGAGCCGAGCCAGTTCTACCCCAAGCCGCAACCCACCGAGGTGATCTCGGCGCAAACCCTGCAGGACATTACCCGCTACTTCAACGAAGCCATGCGCCGCGAGCTGGGTAGCGTGCTGACGCTGGTCAAGGCGCCCGGCCCGGACACCATCGTGGTACGCCCGGCCATCACCGCGGTGTCCACCAGTACGCAGGGGCTAAAACCCTACGAGGTAATCCCGATCGCCCTGGTGGCTGCCGCAGTGAACACCGCCGCCGGAGGGCGCGACCAGGACGTGGATATCGCCGTCGAAGCGGCATTCCTCGACGGCAGCAGCCAGAAGGTCCTGGCCCAGGTGGTGCGCAAAGGCAGCGGCAAGGAGCTGGAGAACGACACCCAGAAGCTGACCCTGAACGATGTCAAACCGGTGCTTGACGGCTGGGCCAGCGACATGCGCCGCAGTTTCGTGAGCCTGCAACAGAAAGCGAAAAAGTGACCCTTCGGTCCGCTTCTGACCGCTCGTCGGACATGCTGTAAAAATGCCATCACTGCCTGGCCGCCCTGCTTTACTCAAGCGGGCTGCCAGGCAGGCGGCACCGCGTACCAGGGATGGCTGCACAAGCCGGCTGCCAACAGCCGCTCGCACCGGGCAAGCCTCATCCAGGCCCGGTCTCCCCCGCTCCCCCGCCTCTTTCGCCCGCCTGAGCATGCATCGGTATCGATTTGTCGTTCATCCATCGAATGCATTGGAGGCAATCATGTCTGAAGCGCTTATCCCACCACCTGCCGGCCTGTTCCCGGTGTCCTACCTGATCACCACCGGCCAGGCCGGCGCGCAACGCCTGCAACTGGACCTGCTGGTCTACACCCCCGACCGCAGCGTGCGCGGCACCGCGGTGATCACCCAGGCCACCAACCCGCCGCTGGACCTGCACCTGGATGTGTGGGGCACCTACACCTACCTCACCGTGCAGCCACCAGGCGAAGGCCGCATCCTGCTCACCGCCCGCGGCAACCAAGGCGGCCCACATGCCAACTCGGCGCAACAGTTCGACCTGCACCTGCTGCTGGACCTGGACTGGCAACACGGCGTAACCAACTACCGCTATTACAACAACCAGCGCTGGGTGGTGCTGGAGAAGGTGCCGGCAGTGCTCGAAGGCCAGCGCATCCAGCAACTGGCCGGTGTCGACCAGCAGCACGAGCTGCACAGCGCCACCCTGGAAGCGGCCATCGCCACCGGTGATGTCGCCCAGCTCAAGCAACTGGCCAGCGGCGCCGTGGGCAAAGCCCTGGACCAGGCCATCGCATCGACCAAGAGCCCGGCCGCCAAGGCCGCCAAAAAAGCCTGAGCAGACAAGGAGAATCAGCATGGCCATCGGTCTTTTCCATACCCGCCTGAACGTCAGCACCGGGCTGCTCGGCGCCCCGGTACTTACCCTCGACCTGTTGGTGAACGTGGTGCAGAAGAAAGTCACCGGCACTGCCCGCACTTCCCAGGCCACTTATCCGGTGGTGAACTTCCATGCCGATGTGTGGGGCAGCTACAGCGAGCTGCCGTTCGCCCCGACAGGCGCGCCGTCGATCGTGCTGCACCTGGACGGCAGCCCCAGCGGCCCGCTCAGCCAGATCGCCCAGACCTTCCACCTGCAAGGGCTGCTGGATGCCGGCTGGAACAAGGGCACCGCCACCTACCGCTACTTCATCCAGGGCCACTGGGTCGATCAGCACGGCGTGGTGCGCAAGGCACCGGACATTGTCCACCAGCACCAGCCTGGCGAACGCCTGAAGGCGGCGATCAAGCACCTGGAAAGCGCCTGACCTGAAAGACGTTCGCGGGGCAAGCCCGCTCCCACGCCGCAATTGCAGCGTGGGAGCGGGCTTGCCCCGCGATTCATTTTTGGCTCAGGCAGCCAGGCTGTAGGCGATCGCCGACAGTGTGATCAACCCGACCAGCACCACGAACACATTCGACAGCCGGCCCGAATACTGGCGCAGCGCCGGCACCTTGTGCACCGCGTACATCGGCATGAGGAACAGCAGGCAGGCAATCACCGGCCCGCCGAGGCTCTCGATCAGCCCGAGAATACTTGGGTTGAGGGTGGCCACCGCCCAGCAGGTCAGCACCATGAACAAGGCTGTTGCGCGCTCCAGGCGCTTGGCCGGCCAGCTCTTGCTGCGCCCGCGCAGGCTCTTGACGATCATGCCCTGGAAGCCTTCGCTGGCACCGATGTAGTGGCCGAGGAACGACTTGGTGATGGCCACCAGGGCGATCAGTGGCGCGACAAAGGCGATGACCGGGGTCTGGAAGTGGTTGGCCAGGTACGACAGGATCGAGATGTTCTGCGCCTTGGCCGCGCTCAGGTCGGCCGGGCTCAAGGCCAGTACGCAGCTGAAGCAGAAGAACATCACCGTCAGCACCATCATCAGGTGGGCGGTGGCCAGGGTGCGGCCGCTCTTGCGGTCGGCGTCGGCGCCGTAGCGGTGCTTCTGGTCAACGGCAAACGCCGAGATGATCGGCGAGTGGTTGAACGAGAACACCATCACCGGGATGGCCAGCCACAGGGTCAGCAGCAGCTTCGAGGCGCTCAAGCCTTCACTGGCCTGGGCGAAGAAGGCGCCGTTCCAGTTCGGTACCAGGCTCACCGCCAGCAGCAGCAACGAGGCGACGAAGGGGTACACCAGCAGGCTCATGGCCTTGACGATCAGTTGCTGGCCGCAGCGCACGATGATCATCAGCCCGCAGATCAGCAGCAATGCCAGCAAGGCCCGGGGCGGTGCGTTCAGGTGCAGCTGGTGTTCGAGGAAGCTGGTCAGGGTGTTGGTCAGCGCCACGCTGTACACCAGCAAAATGGGGAAGATGGCGAAGAAGTACAGCAAGGTGATGAGCTTGCCGGCGCCCACGCCGAAGTGCTCCTCCACCACCTCGGTGATGTCTTCGCTGCCGCCCTTGCGCCCGGACAGCACGAAGCGGGTCAGTGCCCGGTGGGCGAAGAAGGTCATGGGGAAGGCCAGCAGCGCGAGGATCAGCAGCGGCCAGAAGCCGCCTACCCCGGCGTTGATCGGCAGGAACAGGGTGCCGGCACCGATGGCAGTGCCGTACAGGCCAAGGGCCCAGGTGGTGTCGTGGCGGTTCCAGGTGGTCGAGCCCTGGGCCGAAGCCGGGGCAGCCGAATCCGCACGAACGGTCGTGGTGCTGTGTACATCAGTCATGAGGTATCGCCTTGTAGTTGTTTTTGTTGCGGGTGTTGCGGGTGCTGCGGTTTACGGGGGCCTTGTAGGAGCCCGCTTGCCGGCGATGAGGCCCTTGCAGGCACTATTGATGGTGCTGCCGACGCCATCGCCGGCAAGCCGGCTCCTACAGGGGGAGATTCAGCATTCGACGAAGGCCACGGCCAGGCCGCCGCGGGAGGTTTCCTTGTAGTTGGCGTGCATGTCGGCGCCGGTGTCGCGCATGGTGCGGATCACCCGGTCGAGGGAAATGAAGTGCTCACCGTCACCGCGCAGGGCCATCTGCACGGCGTTGATCGCCTTGACTGCGGCAATGGCGTTGCGCTCGATACACGGCACCTGCACCAGGCCGCCGACCGGGTCGCAGGTCAGGCCGAGGTTGTGTTCAAGGGCAATTTCGGCGGCGTTTTCCAGTTGCGGCGGTGTGGCACCCAGCACTTCGGCCAGGCCCGCAGCGGCCATGGAACAGGCCGAGCCCACCTCGCCCTGGCAGCCCACTTCGGCACCGGAAATGGAGGCGTTCTTCTTGCACAAAATGCCCACGGCGGCAGCGGCGAGCAGGAACGCCACCACGTCGTCGTCGCAGGCATCGGGGTTGAACTTCATGTAGTAATGCAGCACCGCCGGGATGATGCCCGCCGCGCCATTGGTGGGCGCGGTGACCATGCGCCCGCCGGCGGCGTTCTCTTCGTTGACCGCCAGGGCGAACAGGTTCACCCACTCCATCGCGCTCAAGGTCGAGCCGATCACGTTGGGCTTGCCCAGCTCCTGCAGGCTGCGGTGCAGCTTGGCGGCGCGGCGCTTGACCTTGAGCCCGCCCGGCAGAATGCCCTCGTTGCGCAGGCCGTTGGCCACGCACTCGCCCATGGCCGCCCAGATTTTCAGCAGGCCTTCACGCACCTCGGCTTCACTGCGCCAAGCGCGTTCGTTGGCCATCATCAGCTGGCTGACGCTCAAGTTGTGCTGTTTGCACAGGGCCAGCAGTTCGGCGCCGCTGTTGAACTCGTAGGGGAACTCCACCTGGCTGCTGACGCCTTGGGGTGAATCGAGCTCGGCTTGCTCGATGATGAAGCCGCCGCCGATGGAGTAGTAGGTCTGGCTGAACTGGCTGCCCTGCCCGTCAAAACTCTCCAGGGTCATGGCGTTGGGGTGGTACGGCAGGTTTTCGTCCAGCAGGCGCATGTCGCGGCTGTACTGGAATTCGACCGGCTGGCGGCCATCAAGCATCAGGCACTGCTCCTGCATCAACTGGTCGATGCGCGGCTCGATGCTGTGCGGGTCGATGCGGTCGGGCCATTGCCCCATCAGGCCCAGCAGGCAGGCGCGGTCGGTGGCGTGGCCAACCCCGGTGGCCGACAACGAGCCGTACAGGCGCACCTCGACGCGGGTCACCTGTGCCAGCAGGCCTCGCTCGCGCAGTGCCTGGGCGAAGGTCGCCGCAGCGCGCATGGGGCCGACGGTATGGGAGCTGGACGGGCCGATGCCAATCTTGAAAAGGTCGAAAACACTGATAGCCATGCTAATGCCTTGCCGTGACGGTAAAAACCGCTGGTCCACGGCGTTTTGAGAAATTTGAGCGGTATTGCCAACTTGGGCGATACTGACGCGCTCCTAGGTCGATGACCAACGAAAGTTCCTACACAAGCCTTTAGCAGGACTAAACCATGAAAGGCCAACTCAACGGCCAGGTGTACGTGTGGTTGCATGTATTCGCGTGCGCGGCCCGGCACCTGTCGTTCACCCGCTGCGCCGAGGAGCTGCACATTACCCCCGGTGCGGTCAGCCAACAGATGCGCCAGCTGGAGGAGCGCCTGGGCTTTCGCCTGTTCCTGCGCAAGGCCCGGGGCGTGGAGTTGACTGCGGAGGGTCAGCGGTTGGCGCAGACGGTGGCCGAGGCTTACGGCAGCATCGAGGCCGAACTGCTGCGCCTGGATGCCGGCGAGATCCGCGGCACCTTGCGCCTGCGATCGATCCCGTCGTTCCTGGCCAAGTGGCTGACCCCGCGGTTGCCGCGGTTCCAGCAGCGCTACCCGGACATCGAGCTGCGCCTGGTCGCGGAGGACAGCAACCAGGCACTGCACCCGCAGGACTTCGACCTGGCCATCGACCTCAACGACGGCAGCTACCCGGGCATGCTGTCGACCCCGCTGCTGGACGAGCAGATCTTCCCGGTCTGCTCCCCTGCCCTGTTGCGTGGCCGGCCGCCGCTGCACGGGCCGGCGGACCTGGTGCACTACCCGCTGCTGCACGACATCACCGCCTGGCGCGGCAGTTCGGAGTATGCGGAGTGGGAGTTCTACCTGGCGGGCATTGGCGCGGGCGGGCTGGATGTGCGGCGCGGGCATACGTTCAATCGCAACCACTTGACCATCGAGGCCGCGATCGCCGGGATTGGCGTGGCCATTGCCCGGCGGACCTTGCTCAATGACGAGCTGGAGCGTGGGGCGTTGATCGTGCCGTTTGGGGTGCCGATCGCCAACCACAAGCGCTATGTGCTGCTGTATCCACCGGGGGGGCTTACCCAGCCGGGGGCTCGGGCGGTGCATGACTGGTTGGTTGAGGAGGCGCAGGGGTTCAGGGTTTTGCATCCGATGGGGTAGGGCTTTGGGGTTCGGGTTCGGGTTCGGGTTCGGGTTCGGGGATTATGGTTATTGCTTTGGGAGATGTATGCGCATTCATTGACGATGGCGGCTTTTTGTCACCTTTCCGCCCTTACGGCGGCCTACTTTGGTCTTGGCCAAAGTAGGCAAAGCCGCCTGCTCCCATCATCCGGCCCCCTACGCTGCGCTTCGGGGGTTCCCTCGCTCCGGGCTTGCTCCGGAGGTACGCGCCGACGGGCCGTCCCTGGCCCGATCGGCGCTCGACCGGCATCCATGCCGGTCGCCCTCCTACGCAAGCCCTACGCTCGGCCTCCTGAAGTCGCGATTTGTGTTGCCTGGGCTATTGCGCGCTTAGAAGCAAGATCAACAGCCGGATCAACAGCCAGATCAACAGCCAGATCAATAGCTGGGATGTTGGTTTGATTGTTATTGATGTGTTGTTTGTTCGGGCCCTATCGCCGGCTCCTACAGGGTTACGCATTATTTAAATTAATGCGTTCCACTGTAGGAGCCGGCTTGCCGGCGATTGCAATCCTGAGGTCCCTCAAATGCAACTAGCGGTTAGCTGCGCCAGTGCAGGCGCCGCCCCTAACTTCGCGACTTCAGGAGGCCGAACGCAGGGATTGCGCAGGGGGGCGACCGGCATGGATGCCGGTCGAGCGCCGATCGGGCCAGGGACGGCCCGTCGGCGCGTACCCCCGGAGCAAGCCCGGAGTGAGGGTACCCCGGAGCGAAGCGCAGGGGCCGGATGAATGGAGCGGGGATTTTTTGGTGACTTTTTGATCCTTCAAAAAGTTACCCGCCGTAAGGGCGGAAAGGTGAATAAGCGTCACTACAAATAATGAATGCGCATACAATTTTCAAACCAACCAACCAACCAACCAACCAACCAACCAACCAACCAACCAACCAACCAACCAACAAACAAACAAACAAACCCAACTCAATAAGCCTGTTTCCCAGTAAAAGCATTCACCGTCCGCACCAAAATCACAAAATCCAACCACAACGACCAATTGTTGATGTACTCGATATCCGAATTAACCCGCTGGATCATCTGCGCAATATCCTTGGTCTCCCCCCGAAACCCCCGTACCTGCGCCAACCCGGTCATCCCCGGCTTGATATTGTGCCGGGCAAAGTAGTCGACGATATCCTGCGAATACTGGGTGTCATGCTGCAGCGCATGGGGCCGCGGCCCCACCAGCGACATCTCGCCGGTCAGCACGTTGAACAGCTGCGGCAGCTCGTCAAGGCTGGTTCGGCGAATGAACGCCCCGATGCGCGTCAGCCGCGGGTCGTTCTTCTGCGCCTGCTGCAGTACTCCGCCCTGCGGCTGGTGCACCTTCATGCTGCGAAACTTCCAGATACGGAATGATTCACCAGTCCAGCCCATGCGCTCCTGGCGGAAAAACACCGGCCCCGGGCTGTCGAGCTTGATCACCACCGCCAGCACCAGCAGGATCGGCGAGATGCCCAGCAGAATCAGCGCCGCCAGCACCCGGTCCTCGATGTTCTTGAGGAACAGGCTCATGCCAGTCAGCGGTGTTTCCGACAAGGTCAGCACCGGAATGCCGGCAATCTCGCGCACGCTGTGGTTGATCAGGCGCAGGGAGAAAATGTCCGGCACCCAGTTCACCGCAATGCACTTTTCCAAAAGCTTCAGGTACACATCGTTGATCACCTCGGAGCCCGCCAGCGGCGTCACCAGGTATACCGTGCGGATGGCATGCTGGGTGACGATGGCATCGAGGTCCTCGATCTTGCCCAGCACCGGCAACGGCTCCTTGCCCTCCCCCGTGGCGATCTTCGCCTGCTCGGCGTCCTGGTCAAGCAGCACGCAGCCCACCACCCGCTCCCCCAGCCAGGGGTTGTTGCTGATTTTCTGATACAGAAAATTCGCCAGGTCACCCGCGCCGATGATCAGCGCGTTCTCCATGCGGTAGGCATGGGCCATGAAGCGCTTCTGCACCTCGCGCACGGCAATGTGCAAAAACAACTGCACGAAATAGCCGATGACGAACAGCTCGGCCACCAGCAACCGTGAATAGGTTTCGCTCTGTTTGGTGAGGAAGGCCATGACCACCAGGAAGCAAAAGGTCGCCGACCAGGCCTTGAACAGCCGAAACGCCTTGACCGTCAGGCCGACGTTGGTGCGGTAGATGGCGTAGTGGTCGTAGATCACCGCCAGTGCACCGATCAGCAGCAACAGCATGATGACGTAGTCGGAGGTGAGGTAGCCGATCTCCTGGTAAATCAGGTACCAGGCAACACCGGTGACGGCGATGCCGTCCAGGCCCGCCTGAATGGCGTTGCTGACGCTGCTTCTGCGCTGGAGCAAGGCACGGCTGCTGCGGGGTTCGAACACCATTGTCAGGCCTCGTCGAAATGAGCGTCGCCAGCATTCTGGCCCCTGGGCAAAGCCTTGCCGGACCAGGCAGCAGGCGCTTCATTCAACGCTTGCGAGGCTGGTGCACGGGGTGCCGGGGCGGTTGATATCACTGTAGCAGCACCCCGCGTTCATCGCGGTCTGTAACGCGGGTAAAACACCGTACGCAGCAAAAACAGCGGGTTGCCCACCACATAGCGCATGAACAGGCGCCGCGGCTCCCTGGCCAGGCGGTACAGCCACTCGCCGCCCAGCCGGCGCAGCCAGCGCGGCGCGCGGCTGACCTTGCCGCCAAGAAAATCCAGGATCGCCCCGCCGCACACGATCAGGCACGGTTGGCCCAGGGCGGCAAGGCTTGCGGCCACGGCTTCCTGCCGGGGCATACCCATGCCCAGCACGATCAGCTCCGGCTGCAGGCTCCGGGCCAGCGCCAGGTAGGTATCGGTGCCGGCAAAACCCTCGTGCCGCGAGACGATGTCCACCCCATAACGTGCCTGGCAATGCGCTGCCGCCTGGCTCAGGTAGGGCTCGCGGGTGCCCCAGAACGCCACCCGCCGGCCCTGATAGGCCTGCAACAGGCGCGGGATCAGGTCGGTGCCGTTCATGTTCAGCCCAGGCTCACGGCCCAGCCTGCGCAACAGGATCGCCATGCCGCCGCCGTCGCGCAGCAACAGGTCGGCGGCCGACAGCGAGGCGGCATAGCGGCCGTCGCCTGCGACCAGGTTGAGTGCATGGGCATTGACGAAGCCCAGCACCGTCGGTGCTGCGGGGTGGCTCAGTGCATCGAGCACGCCTTGCTCCTGCGTGCCATCACCCACCAGGTGCAGCTTGTCCAGAATCACTGCCCAGCGGCCTTGCCAGTCACCCTGGTTCATTGGTCATCATCCCGTTTCGAACGCACCCACTCGACCTGGCGACGAATCAGAAAGCCCAGGTACAGCGGGATCTTCTTCATCGCATACAGCGGCGCGTAAAGCAGCACCGAAAAGGCAATCTGCTCCCGGGCAAAGCGCGCCCAGGCCAGCACTACCGAGGCGCTCAACAGCACCAGCGCGAGCGTGGCCAACAGTGCCGGGGCCAGCACACCGAACGCCACGAAGGCCAACCAGCACAGCAGGAAAGTGGCCGCCGACAGCAAGCTCAGCAACGCCAGCGGCGGCACCAGCAAGTCGAGGGCCATGGCCAGCAAGCGGCTGTTGCCCTGCGCCACGGCGGTTGCCAACAGCCGCGGGGCGTCGGCCAGCACCACCCCCAGGTGGCCATGTTCCCAACGTTTGCGCTGGCTGCTCAGGCCCTCGTCGCTGCCGGGGAACTGGCTGCTGACCAGTGCCTGCGGGCAGAATAACGGCGGCTTGCCCTGGCGGCAGAAGTCCAGGCCCAGCTTGAGGTCTTCGACCAGATGCCCGCTGGCCAGCTCGACCTTGGCCAGGTCGCGCCACAAAAAGGCCATGCCTGCGCCCATCAGCTGGCAGGGCAAGCCCAGCCGCGCCCAACCCCGGGGCCGCACCAGGTTTTTCACCCGCCAGGCGAACTCGGCAACCAGAACCTTGAGCCCGGCGCCGGCCGGCGCACGCATCAGGTACAACGCCTGGACCGGCCGTTCACTGGCCAGGCAACTGCGCGCCAGACGGTCGATGGCGCCCTCGCCCACCTGGCAATCGGCATCGATGATCACCAGCACCTGCGGCGGTGCCGCCGCCAGGTGGCGCACGCCGTAATCCAGGGCATAGCCCTTGCCACGGTGCTGCGCATCGCTGCGCTCCACCACTTCGGCGCCACAGGCCCGGGCCAGGGCCGCGGTGTCGTCGCTGCAGTTGTCGGCCACCACCAGCAAGCGGTCGCCCTCAAGCAGTTGCAGGCGGATGCAGGCCAAGGTCGCGCGGATCACCGCCGCCTCGTCATGCGCCGGCACCAACACCGCCAAGGGGCCGCGCACCCCCGGGGCAAGCGCCGGCGAGCGCAACGGCAGGCAGGCCAGCAGTACCTGGGCCAACAGTACCAACACCGGCAGCAGCATCAGCAGTGCCAGTGCCGCCAACAGCCAAGCCAGCAGCATCGTCATGGCGATCCCCTGAACAGCTCGGCCAGCCGGGCCGCTTCGGTATCGATGGCGTGGCGCTCGATCACCCGCTGATGCGCCGCCTCGCCCATGGCCTGCAGCCTTGCCACAGGCGTCGCCAGGCACGCGGCCAGCGCCTCGACCAGCGCCTCGACTGACCCTGCCGGGAACAGCCAGCCATTTTCGCCAGGTTGCACCAACTCGGGGATGCCCGCCACGTAGGTGGTCAGCACCGGCCGGCGCAAGGCCATGGCCTCCATGATCACCACCGGCAGCCCCTCGGCGAAGCTGGGCAGCACCAGGGCGCGGGCAGCCAGCAACTCCTCGCGCACCCGCGCGCCGCTGACCCAGCCGGTAATCCGCACCTGCGCCTGCAAGCCATGCCGGGCCACCAGCGCCTCGATCGGCGCGCGCAGCTCACCATCACCGGCCAATACCAGCTCAAAGCCCAGGCCACGCTGCGCCAGCTGCCGTGCAGCTTCCAGCAGCAGCAACTGGCCCTTCTGCTCGCACAGGCGGCCGACGCAGACCAGCCGGGGCACATCTGGCACCGCTACCGGCGGCACGTCGTGGAAGCTGCGCTCAAGCCCGCAATGCACCACCCTGACCTTGGCCCAGTGCTCGTGGGCCACCCAGCGGTACAGCTGACTGCGCCCGTAGTCGCTGACCGCCACCACGAACGCGGCGCGGCGCACCTTTTCGCCCAGGTGCAGGAACTGCGGTTTGTCGAACTCTTCGGGGCCGTGCACGGTAAAGCTGTAACCGGGCCCGCCCAGGGCGTTGGCCAGCATCACCACTTCAGTGGAGTTGGTGCCGAAATGCGCATGCACGTGCTCGCTGCCGGCCGCCTGCAACCACTGCAGCAATTGGCAGGCCTCGGCCAGGTAAATCAGGTGGTAAGGCCATGGGCGGTCTGCGCGCCAACCCACGCGCAGGGCCAGGTACAGCGCTGCGCCGAAGCGTTTCGGCGTGGCCCGCAGCACCTGCAGCATGGGCCGCAACAGCCCCTTGAGGCCGCCCTGCAGCACATAGCGGGTGCGCTCACGCTCGGCGATATCTTCGGGGTCTAGCAGTTCGGCGTCCCAGCCACGCAGGGCAAAGCGCTGCACTTCCAGGCCCTGGCGCTCCAGGGCGAGGATTTCCCGGCGGATGAAACTGTGGCTGACCTTGGGGTACTGGTTGATGAAATAGGCGATACGCATAAGCCCCCGACACCTTGTCCCGGTAATGAATGTTCAGTCGCCTTGCAGGCTGAGGGCGCTACCCAGCGGCCTGGGCGCAGTGCTGCCCGTCGCGTTGCCGCCCCCCGGCAGCGTGGCTTGCAGCCTTGCGAAAACCTCTTCCAGCAAGGCTTGCCGGCGCCGGTACATGGCGCGTTTTTTCGCCGGGATAGCTTCTGCGGCCCGCTGGGTTGCCGGCAGCGCCAGGCTGAAGAAGCCCTCCCGGGACGAGGGGGTCGCACCGCTCTCCTCCCAGATCACATCGTAGTTGGCGGCAACGTCCAGGGCCTTTTCCCGGCCAAAATACGGGTGGCGGTGGTGCCGGTACTGGTCAGCCACCACGTACAGGTGGGTGACCCCCAGGGCCCTGGCCAGGCACTTGAGCACTTCGAGCAACAGGCTGCGAGGGCGCAGGCCTTCGAAGTCCTTGGTCAGCTCGCGGTAGATGTTCAGCGAAGTCTCGCTGTCGACGCCTTTGTGAATACCCTGCACCGCCCCCACGAACAGGCACAGGCCTTCATCGGCCTGGCGCAGGGTGAAGGCCAGCGAGGCGACCCGAAGATCACCCTGGAACAGGTTGAGTACCAGCTCCCCTTCGCGCTTGAACCAGATCGCCCGGTCCAGCACCAGGGAACTGCCGGCACACAGGTCGCAAAGGTCGCACAGCACCAGCCGTTCCTCCCGGCCCAGCAGCAATAGCTGCGGGAACTGCCGGGCCACCACTTCGTAGTGGGAGGCAATGGCCTCGAGCCGCTCGGGCGCCTGCCAGCCCTTGCTGATGTAGGGCCAGTGCACCACACCGATGCAGTCGACGCCCAGCCGCTCGAAGCCCTGCTCGCCCAACGCGGCGTGCATGCGCTGCAAAAACGGCTTGAGCGCCGGCCATTGCCGGGCGATGTGCTGCGTAAGCTTCAGGCTGCCCTTGAGCGCGCGCAACGAATACCCCGGTTGCAGGGTGAGTACGCTTTTGACGATCGTTTTAGCCCACATAGGCCTCCCTTGAACCTGACCGCACCGCGCTGTCTGCTTCGCGGCTAAAGCCGCTCCCGCAGGTACCGCATAGCCTTCAAACCTGCGCCGTACTTGTAGGAGCCGGCTTGCCGGCGATGAGGCCGGTTCAGGCAGCACAAGACGGTTGCTCCTACAGGTACCGCATCACCTCCAGGCCTGCGCTGCACCTGTATCACTTGTATTCGATCAACTGCGCTTTACCCGCAGTCATACGACGCCAGAAGTACCTCGCCTGCCCAAGCATCTCGGGGAACTTGCCCAGCACCAGAAACAACGCCTGCAAGCGGTTCTCCCGCCTCGAGCGGCTGCCCTTGCGCGCCAGGCGCATGGCCTGCAACGGGTAAACCAGCGCCAACAGCAGCCCCCAGGCGCCCACGACCATGCACGCAAGCGCAATCAGCACCGGTATGCCCAACCCCCACCACCACGCCCGGCGCGACTCGCGCAGCCAGTGCCGCTCGGGCGGTGCGCCATGCAGCGCGGCGCCCTCGGCATAGGCATAGCCGGCGCGCTGGCTGCGCTGCCACCACTGGCCAAAGCGGGTCATGGCCGCATCGTGCAGGGTCATCTCGGCATCCATCCGCCAGACCTTCCAGCCCGCAGCGCGCAAGCGTACACACAGCTCGGGCTCTTCGCCGGCAATCAGCCCGGCGCGGTATCCACCCATGGCGCTGAAGGCGCCCGCACGCATCAACGCATCACCACCGCAGGCGCGCGCTTCACCGCTGGGGGTATCCCATTCCAGGTCGCACAACAGGTTATAGACCGAGCGCTCCGGGTGGCGCTCGCGGCGCCGCCCGCACACCACTGCCACCTGTGGCTGTGCATCCAGAAACGCCGCGGCGCTTTGCACCCAGCCCGGCACCACCTCGCAGTCGCCGTCGACAAATTGCACCAGGCGCAGGCCGGGCAACAGCTGCTGCAGCCGGTTGAAGCCTTCGTTGCGGGCCCGGGCAGCGGTGAACGGCTGGGCCATGTCCAGTGCCAGCACCTCCACGCCCAAGGTCTGGGCCTGCTGCACCGAGCCGTCGGTGGAGCCGGAATCGACATAGACAACCTGCTCGGCCGCACCGGCCAACGACGCCAGGCAGCGCACCAGGCGCTGGCCTTCGTTGCGGCCGATCACCACCACGCCGATGCCGGTCGTCATGGGCTACACCGCCACTTCATGGGGTTTGCGCGCCTTGATCACCGCCGGCACCCCCGCCGCCAGACAGTTATCCGGTACATCCACCAGCACCACGGCATTGGCGCCAATCACCACGTTGTCGCCAATGCGGATGTTGCCGAGAATCTTGGCTCCGGTGCCGATATCGACGTTGTTGCCGAACACCGGTGCACAGGGGTCGCTGACGTTCTTCAAGCCCACTACCACGCCGTTGCGGATGCGGCAGTCATCGCCAAAGCGTGCGTAACCACTGACCACGATGCCGCCGAAGTGATCGATGACGAAGTTGCGGCCGATCTGCACCTCGCACGGCAACTCCACCCCGGTGAGGATCTGCACCAGCTTGAACAGCACTTTGTAGACCAACGACAGCAGCTTGCGCAGCAGCGCCGGGCGCACCCCGTAGCGCCAGCGGCCGAAGCGGTATACCAGCAGCACCCAGAAGCCCTGGGCGCCCCAATCGCCGCCATGGGCGCGCAAATCGGCGCGGATGTTTTCGAACATGGCGTCACCTCAGCGTGTGGGTTGGCTGGCAAAACGGGTGGCGAACAACAGCCCCCAGGTGGCCTTGGTGTGCCGCCAGCAAGCATGGATGGCCGGCCAGCCGTGCCCCTTGAGCAGCGCCTTGAGTGCCAGCACAGCATCGCCCAGGCACACCAGCAGCATGTGCAGGGCTAGGCCCGCCACGCCGTGGTGCTTGCGAAAATACAACAGCTCACTTTCGATCTGGTAAGCAGAGATCTGCCGGCTGGCAGCCTCGAGCTCGCTCACCGACTTGGAGCTTTCGCCGCCGATATGCACCACCGTGGTGTGCGGGTAGAACACCACCTTCCAACCGGCGGCCTTGACCCGTTTGCAGTGGTCCACTTCCTCGTAGTAGAGGAAATAGCGCGGGTCGAACAGGCCCACCTGGTCGAGCACCTCGCGGCGCACCAGGTAGAAGCAGCCCGGCAGCCAGTCGCACTCACGCACCGAGGCATGGTCCCAGGTCATTTCGTCGACCATCTTCAGGCCCGGGAAAAAGCGCCCCAGCCCGGTACGGCTGGCGAACACGTTCAAAGGCGTGGGGAAATACCGGCACGACGGCTGCAGGTCGCCCTCGCGGCCGACCAGGCGCACCCCCAGCACCCCGCACTCGGGGTGGGCATCCATGTAGTCGAGGGTCTTGGCCAGGCTGTCGGGGGCAACGAAGGCATCGGTGTTGAGCAGCAGCGCATAGCGCCCGCGCAGGTGCTCCAGCAACTGGTTGTTGGCGCGGCCGAACCCGACGTTGCGGGTGTTGCTGAGCAACAGCGCATCGGGGCACACCTGGGCCATGCGCGCCACCGAGTCGTCGGCCGAGGCATTGTCCACCACCAGGTAGCTGGCCAAGGTCTCGCCACCGGCGCGGCGCAGGGCGTCGAACATCGGTTGCAACAGGCCTGCGGTGTTGAAGTTCACCACCATCACATCCACGGGTTTTTCAGTCATTGCGTGGCTCCCCGAAGAAGTATTCCTGCCGACGCCTGGCCAGCAACGGCTCGAGCGCAGCGTCGAACGACCCCTTGCGCTGTTCGAGCAAGTCGTTCCACGGGTAGGCGGCGCAGCGCGCCTCGATGCGCTCGACCAGCGCGTCGGTGCTGCAGATGACCTTGGCCGGGTTGCCGCCCACTACGGTGTTGGGTGGTACGTCCTTGGTCACCACGGCGCCGGCGGCGACGATCGAATTGGGGCCAATGGTGACCCGTGGCATGACGATGGCGCCGTGGCCGACGAACGAGTTGTCACGGATGTCGATGAAACCCACCGAATCCAGGTGTTTGCCATAGGCCAGTTCGATCAGCGCGACTACCCCGTCGTGGCCGATCAGCGTGCAGTCCGATAAACCCACGTTGCTGCCGATGCGGGTCAGCGGCGGGTCGGTGACGTTGCAGCCGGTGTTCATGTGAAAGTTGGCGCCCACCGAATGGAAGGTGCCCCAGTTGGTCTGGTACTCACCCCAGGCCCGCGGCGTGGGGTTGCAGAACCTCTTGTAGGCCGGGCCGCCACGCCCGGTGCGCTGGGCGTGGTTCGCCAGTGCCTTGCGTATCCATCCAAACATGCTGCTTGCCTCGCACGGTCGTGGAATGTCCCTGAGGCGAGTCGGGTCGGCTAGTGGGGAACATGACCGCGTCGCACTCAATCCCTGTTTGCATCACATGGCCCTTTCAGGCGGTCGTAGCCTTCATTTGCTGGTTGAGGTGGTCGGCCAGGCGCAGCGCGAACTGCAGCAGCGGCATGGTCGGGTTGGCGGCGCCGCCGGTGGCGAAGATGCCGCTGCCGGCGACATGCAGGTTGCCGGTGCCGAACACCTTGCAGTCGCTGTCCACCACGCCGTGCGCTGGCGTTTCGGCCATGCGCGTGGTGCCCATGTGGTGGGCGTGGGGCTGGATTTTCAGCGGTTGCGTGGTGTCGTAGACGAATTCGTTGAGCTTGACGAAACCCATGTCGGCCTCGGCGAACTGCTTGGCCAGCTCGCTGCCGATGCACTTGATGGTGTGCCGGTCGGCGTCGCTCAGCGCCCAGTGCATGTTCGCCCGGGCAACCCCCAGGGCGTCCTTGTCCTGGTGCAGGGTCAGGCGGCTCTGCAGGTTGGGGAACTGCTCGATCATGGTGCCAAGCACGCCATCGCCGGGGCAGCTGAAGTCGGCGACGAACTTGATCTTGCTGGCCACACCGGTGTCGCAGGCCAGGTTTTCGAGAAAGTGCTTGACCTCGGCGGTGCGCCCATAGGTTTGCACGTCAGCCAGTACCGAGGCCGACACATTGCCCTTGCCGGCCTGGTATTCGGCGACGAAGGCGTCGGTGGTGTAGTACTGGCGGGTATCGGTGCCCTGCCCGCTCTTTAGAATGAAAGTGCCCATCTCGACGTTCATGTGGTCCATGAAGCAACGCCCGACCATGCCGTCGACCGTGACCACGCCGGCCTCGCGCAGCGACTGGCTGTTGAGCAGTTGCCGGGCGTTTTCCAGGGCGCCCATGGCGAGGATGAAGTGACGCGCCTGCACCCGTTCGCGGTGCAGGTCGTAGTCGGACACCACCACAGCGGCTACGCTACCTGCGGCCTTGTCGAACTCCAGGTCGACGCAGTTGCAGTTGAGGAACAGGTCCAGCCCGGGGGTATCTTCCAGGGCCTGGGCGTATTTTTGCGCAAAACGCGTTGGCGGGCTGAGCAGGAAGCGGTCGGCGTCGAAGTCGCCGCCGCCGAGGCCCGCATTCATGGCCTTGAAATCGGCGCCCTGGGGCAAGTCGACGATGGCCATGGCCTCGGGCAGGTAGCGTGCGATTTCGCCATAACCAATCGGCCAGCCTGGCAGGCCGACCGGCGGGCTGGCCGCGAAGTCCGAGGGGTCGAACGGCCGGCAACGCCCGGCCCAGTGGTTGGAGGTGCCGCCCAGAAAGCGCAGGCGGGTCTCCCCGGCGTACATCTCCAGGCCGCTGGAGGTGCAGTGATAGAACCCTTGCGAGCGCTCTGAATATTCGCGCCCGCCGCCCTCGGCCAGCAACACTCGCCACCCGGCCCTGGCCAGGCGCAAGGCCAGGGTGATGCCGGCGGGGCCGGCGCCGAGGATGCAAAAATCATAGGGCCCGCGCAGGGCCTTTTGGGTCTGGTAGTCCTTGATCATGGCTGGTCGTCCCGAAAGTACCCGGACGGCAGCACCCAGCCGTTGATCACGACGAAACCGCCCTTGGCCGCAGGCAGCTTTGCCAGCACGGCCGGCGCTGCGCCGAACACATAAGCACCGGCCCCCAACAACACGGCGTTGCGCAGGAATAGCCTGCGGCCCGACAGCCCGGAACAGAACTGCAGCTTCTCCATCTTCCCACGCCCCATGCCAATGATCGTTTCCCCCGGCAGCGCTGTACCGCGCCTGCCGTGCCCCCACCGTTGCAATCACAGCCAGTTGAAGAAGTCGGTCAGCAATACCCCGCACAGTGCCCCGGCGCCCAGCGCCGGCAGCACGATCAGTTCACGTTTGAGGCTGAACATGCCCAGCTTGCAGTTCACGTACACGATCAGCACCAGGGTCGGGAAGGTATGCAGTGCCACACCCCAGATCGCCCAATGCGTACCGCCCAGGGCCAGCAGCAGGGGCAGCGCGGCCCACAACGTCACCAAGCGGATGATGTTGTCCATGGCCTGGTACTTGGTCAGCGCCAGGGCCAGCCAGACCTGATGCGCCAGGGTGTAGCGCAGGGTGAAGAACGACAGCGAAAGGATAGCCAGCATCGTCCCTGCACCGTGGTAACGCTCGTCGTACATCCAGCCGATCAGCAGCGGGCTGGCGGTCAGGAAACCGCCGCAAGCGAACAGCATGACCAGGTCGACCATCAGCCGCAGGCGGTAGTAGAGGCTCTTCAGGCGTTCGGTGTCACCCTCGCGCGCCGCTTCGCTGAAGGCCGGCAACGCCACTGAACCGATCACCCGCAGCAGGCCGTTCTGGATCGAGCCCAGGATCAGCACGGCGATGGAGTAAACCCCAAGTTCCACCTCGGTCATGCTGGCACCGAACCACATGCGGTCGCCGTACATGGCCAGCACTCCGACCATGGACGACACCAGAATCCAGCGACCGAAACTCACCAGTTCGTCCAGGGCACCGCGGTCCCACTGCAGGCGGTTAGATGGCCCTTGCATGGCCACATGCCCAAGCACCGTGCTGGTCAGCGCCGCCACCAGCCCGGCGGCCACCAGCGACCAGACCGAGCGGGTGAGGTAGCCAACTACCAGCATCACCACCAGGCCGACCAGTTGCGAGCCCAGGTCGATCAGCACCACGCGCTTTTGTTGCAGGGTGCGCACGGCGATGTCCATCTTGGTCGATTGCAGGCCGTAGATGATCGCCGAGACGCCGGTGATGGCCAGCACCAGCGGCAACTGCGGGTCGGCGTAGGTGGAGTTGGCCGGCCACAGGCTGGCTTGCTGTGCCAGCCACGACGCCAGGGCCAGCAACAAGGTCAGCCCGAACAGGGCGAAGCCGCGGATGATCTGCACGGTCCAGGCGGTGTTGAGGAACAGTGGGTCGTCACCGCGCGGGCTCTGGATGATGTTTTGCCGCAGGCCCACGTCGGACAGCAGGTGCAGCAGCACCGATACGGTAGTGGCGATGACCATCAGGCCGAACATCTCCGGCACCAGCAGCCGCGCGATGATCAGGTTGCCGCCCAGGCGCATGACCTGGGAGGCCAGCAGCGACAATACATTCCAGGCACCTGCCCATATTGCACGCCGACGCAGGCTTCCTGCTGCTTGCACATCAATCGACGGCATGGGCTGGATCTCTGATTGAAATGGCTAGAAGTCACTATAGTTTCAATCAGCCATGATGCTAGTGGCCCTTGAGGGGAGCATGGCACCGGTTTCACCGTAAAACAGGGATCACACAGCCTTCAGGCTTGCGCGGTACCTGTAGGAGCCGGCTTGCCGGCGATGAGGCCAGCACAGGCAGCACACAACAGTGGCTCCAACCGCTCGACGAAATGTGATTCGCCCATACCAGCGGGCTTGCCCGCGAAGGATCGCGAACCGAACTTCGGTTCCACCACAAAGGTGCCTACCGCCCATGCCCGAACACCTGCGAGCACTCGTCGTCATCCTGTTCCTGGCCTGCGTGGTGTTTGCGCTGGCCCGGCGGGCGGCCGCCGACCTGATCCCCGAGCGCGACTTCAAACGCCGGCGCAATCTGTGGCTGGCCCTCACCCTGCTGGCGTTCTTCTCGTTCAGCTACTGGGTCTACGTGGCGGCCGGCGCCGTGCTGCTGAGCATGGCGGGCAAGCGCGAGCGCAACGCCCTGGCGCTGTTCTACATGCTGCTGTTCGTCATTCCCCCTGCGTCGGTGCAGATCCCGGGCTTTGGCGTGATCAACTACGTGCTCGACCTCAACCACATCCGCCTGCTGGCCCTGTGTGTGCTGCTGCCGGCCTCGCTGGCCCTGGGCCGGCGCCCCGGCACCCTGCGTTTCGGGCGCACCTGGCCAGACCGCCTGCTGGCCGCCGGCATCGTGCTGATGAGCGTGCTGTACCTGCGCGAGACCACCCTCACCGACACCCTGCGCCAGGCGTTCTACCTGTACGTCGATGTGTACCTGCCCTACTACGTGGCCAGCCGCGGCCTGCGCGAACTCGGCGACTTCAAGGACGCGTTGCTGGCCTTCGTGCTGGCGGCCTTTTTGCTGTCGGCCATTGCCGTGGCAGAAACCCTGCGCCACTGGCTGCTGTACAACGCGCTGATGGACGCCATGGGCGTGCAGTGGAGCATGACCGGCTATCTGTCCCGCGGCGGTTCGCTGCGGGCCAGTGCCACTACCGGGCAGGCCATCGCCCTGGGCTTCGTGATCGCCGTGGCCATTGGCATGTACCTGTTCCTGCAGGGCTACGTGCGCAGCCGCCTGCAACGCCTGCTGGGCGCGCTGCTGCTGGGCGCCGGGCTGTTCGCGCCGCTGTCGCGCGGGCCGTGGATCGGCGCCGGGGTGATCATCGCAACCTTCATCGCCACCGGCCGCAATGCAGCCAAGCGCCTGGTGCTGCTGGCCCTGGCCGGAGTGCTGGCGCTGCCGCTGCTGAGCGTGGTGCCGGGGGGCGAGAAGGTGCTGAACCTGCTGCCGTTCATCGGCACCATCGAAAACGAGAACATCACCTACCGCGAACGGCTGATCGACAACTCGATGATCGTCATCCAGCGCAACCCGCTGTTCGGCTCGTTCGATTTCCGTAACACCCCCGAAATGCAGTCGATGATCCAGGGCGACGGCATCATCGACATCGTCAACACCTACATCAGCCTGGCGCTGCGTGTCGGCCTGGTGGGGCTGGCGCTGTTCGTGGCGTTTTTTGCCAGCGTGCTGCTGGGCATTCGCAAGGCCATGCGCGCCTTCCCCGACAAAGACCACGAGGAGCGCCTGCTGGGCCGTGCGCTGCTGGCGACCTTGCTGGGCATTTTGGTGATCATCTTCACCGTCAGCAGCATCACGGTGATCCCCATCGTCTATTGGTCGGTCGGCGGCCTGGGGGTGGCTTATATCCAGCGCGTGCGCCTGCTGCGCGAGGCCGAGCCCGAAACTTTGAGCAACCCAGGCCTGCAACCGAGGCGCGCGCCATGATGGCCTTCGCACGGCGCGTTTGGCTGCTGCTGGCCCTGCTGGTGCCCCTGGCCCAGGCATCGGAGTGGGCAGTGTCGGTGGACGAAACCACCGGCCTGCCGAACGTGACCCAGGGCGGCGGGCCGGCGATGACCGCCAGGTTCGACTTCTGGGCGCAGGATTGGCGCTGGACCGGCTTCTACTCGGCGTTCAAGGTCGAGGGCCCGTGGCGCTATAGCCTCACCGGCAAGAACAAGGACCTGGACTTCGACCTCAAGGCCGCCATCGAGCGGTCCGACGCGCACAGCCTGAGCTGGGCGTTCGACCTGGACGCCCACAGCCGCCAGTCGGGGGTCAAGGGCGGCGGCCTGCGCTTTCAGTTCGCCCCGGCGTTGGTGGCCGGCCCCATGGGAGAGCCCGAGTTGCTGCCAGGCAACCGCGGCTGGGCCTGGGGCAAGCAGGGCCGGCGTATCGAGATGCGCTTCGAGCCGCCGCTAGCCAAGGTGTACTTCGAGCCGGGCGACATTCGCGAGGTGCGCGGGTTCTTCTACCAGGACCCGATCGTGCCCGGCCAGCAGCAGGTCAAGGCCACCCTGACCCTGAGCGGCGACATCGCCCTGGCGCCGACGGTCACCGAGCGCTTTGGCCTGGCAGACCCTGCCAGCTGGCCGGACGATCAGCTGGACTGGCGCACCTCCCCGGTGGACCTGTCGTTTCTCAATGCCGCAGAAAAACCGGCCGGCAAGCGCGGTTTCGTCAAGGCGGTGGGTGAGCAACTGCAGTTCGCCGATGGCACCCCGGTGCGCTTCTGGGGCACCAACGTCACCGCCTATGCGCTATTCAAGAGCCCGGACGAGGCCATCAAGGAGCAGGCCAAGCGGCTCTCGGCGCTGGGTTTCAACCTGGTGCGCCTGCACCACCACGACTCGCCCTGGGTCAGCCCGAACATTTTTGGTGACATCAGCCGCTTGCAGAACACCCAAAGCATCGACGCCGAGTCGCAGCGCAAGATCGACCTGTGGATCAAGAGCCTGAAGGACGAGGGTATCTACGTGTGGCTCGACCTGCACGTGGAGCGCCCGCTGACCGCTGCCGACCGTATCGACGGCTTCGACGAGGTGGCCCGTGGCGACCGCGCCATGAGTCTCAAGGGCTACGCCTACGTCAACCCGAGCATACAGCAGGCCATGCAGCGCTTTGCCGAGCAGTACCTGACCCATGTGAACCCCTACACCGGGCTGGCCTACAAGGACGACCCGGCGGTGGCGGCCATTTTGCTGACCAACGAGAACGACCTGACCCAGCACTTCGGCAACGCACTGCTCGGGGACAAGAACGTGCCCCGCCACAGCAGTTGGTACATGGAACAGGCCAAGGCCTTCGCCAAGGCCCATGACCTGCCTGCCGACCGCACCTGGCGGGCTTGGGAGCACGGCCCGTCGAAGCTGTTCCTGAACGACCTGGAGCAGCGTTTCGACGTTGCCATGATCGAACACCTGCGCAAGCTCGGGGTGCAGGTGCCGATTGCAACCACCAGTACCTGGGGCGGCAATGGCCTGAGCGCCCTGCCGGCTTTGACCAGCGGCGATGTGGTGGATGCCCACGCCTATGGCGGCACCGGCCAGCTGCAGCGCAACCCGCTGACCAGCGACAACCTGGTGGACTGGCTGGGCGCCGCGCAAGTGGTCGGCCTGCCGATGACCGTCACCGAATGGAACGCCGAGCCCTTCCCCACCCCCGACCGCCATTCGCTGCCGTTGTACATGGCCGCCACCGCCGGCCACCAGGGCTGGGCGGCGATCATGCAATACGCCTACAGCCAGCAGGCGTTCAATGGCTGGAGCACGGCGGACAACTGGCACGCCTACAACGACCCGGCGATGCTCGCCACCCTGCCTGCGGCGGCGCTGCTGTACCGGCGCGCCGATGTGCGCGAGGCGACTACCCGCTATGTGTTCGCCCCGACCGCACAAATGCTGTTCGAGCGCCCCATCACCCCGGCCAGCTCCGTGCTGCTGCGCACGGCCCTGGCCAAGGGCCGGCTGCAGATCGCCATGCCGTCAACGCCGCAGCTGCCCTGGCTCAAGCCAGGCATACCGGCCAAAGGCGCCCAGGTGCTCATCGACCCCGACCAGTCGCTGCTGCCCGCTGATGCCAGCGAGGCCAGCAGCGATACCGGCGAACTGCGGCGCAACTGGCGCCAGGGGCTGTACACCATCGATACGCCGCTGACCCAGGCAGCGACCGGCTGGTTGGGCGGCCAGTCGATCAGCCTGGGGGCCGTTCAGGTGCAGGCCAGCACGCCTTATGCCAGCGTGGTGGTGCAGAGCATCGACGGCAAGCCGTTGGGCCAGGCGCGGCGCTTGCTGGTTTCGCTGGGTACCCGGGCAGTGCCCAAGGCTGACGACAAGATTCCGTTCAATGTCGAGCCTTTCGTGGGCAGCCTCGCCATCAAGGCGCCGCAGGGGCTGAAACTGACCCGGCGCGACCGGGCCGGCCAGCCCCAGGTGCTGGCGGCCAGCTACAGCGATGGCTATTACCGGGTCAACTTCGACGCCAGCATGATGGCCAATTGGCTGTTCCTCGAATAGCCATCTAGAGTCTGAGAAAGCTGGCCTGACGGCCTGGTGCCATCAGCTGTGCCAATCGGGGCCGCATGTGGCCCATCGCGGGGCAAGCCCGCTCCCACGGGTGTGCAGGGCGTGGCAGCGGGCTTGCCCCGCGATGGGCTGTAAAGCTGCCCACCAGGATTACCTAGGCAACGGATTCCAGGAGGACGGGATGAAGTTTCTGGTCGTCGGTGGCGCGGGCTATATCGGCTCGCACATGGTCAAGCACTTGCACGATAACGGCCATGAAGTAGTGGTGGCCGACACTGCCCCCACCCTCCCCGGCATTCACTGGGCCGAGCTGGATATCGCCGACGGGCACAGGCTGGGTGCGCTGTTTGCCCGGCACCGTTTCGACGCGGTGTTCCATTTCGCCTCGTTCATTCAGGTGGGCGAATCAGTCAGCGACCCGGCGCGCTACTACCAGAACAACGTCGCGTCCACCCTGACCCTGCTGCAGGCCATGCTCCACGCCGGTGTGCGTCGCCTGGTGTTCTCCTCGACTGCCGCGGTGTATGGCGACCCGCACTACACCCCGATTGACGAGGCCCACCCCAAGGCCCCCATCAACCCGTACGGACGCAGCAAGTGGATGGTCGAGCAGGTTCTGCAGGACTACGACCGGGCGTACGGCCTGAAATCGGTGTGCCTGCGCTACTTCAATGCAGCCGGGGCCGACCCGGGTGGGCAATTGGGCGAATGCCACGAACCGGAAACCCACCTGATCCCGCTGATTTTGCAAGCCGCGAGCGGCCGGCGGGCGGCCATCACGGTGTTTGGCAGGGACTACGCCACGGCCGATGGCACCTGTATTCGTGACTACGTGCATGTGTGCGACCTGGCTTCGGCCCATGCCCTGGCGGTGGACTACCTGGTGCGCGGGGGTGACAGCGCTGTGTTCAACCTGGGCAACGGGTTGGGGTTTTCGGTGCAGCAGGTGATCGATGCGGCTTGCCGGGTGACTGGGCGGCTGATCGAGGTGCGCGAGGCGCCACGCCGTGCCGGTGACCCGCCCAGCCTGGTGGCCGATGCCGGCAAAGCCCGGGAGGTGCTGGGGTGGGAGCCTCGGTATGCGGCTTTGGAGGAGATTGTCAGGCATGCCTGGCGATGGGAGTTGACGCTTTGTGGGCGGGAGGCTGAGGGGCTGGGGCGGGTGTTGGGGTCTTAGGTCGCCGATTTCAAGATGTTCGCCTCAGGGCTGGGGCGAACACCTGTAAAACCCTCACACCACCAAAAACCCAAAAATCAATAATAAGTCCTGGGCTCCACCTCAGCCTTGTTCAACACCGTCCCCAGCAAGTTCGACTGCCCCAGGTGATACGAGCAATCCTCGATGTCCTTCTTGCTGTTGCTGCCATTGGCCACCACCAACAATACACAGTCAAACTTGGGCAGCACGGTGATCGCATCGTCCGAACTCAACAGCGGCGGCAAATCGAAGATGCAGATGCGCGACTCGTAGCGGTCACGCAACTCGCTGATCAAGTTGCTGACCCTGGTCGACGACAAGACCTCGGTAGACAGCGGGATCGGCTCACGGGTCGGCAACACCACAAAGCGCGGCAGCGTCGGGTTGACCAGTACCTCGCCAAGCTGCGCCGAGCCATCGAGCAGCTCGTTCAGCGCTTTTTCCATCGATAACCCCAGCGCCTTGCCCACCCGTGGCCTGCGCAGGTCGAAGTCCACGAGCAATGCAGTCTTGTTGGTGTGATGGGCGATACTCATGGCCAGGTTGGTCGCCAGCACCGTCTTGCCCGCCTCGGGCGTTGGCGAGGTGATCGCCAACGTGCGCCAGCCGTTCTCCTCCATCATCTGTAGCACCTGGGTTCGCAGCAGGTCGAAGGCCCAGTTCATGTTGGAGTTCTTGTTGTAGGCGACGATGCGCTGGCGCTCAAGGTGCTCGGCGTTCAGCGGCACCACCCGGGTCTGCACATAGTCGAACTGGGCCAGGGCGCCAGGCTGCTCCAGCAGCGCAGGCGTTTGCGGGGTGTCCCCGCTGCTGGGTGAAACCTGATGAATGTTCTTGCCAACTGCCGGCGTAGTCCTGTCCATCACTGCATTCCCTATTCAAACCGAGCCATAGTTCTAAATAGCAGAAGATCCAGCGGCATGTAGAACAGGTGGATGAGCAGCAGCATCACCCCCACCCCCAGCACGCCTGCAATGATCAACCCCACCCGCCACTGCCGGCGCCTGGCGAGCTCTGCCTGGGTGGCGATGAACGGCACCGACACCAGCACCCGTTTGCCCAGCACGCTCTCCAGGGCGCCAGCGCCACGCACACGCTGGTTGAGCATCTCCAGCAGCATCACCAGCGCACCACCGGCGGCCGGGGCCAGTACCAGGCCCAGGGCGACGATCTTCTTGCGATTGGGCTTGACCGGTTTTTCCGGCAGGCGTGGCGGCTCGAGCAGCACGAAGCGGTCGGCCTTGTTTTCCTGCTCGAGGCTTTCGCTGATCTTGGCGCTCATTTCCTTGGCGCGAATCTCTTCATACTTTTTGCGGGCGTTGTCGTGGTCACGCATCAGGGTGATCAGGCCACGCTCGACCTGGGGCGCTGCGAGGATTTCGGCTTCGGTGGCTTCCATCTTTTGCGACAGGTCGCGTTTTTGCTGGGCCAGCGAGGCGATATTGGCCTGGGCCGCGGAAATCTTGGCCTGTGCCCGGGCGACGTCGAGGTTGACCCCGGCGGCGCTGCCCTTGCCAGCGCCGCCGGCCTGCAGTGCCTGGATCTTGCGCTTGATGGCCACCACATCCGGATGCGCTTCGGTGTAGCGGGTCAAAAGCCGTGCGTACTCGGCCTTGAGGCTGCCCAGGTCCTGAGGCTGGTCGGCGGCCGCCGGGCGGCTGCCATCGGGGCGCGTGGCAAGGCCAGCATTGGCGGCCGACAGCTCCAGTTGCAGGTAACGCAGCTCTTCCTGGGCGTTTTTATAGTCGCGGTCGACCTCACGGAACTCCAGCTCCGAGCGCGACAGCATGTTCATGCGCAGGGTCTGGTTCTCGGGCAGCGAATTGGCGTTGGCCTGCTTGTAGTCGGCCAGCTGGTTTTCCTGCACGGCCAGCTCGGCCCCCAACTTGTCGGCCTCCTGGGTGAGGAATTCGGTGGTTTCGGTGGCGCGCTCGGTACGCTGCTTCATGTTCTCGTTGAGAAACAGCGTGACCAGCTCGTCGGCCACTTGCTTGGCCACTTCCGGTTTCTTGTGGTCGAAGGAGACGGTGAAGGCCACGGTGGTATCGCCACGCCCCTTGACGAAGGTGCTCAAGGTATTGACGCCGATGGTGTTGCGCATCAGGTCGACCTTGTCTTCTTCGCTGAGCTGACGTGAGCTGTCGGTGAACAGCTGGTACTTGTCGATGATGCGCAGCAGGTTGTCCCGGGTCATGACCCGCTGGCGGATCACCTCGATGCGCTCATCGGCCACGCTGGGGTTGTTGGTGCCCACCAGCTCCGGCGATATCTGCTGCGATTCCACCAGGATGGTACCCATGGCCTGGTACACCGGCGGCACACTGACTGCCACCGCCACCGTACCTGCCAGAACGACCGCAATGATCACCCCCAACAGCAGGGCCCGGTCCTTGATGATCGCGATGTAATCCTTGAGAGAGAGCTCGTATTCAGACTTCATGGCGGTCACCAGGCTGAAGGTCAGAGGTCGGGGTACTTATAGGTCAAGGTCAAGCCAACGATGGTTGCAGCAGCATCCGGTGCGCCGCTCTGCTGGCGCTCCTTGTACATCAACGACAGGCGCAGGTCCCAATACGGCGAAAACTCGCGGCTGGCCCAGGCGCTGTAGGTCTGCAGGGTGTTGGGGGTCTGCCCCTTGCTGTCCTGCCATTGCGCATCCAGCCCCACGCGGGTCAGCTCACTGACTGCGTAGCTCCACATGCCGTGCACCAGGTCGAGCTGGGCGAAGCCGCCTTCGGCGCTGGCCACGGTGGTGCGCTCGGCGCTCAGGCTGGCGTCGGTGCGGGTGCCACGGTAGTCGAACAGCACCCCGCCCTCCCCGCGCCGGCCACCTTCAGAGCCTGATACCTGGTTGACGCCGATATGCGCCCGGCCGGTGAGGCTGTCGGTGATCTGGTATTTGACGCCCACGCTCGGGGTGTAGCTGTTCGAGGCTATCGCCGTGTCGCTCTGGTCCGGCTCGTAGCGGCGAATGCGCAGGCCGCCGAACACATCGGTGCGCTCGTTCCAGGCGTAGGTCAGGGTGGAGATGTTGGCCAGCTCGTCATAGCCGGTCAGCGTGGCGATGTCGTAGGTGGCGTGGGAGTAGTGGGTTTCGTTGTCGAAGGTGGTGCGCGCACTCAGGGCATGGCTGAAGTCGCCAGACAAGATCGACATCTTCTGCGTGCCGTCGGTGGTCACCACACCGGTGTCCAGCACCGTGCCCGACAAGGTCGAGCTTTCGATGTACTGAGCGCGCAAGCCGAAGTGGCCCGTTTCGGTATCGCGCCGCCAGCCCAGGTTCAGGTCGGGGTCTTCGCGGTTCTTCTGCACCGAGGTGTCGGAAGAATGCAGCACGTGCACCCCCAGCCCCAAGGTGAGCTGATCGCGGTCGAAGGTACCGACCAGGTTGTAGGTGGGCTCGATGAGTGTGCGCATGACACCCTTCTCGTCTGAGGTCAGCAACAGCGGGTTGCTGTCGTATTCCACGGTAGTGGGCACCACCACCGAAGACTGCCAATGGGCGGCCAGGGCCAACCCCGGGAACGGCAACATCAAGACGGCCGTCGCAATACGTGTTGTTCGAAGAATAGGCACTGTGCGGTCTTAATAAAGAAGGCGGGCTCAAGGCACGATCAGCGTATCGCCCGCCTGGAGTTGGTAATTGGTGGACATGTCACGGCCAGACACCAGGTCCTTGTAACGCACCTGTTTGACATCGTTGCCGCGCAAGACCTTGATGCCGCCTTCATCGGCGAACTTGTCCAGCCCCCCCGACATGCTCAGGGCCTGCAGCACTGCAGTGGGGCCGGCCATTGGTACCGGGCCTGGCTTGACCACCTTGCCCTGCACGTACACCAGGTTGCCGGCGGTGCTGGTGACCACGACGCTGACGTTGGGGTCGGCCAGGTAAGGCTTGAGCCCGGCGGTGATCTTCTTGGCTACCGCCGTGACGTCGAGGCCGGCCACATCGATGCGGCCCGCCAGGGGGAAAGTGATGCTGCCGTCGGGGAGCACGGTGGTTTCCTGGCGCAGGGTGTCTTCCTGCCACACTGAAACCAGCACCTTGTCACCGGGGCTGAGCAGATAGGGGGTATTGGAGTCGCTGGCACTACCGACAGTGGACCACGCCATCAGCACGCACAGCAGGGCGAACATTGAACGCACCATGGGGTCCCTCCTGCCAGGTCGGCATACAAAAGAGCACTGATGAGAACAGCATAAGACTTCTCGCTCCGGCCGCAGCTACTTAAGTGGTGCCGCGACAGCCTCGATCATCCTCGAGGCCTGTTACCAGGGGGCTGGCAATACACTGGCCGCTGGCAACTGGAATATAGCAATGGTTGCAGAATTGACAAGCCGGCAAGGGCCTTGAAAAGCCGCTGCTCTTACACCTTGGTGCGGTTGGCGACCGCCACAAAACCGATCACCGCAAAACCGAACAACCAACCGGCAGTGGCCAGCGGAATGACGTTGTTCTGGCTGATATAGGAGTCGGCAGCACGGGCCGCGCCGCTCATGAGCACCAACAGGAAGATCGACTTGATAAAAAGTGTCGAGCGCATGATGCCCTCCTGGTCTAGAGGATGAACAACGTGGTCTGGAAGGGTTCCAGCGCGGGACTTCGTGGCTGGTGATTTGAGCTTATGGGCAGAATGACACTACGTCAACGATCCGACACCATAATAAAATTCAATGGTACTGCCCCAATATGGTCAAAATACCGACAGCAAAATACCGCATGGCAAAGTGCCACTCCTTCTTGCGCCTAGCGCGCAGCATCTGCATGAAAAAGACGTGAATTTCTGGAAAAAACTCAGTTAATGCCGGGTTATTTAGCGCAATCAAAAAAACACCCGTAGCGTCGGCGGGTGTTTCATGAATGAGAAAGGTTATGCGTACCGTCCTGACCAGCGCAGCAGAAAATGACGTTAATCCGCCAACAAGTCGAGCGTTCGCTCTACCTCATTGATATCAATGGTAAAACCCTCGCCCTCAGGGGTGCCCACCACAAACGCGAACTGCTGCCCGTCGCGGTCGGTCAGGTATTTGTAGTAGCTGACGAAACGATTCGGCGGCTGCAAGGCGAACACCGCGCCCCCTGGCTGCAGCACGTTGACCCCGTGCACCAGCTGGCTGCCTTCCACGCCCATGACCACCCGGGCGCCTGCGCAAGCAGCGACGATCGCCGGCACATCGAGCTTCATCGGGTTGATGACGCGAAAGCCCCGGGTCACCCGCAGGTGCTCGGCAATTTCCAGCTCGTTGCGCAGCAGGCGCAAGTCGCCGTCACTGCCGCGCAAAATGAACACCCCCGGGTGCGGCGCGTGCTCGACGTGGGCCAGCAGCTTGTCGCCCATGTCACGGTAGCGCTGGTAGCGGTTGCGGTTGTTGCTCATGTCGTCGAACAGCACCAGCTCGTGAAAAAACGCCGTGTGCAGGCGCAGCGGGTGCATGCCCAGCCAGTCTTCATAGGCCGGGCCCTGGGTGAACAGCGGGTACCTGGCCGAAGGCGCGGTGGTGACCGGCACCCCTTCGTCACAGGCCAGGGCGTAGGTCGGGCAGTCTTCCATCAGCCAGGTGCCGAACCAGGTGTTGCCGTTCTGCGTGCAGTAGATCGCTGCGCGCTCGATCTCGTTTTCTATCCTCACCGGCGGGAACCGATGGGGTTTGAGTGATAGCCAATGGCTGGCACTGCCCTTGTACAGCGCGCCGTCAATCAACCAGGCATCGCGAACCAGGTAACCCCGGGTTGGTCCCTGCTCCATGCGGATACCGCCCTGCATGGTCGGCCCTGGGTGCACATAGGGGTAGAAGCGCTTGCCCTCCCAGCCGGTTATCCGCTCCAGTTGCCCGGGCAGGAAAACAGCCGGTGGCGATACGGTGACCTCGCCCGGAGCGATATCCCAGGCCTTGTCAGCGGCCTGCTTGATGTCCACATCGCCCTGGCGACCCAGGCGTTTTCTGGCCATGTGCAGGTAAGCGGCCAGCGACCAGCTGGGCCGGCGCGCCGTCGGTACGGTTCCGGGCCTCGAGAAATCGGTTCCCATGCAACGCCCTCCCCTGGGCCTTCAGTGTTCAGTTCGACAGCACGCGCTCCATGGTCGGCGGCGCGGCAAAGCCTGCATAGCGGCTGCGCAGGGTTTCGAGAAACTGCTCGCCACAGCATTTGCTGCCGTACAGGTAGATCTTGTGCAGGCCGCCGAACACCATTTCCTGGTAGCGGCTGGCGAGCTCTTCCTCGCTGGCCCCGTCCGGCACACCGAGGTGCAGGGTCAACTTGTTGCCCTCCACGGCAAACAGCGGTGTATCCCACAAAAAGCCGGCCCTGCCGGCCTTGGGCAAGCGCACGAACAGGTACGCATGGTTGTTCAGCCCGTCAATGTCGCCGCCGCGCCTGCGTTTCCACTTCAGCAAACCGTCGTCCGGGCGGGCCAGGCACAGGCCGATATCGTAGTAGTCGTAGCCATTTTCCAGGGCCCATTCCAGCGCCATGAAGGTGGTGATGGAGTTGACCTCACGCAGCTTTTTCGCGTCCGAGAACACCGCCTCACAGTAGCCGAAACGCAGGGTGCTCCAGTAGCGCTTGCCGCCGCGGGTGATCTCGCAGCCCAGGTGGCAGGCCACCACCTCGCCGTTGCAGGTGATCAGGTCAAGCCGCCCGGCGCCCTTGGCCAGGCGGTACACGTCATCGCTGGGGAACTGCGCCGCATGGATGCCCTGGCGCGCGGTGGCGTAGGGGCGCAGCAGGTCGCGGTCGGCCATGGCGATCTCGTCGTCATCCAGGGTCTGGTGCATCTGGTACAACGGCCGGTGCTTGCGAATGCTGCGGCGCAGTTCGCTGTCGTAGCGCGCGGTGATGTCTTCCAGCGAACGGCCCAGCGGCACCACCGCGCTCAGGTAATGGGGTACCGACAGGGCGCCGGCGGTGGGTAGCTCGCTGATCACCACCACCTGGCGCTGCGCGGCGGGGGTATCGTCGACGGCAAATTCCGGCTGGCCCTGGCGGTCCTTGCCGCCGATCAGCAACTTGGCCATCGCCCGCTGCTGCTTGCGGCCGATGTAGAGGATCTCGTAGGGGCTTTCCTGCTGCAGCCTGAAGCGGGCCACCTCCCAGCGCCATAGGCAGGCACGGCCGAGCAGGTCGCGCAAGGCATTGGCAACAGTGCGCAGTTGGTAACGCCTCGAGGGGGAAATGAAGGTGCGACCAGCCGCAGTGAGCAGTGCTTTCATGTCTTTGTCCACATCCTTTGTCATCGGGCTGCGAAAAGCCGGGTGAAGTCCCGTTCGAACCACTCAACACATTGATTGCCTTGCACGCTCTGGCGCCCTGCCGGGGCCACGACCCAAACCAAGTAAAGATGGCGTGGCGCGCGCTGGCAAGCGGCCTTGTGATATCACCGATAAAGATTTCATGACGCAGGTATTGTGCGGTGCGCTAGCTATCTAACACCGCTGCCCCTTGGTCAGGCCTTTTGCTTGAAGCCCCTCAAGCGAAGGACTCACACCATGCAGCAATTCCAGGAAAACCCGCACCGTCATCTGCTCGAACAGCAACTTCCAGCCTGGGCCGGCCAGGCCACCCCGGACCAATGGCAAACCCTGGGCGAATGCCTGATGCCCGCTCAAGACCTGCCTGATGCCGAAGCGGACTGGTTCGGCAACGCCCTGCCCGAGCTGCGCGAAGCCGTGCTGCTGCACCAGGCAAACCTTCTACAGGCCCAACATGCACTTGGCCGCGCCTTGAAAGGGCTGAAGCAAATCGCCGAGTTCTGCGAGCCTCCGTTGCAACAGGCCCTGGCTGGCCTGGGCATATCGTCCCCGGTACGCGGTGCCGAGCTGCTGCGCGTCGAGAGCAGCTGGTCATGGTCTGGCACCTGCTTTCTCTACCGCAGCGAGCGGCATTCACTGTTGCAGGCTGCATTGCAGAACTTCGGCGACGATGCAAGTTTTGCCACGCACAGCGCCGTGGCGCGGACTGAAGACATCGACGTGCAGCCGATTACCGTCACCGGCCGTGCGCCTGTCGGCTACCAGGTACCTGCCGCCACCTTCGGCTTGCCCTCCGAAAGCTATCGGGTGACCCCGCTGCCGCTGACCCCGGAGCAGTTCGCCGAAACCTGCCGCACGCTGGACCTGGGCCAGCGCTACCAAGGCCACCTGCAAGAGGTGTTCGAAGGCGACGCCCGTCAGCAACTGAGCGAGCTGGCCAGCCAGGTTCGCCGTGGGCGCCTACGCCTGGCTGCCAGCCTTGCCAGGCTGCGCCACGGTATCACCGGCGCCGCCGATGACGCATTGCAGTCACTGCTGGCAGGCAAGGCCGGCACCTGCTGGCAACTCCAGTTGTTCGGGCTCACCGTGCATGAACTGGTATTGATCGATACAGGTGACGCCGGGTTGCTGCTCTACCTCCCCGACCATCAGCACGCACTGCACGCCTGCGAGGACTTTCAGGCAGTTCACCGCACCTTGATGACACTGTTGCTCGAGCCTCAAGCGCGTCGCGCCTTTCTCGGTTACCTGTCGCTCGAGCAAAGGGCCCGCCTGCTCGACTTGCTGCACCAAAACCTCGACGCACAAGGCAACAGCGCCGACGACCAAGCCTGGCAAGCCGCCGAGTACGCCGACTTGCGCCTGACCCGCGAACGCATCCCGGCCGAGCTGTTTGCCCACCTGCACGAGCGCCATGTGGCGCGCCTCAAGCAAGAAGCCATGCTGCTCGCCGTGCCCACCGCCCAGGCCGATGAACAAGCGCGCCAGCGGCGCCTGGCCGAATGGAAAAGCCTGGGCCTGGATGCCTTGATGGTGGCCGGCTTGTTCATTCCGGCTGTAGGCAGCCTGATGCTCGCGGTCACCGCCTGCCAGCTGCTCGACGAAGCCTACGAAGGCTATGCGGCGTGGAGCGTCGGCGACCGCCATGCGGCGCTGGGCCACCTTGAGGCCGTGGGCCTTAACCTGGCCCTGATCGGCGGCCTGCATGCCGCGGGCAAGGTGCTGCCGAAGGTGTTCGGCAGCCCACTGATGGAGCAGTTGCAGCCAGTGACCAAGGCTGACGGCAGCCGGCGCTTGTGGCGCCCGGACCTTTCGCCCTACCGCAGCCCGCAGGTGTTGCCTGAAACGCTCGCCGCCAATTCTGCCGGGCAGTGGCTGCACCAAGGCCGTTGTTTCATCCGCATCGAGGGCGAGTTATATGAGCAGCGCTTCGACCAGGGCAGCAAACGCTGGCAAATCCTGCACCCAAGCGACCCCGACGCCTACCAGCCGTTGCTCGAACACAATGGCGAAGGCGCCTGGCGAGCCGAACACGAAGCCCCCCATCACTGGCCGCTGGCTACTTTGATCCGAAGGCTAGGCCCGGCCTTGGAGCACTTCGACGACAACCAGCTGCAACAGGCTGCGCGTTTGTGCGGTATAGGCGAGGACGCCCTGCGCCAGGTTCACCTGCAAGGCCAACCGACACCAGCGCTGCTTGCCGACACACTGGCGCGCATGGACGCCGAACGCCTGACCCTTGCCGAGCTTGAACAGTCGCCAGGGCAAGATCACGACAGCCTGTTCAACCAGCATTACGACCCCGAGCCCCTTGCCGACCCAGTTGGCGAGCGCCTGCATCAAGCCTACCCGACCCTGACCCGCCCCCTGTGCAGGCGCCTGGCAGCGCGCCTGAGCCCGGACGAAGCAAGCCAGCTGGGCAACGTACAGCCCTTGCCTGCCTGGTTGGACACCGCCGCACGCCAGCTCGCCAACGACCTGCCGCTGGTCCGTGCCATCGAGGGGCTTTGCATGCCGCATTTGGCCAACCCTGACAGCGAGCGCCTGCTGTGGGCCTGCCTGAAGCGGCTGGCCGGGTGGCCTGACGATTTGCGCCTGGAGCTGCGCGCTGCCAGCCCGCAAGGGCCGCTGCTGCAGGCGATCGGCGCTGCCGAGGCCGGTGAGCGCTGCGTCGTGCTCAAGACGGCAGAAGGTTACGAAGCTCACCTGGGCGAGCGCCCTGCCCCGGCCCGTCAAGACTTCGATCTGTGCCGCGCCGTGCTGGACTCCCTCCCGGCAGCACAGCGCCGGCAGTTGGGGTTGCAGGCCAAAGGCGCCGATGGCTTGCGCCAGCGGCTGCTGGATCTGCTCGACAGCCAACGCCTGGCGTTGACTCGCCTGCTGCGCCAAACGCCCCCTACACGCTGGCAAGGTGGCGGCCTGCGGGGCGGCGACGCCACCGGCGTGTATCCCCGGTTCACCCTGGGCAGCAGCCAGCGCGGGCGCTACCAGCGGCTGTTCCCCAGCGCCAGTGACGATGACTTCGCCGCCAGCATGTCGCGTTGGCGGCGTGAAACCCGCTCGGCGGAGATCGAACTCACCCGGCTGGAGGAGCGCCTGCGCCAACTGCGCATCGATCTGGCCAACTGGGCTGCACAGGCGCCCCACCGGCAACGTGCGGTCAGCCGCATCGTCAGCGCCTGGCGCCGCGATTCGTACCATCAGCTCAGTGATGAGCTGCGAGTCCCGTCGCTGGACCTGGCTGGCCTGGAGCTGGACAACCACGACCTGGCCACCCTGGCCTTGCCGGACGACTTTCGGCATGTCGAGGAGCTGGAACTGAGTCAGAACCGCCAGTTGGACTGGCTGCACCCTGAGTTCATCGAGCGCTTCCCTCGCCTGCGCCGCCTGCATCTGCGCGACTGCCGCTTTGCAACACTGCCAATGTTGCCCGCCCCTTTGCGCCTGACCACCCTGGACCTGCAAAACAACCGCATAACCTGGGACGCTACAGCGCAGATGCAGCTGGAACGGGCCGCCAACCTGCGCTATCTGGACCTGTCGGAAAACCCGCTGCTCAACGCGCCCAACCTGGCCGGGCTGGCAGACCTGCAGTTCGTGCAACTGGACGGCGCCAGCCTCACACGCCTGCCGGAAGGTTTGTCCGCACTCGGCGAGCTGGAGGTACTGGACCTGTCTGACAACCAATTCGAAGCGCTACCGCAAGACCTCGAGCTGCCCGAGCACGTTGCCCGCGCAATGCAACTGGAAAGCGACTGGCTGACGCCGCGGGTCAACCAGCAGATCGAGCGCTATTACCAGCAACACGGCATCGACCTGCTGGTATCGGAGCATGAGTACCACGAACTGCTCGACAACGCTGGTGAGCAGCAACTGGCCGCCTGGCAGCGCCTGCCGCTGGCCTACCGCCGAGGCCTGCGCGCAGTGGTGGTGGATGACCGCTACATGCAAGATCCACCCGCCATGCTCGATGAGTTCTGGCGCCGCCTGGCGCGTATCGACAGCGAACCGCTGATGCGCGACTACGCCCTGGGCCAACCGGCCTGGCGCCTGCTGGAGCTGCCCTTGTAAGCCGCAGCTCGGCGGCTACTGCACCGCCGGGTGCTGCGGGTTGTGGTGCTCTGCCAACCAGTGGCGCAACGCCTCTGCCGGCATCGGCCGCCCCAGCAGATAACCCTGGCCCTGGTCGCAACCGGCATTGCGCAGGAAGTCGAACTGCTCCTGGGTTTCGATGCCTTCGGCGGTGATGCGAAAGCCCAGGGCATGCCCCAGGTCGATGATTGCCCGGGCAATGGCGACGGCATCGTCGTCACCGGGCAAGTCCTTGATGAACGCCCGGTCGATCTTCAGGTGGTCGATGGGCAAGGCACGCAGGTAGGCCAGCGACGAGTAGCCAGTACCGAAGTCGTCCACCGCAGTGGCCACCCCCATGGCCTGCAACTGCGCCAGTACGCCGCAAGCCTGCTGCTGGCTTTCCATCAGCAGGCTCTCGGTGATTTCCACCTCCAGCAGGCTGGCAGGCAGCCCATGCAGCTCCAGGGCACAAGCCAGGCTGGTAACGTAGTCGCTACGCTCGATCTGCAGGGCTGCCACGTTGATTGCCATGGGCCCAGGCAGCGTATCGGCGGCGCGCCATTCGGCCAGTTGGGCGCAGGCCAGCTCCAGCACCCGCTCGCCCAACGGGATGATCAGCCCGGTGCGCTCGGCCAGCGGGATGAACTCGCCAGGCGACACCAGGCCATGCTCCGGGTCGCGCCAGCGCAGCAGCGCCTCGACGCCCTCAAGACGGCCGCTGAACAGGTCGAGCTTGGGTTGGTACCACAGCTCGAATTCGTTGTACTCCAGGGCGCGACGCAGGTTGCGTTCAAGCTCCAGGCGCTGGTGCAGGCGCTCGGTCATGTCCGGGTGGTAGGGGCGCCAGGCGTTGCGCCCGCTTTCCTTGGCCACGTACATGGCGGTGTCGGCATGGCGCAGCAGGCTGTCGGCGTCTTCGCCGTGTTGCGGCGACCAGGCCAGGCCGATGCTGCCGGTCACCAGGCCCGCATTGCCGTTGAGATCGAACGGCCGCTGCAGGCAACGCAGCAAGGCGCGTACCTGGTGGCTCACCTGGCCTTGAGTGCCCTGCAACATGAATACGAACTCGTCGCCCCCCAGGCGGCAGACCTGGTCCTGGGTGTCCAGTTCCTGCAGAAAGCGTGCAGTGGCCTGTTGCAGCAAAAGGTCGCCCATGGGGTGGCCAAGGCTGTCATTGACCTGCTTGAAACCGTCGATATCCAGCATCAGCACCGCCAGGCCATGGCCGTGGCGGACCGCCTCGCCCAGTTGCTGCTGGAACAGCACCCGATTGGGCAGCCCGGTGATGGTGTCATAGTGCGCCAGGCGCTCCAGCTGGGCCTGTGATTGACGCAGCTCAGCGTTACGCAGTTGCAGTAGGCGCTGCTTGCGGCTGAGCTGGGCGACGAACAGGCTGAACAGGCCGGTGCAACCCAATGCCACCCAGAACAATGGCGAAGCGAACAGGTTCAGCGCCGCCCAGCCGCCGCGCGGTGCGGCCACCAGCTGCCAGAACCCGCCTGGCACCTCCACGCTCAGCTTCACCTGGGGGGCGTCGAACAACCGCGCATCGCCCCAGATCAGCTCACCATCGGCGCCCTTGCCGTCGCTGCCGCGCATCGCCAGTTCAAGGTCGGCATCCGGTTGCAGGCCGGCTGCCAGCAACAGGCGGTCGATATCGGCCACCACCGAGACATTGCCCCAATAAAAGCTCACCCCGCGCTTGCCGGTGACGAACACCGGGCGTCGGTAAACCAGTGCGCGACCGCCCTGGTACAGCTGCAACGGGCCGGCAAGCACCGGCTCGCCGCGTTCGCGCGCCGACTGCAACAACGGCAATTGCTCGGGCAGACGGCGGTAATCCAGGCCGATGATGCGCTCGTTGCCCTCCAGCGGGTACACGTCGCGGATCACGTCGGCCGGCGCCAGGGCAATGTTGCGCATGAAGGGCACCGAGGCCAGCGCGTCGCGGGCCATGCCCTGAAAATGCGGCACGCTGATGCTGCCGTCGGTGCCGATCAGCTGGGCGATGCCTTCGGCCTCGGCGAACGCCGCACGCAACTGCGCTTCCAGTGCCGCGCGCATCCCCGAAAGCCGCGCCGCCAGGTTGGCCTGCGCTTCGCTCTGCGCACGCTGTGCATCCAGGTGACCGAGCACCGTTGCCAAAGCGATGCCGACCACGGCGAAAGCCACTGGCAGCAAGCGATTGAATGCACGGTGCAAGGCACCTGACGGCGGTGTCGGTTCGTCGACAGAAGGGAAAATGCTGCTGGTCATAAGCCTGTGATCGGGGGCGATTCACACTGTATCGGCGCAGCCAGGGCAATGTTGAGCCAGACTGGTGTTTTTCCAGCGCTGGGCGCATGCTCCGATGCTGAAGCGTTTCACCCAGCCAAACACAAGAGGTGCAGTATTCATGGACCGTCTGCTCGACTCGCTGTTTCCCGCCCCTGCCGACATTCCCGAGGCCTGGCGCCTGGGTGAGCCGCTGGAGCAACGCGACTACCTGGTGGCCGGTGAGCTCAGGCACTGGGACGGCCCCCTGGCCACGGTACGCAGCCCGGTGTGGCTGAAGGACGCCGAGGGTGAACGCCAGGTGATCCTGGGCAGCGCCCCGCTACTGGATGCCGACACCGCCCTGCAGGCTCTGGATGCCGCGGTGCAGGCCTATGACAAGGGCCGCGGCGCCTGGCCGACGATGCGTGTGGCCGAGCGTATCCAGCATGTCGAGGCCTTTCTGGCACGTATGCGCGAGCAACGCACCGCAGTGGTCAAGCTGCTGATGTGGGAGATCGGCAAGAACCTCAAGGACTCCGAGAAAGAGTTCGACCGCACCTGCGACTACATCGTCGACACCATCAATGCCCTGAAGGACCTGGACCGGCGTTCGAGCCGCTTCGAGCTGGAACAGGGCACCCTCGGCCAGATCCGCCGTGCGCCTTTGGGGGTGGCGTTGTGCATGGGCCCGTACAACTACCCGCTCAACGAAACCTTCACCACGCTGATCCCGGCGCTGATCATGGGCAACACCGTGGTGTTCAAGCCGGCCAAGTTCGGTGTGCTGCTGATCCGCCCGTTGCTCGAGGCGTTCCGCGACAGCTTCCCGGCCGGGGTGATCAACGTGATCTATGGCCGTGGCCGTGAAACGGTCAGCGCGCTGATGGCCAGCGGCAAGGTCGATGTGTTTGCGTTCATCGGCACCCACAAGGCCGCCAGCGACCTTAAAAAGCTCCACCCGCGCCCGCACCGCCTGCGCGCAGCCCTGGGCCTGGACGCCAAGAACCCCGGCATCGTGCTGCCCCGGGTCGACCTGGACAACGCGGTGGACGAAGCCGTCACCGGCGCGCTTTCGTTCAACGGCCAGCGCTGCACCGCGCTGAAGATCCTGTTCGTGCACGAGGATGTGGTCGAGGCGTTTCTCGACAAGTTCCAGCGCAAGCTCGCCGCCTTGAAGCCGGGCATGCCGTGGGAAGCCGGGGTGGCGCTGACGCCGCTGCCCGAGCCCGGCAAGCTGGACTACCTCGAGGGTTTGGTGGCAGATGCGCTGGCACACGGCGCCCAGGTGTTGAACGAAGGCGGTGGCAAGAGCCGTGGTTCGTTCTTCTACCCGGCCCTGCTGTACCCGGTGAACCGTGACATGCGGGTCTACCACGAGGAACAGTTCGGGCCGGTGGTGCCGGTGGTGCCCTACCGCGACCTGCAGACGGTGATCGACTATGTGCTCGACTCGGATTACGGGCAGCAGTTGAGCCTGTTCGGGAATGACCCGGAGACCGTGGGGGCGCTGGTGGATACGTTCGCCAACCAGGTCGGGCGCATCAACCTCAACGCCCAGTGCCAGCGTGGGCCTGACACTTACCCGTTCAACGGGCGCAAGAACAGCGCCGAGGGGACCTTGTCGGTGCATGACGCTTTGCGGGTGTTTTCGATTCGGACCTTGGTGGCTACGCGGTTCCAGGGGGCGAACAAGGAGTTGATCAGTGAGATTATTCGTAATCGGCAGTCGAGTTTTTTGACTACGGATTACATATTCTGATTTTGGGGCTCGGGCTCGGGCTCGGGATTTATGGTGATTGCTTTGGGAGATGCATGCACATTCGTTGACGATGCGCGCTTTTCGTCACCTTTCCGCCCTTACGGCGGGTTACTTTTTTTCTTGGAAAAAAGTAACCAAAAACCGCCTGCTCCCATCATCCGGCCCCCTACGCTGCGCTTCGGGGGTTCCCTCGCTCCGGGCTTGCTCCGGAGGTACGCGCCGACGGGCCGTCCCTGGCCCGATCGGCGCTCGACCGGCATCCATGCCGGTCGCCCTCCTACGCAATCCCTACGCTCGGCCTCCTGAAGTCGCGATTTGTGTTGCCTGAACTAACGCGCGCTTAGAAGCAAGATCAACAGCCAGATCAACAGCCAGATCAACAGCCAGATCAACAGCCAGATCAACAGCCAGATCAACAGCCAGGATGTTGGTTTGATTGTTATTGATGTGTTGTTTGTTCTGACGCCATCGCGGGGCAAGCCCGCTCCCACGCTAGTTGTGCGCACCAAGTTCTGGCGTGGGAGCGGGCTTGCCCCGCGATTGCAATCCTGAGTTCCCACGGTGGCAACTAGCGACCGAGCTGCGTACTTACAGGCGCCGCCACTAACTTCGCGACTTCAGGAGGCCGAACGCAGGGATTGCGTAGGGGGGCGACCGGCATGGATGCCGGTCGAGCGCCGATCGGGCCAGGGACGGCCCGTCGGCGCGCACCCCCGGAGCAAGCCCGGAGTGAGGGAACCCCCGGAGCGCAGCGCAGGGGGCCGGATGAATGGAGCGAGGATTTTTTGGTGACTTTTTGATCCTTCAAAAAGTTACCCGCCGTAAGGGCGGAAAGGTGAATAAGCGTCACCACAAATAATGAATGCGCATACAACTCTCAAAACCAACTAATCAGCTAATCAACAGATCAATAGATCAACAGATCAACAGATCAACAACACACATCACAATCACACCCCCTCAAACCAATCCCTACGTTCCTCAAACGCCGCCCGAACCGCCCCAACCATCAACCGCACCAACGGCTCCCCCGCCGTCCGCGGATTGACCGCCAACCAAACCCGCCGCCGCATCGGCTCAGCAAACACCCCCGGCAACGCCAACAACCCCCGGTCCGACCGCGAAGCATAATGCGCCAGCAACCCCACACTGGCACTGCACTTGATGAGCTGGCAGTACATCTCGTAGTCCTGAATCTGCGTCACCCCGCTGGCACGCGCCTGCAACAGCGCATGCCAGGGCATCAACGCCGCCACCCCCGCCTCCCCCTGCCACTGCACCAGCATGTAATCCTCAAGGTCTGCCAGGCAGCTGGGGCGGTTGGCCTCGCGGGCATAGCGCTTGGCGATATGCGGCAGGTAATCCAAAGTCGCCAGCGCCTCAGGCCGCGCCCCGTCGAACGCCGGCGGGCTTTCAACCTGCTGCAGCCCGCCCAGCCACAACGCCACATCCGCTTCCTGCAACGGCACCTGGCGGCCATTGAGCGTCAACACCTCCAGGCGCATGCCAGCGTGCTGGCGCACGAAACTGATCAAATTGCGCCCCAGCAGGTCCTGCAACAGCGGCTCTGCCACCGCCAGGCGCACCGGCGCACCGGCTTCGCGGCGCACAGGTTCCGGCAGGTCCGGCTCACGCGCCTGCAACAAGGCCAGCAAGCGCTCGCCCTGCGGGCTCAGCACCGGGTTGTTGTTGCGGTTGACGAACAAGCTGTAACCCAGCCGCGTTTCCAGCACCGCCAGGCGCTTGCGCAGCGCCACCGGCTTGAGGTTCAGCCGCCGCGCCGCCTGCATGAAGCAGCCACAGCGCGCAGTCACCACGAAGCAGTCCAGGGTCTGCTCGTCCAGGGCCAGCGGCACCTGCGGGCGGACCATGGCCAGGGCGCCCTCGCAGGCGCCTCCCCTGGGTAGATCGATCGGCATCCTTCGCCTCCTCCAGGCCGCCACGCGCAGGCCCGGCTCTTCCTTGTTGTGATCACCGGTATCAGCGGCTGGCGCTTTCCAGTACCTGGTTGAGCGCCGCACCATCGATGCTCAGCGTGGCGCTGTCGAACATCCCTTCGACGTAGGCCTTGGCCACCTGCTCCTGACGCTGGGCACGCAGCACCTGGCGCAGGCGCGGGGCCACTTCCTCCAGCGTGGCAGCGCGGGCCGGCTGCGCCTCGACCAGCTTGATGATGTGCCAACCTGCGGCGCTCTGCACCGGCTCGCTGACACTGCCCACCTTGAGCCTGGGCACCACGCTGCGCACCTCTGGCAACAGCTGCGCCAAGGCTTGCAACCCGGTGTCACCGCCTTTGGCAGCAGTGCCTTCGTCCTGCGAGTTGTCGCGGGCCAGGGCCGCAAAGTCGGCGTCCTTTTCCTGGGCTCGCTTGGCCAGGGTCTGCGCCTGCTTGCGCACTGCCTCGTCATCCTTGGGGTTGTCGACCCGCAGGAAAATCTGGCTCAGGCGGTAGCGCGCCGGCAACTGCAAACCGGCCTTGCCGGCCTCGAAGGCTTGCTGCAGCTCGGCATCGCTGGGGTAGCCGTCGGGTACCTTGCTCACCGAGTTGAGGTAGTCGCGCAGCACGATCTGCTCGGTGGCGGCGCGGGTCTGGGCCTGGATGTCTGGCCGTTGCAGCCAGCCCTGGGCCTCGGCCTGCTGGTACAGGGCCTTTTCGGCCAGGCGCGCGCGGATCCAGCTTTCCAGCGCCGGGCGATCAGTGCGCAAACGGCTGCGGGCATCTTCGGGCAATTGCGCGAACAGCGCCTTCAGCTCGCTGCTATCGACCTGCTGCTCGCCCAGCCGGGCCAGCGCAGGGCCGTTGTCCACTGCCACCTCGCTGGCCGCAGGCGCCGGGCGCGCCGCCGCCACCGGGTCGTCACCCGGGCGCATGGCCAGGGCGACGGCTACCGCGATGGCCGCCAGCGCACCGGCGCTGGCCCAGAAGGTACGCGCCGTCACGAGGCGCTTTCCGCATCAGCCGATGCCGCTACCTGTTCGGCGCTGCTGCGGCTGAAGTCGCGCAGGTAGACGATCAGCTCCTGCAGCAGGCGGTCCCACAGCAGCAGGTTGCCCAGCAGGTGCTTGTGGCTGACGCCATCGGCCACCACCACGTCCATTTCCATCACCAGGAACTCGCCCTGCACCGACAGGCGGGCAAAGCGCCGGCTGGCGTTCCAGCGCTCGGCCAGGCCCGCCGGCAGCTCGCCCTGGATGCGCAGTGCGCAGCTGAAGGTGAAGTCGAGGAACTCGCCTGCCTTGTCCGTTGCACGGTTACCAAAACGCACGGCAAAACCCACGCCCTGGCTGGCACTGAGCAACTGCACCACGGCATTTTGCTCGGTGCGGTTGACCCGGTAGCCGGCATCCTGCAGCAACGTGGTCAGGGAGTCGGCGCCCACGGTTTCGATCAGGGTGACTTCGGTCATGTGCTTCTTCCTTGTGTTGATGATCGGTTTTCAGTTACTGGCTGACGCCCGCCGGGGCGTCGAACTGGCTGTCATAGAGTTTGTCGCCGTAGGCTTGGGCCAGCTCCTCGAACTTGACCCGTGCGCCGCCGGCGAAGGGTTGGCGCAGCTTGACGATGTCGGCGATGTCGACTTTTTCGTAGGCGCTGAGCATCTCCCTGGCCACCCCGTACATCTGCTCGTTGCGCGCCTGGCACTGCTGCACCTGGCCGTCACGCTCGGCCAGTTGCGCCTGCAGGCGGGCACGCTCGCTTTCCTTGGCCCGGGCCATGCCCAGCAGCTCGTCGTAGGCTTGCTTGTACTTGTGCAGTTGCTCGTTGCTGCTGGCCACCAGCGCCTGGGCCTGGCTGTGCACGGCCTGCTGCTGGCCGGCCAGTTGCTCGCCCTGCTGGCGGGCCTTGGCCAATTGCGCGGTGAGCTCGCGTACCTGGCCTTGGGCAGCGTCGCGCTGCTGCTCGGCAGCCTGGCGCGCGACGCTGGCCTGGGCCTGCTCGCTCTGCAGTGCCTGCAGTTGTTGCGTGGTGCTGCGCAACTGGGTGCGCAGGCGTTCCTCGAGGGTGTCGGCCGAGGCCGAGGCCGCAAGGCTTGCGCCCAGGGCCAGCATCAGCCAGGTGCAGTGGCGGCGATAGGCTCCCTTGTTCATGCCCGTGCTCCTTCCCTAGAACCGCGTGTTGACTTCAAGCTGCATCACGTCGATGTCGAACGGCGCGCCGTAGACTGCCTCGCTGCTCAACCACCGTGCTGTAGCGTAGACGTTCTCGGCCAGGCCGTAGTTGCCACCGAGGAAATAGCCCTTGGCGTTGGTGCCGCCGAGGTGGAAGCTCGAATCGTTGAAGCCGTCCGGCAAGGCGTCGGGCTCGATCCGCTTGTAGCCGGCGAACAGGTTCCAGTCGCCGGCCTTGCGCATGTCCAGGGCATTGCCCAGGGTGAACTGGAACATCCAGGCATCGGCGCCGCTCTGGATGTTGCCGTCGACATCGACGTTGTTGGCCAGCTGGCCGGCAGCGCGCTTGCGCATCTGGCCTTCGTCGTAGGCCAGGTTGTGCACGTAGTTGACCTGGCTGCGCAGCTTGAAGTCGCTGGGCAGGTCGGTGTCCCACTGCAGGTTCAGGTCGAGCAGCTCGAATTCCGAGGCAATGCCGACGAATTGCGGCTGCGGGGTGTTCGCCGGGTTGGCCGGGTCGGGGGTGATGTCACGCAGCAGGAACAGGGTGTTGCCCTTTTGCATGAAGGTCGGGCGGGTTTCGTCGCTGTCACAGCCCGGCTGGCCGTCCCACGGCGCGCAAGGGCTGGAGCGCTCGCCGGCGATGTCGTCGAAGCGGTAGTAGGCCGCAGCGCCCTTGATGCGGTTGTGCTCGTTGAGCGCGAACTTGGCGCCGAGTTGCGCGCCATACAGCCACTTGTTCTCGCTGCTTTCCTTGTCGAAGCCGTTGCTGGTGGCCGAATCGTCGCTGTACTGCACCGGGAACGCCCCCAGGGTGCCGAACAGGCTCAGGTCGCGGTTCACCGGATGGTCGAAGATCGCCGCCACGCCATCGAAGTTCAAGTCGTGGGAGTACAGGATGTCGGTGGACATGAACGGGTTGGCGATACGCCCGCCCGTGAGGGTCAGGCGCTCGCTGGGGCTCCAGCTGACGTAGCCCTGGTCGAGCCAGATGTCTTTCTTGCCAAAGCCGCCGCCCAGGTTCTGGGTGGTCGATACCGGGTTGTCGTTGCCGCCGGTGGCGATGCGGATGCCGGCCACCCAGTGCTCGGCCAGCTGCGCCTTGAGGCCGAAGCGGGCGCGCAGGCGCAGGATGCTGTCGCGGTCCTCGCGGGTGTTGAGCAAGGGCGGCAGGCTCGAACTGCTGTTGGGGTTGACGTCGTAGGGGCCCTGGTCGTTGAGCTTGGCGAAGTCGACGATCTCGTTGCTGTTGCCGTCGGCGTAGTAGCGCGACTCGCCGCGCAGGCGCAGGTCGCCGTCGAAGCTGATGCGCGAGGCCCAGTCGGGGAAACTGTTGGGCGCGGCCCAGTTTTCCTGCTTGGCGGTGTTCATCACCTCGGCCTTGATTTCGTCGCGGATCTGCTGGCGGACGATGGCCGGCACGTACTGCACGCGCACCTCGCCGTTGGCCGCCGGGGCCTGCGCCACGATTGGCGCGGCGCTGCTGGCGGCGCGGGCTGCGCGGGCCTCGCGTTCGGCCTGGGCGATCAGCGCGTCGGCCTTGTCCTGCTTGAGCACGCCCTGCTCCACCAACAGGCGGATCAGGTTGACGGTCGCATTCTCCGACGGGGCGGGCTGCGCGACGGCCGGACCGACCGCGGCCACGGCCAGCAGGCCGAGCGCCAGGGTCAATCGGTTCACTGGGCACTTCATGGTTGTGCAACTCCTGTTGGTCAGTCGTGCTTCGTTATTCATCCGCGGCGCCCCTGCAGGCCGATCTTCACCGGCAGCGTCAGGCCGGCCGGTGGGCGCTGGTCCAGCACCCCGGCACCGCGCAGGGCAGCCAGCAGCTTGGCGTCGGTTTCGGGGTCGCCGCTGCTGCTGGCCAGCTCCACGCGGGTGATCTCGCCGCTGGTGCTCAGCCACACGTTGGCTTGCGCCCTGAAGCTCAGGTCGCGCAGTTCAGGGGTCTCGCGCAGCACACGCTGGAACGCCGAGCCCAGGTACTGGCCGTAGGTGCCCTTGCCGAACCCGCCGCCGCCACCGCCGGCCATGCCGCCGCCCTTGCCGGCGCCGACGTTGAAACTGTCGCTGCCAGACTGCGCGTCGCCGTCCATCTGCATCGGGTCGGCCAGGTCTTGGGCCGGGTCCGGGGCGTCTTCGGCGGGCTTGATGTCCTCGGCCTCCGGGATGGGCTCCGGCTCAGGCTCGGCGATTTTCTCTTCCACCGGCGGTTCGGGTTCCTTCGGCGGCTCCGGAGGCGGTGGCGGCGGTGGCGGCAGCGGGATGATCGCCGGCACCTTGGGCGCCTCGCGGCGCACCCCGGCCATGTCGTTGGCCCACTGCCACAGCAGCCAGGCCAGGCCGACGCCGGCAATAGCGAGCACGGCCCAGGTCAACAGCCGGCGGGGGTTGGTTGTGCTGTGCATGCTCACCCCTGGTTCGGCTTGCCGGTGACCAGCCCGACCTGGGCCAGTTCAAGGCGGCGCAGCAGGTCGAGCACCTCGACCACTTTCTGGTATTGCACCCCGGCATCGCCGCGCACGATCAGCGGAAAGTCCAGGTTGCGGGCTTTCTCGCTGCGCAGGCGGTCCTCCAGCTCCTGCAGGGTCACCGGGTAGGCGTCGAGGAACACCTGGCCGGCGTCGTTGATGGAGATGGCCTTGGTCTTGGGCTGGGCCAGCGACACCGAGGCACTGGCCTTGGGCAACTGCACCTGAATGCCCGACACCTGGGCGGTGGCGGTGAGGATGAACATCACCAGCACCACCATGAGCACATCCACCAATGGGGTAATGTTGATGCTGTCGACTGCCGCGTCGGCGTCGTCATCATGGGCGTTGTTCACGGATGCCATGGCTGCGCCCTCACGCCGGAACCGACGGGTTGAGGTTGCGCCCGGCCGGGCGCTGCGTGGCCTCGCCGGCCTGGCCCTCGCCATGCAGTTCGGCCAGGCGGGTGATGAACTCGTCGACGAACACGCGCATGTCGGCACCCACCTCGCGGTTGCGGGTGGTCAGGCGGTTGTAGCCGAACAGTGCCGGGATGGCGACGAACAGGCCCATGGCGGTGGCCAGCAGCGCTGCGGCCATGCCCGGGGCGATGGCGTTGATGTTGACGTCACCGGCCATGGCGGTGCCGAGGAACACCACCATGATACCCAGCACGGTGCCCAGCAGGCCGATGTACGGGCCGCCGGCAATGGCGTTGGACAGGGTCGAGAGCTTGGACGACAACGCCTGGTTTTCACGGGTGCGCACGCCGTCCATGGAACAGCGGATGGCTTCGATGGTGGCAGCCGAAACCGCCGTGGTGTCGGCGCCCTGGGCGCGGCGGGTGCGGATTTCCTGCACCGCCACCAGGTACAGGCGCCACAGCGGCGAGTCCCCCAGGCGCTGGTGCAGGTCGGGGTTGTCGGCGAACTGCTCAAGGCGCGTGCCGACCGTGGCGAACTGCTCACGGAACGACCCGTTGGCGGCGCTGACGCGGTTCAGGGTGCGCTGTTTGCGCAGCATGATCACCCACGATTGCACCATCATCAGCACCAGCACGGCGATGATCACCCAGGCATCGACCGGTACCGCCTTGAGCAAAAAGCCCAGGCCGCCGAAGCCGAAGCCCGATTGTTCTTCGTCTACGCCATAAACCACCAGCCGCGACTCGGCGCCCTGGGCCAGCACGTCAGCCTGCAGGCTGGCCTGGCTGCGGGCCACGCGGGAAATACGCAGCTCGTCCAGCGCCCCCACGAACGGCGCATAACTGCTGGCCGGCTCGTTCTCGGTCGACGGCAGGTCGCCGGCAATGCCAACGGCGCCACTGAAGGCTGTGGGGCTCGCCGCCAGCCGCGCGACCGGCTGGCCTTCGAGCAGCACACTCAAGGCGCCGCCCTCGCCGATCAACGCCAGGTGTTGCCATTGCCCGGCAGCCACAGGTTGCGTGGCGGCGGCGCGCAGGCCGTCGACCTCGACGAAGGGCACACCCTGGGCCAGGCCCAGCAGCAGGCTGTGGCTGCCTTCGCGGCGGGCCAGCAGCAACTGCTCGCCCACCCCCTGGTCCTGGCGCAGCCAGGTGCTGAAGGTGAACGCGCCACCAGCAGGCAGTTGCAGCGAGGCACTGGCCGGCAGTTGCAGCGGCTGGCCGCCGAGCTGGATGGCCCGGCCGATCACTCCGTCCACGCCCACCGCCTGGCCCTGCAGCGCATTGCCGTAGGGGCTGGCGTCATGGGGCGCGGCGCCATCGAAGTGGTACAGCGCGGTGTAGTCGGCGTCAAAGCTCGGCTGGCCACTTGGGGCCTGGGCCTTGGGGTTGCCATAGTACATCCACAGGTCCTGGCGCTGGCCGGGCTCGATGCGCGGCACGTCGACCCAGATCAGCGCCATGCCCATCAGCGGGTCGAACTGCTCGATGTGGTGGTTGAGCACGGTCTTGTCGTCAGCGCTGACGAAGCGGATGTCTGCCCCGCTGTCACTGACCCCGTCAAAGGTGAAGTTGCCAGTGTGCAGGCGCACCAGCAGCGCGGTGCGGCCCAACGCCTGGGTCAGGCCGGCGCCTTGCGGGGTGGTGTCGACGGCGATCTGCTTGCGGTACATCCAGTCGTCCTGCCACCAGGCACTGGCGCTGCCTGGCAGGGCGAAGCCCAGGCAGATCAGCAGGGTCAATATCAGGCGTTGCATGGGAGGTCTCCAGGGTTAAAAGGTGGCCTGCACGCTGAAGTGCACACGGGGGTCGTTTTTCTTGGTTTCGCCGCCATCCTTGAGCGGCACGGCCCAGTCAAGGGTGCCGGACAGCCAGTCGTTGAGCGTGGCGCGGGTGCCGATGCCGACACTGGCCAGGGTGAAGTTGTCCTGCTGCTCGGGCAGCGGGTCCTGCAGGCGCAGATGGGCGCCTTCGGCGAAGGCGTAGAAGCGCCAGTCCTTGATGTAGCTGCCCACGTAGCGGCCCAGCGACGGCGTGCGCAGTTCCTGGGACAGCACCACGCCGTCGTCGCCGCTTTGCTCGGCGCTCAGGTAGCCGCGCACGGTGCCAACCCCGCCGGCGGTGATCTGTTCATTGGAAACCAGCGGCCCGGTGGCCAGCTGGAAGGCCAGTTTCGACGCGCTTTGCCAACTGCCGGCAAAATCGAAGCTGTATTCGCCATCACCCTTGAGCACGGCGAAGCTGGGGTCGGCGAGGTAGCGTTTGTAGGCGAAGTCGACATCGTCGCTGCCGTAGCCAAAAACCCTGCGGGTATTGACCACCAGGCTCAGGCCGAGGCTGAGCTGGTCGTGCTCGGTGTAGCGATAGCCGCTGTAGCCCAGGGTGAAGGGCACGTACTTGAGCGGCGCCTCGTCGCCGGTCATGCCGAACAGCACCTTCTCGTCGAAGTTCTTCACGTCCACGCCCATCGACAGCGACTGGGCCCAGGCACCGACGCCCGGCAGGTTGTAGATGGCAGACACGCCATAGGAGTGGCCCTTGCCCAGCACGTTGGTGCCGCCCACGGTGCCGACGTCGCTGTCGGACTGATAACCGCTGAACTGCAAGGTCCAGCGCTCACTCAGCGGCGCCACGTAGGCCACTGACCACACTTCGGAGTTGTCGCGGTTCTCAGGCGCGGTGTCCCAGGTCAGCGAGGCACTGTGGCCGGCCTGCCAGAGGTTGTTGTAGCCCAGGCTCACGCTGCTACGCAGCGACTCGGTGTCGGCGCTGTGCTCGTTGTTCAGGCCCATGGTCAGGGTCCAGGGCTGCTTGTCTTCCACCTGCAGGTCGACGTCCATGGTTCCAGGCCTGCGGCCTTCGCGCACCACCGGCACCACCTGCCGGTTGTCCGTGCGGTTGAGGCTTGCCAGCTCCTGCTGCACCTGCTCGAAGTCGGGCACCTTGCCCTCCTCCAGCGCCGGCACCTGCTCGCGGATCTCCAGCGGCGAGTAGTGCTTGGCGCCAACCACCCGCACCCGGCCGACCTTGGTTTCGGTCACTTGCAGGTAGACCACCCCGCCTTCGACCTTCTGCTCGGGCAGCTCGACGTACACCGACTGGTAGCCACGGTCCTGGTAACTCTTTTGCAGCGCTTCGCGGGCGCCTTCGAGGTCGGCCAGGGTTTTGTCGGGGCCCAGGTACGGGTACACCGCCTCTTCGATGGCCTGGGCGTCGAGTACGCTGTTGCCGCGCACCACGTATTCGCTGATTTCGACCCGGCGCTCGGGCGTACCCGCCGCCTCGTCCGCGGCCACCGTGGCCGACAGCAGGCACAGCAGTGCCCCTGCGCCCATGCCGCATCGCTTGAACAAATGCTCCACACCGCCCCCTTGAAGAGCCAGGAATTCGTTTGGTTGTTGTTGGTTACTGGTGGTGGTCAGGCGTGGCCTGCCCCGGGTGTCGCGCCAGCCAGCTGTGCAGCAAGGCCAGGTTGAGGCTGAACTCGGGCATGGCCTGCAGGCTGGCGTTGAGCACTTCATCGACCATGCGCTGCAGCAGCGAAACCGCCATGGCGCTGCCCAGCAGCACACCGAGGTCGTGGCTGAACAGGCTGAAGTTCCACAACCGCGACTTGAGTTCCAGGCCGACGAACCAACGGAACAGCAGGTTGTAGTTGAGTTGCTCGTAGAGCTGCTTTTCGCTGGGTACCGAATACAGCAGCTGCAGCAGCAGTACGTGCATGAGGGTGGGCGGGGCGATGGTCATGCCCTGCTGTTCGGCAAGCTGCGCCAGGGGCCCTTGGTGCTCACGCAACAGCTCCTCGATGCGCGGGCGCAGCAGTGCCAATGAATGCCCGGGGGGCACGCAACTGGCCACTTCGCGCAGGGCGCCCTGCCAGTCTTCCTGGGAGACGATCCACACCCAGGGGGCGCCGTAGCGGTACACCGAGACGGGCTGCTTGCGCGCAGCCTCGACGATTTTCGCCAGGCGCTGGTCGAGCTCCTGCATGCCTACTTTGCTGTAGCGTTCCATAGATCCCATCGCCCCACTCCCCGGCCTGCTCCTGCGAGGCGTCATGGCCCCGTTGGGCAGACGCTTCGTCCGTGTCCTTGGCTTGACGGAGGTGGCGCTTTGCTACCGACGTTTTGTCACGAAAGGTTCATCCGCGCGGCCCTGGGGAACGCCGCCCAAAGCACAGCCAACCCGCGTCCATATAGGCAATCGTTCTAATGCCTGTGTCGATTTTCCCGCCGCCTGGGCGACTGTGATTCACCAGCAGCCCTACCCGTGCAACGGAGAAAACCACCATGTCAGCCAAACCCATCCCCGAAGGCCAGCACAGCATTACCCCCTACCTGGGCATCCGCGACGCCGCCCAGGCCATCGAGTTCTACAAGAAAGCCTTCGGCGCCACTGAAATGTTCCGCCTCGAGGGCCCTGACGGGCGCGTCGGCCACGCAGAATTGAGAATCGGCGACTCCTCGTTGATGCTCGGCGACCCCTGCGACATGGAAGGCAGCCTGAAGGCCAGCCAGAACATCGAGCACCCTGCCGTCGGCCTGCACCTGTACGTCGAGGACTGCGACAAGGTCTACGCCCAGGCCCTCGCAGCCGGCGCCACGCAGGTCAGCGAACCGAAGGACCAGTTCTACGGCGACCGCAGCGGCACCCTGAAGGACCCGTTCAACAACCTGTGGTTCGTCTCCACCCACAAGGAGGACCTGACCCCGGACGAAATCCGCGCCCGCGCCGCGAAGATGTTCGCCGGCAGCTGAGCAAGGTTGAAAGCCGCCGCACTTTGCTTGAAGCTTGCAGCTCGTAGCTTGGAGCTGCTTCTCAATGCGTATCATCGAAAAAACCGGCGGGCAGGTGCGCAGCCTGACGCCGGCCGAGGAAGAACTGCTGGCCGCCTTCGCCACCGGCGCCCTGGCCGGCCCGCGCCTGCTGCAGGCCAACCAGTGGCTGATGAAAGTGCGCGGTGCCAACCAGTGGCTGGCCTGTGATTGCCGCAAGGACGCCTTGCCGGTGCTGAATATCTCGCTCAACGGCAATACCGGCACGCTGTTCCTGCGTAACAACCCCGAAACCCCCGAGCACGCCGCAGGCTGCCCGTTCAGCAAGGATGAACGCGAAGCCGGCGAGCGCAGCAGCGAGGTCACCCAACCCGCCGCATGGCTGGCCCCCGATGCGCCGCTGCGCCTGATCGGCGACTACCGCCGCGCCAACGACGGCGAAACCGCAGCCACCAGCCGCGACCCTGGCGAGCGCCGCGACCAGCAGCGCCTGTTGTCGCTGCTGCTGACCTGGATCGAGGCCAGCGGGCTGAATGTCTACGCCACCCACCTGAAAAAGGACCTCACCGCCCAGTTTGCCGAGCTGCGCGGCGTGGCCGGCCGCTACCCGCTGCTGGAGCGGGTGCCGGCCAGCAACTACCTGGAAACCCGCCTGGACATGAAGCACATGATGATGCTCAAGTCCCGCCTGCGCGATGCCACGCTGTTCGGCAACCACCGCCGCCACGGCCTGTTGCTCGACTGCATCGAGCAGGTCAAGGGGCGCAAGGTGCTGACCGCCCGTGGCGATGACGGTTTCGACTTCCAGGGCCACCACCAGTATTGGGGCGGCAACCGCACCGCAGGCCCCTTGCTGGCCCTGGCGCTGTACTCGCCGGCCACCGCCGGCAGCCATTTCTATGAACTGATCCATGTCGCCAGCGTGCCGGTGCTGTCGCGCGCGCACCTGTTTCCGGTGTACCGCGACGAGGAGCGCGAACCGCTCAAGGCGCTGGTGTCGCTGATCGACTGGATGGCCGGCAAGGGCGTGAAGGTGCTGATGCGCCGCCCGGTGATCGGGGGCCAGGTGATGGACGAGCTGGTGCTTACCTCGGACGGTGACCGCGTGCTGTCGGTGTCGTTGCTGGAGCAGCCGATCGGTCCGGAGCCTGAAACCGAGAATTTCAAGCGCTACGCCGACTTCAAGAGCCTGGAAACCTTCCGCAAGTATGTGGCCGGGTTCTTCATGCGCGAGCGCTGATAGCCTCGCGGAGCTAAAAGCCCGCGCGTTCCCTGTGGGAAGCGGCCTTGCCGGGGCGCCGTCCGGTCGAGATGGGCTGCGCAGCAGCCCCAGGATTTTTGCATCATGCGAAATTGCCGGGGCTGCTGCGCAGCCCGTCGCGACACAAGGCCGCTTCCCACAGGGCTGGGTGATCGCCTAAAGGGATCGCATGAGCTTTGGCCTCAGAACGCAGCCTTGAAGATCGCCTCGATCTCCGCCTGGCTGGCGACCCGCGGGTTGGTCAGGCCACAGGCATCCTTCAGCGCATTGGCCGCCAGCACCGGCACGTCTTCAACCTTCGCCCCAAGCTCGGCCAACCCTGCCGGAATGCCCACCGCCACCGCCAGGTGCTCGATGGCCGAAATCGCCGCCCCGGCGCCCTGCTCGGCATCCAGCGCGCACACCTTCACGCCCATGGCCTTGGCCACATCACGCAGGCGCGCCGCGCTGACCCGGGCATTGAAGCGCTGCACATGGGGCAGCAGCACCGCGTTGCACACCCCGTGGGGCAGGTCGTAGTAGCCACCCAGCTGGTGGGCCATGGCATGCACGTAACCCAGCGAGGCATTGTTGAACGCCATGCCGGCGAGGAACTGTGCATAGGCCATGTTCTCCCGCGCCTGCAGGTCGTTGCCGTCGGCCACCGCCTGGCGCAGGTTGGCACTGATCAGGCTGATGGCCTTTAGCGCACAGGCGTCGGTAATCGGCGTGGCGGCGGTCGAGACAAAGGCTTCGATGGCGTGGGTCAGGGCGTCCATGCCGGTAGCGGCAGTCAGCGACTTGGGCATGCCCACCATCAGCGCCGGGTCGTTGACCGACAATATCGGCGTGACGTTGCGGTCGACGATGGCCATTTTCACGTGGCGCGCCTCGTCGGTGATGATGCAAAAGCGGGTCATCTCGCTGGCGGTGCCGGCGGTGGTGTTGATGGCAATCAGCGGCAGCTGCGGCTTGGCTGAGCGGTCGACGCCCTCGTAGTCGCTGATATGCCCGCCGTTGGTAGCGCACAGGGCGATGCCCTTGGCGCAGTCATGGGGCGAGCCGCCACCCAGCGAGACCACGCAGTCGCACTGCTGCGCCTTGAGCATGGCCAGGCCCGCCTCGACGTTGGCGATGCTCGGGTTGGGCTTGGCGCCGTCGAACACCACCGAATCGATATCGCGCGCGGCCAGCAGGCCGGCGATGCGCTCGGCCACCCCGGCCCGGACCAGGCCCTGGTCGGTGACGATCAACGCCTTGCGCAGGCCATAGCCGGCAATCGCCGTCATCGCCTCGTCCAGGCAGTCGATGCCCATGATGTTGACGGCGGGAATGAAGAAGGTGCTGCTCATGGGCGGGTCCTCTCAGGCTGTCGGTATGCCTTCGAGCATGTGCCGCAAATGGCCGCAGGGCATTGATCCAGGACAAACCCACACGCACCTGCAGGAGCCGGCTTGCCGGCGATAGGGCCGGCAGCCTTTTCACACCAGGCCAGGCCTCATCGCCGGCAAGCCGGCTCCTACAGGGTACGCGTCAGCCGAGGAACAGGCGGTAGGCGGGGTTGTCGGTCTCGTCCCAGTAGCGGTAGCCCATCGCTTGCAGCGCCTGGGGCAGCCCGGCCAGCTCGTCGTCCGGCACCTCCAGCGCGGCGAACACCCGCGCCTCGGCCGCGCCGTGGTTGCGGTAGTGGAACAGGCTGATGTTCCAACGCTTGCCCAACCGCTCGAGGAAGCCCAGCAGCGCGCCAGGACGCTCGGGGAACTCGAAGCGCAGCACCCGCTCGTTGGCCCCCGGCGCGGCGTGCCCGCCCACGGTATGGCGCACGTGCAGCTTGGCCAGCTCGTTGTCGGTCAGGTCCAGCACCTGGTAGCCCTGCTCGCCCAGGCTGGCCAGCAGCCGGCCGCGCGGGTCGTGCTGCGGGTGGGTCTGCACACCGACGAACAGCCGCGCCTCCTTGCCCGGGTAGTAGCGGTAGTTGAACTCGGTGATCTGGCGCTTGCCCAGGGCCTGGCAAAAGGCGCGAAAGCTGCCCGGCTGCTCGGGGATGGTCACGGCGATGATCGCCTCGCGCTGCTCGCCCAGCTCGGCGCGCTCGGCCACATGGCGCAGGCGGTCGAAGTTGACGTTGGCACCGGAGTCGATGGCCACCATGGCCTGGCCCTGCACGCCCTCGCGGGCCACGTACTTCTTGATCCCGGCCACCGCCAGCGCACCGGACGGCTCGGTGATCGAGCGGGTGTCGTCGTAGATGTCCTTGATCGCCGCACACAGCTCGTCACTGCTGACGGTGATCACCTCGTCGACAAAATGCCGGCACAGCTCGAAGCAATGGGCGCCGACCTGCGCCACCGCCACGCCGTCGGCGAAGGTGCCGACCTGCGGCAAGATCACCCGTTCACCGGCGGCCATGGCCGCCTGCAGGCAGTTGGAGTCTTCGGGTTCGACGCCGATTACCTTCACCTCGGGGCGCAGGTACTTCACGTAGGCGGCGATGCCGGCCACCAGGCCGCCGCCGCCCACCGGCACGAAGATCGCGTGCAACGGGCCTGGGTGCTGGCGCAGGATTTCCATGGCCACGGTGCCCTGCCCCGAGATCACGTCCGGGTCGTCGTAAGGCGGCACGAACGTGGCGCCGTCGCGGTCGGCCAGGGCCAGCGCATGGGCCAGGGCATGGGGGAAGCTCTCGCCGTGCAGCACCACATTGCCGCCACGCGAACGCACGCCCTCGACCTTGAGCGACGGCGTGGTGGTGGGCATGACGATGGTGGCGCAGATACCTAAGTGGCGCGCCGCCAGGGCGACGCCCTGGGCGTGGTTGCCGGCTGAGGCAGTGATTACCCCGCGCTCGCGCTGGGCGCTGCTCAGCCGCGACAGACGGGTGTAGGCACCGCGGATCTTGAACGAGAAGGTGGGTTGCAGGTCTTCGCGCTTGAGCAGCACCGGGTTGCCAAGCGCGGCAGACAGCGCCGGGGCCGGCTGCAGCGGGGTTTCGATGGCCAGGTCGTACACCGGCGCAGACAAAATGCGCCGCACCTGCTCGGACAGCAGTTGCTGGGGCGTGGTGGCGGTACGCGGGTGGCTCAGACTGGTCATCGATGACTCCTGGTTTTCGTCGTTTTGCCCAGGAGTCAGAGAGAAGAAACCCGCCTCCAGGGCGGGTTCGGTGCACGTACGCGCTAGCCCGCCAAACCGATAATGGCGGTAATGATAATGGCGACGTTAACGTGCGGGAATGTGTTCATAGGCCGGGAAGTTATCCTGCGCTCTTGTAGGAAGTCAACACCCTTTACCGGCTTCCTGCGCCGACAGCGGCACATCGAACACCTTGTCGAAGCCCCACTGGAACACGAAGGCGTAGACGAAGAAGAACACGAACAGCGCAAGGTTGGTGACCAGCGCCGCCCACAGGCTGATCCCCAGCCACCCGGCCACCAGCGGCAGCAAAATCAGCACCAGCCCGCCCTCGAAGCCCAGCGCGTGCAGCAGGCGGCGCAGGAAGGTGCGGCTGCGCTGCGGCTGGCGCGCTTCCCAGCGCTCGAAGGCCCAGTTGAAGGCCATGTTCCAGCTCATGGCGATGGCCGACATCAGTATCGACAGCACCGTCGACTGCCCCATGCCGGCGCCGAACGCCAGCTCCAGGGCCGGCGCCACGCAGGCCACGGCGATGGTTTCGTAGAGGATGGCCTGGACGACCTTGCGGGCCTTGCCTTGCATGTGCAGCTCCATGATTGAACGGCCTGCAAAATTACGCGAAGCGTGCGCCAAGCGAAAGGCCGACGTGGCCTTGTTGCGCGCCCCATTGGCGACACAAGGCCGCTCCTACAGGGTTTGTGGTCTCTGCCTTGCAGGTTGGACAACCCCACGATCGGCTGCTTGTATCTTTGATCTGCATGCGGCACTTGTCGACGACTTCGTCCAGGGAATCGAACGAGGAACTTCACCATGGCCCATACCGTCATGATGGTATTCGGCACCCGCCCCGAGGCCATCAAGATGGCCCCACTGGCCCGCGTACTGCGTGCCTGGCCCGGGGTCGACCTGCATATCTGCTCCACCGGCCAGCACCGCGAAATGCTCCAGCAGGTGCTGACCGCCTTTGGCCTGGCAGTCGACCAGGACCTGCAGGTGATGACCCAGAACCAGACCCTCAACGGCCTGGCCCGCGACCTGCTGGACAAACTCGACCAGGCCTACGAGCAGGTCCGCCCTGAAATCGTGCTGGTGCACGGCGACACCACCACCAGCTTCATCGCAAGCCTGGCCGCCTTTCAGCGGCACATCCCCATCGGCCATGTCGAAGCCGGGCTGCGTACCGGCAACCTGCAGCAGCCCTGGCCCGAGGAGGCCAACCGGCGCCTGACCGGGGTGCTCGCCGACCTGCACTTCACCCCCACTCGCGACTCCGACGCCAACCTGATCCGCGAAGGGGTGCCGCCGGAGCACATCGAAGTCACCGGCAACACGGTGATCGACGCCCTGCTGTGGATGCGCGACCACCTGGCCGAACAGCACTGGCAGCCCGCCGCCGATTCACCGCTGAACATGCTGCGCGGCGAGCAGCGCATGGTGCTGGTCACCGGCCACCGCCGGGAAAACTTCGGCCCAGGGTTCGAACGCATCTGCAAGGCCCTGGCCCTGCTCGCAGAACGCTACCCGCAGGTGCAGTTCGTCTACCCGGTGCACCTCAACCCGGTGGTACAGCAGGCGGTGTATGGCGTGCTGTCGGGGCGCGACAACGTGCACCTGGTACCGCCCCAGGACTACCCGCACTTCGTCTGGCTGATGAACCGCGCCTACCTGATCCTCACCGACTCCGGCGGCGTGCAGGAAGAAGCCCCGGCCCTGGGCAAACCGGTGCTGGTGCTGCGCAAGGTCACCGAGCGCCCGGCGGTGCTCAAGGGCGGTACGGTCAAGCTGGTGGGCACCGACACCGCGCGCATCGTCGAGCAGGCCAGCGAACTGCTCGACGACCCGGCGGCCTACGCGCGCATGGCACGGGTATTCACCCCGTTCGGTGACGGCCACGCCAGCGAACGCATCGCCGAGCGCCTGACCCGCTGGTTCGCCGAGCGGGCCAACCCATGAGCCTGGCCTTCATCGACTTCATCACCTATGTGCTGTATGGCCTGAAACTGCTGGCAATCGTGCTGGCCAGCCTGATGTTCCTGCTGGGCCTGGACGACCTGTTCATCGACATCGTCTACTGGCTGCGCAAGCTCTACCGCAGGCTGCGGGTGTACGACAAGTACCAGCGGGCCGACGAGCAACTGCTGTTTGGTGCAGCAGAAAAGCCCCTGGCGATCATGGTCCCGGCCTGGAACGAAGTAGGCGTGGTGGGCGAGATGGCGCGCCTGGCCGCCTCCACCCTCGACTACGAGAACTACCAGATCTTCGTCGGCACCTACCCCAACGACCCGCAGACCCAGGCCGACGTCGATGCGGTATGCCTGCACTACCCCAACGTGCACAAGGTGGTCTGCGCCCGCCCCGGCCCCACCAGCAAGGCCGACTGCCTGAACAACGTGATCGACGCCATCCTGCGTTTTCAACAGGACGCCGGCATCGAGTTCGCAGGGTTCATCCTGCATGACGCCGAAGACGTCATCTCGCCCATGGAACTGCGCCTGTTCAACTACCTGCTGCCGGCCAAGGACATGATCCAGATCCCGGTGTACCCCTACGCGCCGCAGTGGCAGGGCTTTACCGCCGGGCACTACGTGGACGAGTTCGCCGAAAACCACGGCAAGGACGTCATCGTTCGCGAGGCCCTCACCGGCCAGGTGCCCAGCGCCGGCGTGGGTACCTGCTTCAGCCGCCGGGCGATCAGCGCCCTGCTCGAGGACGGCGACGGCATCGCCTTCGACGTGCAGTCACTGACCGAAGACTACGACATCGGTTTTCGCCTCAAGCAAAAAGGCATGAAGTGCATCTTCGCCCGCTACTCCATCACCGACCCGGCCCTGGCCCTGGCGCGCGACTGGCGCCCCGGCATGAGCCGCGAATTTGCCCAGGTGATCTGCGTGCGCGAGCACTTTCCGCGGGACTGGCAGCACGCCATACGGCAGAAGTCGCGGTGGATCGTCGGTATCGTGTTCCAGGGCACCAGCAACCTTGGCTGGAGCCGCACCGGGGCACTCAACTACTTCCTCTGGCGCGACCGGCGCGGCTTGTTCGCCTACTTGCTGAGCTTTTTGGTCAACCTGTTGCTGCTGGTGCTGCTGGCCATGTGGCTGGTCACGGCAATCGCCCCGGACAGCTGGCGTTTCATGTCGATCCTCGGCGACAGCATGCTGCTCAGCGTGCTGCTGTGGCTCAACGGCCTGCTGCTGGTCAACCGCCTGTTCCAGCGCGCCTGGTTCGTCACCCGCTACTACGGCATCTTCGAAGGCCTGCTGTCGGCCCCACGGATGATGTGGAGCAACTTCGTCAACTTCTTCGCCAACCTGCGCGCGCTGCGCCAGGTCATGGAAATGGGCGATTCGCGGCGCGTGGCCTGGGACAAGACCACCCACGAATTCCCCGCCATCAGTGCCCCGGCGCGCACCCCACTGGGTAGCCGCCTGGTACAAAAGGGCCTGATCAGCGAAGCCCAGCTGCAACAGGCGGTCACCAACCCGGTGCGCCGGCGCCTGGGCCGCGAACTGCTGCTGCGTGGCTGGCTTAACAGCCAACAGCTGGTAGAGGCCTTGGCCGAACAGCTTGACCTGCCCTGGGCACCCTTGAACCCGTTCAAGATCGCCCCTGCCCTGATCGCCCAGCTGCCGCGCAAACTGGCCACCCACTATGGCGTGCTGCCGGTGGCTGAAGAAGGCGACACTCTGGTGCTGGCCAGCGAGAGCGCGGTCAGCCAGGTGTCGCTGGGGGTGATCAGCCGCCAGCTCAAGCGCCCGGTGCGGGTGCAACTGGCGCCACAAGGACGGGTCACCCTGGGCTTGCGCTACCACTACCCGAGCCCCTGGCAAAAGCCCGAAACCCGGCAGATGCTGCAAGTGCTGGAACGCCACCAGGACGACGCCGAGCTGCTGGAGCGGGTGTGCACCCACCAGGTGATGCTCGGAGCGTTGCTGCAAGTACGCGGCATGGTGCCGGTGCAACTGTTCAACCAGGCGCTGATCGACTTCGACCCCGAGCAGCAAAGCCTGGGCGAGCACCTGATCGCCCGCGGCATCATCAACGAAGCAGTGCTGCAACAGGCCCTCGCCGAGCAGGCCAGCGAACAGCAGGCCGCCTATGACCTGACCCGGGAGGTGGCATGACGCCGCGCCTGACCCTGAGTGTCGCCAGCCTGCTGCTGTGCGGCGCAGCCCTGGCGGCGCCGAACGCGCCGATGACCGGCTTTCAGCGCTTTACCAGCTACCCGTTCATGGAGCGCGGCTACCGCGAAGCGCAACAGAACAACTGGGCCGAAGTGGAACGCCTGACCCGCCATGTGCTCGAACGGGTGCCCAACAACGACGAGGCGCGCAAGCTGCTGGTCGAGGCCCTGGCCCACCAGCGCCGCTACAAGGAAGCCGAGGCCATCGCCGAAGCCCTGGGCGACAACCCCGAACACGCCGACGCCCTGCTGGAACTGCGCCTGGCCTGGATCGAGCAGGACCCGCCGCCGGCCAGCCAGGTCGAAGGCTGGCTGGCCGCCAGCCAGGCCAGCCAGCGGGTACGCCTGTGGCAGGCCTACAGCCTGAGCCTGGCCCGCTTCGGCGGGGCGCGCCGGGCGCTCGACTGGCTCAACCAGTTGCCGCCGCGCGACGACGGCCAGGTGCTGCGCCTGGCCCGCGGCAACCTGGCCGAACAGCTGCGCAACTGGGGCGAAACCATCGAACAGTTACAACCCTTGGCCGACCAGGGCCAACTGCCCGCCGAGGACTGGCGGCGCCTGGCCACTGCCTATGTGCAACAGGCGGATGAGGCTGGCCTGCAACGGCTGTTGCCCAGCGCACCCTCACCCCAGGACGCCGAGCAGGCGCGCCTGGCCATGGCCCAGCGCGCCATCGCCCTGGGCCAGAACCGCCAGGCCGAACACTGGCTGCAAAGCCTGCCTGCCGAGCTGCAGCAACAGCCCGGCCAACGCCAGCAACTGTGGGAACTGGCCCGCCAGGGCGACGATGTGCAACTGGTGCAGCGCCTGAGCAACGAGCTGGGCCAGCCGTGCCTGCAGACCGTCGACTGGCTGTCGTACAAGGCCCCGGACCTGGCCCGGCAACAGCTCAGCCAGTGCCAGCCGGGCGAAGACGCCCGCGCCTATGCCGTGCTCAGGCAGCGCCTGTACGGCGACCCGCCGCAACCGCGCACGGCGGCGCAGTGGCAGCAGCGCTACCGGCAGACCGGCGACCTTGCCGCCTTGGAGCAAGCCACCTACCTGCTGCTCGAGCAAGGACAGCCCGCTCGGGCCCGGCAACTGCTGGAGCAGGCCTACGATCGCCACCAGGGCCACCTGACACCCTCCCTGCTGCAACGCCTGGGCAACTTCTATGCCCGAAACGACGGCCCCATGGCCGACCAGCGCATGCTCACGCTGATCCCGCGGGTGGACCCGGCCACCCGCGCACAACTGCTCGGCCGCCTGGCCGAGGCCGGCCAGTGCGACACGGTGCGCCGGGCGATCCCCGGAAGCCCCAGCGAAGCGGGCCAGTATCGCGCCCTTGGCCGCTGCGCCATGCCTGCCAGGCCCGACCAAGCGGCAACCTGGTACCAGGGCGCCGTGCGCCTGGGCGACAACACCAGCCGCCTGCCCCTGGCCTACGCGCTGGAAGCGGCAGGCGATTCCCAGGCCGCCTTGCCGGTATGGAACAGCCTGCCGGCCAGCGCCTGGACCGCCAATGCGCGCCTCACCGCCGCCCGTGGCGCACTGAATGCCGGCGAGCCCGACACCGCCCTGCGCCACTGGAACGCCACCGCGCACCAGAGCGCCGACGACTGGGCATTGGGCGCAGCCATCGCCCAAGCCCGGGGCGACGCTGCCCAGGCCCTGGCCTACCAGCGTGAAGCCCTGCGCCACAACCCGCGCGCCGAGCACTACTACGCCGCTGCCAACACCGCGCAACTGGCCGGCGACAATGCCCAGAGCAGTGCCTGGCTGGCCGAGGCGGTGCGCCTGGCGCCCGACCAGCCCCGCTACCGCGCCGACTACGGCATGCGCCTGGCCAGCTCCGCCGACAAGGCCGAACGCCTGCGCTCTATCCCCTACCTGAAGCGCGCCACCGAAGACTTCCCGGACAACTACCGCCTGGGCGAAACCCTGGCGCTGCGTTACGACGAAGTCGAAGACAGCGCCGCCGCCCGCCATGAGCTGCGCCGGGTGCTCGACGTGGAACAGGGCCTGGCAGATGAGCGCGACGAATACGGCAGCCTCGAGGCGCGCAAGTACCGCCAGCGCCGCGCCCACGAAACCCTGTCACGCCGCGACAGCGTGACCCTGGCCAGCACTTGGTCGCCGGCCGGCACCTCCACCAACGACCGTTTCCTCGACAACGGCACGCGCAGCGGCAGCTCGCGCCGGGCGCAATCGCAGAACGTGCAACTGGCCATGTGGGACCATGCCTTGGGTGAAGAGCCGAGCCGCAACGGCAGCACCCTGTCGGTGTATGGCCGGGTCTTGTTCGGTGGCCAGAGCCGCAGCGACTACGCGCAAAGCATGGGCACCGGCGTGGGCCTGCGCTACAAGCCGCTGGGCCAGGCCAACCTCAACCTGTACGCCGAGCTGTACCACCAACGCCAGGTCGACAGCGAGCATTACAGCGGCCTGCGCTTGGGCGAGCTGCTGAGCCCGGGCAAGGTCGGCGGCAACTGGGGCGACCTGCGCCACCACGCCGAATCGAGCAACGACCTGCTGCTGCGCGCCACCGCCTCGTTCCTCGACCAGGGCGACTGGCGCAACGACTGGCGCGTCGACGAGGATCAATGGAACGAGCGCTTCCTGTACCTGGACGCTGCCTGGTGGACCCGTGCCGGCGACCACGCCTGGCTGTCGCGCTACCAGCAGGGGCATGCCTGGAAGCTGCCGGGCAGCTCGCCGCAAACCCTGATGCCCTATGGTTTCGTCGAGTTTTCCAGCCAGGACCCGAGCAACGACTGGCGCCAGGATGCCCGCGCCGGCGTTGGTGTGCGTTGGCAATGGTGGTTCGACGACGACCGCTACAACGCCTACCGTGGTTCGTTGAAGGTGCGCGCCGAATACCAGCAGGCGCTGGGCGGCAACCTGTATGAGCGGGCAAATGGCGTGCTGGTGGGGGTGGAGATGACGTTCTGACAGCTTGCCACGGACATTGTAGGAGCAACTGTCTTGCTCAGTTGCTAAAAGCTGGCGCGACCCCTGTGGGAGCGGGTTTACCCGCGAACACCGGCATAGCCGGTGCCAGCCACCGCGTCGTCTTTTTCGCGGGTAAACCCGCTCCCACAGGACTGCGTCAATTCCGAATCCATTGCTGCACCTGTAGGAGCGTGTAGATTCAACAATCTGCGGTTCAGGAAACAAGGCAGCGCGCATGTACAAGACCCTCGAAGAACACATCCGCCAGCAGGTCGCCCCTGCCGCCCTGCGCGCCGAATTTCGCCAGCACGAGTTCGAAGCCATGCGCCGCTTCTGCCTGCTGGTGTTCTGTATCGGCATCGCCATCTGGCTGGTGTTCGACCTGATCGTCAGCTACCTGGGCGAGCAGGACTTCACCTGGCTGTCGGGGGTGTTCATCGCCCTGTTGTGCTGCATCACCGTGGTGCTCGGTTTTACCCGCAAAAGCCACCATTTCGATGTGCTCAACCTGCTGTTCGTGGCCGTGCTTACCCTGGCCATGCGCCTGGTGATCGAGGGTACGCCCATCGCCATCCGCCCGCTGTGGCTGGTGCTGGGGGTGTCCACCGTGCTGTACACCGTGTCGGTGCTGCCGGTGCGGCGCTGGTCGTTCTTCTGCGCCATGGCCATCACCTGGCTGACCCTCAGCCCGTTCTATCACACCCATGTGCAGGTGCTGGAACTTGAGGGGGCGATGCTGCTCAGCTATGCGCTGTTTCTCAGTGGGCTGGTGATCTACAGCTACCTGCGCCTGCGCCAGGCCAAGCTGCACAACTTCTACCTGACCAAGGTGCTGCTGGAGCAGGCTTATGTCGACGCCCTGACCGAAATCCCCAACCGCCGCTCGTTCATGGCCAAGGCCGAGCGCCAGTTGCAACGGGCCACGCCCGGGCAATACCTGGCGATGATCGACATCGACAATTTCAAGCAGGTCAACGACCGCTTTGGCCACGACATCGGCGACGAGGTGCTCAAGCGCGTGGCGGCGCATATCAAGGCGGCGATGGGGCCGTTCGAGATTGCCCGGCTGGGCGGCGAGGAATTCGCGATCTTCTTCCACGGTCTGGACCAGGGCGGCGTCGAGTCGCAGGTCGCGGGCTTGTGCCAGCGGGTGCGCGAAGACATCGCCCGCTACCCGGTGACCGTGAGCATCGGGCTGGCCCGGGTCGACAGCGGCGATACCCTGAGCGTGGCGCTGGTGCGGGCCGACCAGGCGCTGTATGAGGCCAAGCACAGTGGCAAGGACCGGTTTGTGCTGTGGACGGCGCGGTTGGCAACTGGCGGTTAGCAGGCCCGGCCTCATCGCCGGCAAGCCGGCTACAGGCTGCCTACCCACCCGCAGGCAAACGAATCCTGAACTGCGCCCCACCCAGCGCCGACTGCGTCACGGTCAAGGTGCCGCCCTGCCCCTCGATGGCCCGCCGGCTGATCGCAAGCCCCAGGCCAAAGCCACCAGTGTTGCGGTCACGGCTGCGGTCCAGCCGGTAGAACGGCTGGAAGACCCGCTCGCGCTCCTCGGCCGGGATGCCAATACCATCGTCCTCCACCGTCAGCAGGCAGGCGCCGCCCTCCTCCAGCCCCAGGCGCAGCAGCAGGCTCTGGTCGCAATAGCGCATGGCGTTGCGCACCAGGTTCTGCACCGCACGGGCAGTCAGTCGGGGGTCGAGGACAAAGCGCGGCAGCTCGCGCTCGCAGCGCACCTCCCACTCGATGCCCCGGCTGTCCAGCTCCTCGGCGAAGGCACCGAGCACGCTGTCGACCAGCTCCAGCAACGACACCTCGACCCGCTCGCGGCCCTGCTCGGCGTTTTCCAGGCGGCTGTAGGACAGCAGCTCGAGCACCAGCTCATCCAGCTCGCGCACATGCCCCACCAGCTCCAGCAGGCGCTTGCGGGCCGCCTGGGGCACCTCGTCGTACAGCAGCACCAGGCCGAAATCCAGGCGGGTGAGCGGTGTGCGCAGTTCATGGGACACCGCATTGAGCAGCTCGCGCTGCTGGTTGACATGGCGCTCCAGGTCGCCTGCCATGGTATCGAACACCCCGGCCAGTTCGCCGATGTTCGAGCGCGGCGAGATCTGCGTGCGCTCGCCCATGTTGCCCTGGCCCAGGCGCCGCGCGGTCTCCTTCAGGCGCTCCAGGTCGCGCCAGTGCGGCCACACCCAAAGCAGCAGGCAGCCAAGCATGGCCGCGCCGATCAATACCGTCACGCCCCACGACAGCAGGTTGATGTCCAGTGGGTCTGGCGGTGAATGCAGGCGCACCAGCAAGCCATCGCCCAGTGGTGCCAGCACGGTTTCGTAGTAGCCCCAATCAGCGATGCGCACCACGTACAGGCCATGTTCCAGGCGCGCACGCTCTTCTGGCTGCAAATCGGCATCGGCCATGGGTAGCAGCCGCACCTCAAGGGGCGCGAAGGTTGCTGCCAGCTCCTGCTCCACCGCGGGCCACTGCTCCCTGGGCGCCTGGCGGAACTGGCGCACGATCAGCGACTGCACGCCCTTGGCCTGGCCGAGGTTGTAGTTCATGAAGCGCTCGTGAAACGCCCCGACAATGGCGTCGGGGATCAACAGCAAGGCCCCGGCATAGGCGACGATGATCACCAGGTAAAGGCGTACCAGGATCTTCAGCATGGCCGCTCAGAACTCCCACTCGACACGGCTGAACAGGTAGCCCTTGCCCCACACGGTCTTGATCTTGCGCGCTTCGCCGGCGTGGTCGTCGAACTTGCGCCGCAGCTTGGAAATGGCCACATCCACCGAACGGTCGGTGCCGTTGAACTCGATGCCGCGCAATTGCTGCAGGATGCGGTCGCGGCTCAGCACTTCGCCGGCATTGCGCGCCAGCACCACCAGCAGGTTGTACTCGCCGCTGGACAGCTCCACTTCCTCGCCGCGCCAGCTGACCACCCGTTCGGCCAGGTCGATGCGCAGCCCGCCCACCTGGATCAACGCGGTGTCCAGGCGCGGCTCGTTGATGCTGCTCCGGCGCAGCAGGGTGCGTACCCGGGCCAGCAGCACACGCGGCTCGCAGGGCTTGGTCACGTAGTCGTCAGCGCCCATCTCCAGCCCCAGCACCTGGTCGTGGCTGTCGTCACGCGCGGTGAGCATGAGAATCGGCAGGCCCTGCGAGGCCTGGCGCAGCAAGCGGCACACCTGCAGGCCGTCGAGCCCGGGCAGCATCAGGTCGAGGATCACCAGGTCCGGTTTGTCCTGGCGAAAGGCATCCAGTACATGGTCGCCACGGGCGATCACCCGAACGTGGAAGTCATTGCGTTGCAGGTAGCTGGCGATCAGTTCGGACAGCGCGCTGTCGTCTTCGACCAGGAGGATATTGGGCATAGGGGCAACACAAAGGGTTGATGGGATGCCTTGCCCCGCGATGGGGCTGGCACAGGGTTGAAAGGATATAGAATCCTGCAAGCGCGAAGGCTTGCCCGTAACACTTTTTCACACACATCCTACAGCTGCTAACAGCCCGCAAGGGCCCGCCTGCCGTAGCATACGCCCGGTCATCATCGGAAGATCCGCATGCCTTTCACACTCCCCCCTCACCTGCGCCGCGTGGCGCTGGTGGCCTTGATCACCCTGCCCCTGGCCGCCTGCGACGATGCCGCCGAGCAGGCAGAACAACAACCCCCTGCCCAGGTGCGGGTAGAAACCCTGCAACTGCAGCCGCTGGCCATCAGCACCGAGCTCAGTGGCCGCCTGCTCGCCCCGCGCACCGCCGAGGTGCGTGCACGGGTGGCCGGGGTGGTGCTCAAGCGGGTCTACCGCGAAGGCAGCGACGTCAGGCAAGGCGACGTGCTGTTCTTGATTGACCCGGCGCCGTTCAAGGCCGACCTCGACAGCGCTCGCGCTACCCTGGCCAAGGCCCAGGCCACCCTGTATCAAGCGCGCCTGCAAGAGCAGCGCTACCGCGAGCTGGTGGACGACAAAGCCGTCAGCCGCCAGGAATACGACAACGCCCGGGCCGCGTTCCTTCAGGCCGACGCCGCCGTGGCCGAGGCCAAGGCCGCGCTCGAACGCGCCCGTCTGAACCTGGGCTACGCCACCGTCACTGCCCCGATTGACGGGCGCATCGGCCGCGCGCTGGTGACCGAAGGCGCGCTGGTGGGCCAGAACGAAACCACACCGCTGGCAACCATCCAGCAACTGAACCCGATCCACGCCGACGTCAGCCAATCGACCCGCGAGCTCAACGCCTTGCGCCGGGCCATCCGTGCCGGCGAGCTGCAACAGGCCGGCGACGGCCAGCTCCAGGCCACCCTGGTGCAGGACGACGGCAGCGCCTACCCGCTGCCCGGCAAGCTGCTGTTCTCGGATATCAGTGTCGACCCGAGCACCAACCAGATCACCCTGCGCAGCGAGTTCCCCAACCCCGACCTCGACCTGCTGCCCGGCAGCTACGTGCGCGTGCGCCTGGCCCAGGCCGTGCAGCCCAAGGGCCTGAGCGTGCCGCAGCGGGCCATCCTGCGCGACAGTGCCGGGGTGCCCAAGGTGCTGGTGGTCGACGCGCAGCAGCGGGTGGCCGAGCGCCAGGTCCAGTTGGGCAGCGCCCAGGGCGACCGCTGGGTGGTCAGCGAGGGCCTTGCCGCCGGTGAGCGAGTGGTGGTCGAGGGCCTGCAGCACGTCAAGGCCGGCGACCCGGTGCAGGTCGACGAACAACCGGGCGCCTCGGTCGCCCGCCACGGCCAGTGAGGGCCTGATACATGCCGCAATTTTTCATCGAGCGCCCGGTATTCGCCTGGGTGGTCGCATTGTTCATTCTGCTGCTCGGCGGGCTGTCGATCCCGCAGTTGCCGGTGGCCCAGTACCCCGACGTGGCGCCGCCGCAGGTGGAGATCTACGCCGTGTACCCGGGCGCTTCGGCTGCGACCCTGGACGAAAGCGTGGTGAGCATCATCGAGCAGGAGCTCAATGGCGCCGACAACCTTTTGTACTTCGAGTCGCAGAGCAGCCTGGGCAGCGCCACCATCACCGCCAGCTTCCAGCCGGGCACCAACCCTGACCTGGCCCAGGTCGATGTGCAGAACCGCCTGAAAGTGGTCGAGTCGCGCCTGCCGCGCGCCGTCACCCAACAGGGTTTGCAGGTGGAGAAGGTGTCTACCGGCTTTCTGCTGCTGGCCACCCTCACCTCTGAGGATGGCCGCCTGGACGAGATCGCCCTGTCGGATATCCTCGCGCGCAACGTGATGAACGAGGTTCGCCGGGTAAAGGGCGTGGGCAAGGCCCAGCTGTATGGCTCGGAACGGGCCATGCGTATCTGGATCGACCCGGCCAGGCTTGTGGGTTTCAACCTGACCCCCAACGACGTGGCCGTGGCGATTGCCGCCCAGAACGCCCAGGTGGCGCCGGGCAGCATCGGCGACCTGCCGACCCGGCCCACCCAGGAGATCACCGCCAACGTGGTGGTCAAGGGCCAGCTGAGCACCCCTGAGGAGTTCGCCGCCATCGTGCTGCGGGCCAATGCCGATGGCTCCAGCGTGACCGTCGGCGATGTGGCGCGGGTCGAGGTCGGCGCCCAGGACTACCAGTACGGCACCCGCCTCAACGGCAAGGCCACCAGCGCCTTCAGCGTCAAGCTGTCGCCCGGGGCCAACGCCATGGAAACCGCCGCCCTGGTCAAGGCCAAGCTCAACGAGCTGTCGCACTACTTCCCCGAAGGCGTGCGCATCGACATCCCCTACGACACCTCGCCGTTCGTCAAGGTGTCGATCCAGCAGGTGATCAACACCCTGCTGGAGGCCATGGTGCTGGTGTTTGCGGTGATGTTCCTGTTCCTGCAGAACCTGCGCTACACCCTGATCCCCACGTTGGTAGTGCCGGTGGCACTGATGGGCACCCTGGCGGTGATGAGCGCGCTGGGCTTTTCGGTCAATGTGCTGACCCTGTTCGGCATGGTGCTGGCCATCGGCATCCTGGTGGACGATGCCATCGTGGTGGTGGAGAACGTCGAGCGGATCATGGCCGAAGAGGGCCTGCCACCCAAGCAGGCCACGCGCAAGGCCATGGGCCAGATCAGCGGCGCGATCATCGGCATCACCCTGGTGCTGGTGGCGGTATTCCTGCCGATGGCCTTCATGAAGGGCTCGGTGGGCGTCATCTACCAGCAGTTCTCGGTGTCGATGGCGGTGTCGATCCTGTTCTCGGCGTTCCTCGCCCTGAGCCTGACCCCGGCCTTGTGCGCCACCCTGCTCAAGCCGGTGGCCAAGGGCGAGCAGCACGGGCGCAAAGGCTTCTTTGGCGCATTCAACCGCGGTTTCGAGCGCATGAGCGACGGCTACCAGCGCTGGGTCGGCCATGCCCTGGCCCGCAGCGGCCGCTACCTGCTGCTGTACGCGGTGCTGCTGGGGGGGCTGGGTTACGGTTTCAGCCAGTTGCCTACGGCGTTTCTGCCCACCGAGGACCAGGGCTATACCATCACTGATATCCAGCTACCGCCAGGCGCCAGCCAGGCGCGCACCATCGAGGTGGCACGGCAGATCGAGGCGCATAACAGTGATGAGGCCAGCGTGGCCAACACCACGCTGATCCTGGGCTTCAGTTTTTCCGGCAGCGGGCAGAACGCCGCCCTGGCGTTCACCACGCTGAAGGACTGGGCCGAGCGCGGCGCCGACGACAGCGCCCAGGCCATCGCCGACCGCGCCAACCTGGCGTTCAGCGGGCTCAAGGACGCCATCGCCTTTGCCGTTTTGCCACCCCCGGTGGACGGCCTGGGCGAGTCCACCGGCTTTGAGTTCCGCCTGCAGGACCGTGGCGGCATGGGCTACAGCGAGCTGATGCAGGCCCGCGACCAGTTGCTTGAACAGGCGCGCAACAGCAAGGTGCTGGTCAACGTGCGCGAAGCCTCGCTGGCCGAAAGCCCGCAGGTGGTGCTGGAGGTCGACCGCCGCCAGGCCAATGCGCTGGGTGTGTCGTTCGCCGACATTGGCGCGGTGCTGGACACGGCAGTTGGCTCGAACTACGTCAACGACTTCCCCAACCAGGGCCGCATGCAGCGGGTGGTGGTGCAGGCCGAGGGCGAGCGGCGCAGCCAGGTCGAGGACCTGTTGAAGATTCACGTGCGCAACGCCAGCGGCAAGATGGTACCGCTGGGCGCCTTCGTCAGCGCCCATTGGCAGTCGGGCCCGGTGCAACTGACCCGCTATAACGGCTACCCGGCGGTGTCGATCTCTGGCGAGCCGGCGGCGGGCTACAGCTCGGGCGAGGCAATGGCCGAGGTCGAGCGCCTGGTGGCGCAGTTGCCAGGCGGTGCTGGCCTTGAATGGACCGGTTTGTCGTTGCAGGAGCGCCTGTCCGGCAGCCAGGCCCCACTGCTGATGGCGTTGTCGCTGCTGGTGGTGTTCCTGTGCCTGGCGGCGCTGTACGAAAGCTGGTCGATCCCCACTGCGGTACTGCTGGTGGTGCCGTTGGGGGTGCTGGGCGCAGTGCTGGCGGTGACCCTGCGCGGGCTGCCCAACGATGTGTTCTTCAAGGTTGGCCTGATCACCCTGATCGGCCTGTCGGCGAAGAACGCCATCCTGATCATCGAGTTCGCCAAGGCTCTGGTCGATGACGGCATGGACGCCACTGCAGCGGCCATCCAGGCGGCGCGCCTGCGCCTGCGGCCGATCGTCATGACTTCGCTGGCGTTCATTCTCGGCGTGGTGCCGCTGGCCATCGCCAACGGCGCCAGCTCGGCCAGCCAGCAGGCCATTGGTACCGGGGTGATCGGCGGCATGCTCAGCGCGACCATTGCCGTGGTGTTCGTGCCGGTGTTCTTCGTGGTGGTGATGAAGCTGGCCGGGCGCCGCCAGAGGCAGCAAGCCGAGAACCTGGCCAGCGATAGCTGACTGGACAGCGGCGTCGTTGAATGAGAGGGTTCCCGGCATTGACTGCCCGGAACCCTTTTTCATGCCTGCCACCCTGCCCCCCTGCTCCATCCTGATCCTCGCTGGCGGGCGCGGCATGCGCATGGGCGGGCGCGACAAGGGCCTGGTGCCCTGGCGTGGCGAGCCGCTGGTGGCCCATGTGCTGCGGGCGGTGCGCGGGTTGTCGGACGATGTGGTGATTTCCTGCAATCGCAACCTTGAGGCGTATGCCGCCTATGCCGACCAGTTGGTGAGCGATGCCGAGGCGGACTACCCGGGGCCGCTGGCCGGAGTTATCGCCGGGCTGAAAGTGGCCCGGCATGACTGGGTGGTGATGCTCGCCTGCGATGCGCCGTTGGTGGACCAGGCGCTGGTCGAGGATTTGCTGGCGTTGGCCTGTGAGCATGACAGTGCGGCGATGGTGCGCCAGGGGGGGTATTGGCAGCCGATGTTCAGCGTGGTGCCGCGGCGGGTCTTGCCTTTGCTGGAGCAGGCTTGGGGCCGGGGGGAGCGGAGTTTGCAGAAGGCCTTGCTGGTGGGGCCGGTGCAGGGGTTGGAATGTGCTGAGGGGGATTTGCGGTTGGGGAATTTCAATAGTCCGGAGTGGCTTGGGGGGTGAGGGTCCGGGTTCGGGGATTATGGTTATTGCTTTTGGAGATGTATGCGCATTCGTTGACGATAGCGGCTTTTCGTCACCTTTCCGCCCTTACGGCGGGTTACTTTGGTCGCGGCCAAAGTAACCAAAGCCGCCCTGCTCCCATCATCCGGCCCCCTACGCTGCGCTCCGGGGGTTCCCTCGCTCCGGGCTTGCTCCGGAGGTACGCGCCGACGGGCCGTCCCTGGCCCGATCGGCGCTCGACCGGCATCCATGCCGGTCGCCCTCCTACGCAATCCCTACGCTCGGCCTCCTGAAGTCGCGATTTGTGTTGCCTGGGCTATCGCGCGCTTAGAAGCAAGATCAACAGCCAGATCAACAGCTGGGATGTAGGTTTAATTGTTGTTGATGTGTTGTTTGTTCTGACGCCATCGCGGGGCAAGCCCGCTCCCACGCTAGTTGGGCGCAACAAGTTCTGGCGTGGGAGCGGGCTTGCCCCGCGATTCAATCCTGAGTTCCCACGGTGGCAACTAGCGACCGAGCTGCGTACTCCCAGGCGCCGCCCCTAACTTCGCGACTTCAGGAGGCCGAACGCAGGGATTGCGTAGGGGGGCGACCGGCATGGATGCCGGTCGAGCGCCGATCGGGCCAGGGACGGCCCGTCGGCGCGTACCCCCGGAGCAAGCCCGGAGTGAGGGAACCCCGGAGCGCAGCGCAGGGGCCGGATGACGGGAGCGAGCGGCTTTGCTTACTTTGGCCAAGACCAAAGTAAGCCGCCGTAAGGGCGGAAAGGTGAATAAGCGTCAATACAAATAATGTATGCGCATACAACTTCCAAAACCAACTCAAACCAACTCAAACCCATCCCAACGCAGGCACCCAGCCCCCATCAAGGCATCACAGGCGCAACATACTCCAAGGTCGTCCCCAACGCCCAAAGCAACACCAGCACCAACGGCACATGCACCAGCAACTGCACAAACGAGAAGCCGATCAAATCCCGCGCCTTGAGCCCCAACACCCCCAGCAACGGCAGCATGTAGAACGGGTTGATCAGGTTAGGCAAGGCCTCGGCCGCGTTGTAGATCTGCACCGCCCAACCCAGGTGGTACTTCAGGTCATTGGCCACCAGCATCACGTAGGGGGCTTCGATGATCCACTTGCCGCCACCGGACGGAATGAAGAAGCCCAGCACCGCCGAGTACACCCCCATCAGCAACGCATAGGTGTCATGGGTGGCAATCTGGGTGAAGAACAGCGAAATGTGGTGGGCCAGGGTCTCGGCGTCGGCGCCCTTGACCTGGGTCAGAATCGCCGCAATCGAGCCATACAGCGGGAACTGGATCAACACGCCCGTAGTGGTCGGTACCGCGCGGGCCACGGCGTCGAGGAAGCTGCGCGGGCGCCAGTGCAGCAAGGCACCAAGCATGATGAACAGCAGGTTGTAGGTGTTCAGCCCGGAGATCGCGGTGATCGCAGGCTTGGTGGCGAACTCCTGGTACAACCAGCCGGCGGCCAGGGCCACCAGCAGCAGGATCAGGATCGGGCTGTGCTCAAGCCACTCGCCTGGGCGGGTGCGCTGCGGTGCCGGTGGCGCGGTGAAGCTGGGATCGACGCCGCAGTCTTCGGCACTGCGGGCGCTGTTGGGGCCAGGCGCGGTGGCGTAGGCAACCACCAGCGAAACCACCACCAAAGCCGCCAGCATCACCCCCGACTGCCAGAGGAAGATGGTCTGGGTGAACGGAATCACCCCGGTGATCGACAGGATCGACGGCGGCAGGCTGGCCGGGTTGGCCTGCAGTTGCGCAGCCGATGACGACAGCCCCAGCGCCCATACCGCACCCAACCCCAGGTAGGCGGCGGCACCGGCGGCGCGGTAGTCCATCTTCAAGTCGGTACGCCGTGCCAGGGCGCGCACCAGCAGGCCGCCGAACACCAGCGACAGGCCCCAGTTGAGCAGTGAGGCGAGCATCGAGATCAGCGCCACCCAGCACACCGCCGAACGGCCGTTTTTCGGGATGCGCGCCAGGCGGTCGATCAGCTTCGCGGCGGGTGGCGAGCTGGCCACCACATAACCGCCGATGACCACGAAGGCCATTTGCATGGTGAACGGGATCAGGCTCCAGAAGCCGTCACCGAAGGCCTTGGCCGTGTCGGTGGGTTTGGCGCCCATGGCCAGGGCGCCCAGGCATACCAGCACCACCGCCAGGGCGGCGAACACCCAGGAGTCGGGGAACCAGCGTTCGGCCCAGTTGGAGCAGCGCAGGGCAAAGCGGGCGGAGCGGCTGTCTTGAATATCAGCGGCCACGTGAGTCTTCCTTTTATTGGTTTTATTGGTCAGTTCTGAAGCGACGCAAATGCCTGTAGGAGCGGGCTTGCCCGCGATAGCGCCAGTTCAGGCAACACCGCTGCCTGATCGATCGCCATCGCGGGCAAGCCCGCTCCTACAGGGGCACTGCAAGATTAAAAAGTCATTTCCTTCACATCGTCCGCCACGATCAGCTTGCCGGCGGTCTTGGCGATGATCTCTTCGACGCTCACCCCCGGCGCCGTCTCACGCAGGATGAACGCGCCGTTGTCGATCTCGAGGTAGGCCAGGTCCGTCAGCACCTTGCGGATGCAGCCGGCACCGGTCAGCGGCAGGCTGCACTGGCTCAGCAGCTTGGACTCGCCGTCCTTCGAGGCGTGGGTCATGGTGACGATGATGTTCTCGGCACCGGCCACCAGGTCCATGGCGCCGCCCATGCCCTTGACCAGCTTGCCAGGGATCATCCACGAGGCGATGTTGCCCTGCACGTCCACCTCGAAGGCGCCCAGCACGGTGAGGTCGACGTGGCCGCCACGAATCATGGCGAACGACTGCGCCGAGTCGAAGATCGACGCGCCGCGCCGGGCGGTGACGGTCTGCTTGCCGGCGTTGATCATGTCGGCGTCGAGGGTGCTTTCGGTGGGGAACTCGCCCATGCCCAGCAGGCCGTTTTCCGATTGCAGCATCACGTCCATATCTGCCGGCACGTAGTTGGCCACCAGGGTGGGGATGCCGATGCCAAGGTTGACGTAGTAGCCATCCTTGAGTTCACGGGCGACGCGTTGCGCCATCTGTTCGCGGGTCAGTGCCATGGTCTGGGTCTCTTTGTTGTTCTTCGGGAGGCGGCGCTCAGGCCTTGACGGTGCGCTTTTCGATGCGTTTTTCGAAGGTGCCGACGATCACCCGGTCGACGAAGATGCCCGGGGTGTGGATCTCGCTGGGCAGCAGCACGCCGGGCTCGACGATTTCTTCAACCTCGACCACGGTGATCTTGCCGGCGGTGGCGGCCAGCGGGTTGAAGTTTTGCGCGGTGTTGCGGTACACCACGTTGCCGTAGTGGTCGGCCTTCCAGCCCTTGACGATGGCGAAGTCGCCGGTAATCGACTCTTCGAGGATGTACTTGCGGCCCTTGAATTCGCGTACTTCCTTGCCCTCGGCAACCGGGGTGCCGTAGCCAGTGGCGGTGTAGAAGGCCGGGATGCCGGCGCCGCCAGCACGCATTTTCTCCGCCAGGGTGCCTTGCGGGGTGAGCTCGACTTCCAGCTCGCCACTGAGCAGCTGGCGTTCGAATTCGGCGTTCTCGCCTACGTACGAGGCGACCATCTTGCGGATCTGCCGGTCTTCCAGCAGCACGCCCAGGCCAAAGCCATCGACGCCACAGTTGTTGGAAACCACGGTCAGGCCCTTGACGCCGCGGCGCTTGATCTCGGCAATGAGGTTTTCGGGGATGCCGCACAGGCCAAAACCACCGGCCAGTACCGTCATGCCGTCGGTCAGGCCTGCCAGGGCCTCTTCGTAGGTTGCTACACGCTTGTCCAGTCCGGCCATGCTCAGTCGCCTTTTATAGTTGTTGGAACCGTACGGTCATCTTCACCGCAGCCGACTGATTTGTTAATTTTGTTTTCGTCATCGATTGATAACTTTTACAAAACAAATCGCGAGCCCGTCATGAACGTCAAGCAGCTGCGTGCCTTTGTCACCGTAGCCAAGTACCAGAGCTTCGCCCAGGCCGGCGAGCACCTGCATGTGTCGCAACCGGCCCTGAGCCTGACCATCAAGGCGCTGGAGGACAACCTCGGCGGCGCCCTGCTGACCCGCACCACCCGCAGCGTCAGCCTGACCCCCGAGGGCGAAGTGCTGCTGCCCCTGGCCCGGCGCCTGCTGGGCGACTGGGACGACACCGAAGAAATGCTGCGCCAACGCTTCACCCTGCAATTGGGGCGGGTGTCGGTGGCGGCCATGCCCTCCTACGCCGGCAACCTGCTGCCCGATGCGCTCAAGGTGTTTCGCCAGCGCTACCCCAAGGTCAACGTCACCGTGCACGACGTGATCAACGAACAGGTGCTGGAACTGGTGCGCCACCGCCGCGTCGAACTGGGCATCGGCTTCGAGCCCGACAGCAACGCGGCGCTGCACTTTCACCCGCTTTACATGGACCGCTTCGTCGCCGTGGTGCCGGCAAGCTCGCCCCTGGCCCGGCAACCCCAGGTACGCTGGCAGGAACTGCTGGCCCAGGACTTCGTCGCCCTGCAACGGCCTTCGGCGGTGCGCCTGCTGCTGGAGCAGCAGGTGGCGGCTGACCACGGCAAGCTGGCGGTGGCTTTTGAAAGCCACCAGTTGTCCACGGTCGGGCGCATGGTCGCCAGTGGCCTGGGGGTGAGCGCGGTGCCGGCGCTGTGCATCGAGCAGATGCAAGAGCTCGGCGCCTGCTGCGTGCCATTGATAGAACCCAGCGTGGAGCGGCGCATCGGGGTGATCGCCCTGGCCGACCACAAACTGTCGAAGGCGGCCGAAGCGCTGCTCGACGTGCTGCTCAAGCACACCCATCCACAGGAGGTGACATGCGTTACGTGAATCTGGCGGGCACCCAGGTACCGACCATCGGCCAGGGCACTTGGTACATGGGCGAGGACCCTAGCCGCAAGGCGGCTGAAGTGGCGGCCCTGCAACAGGGCATCGAGCTGGGCCTGACGCTGGTCGATACGGCCGAAATGTATGCCGAGGGCGGCGCCGAACAGGTGGTCGGCCAGGCCATCGCCGGGCGCCGCGACCAGGTGTTCCTGGTCAGCAAGGTGTACCCGCACAACGCCAGCCGGCGTGGCGTGCCGGCGGCCTGTGAGCGCAGCCTGCAGCGCCTGGGTACCGACTGCATCGACCTGTACCTGCTGCACTGGCGCGGGCAGTACCCGCTGGAAGAAACCGTCGAAGCCTTCGAACGCTTGATCGAGCAAGGCAAGATTCGCCGCTGGGGCGTGTCCAACTTCGACCTGGACGACATGCGCGAGCTGGGCAACCCCGCCTGTGCCACCAACCAGGTGCTGTACAACCCGGCCGAGCGCGGCATCGAGTTCGACCTGCTGCCCTGGAGCCGCAAGCAGCCCATGCCGACCATGGCCTACTGCCCCCTGGCCCAGGCCGGGCGCCTGTTGCACCACCCGGTGCTGGGGCAAATTGCCGAGCGCCATGGCGCCACGCCGGCCCAGGTGAGCCTGGCCTGGGTGACCCGTGGCGAGGGGGTGATTGCCATACCCAAGGCGGTGAGCCCCGAGCATGTGCAGCTCAACGCCCAAGCCGCCGAGCTGGTATTGAGCGACGCCGACCTGCAGGCACTAGACCATGCGTTCCCGGCACCGACGCGCAAGCAGCGCCTGGCGATGGTCTGAAGGCCGAACAAGGCCCGAAAAAAGGCCCCTGGGCACGAACCCCAGGGGCCAAACGGCTGGAATCACCCAACCAAAGGAGCCGTTGCCAGGCGCCTCACTCCACCGCGTGCACCACCGCCGCTTGCGGCCGGCGCTTGAGCCGCGACAGCACCCAGACGAAGCACACCGGCACGAACACCACCCCCAGCAGCGTGGCGCTGAGCATGCCGCCGATCACCCCGGTGCCGATGGCCCGCTGGCTGGCAGCGCCCGCCCCGCTGGCGATGGCCAGCGGCACCACGCCGAGAATGAACGCCATGGAAGTCATCACGATTGGCCGAAAGCGCAGGCGCGCGGCCTCGAGCGCAGCGTCGCCCAGGCTGTAACCCTTCTCCCAGAGTTCCTTGGCGAACTCGACGATGAGAATGGCGTTTTTCGCCGCCAGGCCAATGATGGTGATCAGCCCGACCTTGAAGTACACATCGTTGGGCATGCCCGCCACCATCACCGCCAACACCGCGCCCAGCGCGCCAATCGGCACGATCAGCATCACCGTCAGCGGGATCGCCCAGCTTTCGTACAGCGCCACCAGCAGCAGGAACACCACCAGGATGGCCAGGGCGAACAGGCTCGAAGCCTGGCCGCTGGAGACCTTTTCCTGGTACGAAAGACCGGTCCAGGCATAGCCGATACCCGGTGGCAGCTGGCTGGCCAGGCGCTCCATCTCGGCCATGGCCTGGCCTGTGCTGTAGCCGGGCGCGGCGTCGCCGGCAATGCGGATGGACGGGTAGCCGTTGTAGCGCACAATCTGCACCGGCCCCTGCTCCCAGTGGGTGGTGACGAAGGCGCTGAACGGCACCTGCTCGCCGTTGGCATTGGGCGCGTACAGGCGCAGCACGCTTTGCGGGGTCATGCGCTCGGCCTGCTCGGCTTGCACCACCACCCGCTGCTGGCGGCCGGCGTTGGTGAAGTCGTTGATCACCGCCGAGCCGAACGCGGTGGCCAGGGTGCTGTTGAAGCTCTCGAAGCTCACCCCCAGGGCGCGGGCCTTCTCCCGGTCGATCTGCACCCGCAGCTGCGGCGCCTCGGCCAGGCCCTCCATCATGGCGTAGAGGATTACCGGGTTGCCGTTGGCGGCGCCGAGCAACTGGTCACGGGCCGCCAGCAGGGCTTCGCGGCCCAGGCCGCCGCGGTCGAGCAGGCGCAGGGCGAAGCCGCCGGCGTTGCCCAGCCCGTCGATAGGCGGCGGGTTGACCGCCATGATGCTGCCATCGCCGTGGGCGGCGAAGCGCGCGTTGATCGCCTGCACTTCGGCGTCGGCCGACTGTTCAGGGCCACGCTGCGACCAATCCTTGAAGGTGGGGAACGCCAGGGCGGCGTTGTCGCCCATGCCCGAGAAGCTGAAACCACTGACCACAAACGCCGAGCCCAGCGCCTCGCGGGACATCAGGAACTGCTCCAGGGCCTGGCCGGTGGCGTCGGTACGCACGCGGCTGGCACCGGGCGGCAATTGCACGTCAACAATGGCGTAGCCTTGGTCCTCCACCGGCACGAACGACTCCGGCAGGCGCAGGTAGAAGTAGCCGAGCATGGCGATCAGCCCGACATACACCAGCATGCAGCGCCCGGCACGGCGCACCAGGGCGCTGTTCAGCAGCGCGTAGCGCTCGGTCAGGCGGGCAAAGCCACGGTTGAAGGCGCCAAAGAAACCGCGTTTCTCGTGATGCCCCTGGGGTACCGGCTTGAGCAGCGTGGCGCACAACGCCGGGGTGAAGGTCAGGGCCAAAAAGCCCGAGAACAGGATGGACACCGCCAGCGACAGCGAGAACTGCTGGTAGATCACCCCCACCGAACCCGACATGAAGGCCAGCGGCATGAACACCGCCGACAATACCAGGGTGATGCCGATGATCGCCCCCGATACCTGGCCCATGGCCTTGATGGTGGCCTGCACCGGCGACAACCCCTCCTCGGCCATCAGCCGCTCGACGTTCTCCACCACCACGATGGCGTCGTCCACCAGGATGCCGATGGCCAGCACCATGCCGAACATGGTCATCATGTTCACCGAGAAGCCCAGCAGCTTCATCACCGCCAGGGTACCCAGCAGGCACACCGGCACCACGATAGAGGGGATCAGGGTGTAGCGGATGTTCTGCAGGAACAGGAACATCACCAGGAACACCAGCACCATGGCTTCGATCAGGGTATGGATGACCTTCTCGATGGCCACGTCGACAAACCGCGAGGTGTCGTAGGGCACCGAAAACTCGACGCCCTCGGGGAAGTACGCCGACAGCTCGGTCAGGCGCTGCTTGACCCGCTCGGCGGTTTGCAGGGCATTGGCGCCCGGCGCCAGTTGCACCGCGCCGGCCACTGCCGGGCGACCGTTCAGGCGCGAGTCGAAGTTGTAGCTTTCCAGGCCGATTTCCAGGCGTGCCACGTCCTGCAGGCGCACCAGGGAGCCGTCGGGGTTGGCCCGCAGCACCACCCGGCCAAAGGCCTCGGGGTCGTCCAGGGTGCCCTGCACGGCCAGGGTGGCGGTCAGTTCCTGTTCGCTGCTGCCGGGCGTTGCGCCAAAGGCGCCGGCCGGTACCTGCACGTTCTGCCCGCGAATGGCGTTGCCCACATCATCGATGGACAGCCCGTAGCCCACCAGCTTCTGCGGGTCGACCCACACCCGCATGGCGGCTTCGGACGAGAAGAACTGCAGCTTGCCCACCCCGGGGATGCGGCGCAGTTCGTTGTTGATGTTGCGCGCGGCATAGTCGCCCAGCTGGGTGGTGTCGGCTCGCTCGAAGCCATCCTTGTAGCTGAGCGCGTAGATCAGCAAAAAGCCAGCGCTGGTCTGCTCCACCTGCAGGCCCTGGGTGATCACCGCCTGGGGCATGCGCGCCTCGGCCTTCTTCAGGCGGTTTTGCACATCCACCTGGGCAAGCTCCGGGTTGGTGCCGGGCTCGAAGGTGACCACCACCTCGGCCATGCCGTTGGAGTTGTTGGTGGACTCGAAATACAGCAGGTTCCTGGCGCCGTTGAGCGATTCCTCGATGACGCTGGTGACCGACTCCACCAGCACCTTGGCCGAGGCGCCCGGGTAGGTGGCGGTGACGGTGATCTGCGGCGGCGCGACGCTGGGGTACTGGGCGACCGGCAGCAGCGGGATTACCAGCAAGCCTGCCAGGGAAATGAACAGTGCGACGACCCAGGCAAAGTTGGGCCGGTTGATGAAGAACTTCGACATGTGGCTCCCCTCAGCGTGCCTGGGCCTGTTGCGCCTGGGCCGGCGCAACCTGCATGCCGGCGGCCAGGCCCGCAGGGCTGCCGACGATGACCTGGTCACCGGCCTGCAGGCCCTGGGTGATCTGCCAGCGAGCGCCTTGCATGGCACCGGTGCTGACCGGGCGCGCTTCGGCCAGGTTGCCGGCGCCCACCACCATCACCCGGGCCTGGCCGTCACTGGCGCGCTGCACCGCACGCTGCGGCACCAGGATGGCCTGGCGGTCGACGCCCTGCGGGGTGTGCACGCGCACGTACATGCCCGGCAGCAGAATGCCGTCGGCGTTGTCGAAGCGCCCGCGCAGGGTGACCTGGCCGGTGCCGCGGTCCACTGCCACGTCGGTGAACATCAGCGCGCCCTGGCGCCGGTAGTCGGTGCCTTCCACCTGTGCGCTCAGGGTGCGCTCTTCACCGCTGGCCAGGCTGCCGCTCTGCAGCGCCTGGCGCAGGCGCAGGGCATCGGCGGCCGACTGGGTGAAGTCGACGTAGATCGGGTCGAGTTGCTGGATGCGCGCCATCAGCGTGGCCTCGCCCTGCCCGACCAACGCGCCTTCGGTGGCCAGCGCCCGGCCGATACGCCCGGAAATAGGTGCGGTGACCGTGGCGTAGCCCAGGTTCAGGCGCGCCGTCTGCACGTCGGCCTGGGCTGAAAGCACCGCGGCCTGGGCGCTGCGCGAATTGGCGCTGGCAGTGTCGAAGTCCTGCTGGCTGATGGCCTGGACCTGCACCAGCGGCTGGTAGCGGCGCAGCCGCGCCTGGGCTTCGTGTTGCACCGCCTGGGCACGGGCCAGGTCACCTTCGGCGCGGGCCAGGGCCGCCTTGAACGGTGCCGGGTCGATCTGGAACAGCAAGTCGCCGGCCTTGACGTCGGCGCCCTCCTCGAAGGCCTTGCGTAGCACGATCCCGGCCACCCGAGCACGTACTTCGGCCACCCGCATCGGCTCGACCCGGCCCGGCAGGGTCGAGGCCAGGGCCAAGGCCTCGTGGGTTACCGTAACGGTGTCCACAGGCAGCACCGCAGCCGCTGCCTGCGGTTCATCCGCAGCTTCGCAGCCGGCCAGCAGCACCGCTGCCGCCAGCCAACCGGCCACCCCAATTGCACGCATCTTGCCCATGACTTCACCCGAGCCTTTGATTGAAAACGGCGCGAATGGTACGACCGGCCCCATAATGAGTCAATTTAGTCTCATACGGTATTTGTGTGAACAATTGTAAGCATTGGCCGATCGTCGGCTGGCTGCACCCCTGCCCGCGCCCAAGCGTCAAATGGGTTCTATCCCCACGGGAGAACCCATATGACCTTGCATGCCGTCGCAGCCCTCGACCAACTCGACCCCCACCGGCCGCTGCGGGTACAAGCCGGCACCGAGGAGCTGGTACTGGTGCGCCAGGGCGACCAGGTGCATGCCTACCAGGGCAACTGCCCCCACGCTGGCGCGCCGCTTGACGAAGGTGTTGTCTGCGCCGGGCTGCTGGTGTGCCCCTGGCACAAGGCGGCCTTTGCCGTGGACGAAGGCGCAGTGTGCGAGCCGCCGGCGCTGACCGGGCTGCGCCGCCATGCGGTGCAGGTAAAGGATGGCCAGGTGTGGGTGGATGACCAGCCCCTGCCGGATATTGCAGCCCCCCGTCACAGCGACGCCCGGGTATTCGTGGTGATCGGTGCCGGCGCGGCCGGGGCCGCTGCGGTCGCCACCCTGCTGGAGCACGGTTTTGCCGGGCGCCTGGTGTGGGTCGATCAGGAGCAGGCGCCCGCCTACGACCGTACCGCGTTGAGCAAATTCGTGATTGCCGGGCAGATGCCGCCCGATGAGGTCCCGGCCTTGCTCGAGCCTGGCGACCTGCGCCGCGGCCAGTTGCAGCGGCTTACCGGCAAGGTGCGCAGCCTCGACCCTGGCAAGCGCCAACTGACCCTGGCTGACGGCCAACAGCTGAAATACGACGCGGCCCTGCTGGCCACCGGCGGCAAAGCCAGACGCCCGGACCTGCCGGGTGTGCAATTGCCTGGCATTTGCGTGCTGCGCTCTAGGGACGACGCTACTCGCCTGCTCGACCTGGCGGAACCGGGGCAGCCGGTGGTGGTGGTTGGCGATGGTTTCATTGGCCTGGAGGCTGCTGCGGCGCTGCGTGAATATGGCTTGCAGGTGCATGTGGTGACGCGCCATGCATTGGCGCTGGTTGGCCAATTGGGCGAACGCATCGCCCGCAGCTTGCGCGAGCTGCATGAGCGCAAGGGCGTGGTGTTCCATGGCCCTGTGGAAGTGGCAGGGTTCGAGGGTAGCGAGCGGGTCGAGGCCGTGCGCCTGGCCAACGGCGAGCGCATCGCCACCGGGCTGGTGCTGCTGGGCACCGGGGTCAGCCCGGCCACTGGCTTCATCCAGGGCTTGGCGCTGGCGGTGGACCGCTCACTGAATGTCGATGCGCACTTTCAAGCGGCCGATGGCCTGTGGGCGGCGGGCGACATCGCCACCTTCCCCCTCGCCGGCAGGCCCACGCGCATCGAACACTGGCGGTTGGCCCAACAGCAGGGCGTGATTGCGGCGTGCAACATGCTGGGCGAGCGGCGCCGGTATGACGATGTGCCGTATTTCTGGACCTACCAGCATGGGCAGACCCTGGAAGTGCTGGGGCATGGGGGCCAGTGGAACCGCATCGAGTATGTGGGCGAGCCTGGCCTTGGGGATTTCATTGCCTTGCAATGTGTTGATGATCAGGTTGAGGCGGTGGTTGCCGTGGGGTATTCGCGGGCCATGGCGGTGTTGTCGCAACGGATGAAGCGGCCGCTGAACAGCCGGGAGGCGCGGGAGTTGATTGACGCTTGGCCGGGGTGAAGGTTGCGGGGTTCGCCACAGGGGCTGCATCCATGGCGAACACCTCAAAGGCGCTGCACAGCTTATGGCGAACCCAACCCCCTCCCCCGATAACTCCCCGGGCTCTGCCCCGTCCACTTCTTGAACGCCCGATGAAACGCACTGGGCTCCTGAAACCCCGTCCGCCCGGCGATCTCGGCAATGCTCAAACGCCCCTCGCGCAGCAACTCGAAGGCCATGGCCCGGCGCACCTCGTCCTTGATCTGCTGGTACGAGCGCCCTTCGCGCTCCAGCCGCCGGCGCAGGCTGCTGGCGCTGAGCCGGTGCTGCCTGGCCATGGCATCGAGGGTCGGCCATTGCCCGTAATCCAGGCCACGCAGGTGGCGGTATACGCCAGCCACCAAGCCATCATGGTTGCGAAAGCGCACCACCAACCCTTGCGGCGCACTGCGCAGGAAGGTCTTCAGCGCCGCCAGGTCCTGCACCACCGGCAGGCGCAGCCAGGCGCTGTCGAACTCCACCTCGGTGCGCCCGCTGCCCAGGCGCAAGTCCGGCCCCCATAGCAGCGCATCATCCTCCTGGGCCGGCCGGCCCAGGGCAAACTCGGTGCGGTCGATGGCAAGGCGCCGGCCGGCCAGCCAGCACAGCAGGCCGATCACCAGCACCAGGTAGGTTTCTTCGGCATATACCCGGGCCAACGGGTCGTCGATGGCCGACTGCACGCTGATCACCGCGCGGCCCCCGCGCACCGTGAGGCTGCCGCGCACATCACGCAGAAACAACGCAAAGTTGCCCAGGCACTGGCGCAGGGCCTTTTCCAGGTTGGGTTCCTGGATCAACCCCCGGCAAATCAGGGCAAAGCTGCCCAGTGGCATGCCGTGGCGGTCCAGCTGGAAGAACTCGTCGCCCAGCTCGTTGATCAGCACCAGCCACAGCTGGGCGAACGCCTTGGCCGGCACCCGCGCCCCGGCCCTGGCCAGCAGCGCCGGGTCGATACCCACCGCGTGCAAGTGGGCGTCGCGCGCCTGGGGTTGGTCGCGCAGGGCGTGGAGCATGGCATTGAGGAAGTACACCGCGACGGTGTCGCTATCGCGCATGGCAGAAATCCGATGGTCTAGGCTGAGTGGCAAAAAGTGCCAGGCAAGCTGAGCAAATCCGGCATAGGCCACCTGCAGGCCTTTGCCTAGACTCCTTGCACCCTCTGGCGGCGGCCATTCTGGCAGAGCCTTGCCCCGCCCCGCCATGCCTTCACACGGAGCCCTAGCATGAGCAGCACGCAAATTTACGTCGTCAGTGCAGTACGTTCGGCCATCGGCAGCTTTGGCGGTTCGCTCAAGGACCTGCCCCTGGCCGACCTCGCCACCCAGGTTACCCGCGCGGCCATCGAGCGCGCAGGCGTCGAGGCCGGGCAGGTCGGCCACCTGGTGATGGGCAACGTGATACCCACCGAGCCGCGCGATGCCTACCTGGGCCGGGTTGCAGCCATGAACGCCGGCATCCCCAAGGAAACCCCGGCGTTCAGCGTCAACCGCCTGTGCGGCTCTGGCCTGCAGGCCATCGTCTCGGCCGCCCAGGGCCTGCTGCTGGGCGACAGCGACATCGCCCTGGCGGCTGGCGCCGAGGCCATGAGCCGCGGCCCGTACCTGCTGCCCCAGGCCCGCTGGGGTGCGCGCATGGGCGACCTGCAGGGCATCGACTACATGGTCGGTATCCTGCAAGACCCGTTCGAGCACTTTCACATGGGTATCACTGCCGAGAACGTCGCCGCCGCCCATGGCATCAGCCGCGCAATGCAGGACGAAGTGGCCCTGACCAGCCAGCGCCGCGCCGCCCGCGCCATCGCCGAAGGGCGCTTCGACGGGCAGATCGTGCCGATCGAGATCAAGACCCGCAAAGGCACCGTGCAGTTTGCCGTGGACGAAAACGTGCGCAGCGAAGTGACCGCCGAGCAACTGGCCAGCATGAAACCCGTGTTCAAGAAGGACGGCAGCGTCACTGCGGGCAATGCCAGCAGCATCAACGACGGTGCCGCCGGCCTGGTACTGGCCACCGGTGATGCCGTGCAGCGCCTGGGCCTCAAGCCCCTGGCACGCCTGGTGGCTTACGCCCACGCCGGTGTCGAGCCGGCGCTGATGGGCCTGGGGCCGATCCCGGCCACCCAGAAAGTGCTGGAAAAGGCTGGCCTGAAAGTTTCCGACCTGGATGTGATCGAGTCCAACGAGGCCTTTGCCGCCCAGGCCTGCGCCGTATCCCGCGCCCTGGGCTTCGACCCGCAAAAGGTCAACCCCAACGGCTCGGGCATCTCCCTCGGCCACCCGGTGGGTGCCACCGGGGCGATCATCGCCACCAAGGCGATCCATGAACTGCAGCGGGTACAGGGCCGCTATGCCCTGGCCACCATGTGCATCGGCGGCGGCCAGGGTATCGCCGTCGTCTTCGAACGCGTGTAAGGAACCAGCAACGTGACTATCGAACAAATTGCCGTGATCGGCGCCGGCACCATGGGCAACGGCATCGCGCAGGTGAGCGCACTGGCCGGTTACCAGGTACTGCTGGTAGATGTGTCCGAGGCTGCGCTGGAGCGTGGCGTGGCCACCCTGGGCAAGAATCTTGAGCGCCAGGTTAGCAAGGGCAGCATCGAAGCCGGCAACGCCGACGCCGCCAAGGCGCGCATCCGCACCAGCACCGACTACAGCCAGCTGGCTGCAGCGCAACTGGTGATCGAGGCCGCCACCGAAAACCTGCAGCTAAAGCAGCGCATCCTGCAGCAGGTCGCGGCCAATGTCGGTGAACAGTGCCTGATCGCCACCAACACCTCGTCGCTGTCGGTCACCGAGCTGGCCGCCAGCATCGCCCACCCCGAGCGCTTCATTGGCGTGCACTTCTTCAACCCGGTGCCGATGATGGCGCTGGTGGAGATCATCCGTGGCCTGCAGACCAGCGACGCCACCTACGCCCAGGCGCTGCTGGTGACCGAAAAACTCGGCAAGACCCCGATCACCGCCGGCAACCGCCCGGGCTTCGTGGTCAACCGCATCCTGGTGCCGATGATCAACGAGGCGATTTTCGTGCGCCAGGAGGGCCTGGCCAGTGCCGAGGATATCGACACCGGCATGCGCCTGGGCTGCAACCAGCCAATCGGCCCGCTGGCCCTGGCCGACCTGATTGGCCTGGATACCTTGCTGGCGATCATGCAGGCCTTCCACGAGGGCTTCAACGACAGCAAATACCGCCCCGCCCCGCTGCTTAAGGAAATGGTTGCCGCCGGCTACCTGGGGCGCAAGAGCGGGCGCGGCTTCTTCACCTACTAAAGGGGCGCCTGCCATGCCTGCGGTGCAAGCAGCCCTGCGCTGCGCCAGTTTCGAGGAACGTCGCGACAGGGCCATGGCGCTGTTCGCCGAAAAGGGTTTCGGCCAGGTCAGCATGCGCGAACTGGCGGCGCATGTGGGCCTGACCGCAGGCTCGCTGTATCACCACTTCCCCAGCAAGCAGGATTTGCTCTACGACCTGATCGAGGAGCTGTACGAGGAGTTGCAGGCGATTCTCGACCAGGGGCGCCGGGCGCAGGCCCGGGGCAAGCCGGTGCTGGCCTGCCTGATTGCCGCGCACTGGCAGTTGCATGGCGAGCGGCCGTTGCAGTTTCGCCTGGCCGAACGCGACTTCTGCTGCCTGAGCCAGGCGCAGCAGCAACACCTCGGGCAGTTGCGCGAACGCTACGAAAGCGGCCTGCTGCGCCTGATCGCACCGCAAGCCCGGCTTGGCGGCGAAACGCTGGCGGCCACCGGGCAGGTACTGGCCACCTTGCTCAACCAGTTGCCGGGGTTGCTGCGGGCGCGGGCGTTGAGCGAGGTGGATGGCTTGGCGTTGATGGAGAGTTTGGTGCTTGGGGGCGTCGAGCGGGCGTTGGGTTAAGCGCACACGCGGATTTGCCTGGCCCCTGTAGGAGCCGGCTTGCCGGCGATAGGGCCATCAGCTCTGGCAACTTTCCAAGCCCCTTGTTTGCAGGCCCGCCCACATCGCTGGCAAGCCGGCTCCTACAGGGGTCGCATAACGTCCAGAGAGATAGCGCAAGCCGGGCGGGCACGATCCTTCAGCGAATCTGGTGCTTGTGCAACAAGCGGTAGAAGGTCGGCCGCGAGATGCCCAGCACCTTGGCGGCGATGCTCAGGTTGTCGCTGTGCCGGTCGAGCACATCGCACAGGGCCTGGCGCTCGGCGCGCAGTTTGTAGTCTTCCAGCGTACCCAGGGGCTGGTCCTGCTCCTGCAGGTCCTGCAGGCCCAGGTCCGGCGCTTCGATCTGCCGCCCTTCGGCCAGCACCAGGCCACGCCGTACGCGGTTGGCCAGCTCGCGCACATTGCCCGGCCAGTCGTGGCGGCCCATGGCCGCCAAGGCGCCATCGCTGAACGAGCGCGGGCGCCGGCCCGTCTCGAGGCTGTAGAAGCGCGCAAAGTGCCCGGCCAGCAACGACAGGTCGCCATGCCGGTCGCGTAGCGGCGCGGTCACCACTTGCAGCACGTTGAGCCGGTAATACAAATCCTCACGAAAGCGACCCAGGCCAATGGCCTTTTCCAGGTCGACATGGGTCGCTGCCAGCACCCGTACATCCACCGGGATCGGCTGGTTGCCGCCGACCCGCTCGATGTGTTTCTCCTGCAAAAAGCGCAGCAGGTTGGCCTGCAACTCCAGTGGCAGGTCGCCGATTTCGTCGAGGAACAAGGTGCCGCCGTTGGCCGCCTCGATACGCCCGACCTTGCGCTGGTGGGCGCCGGTGAAGGCGCCCTTCTCGTGGCCGAAAAGCTCGGACTGGATCAGGTGCTCGGGAATGGCGCCGCAGTTGATGGCGATAAAGGGCTGGTCGTGGCGCTGCGACAACCGGTGCAGGGTGCGCGCCACCAGCTCCTTGCCGGTACCGCTCTCGCCACGCACCAGTACCGGCGACTCGGTGGGCGCCAGCTTGCCCAGCAGCTTGCGCAGCTCACGAATAGGCCGGCTTTCGCCCAGCAGTTCGTGCTCGTGCTCATCGACCCGCACTGCGCCCTTGCCGCGCAGCCGCGCCATGCCGAAGGCGCGCCCAAGGGTCACCTGCACCCGCGATACGTCGAACGGCAAGGTATGGAAGTCGAAAAACCACTCACAGACAAAGTCGCCGACGTTCTGCATGCGCAGCTCTTCGGCGCTGAGCACGGCGATCCATTCGGTCTTGCTGCGCTGGATCAGGTCCTTGACCGCGTCGGGGTGGCGCAGGTGCGAGGCCTGCAGCCGTAACAGGCCGACATCGCAAGGGTGTTGCAGCGCCGTATCCAGTGTGCAACTGCGCACATCCCAGCCGACATTGCGCAGCCCGGGCAATAACCGGTGGCATTCCTCGCACGGGTCGACGATCAACAGGCGGCGGTGGGATGAAGGTTCAAGCATGACCTTTCCTTGGCGCCGGTTTTCAGTTTTTTTCGTATAAACAGCAAGTTGCGGCGCCAGAACTAACAGTAGCAATTAACTTGACGCACCCTGCTACCGTTGGTCAGCCCGCCTTTGTCACCTTGCCGTCATACGGGAATTTTCCCGAATAAGCAGCGTCACACGCCCCAGCACCGGCAACATGAAATCGCGTTCATTTAAAAAATTTCAAAACCCTTGTGACTCCACCCCTGATCTGGAGCATCAGTACAAATAACCCCGCGCTGTACGCTTAGCCGGAACAACAACGCGGAAACTCCTTTTCGCTGTTTGGGACCATAGAGAGACCGAACCATGAATGCCCCGCTGCGTGTCAACGAAGCACTGCTGATTGCCGACCACGCCTTCGAACCTTTCCAGTGCGTCGCCTGGGATGCCCCTAACGGCACCGGTGAACTGACCCTGGCAGTGATCGACCGGACCAGCACCCGCATTGGCGCCAAGCAAGTTTCCTCGCGGGTTTACTCTGACCCTGCGCAATGGGCCAGCCTGATCGAAGAAGTGCGCGCAGAACTGTGCCAGAAGGGTTACGACCTGCAACCCTGGTCGATGCCGAAGTAAGTCGTTTGCAAGTACTGGTGCGTGCCCGCCACGCACCTGATGCAACTTTGCAGGTGACTGCGCAGTAACTTCCCGCCTTTCGCGACATTATGTCGCAGCGCTTCATTTCAATGTGTTTGGCTGAACTGACTGATGTGCCGGTATTCGGCATGAAGTTGTTCGGCAAGTTGCCTTGCCCGCCCCAGACGCACCGCCGCCAGCTCGATATCGACCACCAGTGTATTGCACGGCAACGGCTGGGGTGCGCGCCATTGCGTCAGGCGACCGTCGGTCAGCACCAGGCAGCGCTGCACTTCGTGGGGTAGCTGCCTGCCCCGCGCCAACAGCCACTGCCGGGCTTCATCCAGTGCTGCGAACAGTGGCGTACCGCCCCCGGCCCCCAAGCCCTGCAGCCACGGCTGCAACGCTGCCGAGGCCTTCAACCCGTGGCGCTGCCAGCGCGGCTTGTCGCCACTGGCGGTGAGCAGCGCCAGGCGCGCGCGCTGCCGGTAGGCCTGATCGAACAGCCCGGCCAGCACGCCCTTGGCCTGGGCCAATGCCTGGTGACGGCGGGTTGAGGCCGAGGCATCGACGATTACCAGCCACAGCTCCGGCGCCTGGGCCTTGCGCTGCTGCCAACACAGGTCGCGGCGCTGGCGCGGGCGGCCCTTGAGCAGGGTCGCCAGCCAGGCGACACGACCCTGGCCGGCAGCCTGCGGGCGACCGCGAGAAGCGCCCGGTGCCTGGCCTTTGCCGGGCCTGGCATCCACCGCCTGGGCCTGCTGCGGGTGGATGCTCAGGGCTTTTTTGCCCAGTTCGGCACCTCGCGCCGTGCGCCGGTGGCGACGGGCTGCGGTGGCAAGGCCCCCCAGCTGCCCTGCCCTTCACCTTGTTGCTCTGGTTGCTGCCCCTGCTCGCCCCCGGCAGGCGGTGTAGCCTGCGGCTGCGGCGCATGGGCGCTGCGCCGATGGCGCAGGGCGAATTCGGCCACGGCCTCCACATCCTCTTCCTCGATCGCCGGGCTGGCGCGCCAGGCCGCATGGGCGCGGGCCGCCCGCAGCCACACTAGGTCGGCACGCAGGCCATCCACACCAGCGGCGTAGCAGCGCTCGGTGATCCAGGCCAAGGACTGTTCGTCCAGGGGGATCGACGCCAACCGTTGCCGTGCACCGTGGCAGCGCTCGCGCAACTGCGCCTGCGCCCCGGCCCACTCGGCGCAAAACGCCTGCGGGTCATTGTCGAAGGCCAGGCGCCGGCGGATGATCTGCTGCCGCGCCTGGGGCGCCGGCAAGCCGTCGAGGGCAACGTTCAGGCCGAAGCGGTCAAGCAGTTGAGGGCGCAGTTCGCCCTCTTCGGGGTTCATGGTGCCAATCAGCACGAAGCGCGCCGCATGCTGATGCGAGATACCGTCGCGCTCGACCCGGTTGATACCGCTGGCCGCTACATCCAGCAGCAGGTCGACCAGCGCATCGGGCAGCAGGTTGACTTCGTCCACGTACAGTACGCCGCCATCGGCATGGGCCAGCACGCCCGGCGCAAAGCGCGCCTGGCCCTGGCCCAGCGCGGCGTCAAGGTCGAGGGTGCCGACCAGGCGCTCTTCGCTGGCGCCCAGCGGCAAGGTGACGAAGGGCCCGTCACCGAGCAGGTCGGCCAGGCCCCGGGCCAGGGTGCTCTTGGCCATGCCACGCGGGCCTTCGATCAGCACGCCACCGATCTTCGGGTCGATGGCGGTCAGGCACAGGGCCAGCTTGAGCGCCTCGGCACCCACCACGGCGGCCAGGGGAAATTGCACAGGTTCGCTCATGTTCAGCAGTCTTCCTCGCCGTCGAGCAACTGCTGCTCGAGGCTTTCGCGGTAAGCCCCAGGTTCTTGCCACAGGCCGCGCTGCTGGGCTTCGAGCAGGCGTTCGGTGAGGTCACGCAGGGCTTCTGGGTTGTGTTCACGCAAAAAATCGCGGGTGGCCGGGTCGAGCACATAGGCATCGGCCAGCCCCTGGTAATGATGGTCGTCGATCAGGTGCGTGGTAGCGTCGAAGGCGAACAGGTTGTCCACCGTCGCCGCCAGTTCGAACGCGCCTTTATAGCCGTGGCGCTTGGCGCCGTCGATCCACTTGGGGTTCAGTGCCCGGGCGCGGATCACCCGGTTCAGCTCTTCTTTCAAGGTGCGGATGCGCGGTCGGTCGGCCTGGCTGTGGTCACCGTGGTAGCTGGCACGTGCGCTGCCGGCCAGGGTTTCGGCGGCGGCCAGCATGCCACCCTGGAACTGGTAGTAGTCGTTGGAATCGAGCAGGTCGTGCTCGTGGTTGTCCTGGTTCTGCAGCACCGCCTGCACATGCCCCAGGCGCCTGGCAAAGCTGGCGCGGGCCGCGGTGCCTTCGTCGCTGGCGCCGTAGGCGTAGCCGCCATGGTTGAGGTAGACCTCGGCCAGGTCGTCGCGGCTGTGCCACAGGCGGCCATCGATGGCGTTCTGCACCCCGGCGCCGTAGGCCCCGGGCTTGGCTCCGAACACCCGCCAGCCGGCCTGGCGGGCAGCCGTTTCAACGTCCATGCCCTCACCCACCAGCGCCTCGCGTTCAGCGCGCACACGGGCGGCCAGCGGGTTGAGGTCGTCAGGCTCGTCCAGCGCCGCCACCGCCTGTACCGCCGCATCGAACAGGCGGATCAGGTTGCCGAAGGCATCGCGGAAGAAGCCCGACACCCGCAGGGTTACATCCACCCGTGGGCGGTCCAGCAGGCTCAGCGGCAAAATTTCGAAGTCATCAACCCGCTGGCTGGCGGTGGCCCATACCGGGCGCACGCCCATCAGCGCCATGGCTTGGGCGATGTCGTCACCGCCGGTGCGCATGGTCGCCGTGCCCCATACCGACAGGCCGAGTTGGCGCAGGTGGTCGCCGTGGTCCTGCAGGTGGCGTTCGAGCACCAGGTTGGCCGAGGCAAAACCCAGCCGCCAGGCGGTGGTGGTGGGCAGGTTGCGCACATCGACAGTGTAGAAGTTGCGCCCGGTGGGCAGCACGTCCAGCCGGCCACGGCTGGGCGCGCCGCTGGGGCCGGCGGGGACGAAACGCCCGGCCAGGGCCGCCAGCAGGCCGTCGATTTCGGCGCCGCCACAGGCGTCCAGCTGCGGAGCGATCTGCTCGACCAGCGCCTGCAACACCGCCTGCACCGGCTCCCAGCCGGCTTCATCCGGTAACGCCAGGGTGCCGCCCAAGGCTTGTTCAATCTGTATCAGGGCCAACTGTTCAAGGCGCTCGCGGGTATCGCCGGTGGTGCGCCACAACGCCGTGTCCACCGCCAGCAGCAGCGCCGGGCGTGGGCCCTGCCAAGGCGCGCCGAGGTCGCAGTCCAGCGGATCGAAGCCCAGCACCATGGCTTTGGCCAATGCGCGGATCAGGCTGGCATTGCCGCCCTTGCCGTCACCGCGCTCCACCCGTAGCAGGGCCAACAGGGTGTCACGGCGCAGGCGCCCTTGCGGCGACTGGCCAAAGATGTGCAGGCCGTCGCGAATCTGCGATTCCTTGAGGTCGCACAGGTAGGTGTCCAGCAGCGGAAGCCAGACTGCCGCATCATCGAGCTGGCCTTCCAGCTGCAATTCGCGGTCGATATGGTTGGCCTTGACCAGCTCGAGGATGTCGCGCTGCAGCTCTCGCGCCCGGCGCGGGTCCAGCAGCTGTGCTTCGTAGTATTCATCGGCCAGCTGCTCCAGGTGGCGCAGCGGGCCGTAGGACTCGGCGCGGGTCAGCGGCGGCATCAGGTGGTCGATGATCACCGCCTGGGTACGGCGCTTGGCCTGGGCGCCTTCACCCGGGTCGTTGACGATGAATGGGTAGACGTTCGGCAGCGGCCCGAGCAGCGCGTCCGGCCAGCATTCATTGGACAGCCCCACGCCCTTGCCCGGCAGCCATTCCAGGTTGCCGTGCTTGCCCACATGCACCACCGCGTCGGCGGCAAAGCCGTTGCGCAGCCAGAAGTGGAACGCCAGGTAGCCGTGGGGCGGCACCAGGTCGGGGTCGTGGTACACCGCGCTGTGGTCCACCTGGTAGCCACGCGCCGGCTGGATGCCGACAAAGGTCAGGCCGTAGCGCAGGCCGGCGACCATCATGCGCCCGCTGCGGTGCATCGGGTCCTGCTCGGGCGGGCCCCAGCGTTCCAGCACGGCGCGCTGGTTGGCCTCGGGCAGCGCGGCGAAGGCTGCGTGATAGTCGGCCAGGCTCAGGCTTTGTGCGCAGGGGCGCTGGTCGAGGTGGTCGAGGTCGTTGGTCACCCCGCCCAGCAACTGGTGAATCAGCGCGGTACCGCTGTCGGGTAGCCCGGCCACCGGGTAGCCCTGCTGTTGCAGGGCCCGGAGAATGTTCAGCGCAGCACCTGGGGTATCCAGGCCGACGCCATTGCCGATGCGCCCATCGCGGGTCGGGTAGTTGGCCAGCACCAGGGCGATGCGTTTTTCGGCGTTGCCGAGCCTTGCCAGCTCGACCCAACGCCGGGCCAGCTCGGCAACGAAGTCCATGCGCTCGGGGTGCGCCCGGTAGCAGACCACGTCGGACTGGCTGCGCTCGCTGCGCCAAGCCAGGTCCTTGAAACTCACCGGGCGGGTGATGATGCGCCCGTCCAGCTCGGGCAAGACGATGTGCATGGCCAGGTCGCGGGCGCCCAGGCCCTGCTCGCTCTGTTGCCAGGCGGGCTGGTTGTCCTGGGCACAGATGGCCTGCAGCACCGGCACGTCGCGGCGCAGCGGGCGCAGGTTGGGCTGCTCGGGGCTGGACAGGGCAAAACCTGTGGTGTTGATGATCACCTCGGCCTGCACTTCATCGAGCCAGGCCTCGACCTGGTCGAGGCAGGCGCGCTCTTTGAGGCTGGCCACGGCAATCGGCAGCGGGTTCAGGCCACAGGCCTGCAAGCGCTGGCAGAACACGTCGATAAACGCGGTGTTGGCCGCCTGCAGGTGCGAGCGGTAGAACAGCAGCGGCGCCACCGGCCATTGCGGGTTCCATTCGTCGTACCAGCTCTGCAGCGTGGCGCTGGGCAGCGCCGGGTGGTACACCGCGGTGCGCGGCAGCGGCTGAGGCTCGTCCCAGGCATAGTCACGGCGCAGCCACTGGTTGGCCAGGCAGTTGAACAGGTTGAAGGCGTTGGCCTTGCCGCCCTGGCGCAGGTAGTGCCAAAGCCGTTCGGCCTGCTCGCCAACCACCGTGCCCAGGCCGGTGAGCTCCGGGTCAGGGCGGTCGTCGCCCGGCACCAGAATCAGCTGCACGCCACGGTCAGCCAGCTCTACCAGTTGCTCGACGCCGTAGCGCCAGTAGCCCACGCCGCCGTGCAGCGACACCAGGATCACCTTGGCATGGCGCAGCACTTCATCGACATACAGGTCGACCGAGGCGTGGTTCTGCACCTGCATGGGGTTGGCCAGGCGCAGGCTGGGGAAGTCGTCTGGCAACTGCTCGGCGGTTTCGGCAAGCAGTGCCAGGTGCGAATCGCCGCTGCAGAGGATCACCAGCTCGGCGGGAGTCTGGCCGAGGTCGGCGATGCTGTCGTCCGGCACGAAGCCGCCGGGCTGGGTCCGCAGCAGGTGCATCGGTCAGGCGCCCAGGGCCTTGCGCAGGCGCGCTTGCAACTGAACGGCGTCGAGGTCCTGGCCGATCAGCACCAGGCGGGTGATGCGCGCCTCGTCGCTGCGCCAGGCGCGGTCGAAGTGCTTGTCGAAACGCGTGCCCACGCCCTGGATCAGCAGGCGCATCGGCTTGCCGGGGATGGCGGCGAAGCCTTTGGCGCGCAGGATGCCGAACTCGGTGACCAGTTGCGTCAGGGCGTCGAGCAGCAGGCTCTCGTCAGCTTCGGGCAGGTCGATGGAGATCGAGTCGAAGGCATCATGGTCGTGGTCGTCATGCTCGTCACCGTCGTGGTGCGAATCATGGTGGGTGCGGCGGCCATCGATATGCGCTTCGGATTCGGCGCCGACGCCCAGCAACACTTCCAGCGGCAGGCGACCGCTGCTGGCCTCGATTACCTTGACCGCCGGCGGCAGCTCTTCGGCCACCTCGGCGCGCACCTTGGCCAGGCCTTCGGCGTCGATCAGGTCGGCCTTGTTCAGTACCACCAGGTCGGCGCTGGCCAGCTGGTCGGCGAACAGTTCGTGCAGCGCAGATTCGTGGTCCAGGTTGGGGTCGAGCTTGCGCTGGGCGTCGACCTGGTCGGGGTAGGCGGCGAAGGTGCCGGCGGCCACGGCTGGGCTGTCGACCACGGTGATTACCGCATCGACCGTGCAGGCGTTGCGGATTTCCGGCCACTGGAAGGCCTGCACCAGGGGTTTGGGCAGGGCCAGGCCGCTGGTTTCGATGAGGATGTGGTCGAGGTCGCCACGGCGCGCCACCAGTTCGCGCATCACCGGGAAGAACTCTTCCTGCACGGTGCAGCACAGGCAGCCGTTGGCCAGCTCGTACACGCGGCCGTTGGCCTCTTCTTCGCTGCAGCCGATGCTGCACTGCTTGAGGATTTCGCCATCGATGCCCAGCTCGCCGAATTCGTTGACGATCACCGCAATGCGGCGGCCCTGGGCGTTGTCGAGCATGTGGCGCAGCAGCGTGGTTTTACCCGAGCCGAGAAAGCCGGTGACGATGGTGACGGGGAGCTTGGCCAGTGTTTTCATGGGAGGTGCCCTTGGCTGCAGTGGCGCGGGCATACGGCGCGACAGCCACGGGCGTTGCCGGCCGGGCGCGTTCGCCACCGGATCACCCCGCCCGGTTTAAAGTCGAAAACGTTGCGAGGCAGGTCTCCTGGCTTGCACCGTGCCGGCTGTTGCCGGCGGGATGGCGCCTTCCCGCGCGTGCGCAGTGGCTGTGCCAGCCCTTTTAGTGCCTACAGTTGCGGGGGCAGCCGCGGCTTGGACCGCGTTCCCGTCTTAGCTCCGGCAGCAGCCGGAGAACCTCGAAGCGGCAAGGCTACGCAGTGCCTGCAATCCGGTCAACCGCCGCGGCGATTGACGCCCGCCCTGCCCCGTGATTTGCTAGCGCACTGCGTCAAGGTGCCCCCATTGGGGGTGAAACGGGAAACCGGTGCGCCAAGTGCCTTTCATAAGGCCTGGCAAAGCCGGTGCTGCCCCCGCAACGGTAAGCGAGTGATGCGTCTGAACCACTGTGCCAGCAGTCCGGCATGGGAAGGAAACGCATAACCTGGAGCCCCGCTCCACCTCGCCAGCCCGGAGACCGGCCTGGACGCCCTATCAACACCCCGCGGTGGGCGGGCGCTGTCGTATGCCCTGGGCGCTCATGCCCGGGGTCGCCGCGCTTGCCCGTTGCCACAACAAAAGCAGCAGAGGAACGCGTCATGCCAATCAGCACCGCCAAACACAGCATCGCCACCCCTACTTCCCTCAGTCAGCGCATGGTCATCGCCATCGGCGCCAGCCTGCTGGGCCTGTGCCTGGTGTACTTCGCCGGTTTCTCGCACATCGAGGCCGTGCACAACGCGGCTCACGATACCCGCCACAGCGCTGCCTTCCCCTGCCACTGACCGGTTACCGAGAATCCCTGCATGATTACGCGCATTGCCCGCACCGCGGGCTTCAGCGGGCTGCTCGCAGCCCTGTTGCTGACGTTGCTGCAAAGTTTCTGGGTGGCCCCGCTGATTCTGCAGGCCGAAACCTACGAGAGCGCAGCCCCTGCCGCCGAACACCACGAGCACGGCGAGGCCGGCGCAGCCCATGAGCACGAACACGGCGGCGAGGCCTGGTCGCCGGAAGATGGCTGGCAGCGCGTGCTGTCCACCACCGGTGGCAATCTGGTGGTGGCGGTAGGCTTCGCCCTGATTCTCGCGGCGCTGTATAGCCTGCGTGAGCCGGGCCGGGTGCGCAGCGGTGCCTGGTGGGGGCTGGCGGGTTTTGCGGTGTTCTGCCTGGCACCGACCCTGGGCCTGCCACCGGAGCTGCCGGGCACCGCCGCAGCCGACCTAGGCCTGCGCCAAAGCTGGTGGATCGGCACCGCCGCCGCCACCGCTGCCGGCCTTGCGCTGCTGGTGTTCGCACGCCACTGGCTGTTCAAGGTGCTGGGCGTGGTGCTGCTGGTGATCCCGCATGTGATCGGCGCACCGCAACCACCCGTACACGAAAGCCTGGCCCCCGAAGCCCTTGAAACCCAGTTCAAGATCGCCTCGTGGCTGACCAACGCTGCATTCTGGCTGGCCTTGGGCCTGCTCAGTGCGTGGCTGTTCCGCCGTTCCAGCGCCGCCTGATGTCAACCCCTGCACTGTTCGCAGGCTTTGGTTGCCGCCGGGGTTGCCCGGTGGAAACCCTGGCGGTGCTGCTGCGCCAGACCCTGGCCGAACACGGCCTGGCGCTGAACGCCCTGCACGGGGTCGCCAGCATCCGCCACAAGGCGCGCGAGCCCGGGCTGCTGGCACTGGCCGAGCGCCTGGGGCTCCCCCTCATCTGTTTCGATGCCGAGCACCTGCTTGGCTTCGAGCCACTGCTCAGCCAACGCTCAGCCGCAGCCTTCGCCCAGACCGGCTGCTGGGGCGTCGCCGAAAGCACCGCCCTGGCGCTGGCCGGTACCCGTTGCGCCGCGCCCCGCCTGCACGTGCCCCGGCAAGTACTGGGTGGCGCTACCCTGGCGCTGGCGTACGGCGGATAATCCGCCTTTTTTCTGCAAGGATTTTTCATGACGGTCTACTTCATCGGCGCCGGCCCCGGCGACCCCGAGCTGATCACGGTCAAGGGCCAACGCCTGATCCATCAGTGCCCGGTGATCATCTACGCAGGCTCCCTGGTACCGCCTGCGGTGCTCGAAGGGCACCGCGCCAGCACCGTCATCAACAGTGCTGAGTTGCACCTGGAGCAGATCATCGACGCCATGCGCCAGGCCCACGTCAACGGCCAGGACGTGGCCCGGGTACACAGCGGCGACCCGAGCCTGTACGGCGCCATCGGCGAGCAGATCCGCCACCTGCACGAGCTGGGCATCGACTACCAGATCATCCCCGGGGTCACTGCCACCGCTGCCAGTGCCGCCCTGCTCGGCTGCGAACTGACCCTGCCGGAAGTGGCACAAACGGTGATTCTGACCCGCTACGGCGACAGCTCGCCGATGCCCGCCGGCGAACAACTGGCCGACCTGGCCCGCCATGGGTGCACCCTGGCCATCCACCTGGGCATCCGTAACCTGGCGCGCATCGTCGACGAACTGCTGCCGCATTACGGCGCCGACTGCCCGGTGGCCGTGGTGCACCGGGCCACCTGGCCTGACCAGGACTGGGCCCGCGGCACCCTGGCAAACATCGTCGAACAGGTGGCCGGCAAGGGCTTCCGGCGCACGGCGCTGATTCTGGTCGGCCATGTGCTGGGCGATGCACCGTTCGCCGATTCGGCGCTGTACCGCGCCGGCCACGCCCACCTCTACCGCCCCGGGCGCTGAGCCGATTGCCGGGCAGTAGGGCGCCGTAGCACACTCAGGCTTTGCCAACCACGGAAGCCACGCCATGCTCGAGCTACGCCCCAACTGCGAATGCTGTGACCGCGATCTGCCCGGTGACAGCCCGGATGCACTGATCTGCTCGTTCGAATGCACCTTCTGCAGCGCCTGTGCCGCGCAGCATTTCAGCAGTGGCTGCCCTAATTGCGGCGGCCAGCTGAGCCCTCGGCCAACCCGGGTTGGCCGGGCCTTGCACAACAACCCAGCTTCCACCCAACGGGTGCACAAGGCCCACCCCGCCTGCGCCTGACATGCAACACCGGCCATCGCCACAAGGGCCGCCTCAGGCCCTTTTGTAGTCCTTTTCAACAAAAGCCCGTTGGTTTTTCAACACACCTATACTCCCCTATTACCAAGGCTCCTGAATCGCCGTAATGTGCGCTGCCCCGGCTTTGCAGCCCCAGACCTGAGCCTGATGCATCAAAGGACGCGGGCTCAATTCAACAGGAGTTATTGCATGACATCCGTGCTGCTGGTCGATGACCACCACATCGTTCGCCTTGCCGTGCGCATGCTGCTCGAGAACGAGCGCTTCACCGTCGTCGGTGAAACCGGCAAGGGCAAGGAGGCCGCCACCTTGGCGGCAAAAACCAGGGCCGACGTGGTCATACTCGACATCGGCCTGCCCGACCTGGACGGCATGGAGGTGATCAAACGCCTCAAGCTGCTGGACCCACCCCCCAAGATCATGGCCCTGACCGGCCAGCCCGCCGACCTTTATGTGCGCCGCTGCATGGACGCCGGCATTTCCGCCTTCGTGAACAAGGATGAGGACCTCGACGCACTGGTGTTCGCCCTGAAGGCGCTGGTGAAGGGGTATTCGACCTTCCCGCAGATGGCAGTGAACAGCAACAGCCTGGAAAGCGAGCACGAACGCCTCGGCCTGCTTTCCAACCGTGAGATGGAGGTATTGCGGCGCTTGTGCGCCGGGCAGAGCAACAAGTTGATCGGCGAGCAGATGAACCTCAGTGCCAAGACCATCAGCACCTACCGCGGCCGGATCCTTGAAAAGCTCAAGGCCGAATCGCTGGTGGAAATGGTCGACCTGGCCAAACGCAACAACGTGGTCTGAGACCATGGGCAAAGGCACCCTGGTGTGCCTGCTGCTGGCCGCATTCGCGCTCGCCCCCGGCTTGGCGCAAGCGGCCGGCGAGCCCCGGCAACTACTCGCCCGCTCGCAAAGCGCCGTGCCACCCCTGCGCCTGACGCTCGCCGACCGCGAGTGGCTGGCGACACGCAACGGCCTGCGCCTGGGTACCTCGAACCCGGATTACCCCCCCTTCGACATCAATACCAGCCAGGCCGACTACGAAGGCCTCAGCGCCGACTATGCCGGCCTGATCGGCGAACAGCTGGGCGTTCCGGTGCAGGTTATTCGCTACCCTGACCGCCCCCAAGCCATTGCCGCCCTGCACAAGGGTGAAATCGACCTGTTGGGCAGCTCCAATGCCTTCGAAGCCGCCGATGCGGGGCTTGCATTGAGCCAACCCTATGCCGATGACCTGCCGGTGGTCGTCGCCCGCCACGGTCACCCCTTGCGTGACGCCGGCGACCTGACCGGCATGCGCCTGGCCATGGTCGACCACTACTGGCCAAGCGAAGCTGTGCGCCAGCTCTACCCCAATGCCCGGCTGGTGCTGCAGCGCTCCACCCTGGCAGGCGTAGCCGCCGTTGCCCTCGGGCAGGCCGATGCGTATCTGGGCGATGCCATCAGTACCGACTACGTGATCGGCAAGGGCTACCAGGGGCTGGTCGCCATCGATCACCTGGTCAAGGCGCCGCCCAGCACCTTCTCCTTCGCCGTGGACCGTGACCAGCAGCGCTTGCTGAAACTGGTCAACCAGGCGCTGCAACGCATCAGCGGCAGCGAGCGCCTGAACATCCTGAATCGCTGGACGCGCGGTAGCACCGCAACCCTGCTTGATCGCCGCCTGGACGCGCTGAGCGCCGAGGAACGCAACTGGATCGCCAGACATCCCAGCGTGCGGGTGATGATCAACACCAGCCTCGCCCCCCTGACCTTCACCGATGCCTTGCAGCAACCGCGCGGTATCGCCGTCGATGTGCTGGAGCAGATCAGCCGCCGTACCGGCCTGCATTTCGAATTCGTGATGACCGACTCGTTCGACGCCATGCTCGAGGCTGCGGCGCAGGGCAAGGTCGACATGCTTGGCGCCATCGGCCATGACCCCCGCCAGGCCAATCGCCTGCGCTACACCCGGTCATTCATGGTCAGCCCGCGGGTATTGGTGACCCGCGCCGATGCCTCAGCGCTGGATAGCGGGCAGCCACTCGCCGCCAGGCGCATCGCTGTGCTGCAGGGTTCACCGCTGCGCGGTGACCTGCTCAACCACCAGGTGGTCAAAGCCAAGAACCCGCTCGAGCTGCTGCAAGCCGTGATCGATGGCAAGGCCGATGCCGCCCTCAGCCCGCTGATCAACGCCAACTATTTCATCAACCAGCTGGGCAACGGCAAGCTCAGGGTTGCCGGGCAACTTGGCGACGAGCCAATAGCGGCAAGTTTTGCCGTAACCCCGGCGCTGCCGCAGTTGCAGGCGATCCTCGACAAGGCTCTGCTGAGCCTGCCCCCCGACCAGCTGGACCAACTGGTCGACCGCTGGCGCAGCAGCGCCGTGGCCAGCGACAGCCCCTGGCGCAATTACCGCAGCCTGGCGATCCAGGCGTTGCTGCTGGCAGGCGTGATACTGGCCGGGGTGCTGTTCTGGAACCTCTACCTGCGCAAGCTGATTCACCAGCGCACCGAAGCCCAGCGCGCCCTGCAAGTGCAACTGGGCTTGAGCCGTGCGCTGCTTGAGCAATTGCGCCAGGCCAAGGTCGATGCCGAGCAGGCCAGCCAAGCCAAGAGCACCTTCCTGGCGGTGATGAGCCACGAGATACGCACCCCGATGAACGCTGTCATAGGCTTGCTGGAGCTGGCCTTGCAGGACAGCCGCAAGGGCCGCAACGACCCCCAGGCTCTGGAGACCGCCCACGATTCTGCGGTCGGGCTGCTCGATCTGATTGGCGATGTGCTGGACATCTCCCGCATCGAGTCCGGGCGCATGACCTTGCAGCCTGTCCCCATCGAGTTGCGCGCCCTGGTGCAAGCGGTGCTGCGCATGTTCGAGGGCAACGCCCGAGCCAAAGGCATTGGCCTGCAGGCCTCGGTGCCCGAAGCTGCCTGCTGGGTCGAGGCCGACCCGCTGCGGCTCAAGCAGGTGCTGGCCAACCTGGTAAGCAACGCGATCAAGTTCACCCACCGCGGCCAGGTAGGGGTGAGCTTGCGCGGCACACCTGATGTGCCGGGCATGCTTGCCGTGCAACTGCAGGTCAGTGACAGCGGCGTCGGCATCAGCAGCGCCGATCAGGCCCGACTGTTCGAGGCCTTCGCCCAGGCTGGCGAACACGCTGGCCGCCAGGGGGCCGGCCTGGGCCTGCTGATCAGCCGCCACCTGTGCGCCTTGATGGGCGGCGAACTCAGCCTGCAAAGCCTGGAGGGCCTTGGCACCCAGGTCGATGTGCGGCTCACCTTGAAACAGGCGGAGCCCTCCGCCGACACCTCAGGCGCCCCGGATGAAAGCGCCCAGGGCACCACGGCGCTGCGCATTCTGGTGGTCGACGACTACCCCGCCAACCTGCTGCTGCTGGACAAGCAATTGGGCTCGCTCGGCCACCAGGTGACCTTGGCCGAACAGGGCGAGGCGGCGCTGGGGCTGTGGCAGACCGGCTACTTCGATGTGCTGCTGACCGACTGCAACATGCCGGTAATGGATGGCCACGCCCTCACCCGGCGCGTCCGGGCCCTGGAGCACGCCCTGCAACGGCCGCGCTGCCGGATCATCGGCGTCACCGCCAATGCCCAGGCCGAAGAGCGCCAGCGCTGCCTGGCCAGCGGCATGGACGAGTGCCTGTTCAAGCCCCTGGGCCTGCGCGCCTTGCAGGCAAGCCTGGCCACTGCCAAACCACTGCCCTTCACCGAGCAACCACAAGCAGCGCCATACAGGGCCAGTGGCTTCGAGCTGGCCAAGCTGCGCCACCTGACGCAGGACGACCGCCAACTGACCCTGACCCTGCTGCGCCAACTGGCCGAAAGCACAGCCGAAGACCTGCAGTCACTGCGCAACCTGGGCGAGCCGGCAGCGCCCGACGCCCTGGCCATGACCGTGCATCGCATCAAAGGTGGGGCAAAAATGCTAAAGGTGAGCGCGGTGGTGGCCGATTGCGAGGCGCTTGAGCAGGCCATCGCCGACGGCCTGCCAACCGGGCCATTGCTGGCCCCCTTGCTTGAGAGCCTGCAAAGCCTGGAGCGCGAACTGCGCCAGGGGGTCAGTGCAATTGCAGGGTCGAGCTGATCTGGCTGATCGCGTCCACCACGTGCCGCGAGCCCTGCTGGATTTCCATGATCACCGTCCCGGCCTCGTTGGCCAGCTCCACACCGATACCCGTGCGGGTCAGGCTCGATTGCATGCTGGCCACGGCGGTCAGTGACAAGTCGTGGTTCTGCCGCACCACATCGACGATCTCCAGGGTGGCCTTGCTGGTGCGCGCCGCCAGGTTGCGCACCTCGTCGGCCACCACCGCGAAGCCGCGCCCGTGCTCGCCCGCCCGCGCCGCCTCGATCGCCGCGTTGAGCGCCAGCAGGTTGGTCTGGTCGGCGATGCCGCGAATGGTCAGTACGATCTGCCCGATCACGTCGGACTGCTTGCTCACCGCATCGATGGTGCGTGCGGCCTCGTTCAACTCCACGGAAATCTGCTCGATCACTTCGACGGTCTGCTGCACCACTTCACTGCCCTTGCGTGCGCAGGCATCGGTCTGCACCGAGCTTGCGTGGGCGGCATCGGCGGCGGTTTGCTGAGTGCTGACCTGGCGGGTGATGTCGCTGGCGAACTTGACCACCTTGTACAGGCGGCCCTTGTTGTCGAAGATCGGGTTGTACGACGCCTCCAGGTAAACGGTGCGGCCCTGCTTGTCGACCCGTTCGAAGCGGTGCGAATGATACTCGCCGCGGTTGAGCGAGGCCCAGAAATCGCGGTATTGAGCCGACTCGCGCTCATGGGGCAGGCAGAACAAACCGTGGTGGCGGCCCACCACTTCTTCGTGCCGGTAGCCCATGGTGTCGAGGAAGTTCTGGTTGGCCTTGATCACCCGCCCGGCCGGGGTGAACTCCACCACCGCCATGGAGCGGCCGATGGCCTTGAGCAGGCTTTCGCTTTCGTGCTCCTCGATCACATGGCGGGTAATGTCGGAGGCCACCTTGATCACACTGGTCACCTGCTGGCGCTCATCGAGCACCGGCATGTAGCAGGCCTCCAGCCACACCTCGCGACCGGCCTTATCCAGCCGCTCGAAGGTACCGCTGATGGCCTTGCCCTCGCCCAGCTCACGCCACAGCTGCTGGTACTCGGCGCCTTTGGCATAGGTGGGGTCGCAGAAAATACGGTGGTGCTTGCCGCGGATCTCGTCGGCGCTGTAGCCCATGGTCTTGCAGAAGTGCTCGTTGGCTTCGAGGATGGTGCCGTCGGGGGTGAACTCGATCATTGCCATGGAACGGCTGATCGCCGCGAGCTTGGCTTGCATGCCGGCCAACGCTTGCTGGCAACGCTGAATCTCGACCAAATCGGACTTGCGATGAAACTCCAACATGACCCGGGCCTCCTTTGTGCCCACCGGATGCTCAAGAGCATAGATGGGCACTGGGGGCGTGCAAGCGAACTGCTATCACTTATGGATTAAGCCGCCGATGGCCGGTAATCCGGCGCTGCTCCCTGCAGGAGCCGGCAAGCCGGCTCCTGCAGATAACCGTGCCGCGCGCGGGTTATGAGCTTTCCCGCACCACCAGCTCGAAGCCCAGGTCCTGGCGCTCGGCCCCCACTCGCTTGCCATCGAGCAAGCCCAGCAGCGCCTGGGCCGCACCTCGGCCTACCGCCGCCCGCGGGGTGCGGATCGAGGTCAGCGGCGGCACCATGTGCGCCGACGCCGGCAGGTCGTTGAAGCCGACCATCGCCACCTGCCGCGGCACCTCGATACCTTGACGCAAAGCCTGCAGCACCGCGCCCTGGGCTAGGTCGTCGTTGCAGAAGAACAGGCCGTCGACATCCGGCGCGCTGGCCAGCAAGCGGCTGAACAGCTCGCCACCCAGGCCGATGGACGAGGGTTGCGGGTCGAGCATTTCCAGCTCCGGCGCCCGCAGCCCGGCCTCGGCCAGCGCCTGGCGGAAGCCTTCGGCGCGCTGCATCACCCGCGGGTCGAGCTGCGCGGCGATAAAGCCCAGCCGCCGCCGACCGCGCTCGATCAGGTGGCGCGCCGCCGCGCGCCCGGCCTCATGCTGGGAAAAACCCACCGACAACGTCCCCGCCTCGCCGCCCAGCTCCATCATGTGTACGCAGGGCACCCGGCTGGCGGCCAGCAACTGGCGCGAAACGTCGCTGCGCTCGAAGCCGGTGAGCAGCATGCCGCAGGGCTGGTAGGCCAGGTAATTGCGAATCAGGTTTTCTTCTTCGGCGATATCGTAGTGATAGTTGCCGATCAGCACTTCCATACCGCGTGGGCGCATCACCTCGTGAATGGCCTCGAGGGTGTCGATGAACAGCTGGTTGGACAGCGACGGAATCAGCACCACCACCGACTGGCTGCGCGCCGAAGCCAGGGCCCGCGCTGCCGGGTTGGCAACGTAGCCAAGGCTGGCGGCGGCGGCCATGACCTTTTCTGCCAGCTCAGGCGCGACCGTGCTGACTCCGCGCAGGGCGCGGGAGGCAGTGATGGGGGAAACCCCGGAAAGCCTGGCGACTTCGGCCAGGGTGGGACGACCAGTGGTACGTGAGCCGATGCGAGACATGGATGTTGTAATTTTACTACTTGCAGGAATGGGGAACGGCCACTAAGGTAGCGCTGTCTCAGGACGCAGGCAATGCAAACCTGGTAGCAGGCATGCATAAAGCGTCCATACTGCCCAAGACAAGACCAATAACACCCGGGAGGGTGGCGCTCGCAACCTCGGCTCGCTCCGTTCGAGACAGCGCTATCTCACCCTGCAGGAGGTACTGATGAATCCTTCCCTGTCCGCAATCGTGGTCATGGGCGTGGCCGGCTGCGGCAAGAGCTGCGTCGGCGCAGCCATCGCTGAGCGCAGCGGCGGCCGCCTGATCGAAGGCGATGCCTTTCACCCTGCCGCCAACATCCAGAAGATGAGCGCCGGCATCCCCCTGAACGACGACGACCGTGCCGGCTGGCTGGTGCGCCTGGGCGAAGAACTGCAGGCCACCATCGCGGCGGGCGAACGGCCCATTCTCACCTGCTCGGCGCTCAAGCGCCGCTACCGTGAAACCCTGCGTCAGGCGGTACCTGAACTGGGCTTCGTGTTCCTCGAACTGACCCCGACCGAAGCCGAAAAACGGGTACTCGCCCGCCCCGGCCACTTCATGCCGGCCAGCTTGATCGACAGCCAGTTCGCCGCCCTTGAAGCGCCCCACGGCGAACCCCGCACCCTGGCCCTGGATGCCACCCGCCCCATCGACACCCTGTCGGTGCAGGTGGACAGCTGGCTAAAGCCCTGCGGTGAGCGGAGCCTGGCGCGTACTGCCTGAACGGGCGGTTTTCCGGCTCACCAAAGATAGCGCTGTCTCGACACCCGAATTCAGCAAAAGTTGCAACAAGCTTCACCCGCTACGCCACTACAACAACGACAATACAGAGGCAAACGAACCATGTTCGGACTGGCTACTGATACCTTCCTGTTGCTCGACGCGCTGGTCACCATCGTCGGGCTGATCCTGCTGATCACCCATTTCAAGGTCCACCCCTTCGTCGCCCTGACCCTGGCAGCTGGCTTTCTCGGCCTGACCTCCGGCATGCCGGTGGCCAAGGTGATGAAGTCGTTCCAGGACGGCTTTGGCGGGGTGCTGGGCTTTGTCGGCATCGTCCTCGCCCTGGGCACCATGCTCGGCAAGCTGATGGCCGACTCCGGCGGCGCCGACCAGATCGCGCAAACCCTGATCCGCGCCTTCGGCAAGCAGAAGGTGCACTGGGCGATGATGTTCGCCGCCTTCCTGGTGGGCATCCCGCTGTTCTTCGAAATCGGCTTCGTGCTGCTGATCCCGCTGGTGTTCATCGTCGCCCGGCGCTCGGGTGTGTCGCTGGTGAAGATCGGCATCCCGCTGCTGGCCGGCCTTTCGGTGGTGCACGGCCTGGTGCCGCCGCACCCGGGGCCATTGCTTGCGATCGGCATCTTCCACGCCGACATTGGCAAGACCATCTTCTACGGCCTGCTGGTGGCCCTGCCGACTGCGGTTATCGCCGGCCCCTTGTTCGGTAACTTCATCTCCCGCTACATCCCGGGCAACCCGTCCCAGGAGCTGATGGACCAGATCGCCCGCGAATCCAACCAGCAGAACCTGCCAAGCTTCACCATCACCCTGGTGACCGTGCTGCTGCCGGTGGTGCTGATGCTGCTCAAGACCTTCGCTGACGTGGTGCTGCCCGCCGAACACATCGTGCGCCAGTGGATGGACCTGATCGGCCACCCCATCACCGCCCTGCTCGCCGCGCTGCTGCTGGCCTTCTATACCTTCGGTTCGGCCCGCGGCTTCAGCCGCCAGCAGATCATGAAGATGCTCGACCAGAGCCTGGCGCCCACTGCAGCCATCGTGCTGATCGTCGGTGCCGGCGGCGGCTTCAAGCAGATGCTGGTGGATACCGGCGTGGGCAACGTGATCGGGCAGATGGCCGTGCAGGCCGAAATCTCGCCGATCATGCTGGCCTGGCTGGTGGCGGCGGTGATCCGCATTGCCACGGGGTCGGCCACCGTGGCCACCATCACCGGTGCCGGCATCGTCGCCCCGGTGATCGACCTGGTGCCGGGGGTCAACCGCGAACTGCTGGTGCTGGCCACCGGCGCCGGCTCGCTGATTCTGTCCCATGTCAACGACGCCGGGTTCTGGCTGGTGAAGCAGTACTTCAACATGACCGTGGCCGAAACCTTCAAGACCTGGAGCATGATGGAAACCATCCTCTCGGTGGTGGGTATCATCTTCATCATGCTGTTGTCGATGGTGGTGTGACCGTTGATCGGGGTGATGGCACCTTGCTGATGGGCAGGCAGCCCAACGCTGCATGCCCTCAAGTGCGCGATGGGCTTGAGGTGTCTATAGACATCACTGCCACGGAGCCTGCCCCCATGAAGCGTTCGTTCCTGCTTGCCGCCCTGCTCGTCTCGCCGCTGGCGTTTGCCGTCGGCACCGGCACCACCTACCCGGACGACCCGCACAACCCCGCCCCTCAACCGGGCGTGGACAGCACTCTCAACCCCATCGAAAAGCCGATGCCGCGGGACACCGACCCGCGCATCAAGGGCAACGACCCGGACAGCCCGCCGGCCGAGCAGAACGACGACCGCGACCTGCCGGGCATGGATGGCGGCAGCGGGTCGGAGGGGATGGGGCGACAGGGTGAAGGGGGAAGCAGCAGCAAGCCGTGACTCAAGCTGGCAGGGCTTCTAACAGGTGGCGCGATACCCTGTGGGAGCAACTGTCTTGTGCCTGCTGAGCCGGCCTCATCGCCGGCAAGCCGGCTCCTACAGGTAGGGCACAGGCCTGAAGCTTATGCAATCCCTGTGGGAAGCGGCCTTGCCGGTGATGCGCAACACAATTGCTCAAAACCAGCCGGGCCATGCATATCACCACTGCCGCTTGTCCGGCCGGGTCAGCCCGAGCTTTTCGATCTTGTAGCGCAGCATGTCCCGCGACAGCCCCAGCAGCCGCGCCGACTTGGTGACGTTCCAGTCAGTGCGGTCCAGGGTGCGGCAAACCATGTCGCGTTCCATGTCCGGCAGGCTGCCGTTCACCTCGGGTTCGTGGCGCGGCACTTCGTACAGCACCGTGGGCGGTGGTGGTGCCTGGGGTTCGTCCACCAGGCTCAGGCACAGGTTCAACTGGTGCGCGCCAATCACCTCGGTCGGTGCCAGCAGCACGGTCTGCTCCAGCATGTTACGCAGCTCGCGCACATTGCCCGGCCAGCTGTAACCCAGCATCAACGCTTCGGCCTCGGCCGAAAAACGCAGATTCGGCTTGCCATAGCGGCGCCCGTGGTGGGCCAGAAAATGCCGCGCCAGGCGCAGAATGTCCTGGCCCCGGGCATGCAACCGCGGCACCTTGATGGCGATGATGCGCAGGCGGAAGAACAGGTCGCGGCGAAATTTGCCCTGCTGCACCATCTGCTCCAGGTTGCAGTTGGTGGCGCTGATCACCCGCAGGTCGACCTTGCGCTCCTTCACCGCGCCGATGCGGCGGATGCAACGGTCCTCCAGCAGCTTGAGCAGCTTGGCCTGCAGCACCAGGTCCATCTCGCCGATCTCGTCAAGAAACAGCGTACCGCCGTCAGCCGCCTCCACCAGCCCCACCCGGCGCTCCTTGGCATCGGTGAAGGCACCCTTCTCGTGACCGAACAGTTCGGCCTCCAGCAGGTTGGCCGGGATCGAGGCGCAGTTGAACTCGATGAACGGCCCCTTGGCGCGGCTGCCATCAAAGTGCAGGGCGCGGGCCACCAGTTCCTTGCCAGTGCCGGTTTCGCCCTCGACAAGCACCGGCGGCAGGTCACCGCTGGCCATGCGCCGCTCGGCGTCGAGCAACTGGCGCAGGGTGTGCTTGAGCTCGAGCATTGCCGGCGACTCGCCGATCAACGCCTGCAGGCCGGACTTCTGCGCCTCGCGCTCCTGGTAGAAGGTCAGCGTGCGCTCCATGCGCTCTGCGGCCAGGGCCTTGTCCAGCATCAACTTGAGTTCGGCCAGCACCACCGGCTTGGTCAGGTAGTGGAAGGCCCCCTCTTTCATGGCCAGCACGGCGTCCTCGACGTTGCCGTAGCCGGTCATCATGATCACCTTCAGCTCCGGCGCCTGCGCCACCAGCGCGCTGAGCAGGCCGTGGCCGCTCATGCCCGGCAACGAGTTGTCGGTCAGCACCGCATCGGGCATGGCCCGGGCGACCTGCTCCAGGGCCAGTTCCGCGCTGTGGCACACGGTGACTTCAAAGCCCTTGAGGCCCAGGTAGGTACTGATGTTTTCGGCGAGGATTTCATCATCCTCGACCACCAGGATGCTGTGCTCCATGGTCCCCTCCCGCTGCAATATTGAAGATCAGGCTGACACGGGTTCCTTCCTCTTCGCGGCTGCTCAATTCGACCGAGCCGCCAAAGCGTTCCATGATGCGTTTGACCAGGGCCAGGCCGACACCCAGCCCGCCTTGCTTGGTGGTGAAGAACGGCTTGAACACCATGCGCTTTTGCTGCTCGCTCATGCCCTTGCCGGTGTCGCTGAGCAGCAGCGCCACCTGGCCGCCCTCCAGCACCTGCACCTCCACACGCAACTCTCCGCCCTGAGGCATGGCCTCCAGGGCGTTGGCGAACAGGCTGTTGAGGATCTGCGTCAACTGCAGCGGCTGGCTGGCCACCCGCTGCTCGGTGGGGCCGACGAAGGCAAAGCGCACGGCGTTGCGCTCGATCTGCGGGGCGAAGGTCTGCCGGGTGTCTTCGACGGCTGCCACCAGGTCGACCGCCTCGGGCTCGTCGCTGGTCGGGCGCAGCGACACCAGCAGGTCGCGCACCCAGCGCGACATGCGGTCGACCTGGGTGATGATGTCGGCGATGTTCTTTTGCGCAGGCGGGTTGGCGATATCCTGGGCCAGCTCCGCGCTGGAGCGGATGTTGGCCAGCGGGTTGCGCAGGCTGTGGGCCACCGCCGAGGACATCTCGCCCAACGCCACGTAGGTTTCGCTGGCGATCAGCCGCTCCTGCTGGTGGCGCAGCAAGCTGGCGGCGCGGCGCACGATCCAGAACAGGCCGAAGTACACCAGCGCCCCGCCCGCCAGCGTTGACGCCCAGATCAGCACGTAGCCGCGGTGAATGCGCCGCACCAGGTCCTGGGGCTCCTTGTAGATTTCCACCATGGCCAGCACCTGCTCGCCCTGGCTGTCGAACAGCGGGATGTAGTTCTCGATGAACAGGTGCCGCGGTTCGCGCAGGAACTGCTGCTCCTCGCGGTCCTCGTCGACCTTGTGATAGCTGGCCGAAACCGACTTGCGCGAACGGAACGCGCGCTCCAGGCCGCCATCGTCATCGATGCGCTTGCCGATCAGCTGCGGGTTGGTCGACCAGATCACCGTGCGGTCGCGGGCGTAGGCGTTAGCCAAAAGCGTGTCAGGCAGGTGCTCGATATGGTCGAGGAACTCCACCCGGGTAGCCTCGGCCAGCTGTGGACTGAACTGCAGGTGGCGCTGGTCCATGCGCGGGTCGAGCAGTTCTCCCATGGTGGTGCCCGGCGGCAATTGCGAATGGCGCACCTCGGCCTGGGCCATGGCCTGGATGAACTGGGCAGTCAGCATGGCGTCGCGCTCGACACTGTCGCGCACCACGAAACGGGTCGACACATAACCCAGGCTGCCGGCCACCGAAGCGATGATCAACAGGCTGACCAAAGAGAACCAGCGCAGCAGGTTGAACTCGTGCAACGGCGCAGCCAACCCGGTAGAAGGGGCGGCTGGCTTGTCGAGTCTCTGGTTCTCCAGCATCTGCATCGCGTGGGTCCCGCCTGCAAGCCTGATGAAGGGTCACGGTGTCACTGCTACCAGCGGTAGCGACTGGCCATCTTTCAGGTACTGCAACACACCTGATGAAAGTGGCATGGGTGAAGCTGCAAAAAGCCAGCCAGCCGCAGCTGCAAATTCAAAAATACTTATGAATCAATGATTTACTGATATTTTGTAATCTGAAATCTATTAAAAACCCCCAAATCTGGGTAATTTCTACCCACAAAGACAAATAACCTTATAAATCATAATCTTGAAGCAAATTCAAAATATTTGACTTTAAGTTCTAACCAAGCGAAAGCTCAGTGACACCCTCGTCCCACCACCCAGGCGGCTACTCAAGCGTACCGACCCACCAAAGCGTTCCATGATCCGCTTGACCAGCATCAGGCCCACCCCCAGGCCACCCTGCTTGGTACTGAAAAACGGCCGGAAGGCCATGCGCTGCTGCTGCTCGCTCATGCCCTTGCCGGTGTCGGAAACCCGCAGCACCAGGCTGCGCCGGTCATGGCGCACCACCTCAACGCGCAACTCGCCGCCCTGCTCCATCGACTCCAGCGCATTGGCGAACAGGCTGTTGAAAATCTGCCCCAGCAGCGCCGGTTGCCCCAGTACCTGCACCGCTGGCAGCTGCGCCACCTGCACCGTCACCTCACTGCGCCGCAGCGGCGCGGCGTAAGCCTGCAGGCTCTCGCGCAGGGCCAGGGCGAGGTCCACCGGCACCGCCTCGTCATTGAGCGGGCGCAGCGACTGAAGCAGTTCGCGTACCCACTGCGACATACGGTCGACCTGGCTGATGATGTCACTGACATGCCGCTGCGCCGGCCCGTCATCAAAGGCCTGAGCCAGCTCGGCACTGGAACGGATGCTGGCCAAGGGGTTGCGGAGGCTGTGCGCCACCGCCGAAGACACCTCGCCCAGGGCGATGAAGGTTTCGTTGCCGATCAGGCGTTTTTGCTGTACGGCCATCAACCGCGCAGCGCGCCGCATGATGCCGTACAACCCCACGTAAACCAGCCCTGCGCCCACAGTGATGGCCAGCCAGATCAACAGCAGGCCATGCTCGATGCGCACGATCAGGTCATGGGGCTCCTTGTAGATCTCGACCATGGCCGTCACCTGCTGGTCATCGGCGTCGAACAGCGGGATGTAGTTCTCGATGAACAGTTGCTCGGGCGGGGTGACGAACTTCTGCTCGCTGCGCGCCCGCTCGAAGTCGTGATAGCTGGCCGACACACGGATTTTGTACTCGAAGGCCCGGTCCAGGTCGTCATCGCCCTCGATCAGCTTGCCGATCAGCGCCGGGTTGCTCGACCAGATCACCGTGCGGTCCGGGGCATAGATGTTGACCAGCAGCATGTCCGGCAGGTGGGCGATATGGTCGAGAAACTCGCCCCGCGCCTTGCGCCGCGCCTCGGGGTCGACATCGGACATGGCCTGGTCAGTGCGCGGGTCGAGCAGCTCACCCATGGTGCGCACGTTGGGGATCGACACATGGCGCACCTCGGCGTCGGCAATGGAGGTGATGAACTGGGCGGTGAGCAGCGCGTCGCGCTCGATGCTTTCGTTGATGATGAAACGGCTGGAAATAAGCCCCAGCCCCACTGCTACCGAAAGGATGATGGCCAGGCTCACCCAGGCATACCAGCGCAGCAGGTTGAACGGCCTGCGCGGCGCGCTGGCCTCGGTACCGGGTACGGCGGGTTCGGGGCGGTTGGCGAGGTCCATGGCGGGGCTTCTGCTGCTGGGCACTGTTCATTGGTTATAGCCCAGAGTTGGGGAAAACCAGTGGCCTGGCCGACGAACCCGCCGTACAGGCCGCTACGGCTCGGCCAACCCTTGCAGCATCCGGTAGTCGCGCAACACCGTCGGCACATAGCGGCGCGTCTCGGCGAACGGCGGCACCACCTTGCCGCGGCTCAGTACCGCCTCGGGGCCGGCGTTGTAGGCCGCCACGGCCAGGGTGATGTCGTTGTCGAACAGGGTCAGCATGCGCTTGAGGTAGCGTGCCCCGCCCTGTACGTTGGCCTCGGGGTCGAGCACATCCTTGACCCCCATCTCCTTGGCGGTGTCTGGCATCAGTTGCATCAGGCCAGCTGCCCCCTTGGGCGAGCGGGCCTTGGGGTTGTAGCCGGACTCGGCCTTGATCAAGGCGTGCAGCAAGGCCTGGGGCACGTCATTGGCCAACGCCGCCGCAGCCACGACCTCGGCATAAGGGCGGCCAGTGACCAGTTGCGCGTTCACCGGCCCGCCAGTGCCGGGAGACTCGCTGATGACCCGCTCGTACTGGCGTCCTGGCCGGTGCACGTTGGACAGGATGAACCCGCCCTTGCCATCGCTCGAGATGTACACATCGGCCTGAGCGCCCAGGGCCATCAACCCCGTCGCCAGCCCCGCCGCCATCAGCATCAGACCACGCATGCCGGTCGCCTCCCCGTTCGTGGCCCCCGAAGTGGGGGAAATACCCCGGAAAACCCGGGGTTTGCAGCACTGACGCAAGCAGCGTGCCGCCCGCCAATACGCATGGCGCAAGGGCCCGGCCTAGACGTGCACGGCTGTTGCATGGCAAGGCCGTACACGCAACCGAGGGTTTCGCCATGCAGCGCAGAATCAATGCCCAACGCGGTTTCACCCTGCTCGAACTGCTGGTGGTGCTGGTGGTGCTGGGCCTGTTGGCCGGTATCGTCGCGCCGAAGTACTTCAGCCAGCTCGGGCGCTCCGAAGCCAAGGTGGCGCGGGCGCAGATCGAAGGCCTGGGCAAGGCCCTGGACCTGTACCGTCTGGAGGTCGGCCACTACCCCAGCAGCGAGCAAGGCCTGCAGGCGCTGGTGGTCGCCCCCAGCGGCGAAGCCCGCTGGACCGGCCCCTACCTGCAGAAGGCCGTGCCCCAGGACCCCTGGGGCCGCCCGTACATCTATCGCCAACCTGGCGAAAACGGCGGCGAGTACGACCTGTTGTCGATGGGCAAGGACGGCCAGCCCGGCGGTGACGGCGAAAACGCCGAAATCACCAGCTGGCAGTAAGGGGCGCGGCCATGCGTTTCGAACTCAAGGCTCTGGGCCGCCAGGGCGTGGTGCAGTTGCAGGTGGACGCCGAGGACCTCGACCAGGCCCGGCGCCAGGCCGAAAACCAGGGTTTGCGCGTGCTCAGCGTGCGCAAGCCGGGCCTGAGCCTGGGCGCCCTGCCCTGGCGCCGCGCGCCGGTCTTCGACCTGGTGCTGTTCAGCCAGGAGCTGGCCACCCTGCTCAATGCCGGCCTGCCGCTGATCGACGCCCTGGAGAGCCTGGCCGAAAAAGCCCCCAGTGGCGCTGCCCGCAAGACCCTGGAAGCACTGGTACGGCAACTGTACGAGGGGCGTTCGCTGTCCCAGGCCCTGGCCCAGCAACCACGGGTATTCCCCGCCCTGTACGTGGCGCTGGTGCAGTCCAGTGAACGCACCGGCGCCCTGGGTGATGCGCTCGGCCGCTACATCGGCTACCGCCAGCGCCTGGACCTGGTGCGCCAGAAGCTGGTGGGGGCGTCGGTCTACCCGTTGCTGCTGTTGTTGGTGGGCGGTGGCGTGGTGCTGTTCTTGCTGGGGTATGTGGTGCCGCGTTTCAGCCTGGTGTTCGAAGGCATGGGCACTGAGCTGCCGTGGCTGTCGCGGGTACTCATGCAAATCGGCCTGTTCCTGCATGCCCAGCAGTTGCCCCTGGGCCTTGGCACCCTGGGGGCGCTCGCGGTGCTGGTGGCGCTGCGCCGCAACCCGCGGGTACGTCGCTGGGCCAGCCGGCTACTGCGGCGGGTGCCAACGCTGCACCAGCGCCTGGTGATGTATGAACTGGCGCGCTTCTACCGCTCATTGGGCATCTTGCTGCAGGGCGGCATCCCCATCCTCACCGCCTTGAGCATGGCTCGCGGGTTGCTCGGCAGCGCCGCCGCCGAAGGCCTGGAGCAGGCCAGCCGGCGGGTGGCCGAAGGCCTGCCGCTGTCCGATGCACTGGAGGCCGGGCAACTGGTCACCCCAGTGTCGCTACGCCTGCTACGTGCCGGAGAGCAATCGGGCAACCTGGGCCAGATGCTGGAAAGCTGCGCGGACTTTCACGACCAGGAAATCGGCCGCTGGGTGGAATGGTTCGTCAAGCTGTTCGAACCCTTGCTGATGACCTTCATCGGGCTGTTGATCGGGTTGATCGTGATTTTGATGTACATGCCGATCTTCGAGCTGGCTTCGAGTATTCACTGAGCGCTCAGGGCCTCGCGCCGTCATCTTCGCGCAGGTTCGGCACTGCGATAAACCCACAGGATCACGCCATGCCCGAACCCGGCGCGGCACCTGTAGGAGCCGGCTTGCCGGCGATCACCGGCACAGCCGGTGCCCGCCCACTCAATCAACCGGCCACCCCTGTCGCGCCCCTCTCTCACTCAGTAATCGAAGCGCTCCACCGCCCGGCGCCGCTCGTTGTCGTCGCGCCGGTCGTACCCGGCCGTGGTCTGGATGTTGGCGTGGTGGGCCAGCTTCTGGGCGATCGACAGGTCGTGCTCTTCGATCACCCGGGTGATGAAGGCCCGGCGAAAATCGTGGGGCATGATCTTCGCGCCCACCTGCGCCCCGCGCTGGCGGGCGATGTAGTAGATGGCGTGCTTGGTGATGCGCGCGCGGGTAATGTGGCTGCCACGGCGGATACGGTTGAACAGGAAGCTGTCGTCGCGCTCGCCGGCCGGCAGGTGCTGGCGGCGCAGGTCGAGCCAGGCCTGCAACTTGTCGAAGGCCCAGGCCGGGGCGTACTTGAGCAACTGACGGTTGCCCTTGCCCATCACCACCACGCTGCGCTCGGCAAAATCCACCTGGGCCAGGTCGACGTCCACCGATTCTGACTTGCGCATGCCGGTGCCGTACAGCAGTGCCAGAATGGCCGCATCGCGCACCCCTTGCGGGCGCGGGTCGGCAGCGCACACATCCATCAACTCGCGGATCAGGCTACGGCGCAGATTGCGCCCCGGCGGCAGGCGGCTGCCGGTGGCCGGCTTGATCTCGCGAATTTTCAGTAGCTGATCGTGCTCGATCAGGCCCTGGCGCCAGGCCTCGTTCATCACCCCGCGCACGGCATTCACGTACAGCGACGAGGTGTTGGGGGCGTAGCCATCGGCACGCAGCGCCGCGACCAGCGCAATCACGTGGCCAGGCTCGAGGTGGTGCCAGGGTACATCGGCGATGTCGGCATCGACGAAGCCCAGGCGGTCGGCGGCATCCTGCAGGATGTAGCGCATGGTCAGCTGGCTGGACGGCGCCAGGCGGGCCAGGTACTGCAGCAGCGGGTTGCGCAGAAGATCGGTCACAGCAAGGTCCTGTCACTTGAAACAGGTCTTTATGACTATCTGCAAGTCATAAAGACTGGATAAACATGAAGTCATATTGACTCTTTTGAACGCCATCACCTTGATATTCAAGGCTTTGTTGGCTGGCATGGATCGTGATGGTAACCCAATCGACCTTCCGGAATCGAACCAAGGTGGCCGTCATGCTCGTTCAGCCGATAAACGCTCGCCCGCGCCGGGCACTCTGGGCGCTGGGTTTTCGCCCGTTCTTCCTGGGCGGCAGCCTGTTCGCCTTGTTTGCCCTTCTGTTGTGGGGCGGCGTGTTGGCCGGTGTGCTGCAAGCCAGCCCTGTGGGCGGGCTGCTGGCGTGGCACCGCCACGAGATGCTGTTCGGTTTTGCCGTGGCGATCGTCGCTGGTTTCTTGCTGACGGCGGTGCAGAACTGGAGCGGTATCCCTGGCCTTTGCGGCCGCCCGTTGCAGGGGTTGTTCCTGCTCTGGCTGCTGGGCCGGGCCAGTTGGTTCCTGCCCCTGCCGTCCTGGTTGATGGTCACGCTCCAGGGCGCCTTTTTGCCGCTGGTGGCCGTGGCCCTGGCGCGGCCGATCATCCAGAGGCGCCTGCGCAACAACTACCCTATAGTCGCGCTGCTACTGTTGCTGGCGGCTTGCCAGTGGCTGACCCTGGCGGGCTGGCTTACCCATGACGAGGGCCTGCAGCGCCGTGGCGTGCTCGCCGGGTTGTGGCTGGTGGCGGCGATGATGAGCGTGATTGGCGGCCGGGTGATCCCGTTCTTCACCCGTCGCGGGCTTGGCAACATGACGCCGGCCCCGGCCCGCCCGTGGCTCGACCGCACCTGCCTGCTGGGCAGCATCGCCCTGCCAGCCAGCTACGCAGCCGGCTTCAACGAAACGCCCAACGCCTTCATGGCCACGCTGTTTGCCGCCCTGGCGGTGCTCCACGCAGTGCGCCTGGTGGCGTGGTACGCGCGGGGTATCTGGCGGGTGCCGCTGCTGTGGTCGCTGCACCTGGCCTACGCCTGGATGGTGCCCGCGTGCCTGGGGCTGGCGCTTTGGCATGCGGGGGTGGCCATTAGCCCGAGCCTGGCGGTGCATGCCTTGAGTGTCGGCGGCATGACCGGGCTGATCGTGGCGATGATGGCGCGGGTGAGCTTGGGCCATACTGGGCGGCCCCTGACCGTACCGGCCAGCATCGGCTGGGCGTTTGCGCTGGTGCAGATGGCCGCAGTGGCACGGGTGCTGGTGGTGCCGTTCATGTCATTGGGGCTGGGGTTGTCGGTGCTGCTGGCTTGTGCCGGGTTGGGGTTGTTCGTTTGGCATTATCTGCCGGTTCTGCTGCAGGCTCGGGTGGACGGGATGCCTGGGTGATCGCGGTTTGCCCCCGCCAGCGGGCTCGGCCCCTGTAGGAGCGGGCTTGCCCGCGAACACCGGCAACGCCGGTGCCAGGTTAGCGGGTGCGTTGCCCGGTCTGGCCCTATCGCCGGCAAGCCGGCTCCTACAGGATGAACGGCGCCTGCGGGATTGCGGCCACATCCAGCCTCGACTACGCCTGAGCGAAACGTCTACCATCGGCCATCAAACGTTTCAGCATGTTTCGCAAAGGATCCCGATGTCTGTCCACCAAGCCCCGCCCCAGCTCCCCGCCAAATCCACCGTCGTGAAAATGGAAGCCGCCATGGCCCTCGGCAGTTTCGCCATCGGCACCGGCGAGTTCGCCATCATGGGCCTGATGCCCGATATCGCCAGCAACCTGCAACTGAGCGAACCCCAGGTCGGCCATGCCATCAGCGCCTATGCCCTGGGCGTGATGGTCGGTGCGCCGACCCTGGCCATCCTCGGCGCCAAGTTGCTGCGCAAGCACATGCTGTTGCTGCTGATGGCGCTTTACGCCATCGGCAACCTGGCCACCGCGTTCGCTCCATCGTTCGCAAGCCTGGTGGCGTTCCGCTTCATCAGCGGCCTGCCCCATGGCGCCTACTTCGGCATCGCCGCCGTGGTGGCCTCGAGCATGGTTGCCAGCAACCAGCGCGCCGGCGCCGTGGCCCGGGTGATGATGGGCCTGACCCTGGCCATGTTGCTGGGCAACCCGGTGGCCACCCTGCTCGGCCAGTTCTTCGGCTGGCGCTCGGCGTTCGTGCTGGTGGCGGCAATCGCCTTGGCCACCGTCGCCCTGGTGTGGCGCTTCGTGCCACAGCCCCACGACGAGCCCCGCAGCGACCCGCGTAAAGAGCTGCGCGCCTTTGCCCTGCCCCAGGTGTGGATGGCCCTGGCCATCGCCTCGATCGGCTTTGCCGGCATGTTCTGCGTGTTCAGTTACCTGGCGCCGACCATGCTGCAGGTGACCCAGGTGGCGCCGCAGTGGATTCCGTTCGGCCTGGCGGCCTTCGGCGTGGGTGGCATCGTTGGCAACATCGTAGGCGGCAAGCTGTTCGACAGCTTGCAGTTCCGTGCGGTGGGCATCGTGTTGGTATGGTCGATGGCCGTGTTGCTGTTCTTCTCGTTCGCCGCCCACTCGCTGTGGACCCTGCTGCCGGGCATCGCCTTGGTAGGCACCATGATCGCCCTGGCCGCGCCACTGCAGATCCGCCTGATGGACATCGCCCACGAAGCGCCCAGCCTGGCGGCCGCCTCCAACCATGCCGCGTTCAACCTCGCCAACGCCCTCGGGCCGTGGTTCGGCGGCATGGCCATCAGCGCGGGCCTGGGCTGGACCAGCACCGGCTACATCGGCGCAGCCGCAGCGCTCGCAGGCCTGGTGATCTACCTGATTGCCCGGCGCATGAAAGGCGGGCATTGAGCGACGCCTGACAAGCGACCAGCACCAGCGCTGGTCGCGTTCGCTACCTTGCGAGAGCGGGCCTGGCCGGCGAATTGACGTCGTCACTTGATGATTATACATTCTGTATACATTCATTCCCGCAGGCTGAGGCCCAACAGCAACCACCTGCAGAGTGCGTGCCCATCTCTCAAGGAAGTACCAACATGCCCTTCAAATTGCCCCTGGCCCTGCTGGCCTCCCTCACCGCCAGCAGTGCCTTCGCCAGCCCCGAATACGCCATCGAAAACCCCCTGCGCCCCGGCGCCAAGGCGGCCCATTGCTCATCGGCACAAACCGTTGACGGCTGCATTTTCCACAGCGTCGCCGGCGACACCTACACCGCCCGCCTGCCGGTCGGTGCTGGCGAGCATTGGGTTGCTCGCAGCGCCGAGGCCGGCGAAGTGACGTTCGAACAGCTCCCTGCCAGCGAACCCGAGGGCGGCCAGGCTTACCAGTTGATCAAGCTGCTGCCTAACCCTGCGCACAACGCCGACGCCAGCGTCACGTTCGACAAGCTGACCGGCCAGGCTGATACGCTGAAGGTGATTGAACGCCGGCGCATCAGTGTGATGATTCACCCCGCCTGAGTACCGGCCTGCGCCGCTTGCCGGCGATGAGGCCGTTTCAGGCTAGGCGTCCTCTGCCAGGGCGCCATCGCCGGCAAGCCGGCTGCTACAGAGGGTCAGCATTTTGCAAGCTGGGCCAGCCCCTCCTCCACTGCCGCCACCGAGCGGTTACCTTTGGCTGCCGGCAGGGCCCAGGCTGCAATATGCAGGCCCAGCGGCACCGCACGGGCGATCGGCGCCACCAGCTCGCCGCTGTCCAGGTAACGCTGCACCAGGCTCCTGCGCCCGATCAGCACACCAGCCCCCAGCAATGCCTGTTGCACCGCGCTGGCATACAGCGAGAACCCCGGCCCACGCGCCACGAATGGCGCGCCCATCACCTCCCGCGCCCAGACCTCCCAGTCGTTCCAGTCCACCTCGGCAATGCAACGCACCTGGGCCAGGTCATCGACACTGCGAATGCCGGCCGCCAGCGCCGGCACGCACACCGGGAGCACTTCCTCGCTGGCCAGCGCGCGCTGGCCGCGCTCGAGCCGGTCGGTGTAGAACAGGCACAGGTCGAACGGGCTGCGCTTGAGGTTGGGCACCTCGTCTACTGCCGTTACCGAGATTTCGATGGGCGCGAGCATTTCGGTCAATTGCGGCAGCCGCGGGCCGACCCACAAATGCGCCAGGGCCGGCGAGGTGACGATATGCACCCGCTGCGGCGCCGCCAGCCGGCGCAAGGTGCGTGCCGCGTCCTCCACCGCATCGAAAGCCTCGGTGAACTGCCCCTTGATGCTTTCCCCGAGCGGCGTCAGGCGCACACCCTTGGCGTGGCGTTCGAACAGCGCGGCGCCGTACTGGCGCTCCAGGGTCTTGACCAGCGCGGCAATGGCGCCAGGGGTCAGCTTCAGCTCGTGGGCTGCGCGGGCAAAGCCACCCAGGCGGGCAGACGCCTCGAAGGCTCGCAGCGCATTGAGTGGCAGCGCGTGGCGGGTGGGGTTGTCGAGGGGCATGATTTTAGGCTCATTTTTTTTAGGCCTAATATTCCAGAATTCTGCGCTTGTGACCATCTGCCGCAGCGTCTTATGTTGAGCAGGCAAAACAACAACAGGAAACCACCATGAACTACCCAAGCGCCCGGCAGGCCTTCACCCAGGGGGCGCGGGACGTACTGCCCCTGACCACCGGCATTGTCCCCTTCGGCCTGATCACCGGGGTTACCGCCATCGGCATGGGCATGTCGCCCACCGAGGCCATGGGCATGACCCTGCTGTTCTACTCGGGCTCGGCGCAACTGGTGGTGATGCAGCTGATGCAAAGCGCCGCGCTGCCGGTGACCATGGTGGTCACCGCGCTGGTGATCAACCTGCGCTTTCTGATGTACAGCGCCTCGCTGGGCCAGCACTTCAACCGCCTGCCGCGGCGCCAGCGCTGGTCGCTGGCCTACCTGTTGTCGGACCAGAGCTTCGCCCTCTGGTCGCTGAAAACCCCGGCCAGCGGCCCGGGCGCCTTCGCCTTCCACTACTACACCGGCACGGCCATCGTGATGTGGTGCGGCTGGAACCTCGCCGTGCTGGCGGGCGTGCTGCTGGGCAGCGGCATCCCTGATGCCTGGCAGCTGGGTTTTGCCATTCCGTTGTCGTTCCTGGCGCTGCTGGTACCCAGCATCCGCAACCCGGCCACCCTCGGTGCCGCCATCGTGGGTGGCGCCCTGGCGGTGCTGGCCGTCGACCTGCCGTACAACCTGGGGCTGCTGGTAGCCGCGCTGGGCGGCATCATTGCCGGGGTAACCATCGAGCACTGGCATGACCCTGCACGGGGTGAAGCCGCCCAGGAGGCATCGTCATGAGCCCTTGGGTGCAGTGGCTGGTGTTCGTGCTGGCCGGCCTGGGCACCTTCGCCCTGCGCCTGTCGTTCATCGAGTTCTACGGCGCACTGCGCATCCCGCCGCTGTTGCGCCGGGCCTTGGCCTACGTGCCGGCCAGCGTGCTGGCCGCACTGGTGCTGCCGGCGGTGATCTTCCCCGAGCGGCATGCTGCGTTCGACTGGAGCAACCCGCAGATCCCCGCCGCTATCGTTGCCGGGCTGGTGGCCTGGAAGACCCGCAGCACGCTGCTGACCCTGGCGGTGGGTATGGGGGTGTTGCTGGCGCTCAAGCATTGGGGGTGGTGAGGCGCGCCTGCAGGCGACCAAGGCATGTATGCCAAGCCACCTTCTCCATCTACGAACCCTGCCTTCAGCACAACTACTGCGCACTAGCACAGCACCCGGAACATTACCTGAACAGAAGCTGAAGCAACTTTCAAAATAAAATAAAATTCAGAATAAAACAGCAAATATTCATTGGCGCAGTGCCGATTAAAATAGTTTCACGCAAACTTCCTCGCCCTTGCAATTGCAATAACCGACGCACCCATCCAGAATCGCAAGCCTCTCGTCTGGAGCCCTGCAGGCGCTGTGCTGCGCGGACAGCAACCACCAAAACACTTACTCGCCCATGGCCTGTTGCAATTAACGGCTCACGACTTTTTCACGGCGCGTTGACACTGACATATTTCAAATGCGCAGCACCCAACTTTAGAGGCAACACCGATGAATGCACTGACCCAAGGTAATATGTTCACCTCCGTCGCTACTCGCGAACATATCCTGCTGACCGGGGCCACGGGTTTTCTTGGTGGTTCCGTGGCGGCCCAGCTGATGGCCGACGGCCAAGGTGCAGGCTTGTGCTTTCTGGTGCGCGCCGACACCCCGCACCAGGGCCTGGAGCGCCTGCGCGACAACCTGCGCCAACACGGTGTCAGCGAGCGTGACTGCCTGGCGCTGGACGCTGGGCAGATCCTTTGCGGCGACCTGCTCGACACCTCCTGGCTGGCCCGTGAAACGCCGCGCCTGATGCAGATGGACCGGGTGATCAACTGCGCCGCCGTGGCGTCGTTTTCGAAGAACCCGACCATCTGGCCGGTCAACGTCGAAGGCACCTTTGCCTTCGCCGAGGTGTTGGCACGCTCGGCCCGGCTCAAGCGTTTCCTGCATGTGGGTACCGCGATGTGCTGCGGGCCCGAGCGTGAGTCACCCATCAGCGAGTCGTGGGAGTTCCCCGAGGCCGAGCAACAACTGGTGGACTACACCGCCTCCAAGGCGGAAATCGAACGGCGCATGCGCGAAGAACTGCCTGGCCTGCCGCTGGTGGTGGCGCGGCCGTCCATCGTGGTTGGCCACCGCAGCCTTGGGTGCCAGGCGTCGGGCAGTATCTTCTGGGTTTTTCGCATGGGCTTTGCGTTGGAAAGCTTCACCTGCGGGCTGGACGAGCAGATCGATGTGATCCCGGTGGACTACTGCGCCGAGGCGCTGATTGGCCTGGCGCGCAAACCGCAGCTCAATCACGACCTCTACCACATCTCTGCCGGGCACGGTTCGGCCTGCACCTTTGCCGAAATTGACCGGGCTTTTGCCCTGGCCAATGGTGCGGAGCCTGTGGGGGAGCGCTATCGCAAGGTTGGCGTGGATGACCTCAAGTCCCTGGCCAACAGCTTCGAAAGCCGCATTGGGCCGGCCAACCCACGCTTGGTGCTGCGGGCCCTGCGCTTGTACAGCGGGTTTGCCGACCTCAATTACCTGTTCGACAACAGCCGGTTGCTGGAGGAAGGGATTGCGGTGCCGCCGCGGTTTACCGATTACCTGGAGGTGTGTGTGAGGTCTTCGAGTGAGGTGAGTATTGCGGCGCAGATGCAGTGGGATTTCAAGTGATGGGGTCGGGGTCGGGGCTTTACGGTGATTGCTTTGGGAGATGTATGCGCATTCATTGACGATAGCGTCTTTTCGCCATCTTTCCGCCCTTACGTAGGGGCCCAAAGGTGAGTAAGCGTCACTATAAATAATGAATGCGCATGCAACCCCAAGCCAGCTCCCGCAGGGGCCCCACCCCCATCTCACCTGCTATGGTTTCCCCACAAAACAACAAAACCACAGGATCCCCCATGTCCGCGCCCGCCGCCCCACCCCGGCCCAGCGACCTGGCCGCTGTCATCGACTGCCATTTCGCCAACCGCGGCCTCACCCCGGAACCGGTGATCGCCCAATCCTGGTACCGCAGCATCACCCAACACCACCTCGACCCCGCCCAGCGCCACGTCGACAACCTGCTCAGCGCCAGTGAAGTGCGCCAGCACCAGGCCCGCCACGAAGCCTGGCTGAACCTGGCCGGCCAAGGCCTCAACGGCCTGGCGCAGCGGGTCGCACCGGCCGGCTTCGCCGTGCTGCTCAGCGACCGCAACGGCATTACCCTGGACGCCCGCCTGCCCAACGACACCCAGCGCTATACCCGCGCAGGCCTGGTGGCCGGTGCCTGCTGGGACGAGTCCATCGCCGGCACCAACGGCATCGGCACCGCACTGGCCGCAGGGGTTGCCCTGACCATTCACCGCCAGGAACACTTTCTCAGCAGCAACGCCCGGCTCAGTTGCTCGGTGGCACCGCTGTTCGATGCGCAAAACCAGCTGCTCGGCTGCCTGAACGCCACCTGCCTGCACGACGAAGGCCCCAAGCAGGCCCAGCATCTCACCCTGCAACTGGTGAGCCTGTACGCCCGCATGATCGAAGACGCCCACTTTCGCCAGCACTACCGCGACCGCCTCACCCTGGCCCTCAACCCCGAAGGCCAGGCCGGCGACCTGGCGGCGCGGCAACTGCTGGCCCTGGACGAAAACGGCCGGGTGATCGGCGCCAATCGCGCAGCATTCCTCAACCACCCTCAGGCCCTGCTCGGACAGCGCATCGACCAGTTGCTGCCCGCCGACATCGACCAGCTGCTGGAACTCACCCGCGGCGGTGCCCGCGGTGTGACCCTGCGCGCGCATGCCGAACAGCGACCGCTGGACATCGGCCTGCGGGTACCGGCCGGCTACAGGCCGCGCAGGGTGCCAGCCGACAAACGCGCCAACACCCCTCACCCGGGGCTGGACAGCCTGGCCGGCGAAGACCCTCACCTGCAACAAGCGGTACGCCGCCTGCGCAAGGTGCTGGACAAGGACATCGCGATCCTGCTGGGCGGCGAAACCGGCACCGGCAAGGAGGCCTTCGCCCGCGCCCTGCACCAGGCCAGTGAGCGCCATGCAGGGCCGTTCGTGGCGCTCAACTGCGCGGCCATCCCCGAATCGCTGATCGAAAGCGAACTGTTCGGCTACCGCGCCGGCAGCTTCACCGGGGCCAACCGCAAGGGCATGAAGGGCAAGCTGGAACTGGCCGACGGCGGCACCTTGTTTCTCGACGAAATCGGCGACATGCCCGCCCACCTGCAAACCCGCCTGTTACGGGTGCTGGCCGAACGCGAACTGCTGCCGCTGGGGGCTGAAGCGCCTGTAGCGCTGGATATCCAGGTGATCAGCGCCACCCATCAGGACCTGGCCGCATTGATAGCCAGCAAGGGCTTTCGCGAGGACCTGTACTACCGCCTGAGCGGCATGCGTGTGCAGTTGCCGGCGCTGCGCGAGCGCAGTGACCGCGGCACGTTGATCGAGCGGTTGCTGGCGGGGTTACCCGGCGCAGCAGGTTTGCGCCTGGATGATGAAGCCCGGCGTTGCCTGCTTGGCCATCCATGGCCGGGCAACATACGGCAGATGTTGAACGTGCTGCGCTACGCCGTGGCGCTGGCTGAAGACGGGGTGATCGGGCTGGATTGCCTGCCGGAAGAAGTGCTGGCGAGCCCTGCCCCGCCACGCTTGCTTGAACAGCAGGTGGAAGCCATGGAGGCCCGCCACCTGCTGGAGCTGTTGCAGCGCCAGCGCTGGAACATGAGCGCGGCAGCTGACGCCGCCGGAATTTCCCGCTCCACGCTGTATCGCAAGATGAAGCTGTACGGCATTGTGCAGCCAAACCAGCGGTAAAAGCCCTGTAGGAGCCGGCTTGCCGGCGATAGGGCCGCTGGCTTCGGCATATCACTCAGAGGTGTATCGCCAGGGCGGGCCTCATCGCCGGCAAGCCGGCTCCTACAGAGGTGGCGTAAAGCCCAGACGGTGGGATCACCCCTGGATGTACACCACCTGCGTACGGGTGTACTCATACAACCCATGCTTGCCATCCGCCCCGCCGATCCCCGACTTGCGGGCCCCGGCGTGGAAGCCTTGCATGGCCTCGAAGTTCTCCCGGTTGATGTAGGTCTCGCCGAAGTCGATCTCGCGGCAGGCCTTCAATGCCGCGCTCAAATCGCGGGTGTACAGTGACGAGGTCAGCCCGTATTCGCTGTCGTTGGCCAGCGCAATGGCCTCGTCCAGGTCGTGCACCACCTGGACCGGCAGCACCGGCCCGAAGATCTCCTTGCGCATGATCTGCATGTCCGCCTTGCACCCGGCCAGCACGGTGGGCTGGTAGTGAAAGCCTGCCCCCAGGTCGGCCACCTGGCCGCCGGTGACCACCTGGGCGCCCTGCCCGGCCGCCGTGCGCACCATCTGCGCCACCTTGTCCAAACCGGCCTGGTTGATCAGCGGGCCCATGTCCAGGTCGGCCTGCAGCGACGGGTCGCCGTAACGGGTGGCGGCCATGGCGTGGGCCACCTGGTCGATGAAGGCATCCGCGACCTGGCGCTGCACATACACCCGTTCGGCGCAGTTGCACACCTGCCCGGTGTTGATCACCCGGGAGGCGACGATGGCCTTCACGGCAAGGTCCAGGTCGGCATCGGCCAGCACGATGGCCGGAGCCTTGCCGCCCAGTTCCAGGTTGAGCTTGGTGATGTTCGGCGCGGCCGCGGCCATGATCCGCGCACCGGTGGCCACGCTGCCGGTGAAGCTCACCAGGTCCACCCCGGCATGGCTCGACAGCCCGTGGCCGACGCTGGCACCGCGCCCGCCGACCACGTTGAACACCCCTGCCGGCAGGTCGGTCTGGGCCACCAGCTTGGCGAACTCGTAGCAGTTGATCGGGGTTTCTTCGCTGGGCTTGACCACGATGGTGTTGCCGGTCAGCAGCGCCGGGGCCATCTTGCGGGCGATCAAAAAGAACGGGAAGTTCCACGGCAGGATGCCCGCCACTACCCCCAGTGGCTTGCGCAACAGGAAAATATGCTCGCCGGCGCGGTCGCTGGTAAGCACCTCGCCTTCCAGGCGCCGCGCCCACTCGGCCATGTAGTCCAGGTAGTCGGCGGTGAACGCCACCTCCACCTGGGCCAGGGCCGGCACCTTGCCGCCTTCGCGGGTGATGATGCGCGCCAGGGGCTCGGCGTTGGCGCGGATCTTCGCCGCGATCTGGCGCAGGTAGCCGGCGCGCTCGATGGCCGGGCGCGCGGCCCAGGCCGGTTGCGCCTGGCGGGCGGCGGCGATGGCCTGCTCCACCTGGTGGGCCGGCGACTCCGGCACATGGGCCAGCAGCTCGCCGTTGGCCGGGTTGTACACCTCGATCAACTGCTCGCTGGCGATGAAGGCGTTGGCGATGAAGTTCTGGTAAGTGGTGTCGGTCATGCTCGTGTCACTCCTGGGTGTCGTTGTCGGCGAGCGGGGTATGGGCGGCGGGCTTGGCACTGAACTGCTGCCACACCGCCCCCTCCTGCTGCAGGTCGTGGGCGCGCTTGATCAGGTAGGCATGCACCTGCGCCACTTCGTCGGGCTTGAGGCGCTCGGCGAACGACGGCATGCCATCGGGCACGCGGCCGCCGTAGAGGATGCCGAGAAACATCTGGTGTTTTTCTGCGGTGAGCTTGCGCAGGTCGGGCAGCACGCCGCCGCTGACCGCGTGGATGCCGTGGCACTGCGAGCAATTGCCGTCGTACAGCGCAGCGCCAGCGGCCACGGTCTTGGCATCGGCGGTCAGCGGCGGTGGCTTGGGCGCATCGGCCGGCGGCGCCGGCTCGCGCAGCTGCGCCGTGCCGCCGAGCTTGTAGGTGAGCACCTGGGCGAACGGCTGCACCCCGGCGCGCAGGCTCAAGGCGCCGGCGAAGGTGCTGAATGCCCCGCCCCAACCAGCCATGAAGGTCACGTATTGCTCGCCATCCACCGAATAACTGATGGGCGCGGCCATCACCCCGCTGGCGGCGGGTGACTCCCACAGCTTCTTGCCGCTGTCGGCGGCGTAGGCAATCACCCGGCCGTCGGCGCTGCCCTCGAACACCAGGTTGCCGGCCGTGCTCAGGGTGCCGCCGTTGAAGATGGTGACATAGGGCACCTCCCAGGCCGGCGCCTGCTTCACCGGGTCCCAGGCAATCAGCTTGCCCGACCAGGTCTTGGCCATCTCCAGCAGGCCGTCGGCGCCCTCGGGCATCATGCCGGTGCGCAGGCCAAGCTGGTACACGCTCTTGAACGGGTGGCGCTTGGGCGCCTCGGGAATGTGCTCGTAGTAGGCCGACATGATGTGCGCCGGGATGTACACCAGGCCGGTCTGCGGGTTGTAGGACATCGGGTGCCAGTCGTGGGCGCCCCAGAACGCCGGGGTCACCAGCTTGCGCTTGCCGTCCTTCCAGTAGGCGGCAGCCTCGTCGTTGAAGATCGGTCGGCCGGTCTTGAGGTCGACGCCCTTGGCCCAGTTCACCGGCACGATGTTCTTGGCCGACAGCAGCTCGCCGGTCTGCCGGTCGATCACGTAGAAGAAGCCATTTTTCGGCGCCTGCATCAGCACCTTGCGCTGGCGGCCTTCAATGGGCAGCTCGGCGAGGATCATGTGCTGGGTGGCGGTGAAGTCCCAGGCATCGCCCGGGGTGGTCTGGTAGTGCCAGGCGTATTCACCGGTATCGGCGTTCACCGCCACGATCGACGACAGGAACAGGTTGTCGCCCTTGGCCTGGCTACGCCACTTCGGGTCCCACATCGAGCCGTTGCCGACACCGATGTACAGAAGGTTCAGCTCGGGATCGTAGGCGAACGAGTCCCACGCCGTGCCGCCACCGCCCTGTTCGACGAAGGCATCGCCGTGCCAGGTCTTGGCGGCGATTTGCATGGCCTTGTTTTCCGGCGGCAGCTTGGGGTCGCCCGGCACAGTGAAGAAGCGCCACACCTGCTTGCCGGTCTCGGCGTCATAGGCGGTGACATAGCCGCGCACGCCGAACTCGGCACCGCCATTGCCGATCACCACCTTGCCATTGACCACCCGCGGGGCGCCGGTGATGGTGTAGCTGCGGGTGTCATCGCTGCGGGTGTCCACCGACCACACGCGCTTGCCGGTCTTGGCGTCGATGGCCTCCAGGCGCCCGTCCAGCACGCCGACGTAGACCTTGCCCTGCCACACCGCCACGCCACGGTTGACCGCATCGCAGCAGGCTTCGCCGGCGCGGTGGCGGTCCGATTGCGGGTCGTACTTCCACAACAGCTTGCCGTTGCGCGCATCCAGCGCATACACCACCGAGAAGGGCCCGGTGGTGTACATCACCCCGTCCACCACGATGGGCGTAGCTTCCACACCACGGTCCAGGTCGAGTTTGTAGCTCCAGGCCAGGCCCAGCTGGTTGACGTTGCCCTGGTCGATGGCCTTGAGCGGGCTGAAGCGTTGTTCGTCGTAGGTACGGCCGTGGCTCATCCAGTTGCCGGGCTCCTGGTCGGCGGCAATGATGCGCGCGCCATCCACTTCGGCGGCGTGGGCGGGCAGCAGGCAAGTCAGGCTGAGGGTGACGGCAAGGGCGCTCGGCAGGAGCCGGCGGTGTGGGCCGGTTGGGGTCATGGCTGGTTCTCCGTTCTTGTTATGGCGACAGCGCGAGGGTGTCGGCAAGAGGCGGAGCAATGGTTGTGCCAGGGCCAGGAAAAGCCTGCAACAGAGCGGTTTGCTCTAAAACTTCAGGGGCAACAACAGTAATTATTGCCGCGGCGGCGGGACACCTGGAGCAGCCATGGCACAGGTGTGTCATGGCCTGCCGGATTGACAAGGGTCCTGTGGGAGCGGGTTCACCCGCGAAGAATCCAACCCGGTGGATGGCACCGGCTTCGCCGGTGTTCGCGGGTGAACCCGCTCCCACAGGACATGGATGGGTGCCTCGGCCCTTTCAAACCGTGCAGGTTGTGTGTAAAACCAGCAAACACCCCACGCACGAAAAGGATTCCCGGCAATGAAATACCGCCCCCTCGGCACCTCTGGCCTGCAGGTTTCGGCCCTGACCCTCGGCAGCATGATGTTCGGTGAGCAAACCAGCACCGAGGATTCGCTGCGCATCATCGACAAGGCCTGGGATCAGGGCATCAACTTCATCGACACCGCCGACGTGTACAACGGCGGGCGCTCCGAGGAAATCGTCGGCGAGGCGGTGGCGCGCAACCGCCACGACTGGATCGTCGCCTCCAAGGCCGGCTACGGCCCGGTGGACGGCGTGCCCAACCGCAGCGGGCTGTCGCGCAAGCACCTGTTCAATGCGCTGGAAGCCAGCCTGACGCGCATGGGCACCGACTACCTGGACATCTACTACCTGCACCGCGAAGACCACACGGTACCGCTGGAAGAAACCGTACGCGCCATCGGCGACCTGCTGGCCCAGGGCAAGATCCGCTACTGGGGCGTGAGCAACTTCCGCGGCTGGCGCATCGCCGAGATCTGCCACATCGCCAACCAGCTGGGCGTGGCCAAACCTGTGGTCAGCCAACCGCTGTACAACATCGTCAACCGCCAGGCCGAGCCCGAGCAACTGACCGCCGCCGGCTACCACGGCCTGGGCGTGGTGCCGTTCAGCCCGCTGGCCCGTGGCGTGCTCAGCGGCAAGTACGCCCCCGGCTCCACCCCGGACGCCGGCAGCCGCGCCGGGCGCCAGGACAAGCGCATCATGGAAGTGGAGTGGCGCCAGGAATCGCTGAGCATTGCCCAGAAGATCCACGCCTACACCGAGGCCAAGGGCGTGGGCATCGTCGAGTTCGCCATTGCCTGGGTGCTCAACAACCAGCTGGTCAGCTCGGCCATCGTCGGCCCGCGCACCGAGGCGCAGTGGGACACCTACGCCGGGGCGCTGCAGATCAAGGTCAGCGCCGAAGACGAAGCCTTCATCGATTCGCTGGTCACCCCGGGGCATGCCTCGACGCCAGGCTTCAACGATGTGGCGCACTTTGTCAGCGGGCGTTTGCCGCGCGGGTGATCGCCATCTGTAGGAGCCGGCTTGCCGGCGATCACCGGCAGCGCCGGTGCCATGCGGATGTTGAGCCCGGCCATGCCGGCCTCATCGCCGGCAAGCCGGCTCCTACAGGGTCATCGCAACCACATTTGTTCCCCATTGGGGACCCGAACGCCGGTATGCCGGTCCCCCTATTCCCCAATCACCTCGGTATCTTGCGCACCATCGATTTCAACTTGCGATGGAGCCTTCATGAAACTGTTCGAACCCCTCAAGCTCGGCCCTCTGACCCTGCCCAACCGCGCCTTCATGGCCCCGCTGACGCGCCTGCGCAGCCTGGAGCCAGGCGATGTGCCGACGCCGATGATGGCCGAGTACTACACCCAGCGTGCCAGCGCCGGGCTGATCATCACCGAAGCCACGCAGATCTCCTTCCAGGCCAAGGGCTACTCCGGCTCGCCAGGCATCCACAGCGCCGAGCAGATTGCCGCCTGGCGCCAGGTCAATGAAGGCATCCATGGCGCCGGCGGCCACAGCGCGGTGCAGGTGTGGCACACCGGCCGGGTGTCGCACACCTCGCTGCAGCCTGGCGGCGAAGCGCCGGTGGCGCCTTCGGCACTGGCTGCCAACGCCCGCACTACGCTGCGCGATGAAAACAACCAGCTGATCCGCGTCGAAACCTCGACCCCGCGTGAACTGAGCGAGGCCGAAATTGCCGGCATCGTCGCCGACTTCGGCCAGGCCGCGGTCAATGCCCGTGAGGCCGGTTTCGATTTCATCGAGCTGCACGCCGCCCATGGCTACCTGCTGCACCAGTTCCTCACCCCCAGCGCCAACGTGCGTGAAGACCGCTACGGCGGCAGCGTCGAGAACCGCGCACGCATCGTGCTCGAGGCGGTGGACGCCGCCATCGCCCAGTGGAGCGCCGACCGCGTGGGTATTCGCATTTTCCCGCTGGGCGGCTTCAATGGCATCGACAACGGCGAAGACCAGGAGGCCGCCGGCCTGTATCTGATCGGCGAACTGGCCAAACGCAACCTGGCCTACCTGCACCTGTCCGAGCCGGACTGGTCGGGCGGCAAGCCGCTGCGTGACGAGTTCCGCCAGGCGATCCGGGCCATCTACCCGGGTGTGATCGTGGCTGCCGGCGCCTACACCGCCGAAAAGGCCGAGGACCTGCTGGGCCGCGGGTTGATCGACGCCGTGGCCTTTGGCCGCGCCTTCATCGCCAACCCGGACCTGGTTGAGCGCCTGAAGCAACAGGCGCCGCTGAACGAGCACCGCGCGCAGTTCGACTATGCCAACGGGCCTGAGGGGTACACCGATTACCCGTTTCTCAAGCAGGCGTGAATGAACGAAGGGGCCAATCAATGGCCCCTTTCTCTGATCCCGGCCCCCTGTAGGAGCCGGCTTGCCGGCGATAGGGCCAGCAGCCCTTGCCCAAGCCCCGATCTGCATTTGCAGGCCCGGCCTCATCGCCGGCAAGCCGGCTACAGGGGGTAGTGCAGGTGCTTAGAGGTCTGCAATTGCCTGCGCCACCAAGGCATGCGAGCGCTGCCGTGCCAGTGGGTCATGGATGCGGCAATCGATCATCAGCTCATCCGCCCCCGTCTGGCCAATCAGCGCCTGCAGCCCCTCCCTCACCCGCTGCGGCCCACCGGCGATGGTGCAGGCCATCACCTGCTCCAGCACCGCCCGCTCATGGGCAGGCAAGCCTTGCACATAGCCTTCCTGCGGCTTGGGCAACAGGCCGAAACGCCCCACATGCAGGTCGAGCATCCACTGCCGGTGCGAACTGGCCAGGTAGTCGGCCTCGGCATCGTTGGCGGCGGCGAAAATGTTCACCCCCACCATCACATACGGCTTGGCCAGTTGCGCCGAAGGCTGGAAGTTGGCCCGGTAATGGGCGATGGCCTGTAACAGATAGCGCGGGGCAAAGTGCGAGGCGAAGGCGTATGGCAAGCCAAGCCGCGCCGCCAGGTCGGCGCCGAACAGGCTGGAGCCGAGGATCCACACCGGCACCTCGTGCTGGCCAGGCACGCCGCGTACCTGGCGCTTGCCGTTGTCGGCCAGGTAATCGCGCAGTTCGGCGATGTCGGTTTCGAAATCACGCTCTGGCGCAGCACCACGCAACGCTCGCACGGTCGGCCCCGATGTGCCGGGCGCACGGCCCAGGCCCAGGTCGATACGCCCGGGGTGCAGGGTATCGAGGGTACCGAACTGCTCGGCCACCACCAGCGGCGCATGGTTGGGCAGCATGATGCCGCCGGCACCGACGCGGATCTGTCGGGTGGCGTTGGCGACTTCGTTGATCACAAGCGAAGTGGCGGCCGAACCGATGCCGGGCATGTCGTGGTGTTCGGCAATCCAGTAACGCCGGTAACCGTGCTGTTCGACATGGCGGGCCAACTGGCGGGTTTCTTCGATGGCGTCGGCGTAGGTCTTGCCTTCGCCGATCATCACCAGGTCCAGGACGGACAGGGCTGTCATGGGGACTCCTGTGGGATTTTGAGTGACAGCACAGTGTCCGGGGTCGCGGCCAGGGGATAAACCACGTAAGCGGCGCAGGACTGGGGACCCGATTTCCCGTATCCCTCTGCAGGAGCCGGCTTGCCGGCGATGAGGCCGGGCCTGGAAACGATGTTCTGGGGGCTCATGGCCCTATCGTCGGCAAGCCGGTTCCTACGAGGATTGCGCAGTCCCGGGGTCAATCCTCCCAAGGCACTCCGTCTTCCCAGCTGGCCACCAGCAAATCGATGAACCCGCGAACCCGCGGCGACAGGTGCCGCTTGCTCGGGTAGACGATGCGGATCGGGTCGGCCGGTGGCCGGTACTCGTGCAGTACCTCTACCAGGGTGCCGGCACGCAGGTCGTCGCCAGTGATGTAGGTGGGCAGGTGAATCAGCCCGAAGCCCGCCCGCGCGCCGTCGAGCATGGCCTCGGAGCTGTCGATGTTGAGCCGGCCCGGCTCTTCGCACAGGTGCAGCCCGGCCTCGGTGCGAAAGCGCCAGGGACTGGATTTTTCGCCCACCAGAAAGGCGATCTTGTCGTGGCCGTACAGGTCGGCCGGCACCTGTGGCGTACCATGGGCGGCCAGGTACGCGGGCGCGGCGCAGGTGACGAACTGCTGCCAGGCCACGGTGCGGGTGAGCAGCTGCGAGTCTTCCTTCGGCGCGCCGATGCGCACGGCCACGTCGACGCCCTCTTCCACCAGGTCGACATAGCGGTCGGTAAAGCGAATGTCGGCGCGCAGCTCGGGCCACTGCTTGAGGTAGCGGTCAAGAATCGGCAGCACATGGCGCTGGCCGAACGACAATGGCGCGGTCAGGCGCAAGGTGCCGGTAGGCTTGCCCCGGCGCTGGGCCATGGTGGTGTCGACCTCGTCGAGGTCATCGAGAATCTGCTGCCAGCGCTCGAACGCCACCAGGCCCTCGTCAGTCAGGCTCAACTTGCGCGTGGTGCGGTTGAGCAGGCGCACCGCCATGCGCGCCTCCAACCGGGCGATGCTTTTGCCCACCGCCGAGCGGGTCAGGCCCAGGCTTGCGCCGGCGGCGGTGAAGCTGCCGGCCTTCACGGCACTGACGAAGGCGGCGATATCGCCGAAGCGGTTGGGTTCCATGCTGTGTTTCCGAAAAAGTCAGGCCTGCTTAATGGGTGCAGATCGGCGTATTGCAAGGCTTACTGGATAATCAACCGGTAGGCCACGGCACGTTTTTCAACGCCATTGGGGAACGCAGCGAACACCACATCCTCCTCACCTGCCTGGTCGCCTGCGGTGTACACGTAGCGGTTGACCTGGCTGGCCGCACCAACCTGGTACTCGCGGCGTAGGCGGCCGAGCTTGTCGGGGTGCACGGCACCGAGCTTCTCCAGCGGTGCCCACAGCTCGCTCCAGGTCTTGCGCCCCTCGGCGCTGGTGTAGTCGTGGATCACGCAGCGTTCGCCACGCTTGAGCTGCACCGGGATGACCCAGTTGCCGAAGTGCGTGTCTTTATAGGCTTTGTCGGTTTGCACTTGGCAGGCCAGGGTCGGGCCGGCCAGCAGTGCCAGCAGCAACAGCAGGTGGCGGTTCATCATGCCCTCGTCAGGTGAGCCCCTGCAGGCCCTTGATCGCCAGCAGGTGCAATGGATAGAAAGCGTAACCCCAGCGCCCTACCGGCGGAATGCGCCAGTTGTCCTGGCGCAGCAGCCAGAAGCCGAACGGGACCGCCAATGCGGCCGTGGCAGCAACCTGCAAGGCAATGGGTGCCAGTGGATGCCCGCGCAACCAGCTATTGGTGAAGTTGCCCGCCACCGCCAGCAGGCAGGCCACGGCCCAGCACCACCCTCCCCGGCTTCTGGCCAGCAACAGCGCCGCCGGTAGCAAAACCCCTGGCAAGCCGTACATGATCTGCGCACTGAACAAGGTTGCCAGCAGCACCGCCAGCAGCGCACCTGTTCGGGCCAACCGCCCGCTGTGGTGCACACCCCAGGCTACCAGCAGGCCAAGGGCCAGTGTGGGAATCACGTTGAGCGTGCTCGAACCGTTGTCCAGCCAGCGGTAAGGGGCCTCGGAAAGCACCGCGAACAGCAGCAGCCAACCCAGGTAGCGGGCATTGCCCGGGGTAGCGAACCGGCCTGGCATGCTGCGACCGACATTCACCGCTATGGCCAGGCAGAACAATGGAAATGCCAGCCGCCCAAGCACGAACAACCCGTCAGCAGCCGGCCACAAATAGCGCAAATGGTCGGCGACCATGGTCAGGATCGCCGTCCATTTCACCAGGTCCAACCCGGCCGAACGCATGCTCAGTGCCGGGCCTCGGCAGCATGCCCTTCAGGCTGGGCCGCCCAGGCTGCCAGGGGCAGTGGCGGTTGCTGAGCGAAAACGCGCCGCCAGATCAGCGACAGCTTGTCGCCATCGAACAGCGACGCCGCCCCGCCCGCCACCCAGCCACGGGGCTGGATGGCCTGCCACTGCCCGGCGCCATCGCGCTGGGCCATCTGGAAGCGGAAGGTGTAGTTGCCGGGGATGCCCATGCGCAGGTCGGTGACCACCAGCGCGTCGCCCACCACGTCGTAACGCAGCCAGTCGCCGGTGAACCAGCGCAGGCGCTCGTGCAGCGGCACGCCGTCGAGCACCTTGCCGGCGGCAAGGTTGCGTGGCTGGCGTAGCAGCTCGGGCGGTTCACGGTCGAACCAGCTGCTGGCGCCTTCGTAGTAGTCGCCATCCGGGGTTTTGGCCAGCACGCGCCACACCAGGGTATTGAAGGCGATGGGCACGGCGCGCACCTCACTGCTGGCGATGCCTTGCTGTTGTAGTGCCAGTTCGAAGCGCTGTTCGGCGGCCATGCGCCCGGCCAGGCCGAAGCCCAGGTAAGCGGTACTGAAGGCCAACGCCAGGGACAACAGGCTCAGCGCCCGGCCCTTGAGGCCCTTGAGGCCGGCGTAGAGCACGGCCAGTAGCAGCGGCACGGTGTATACCGGGTCGATGATGAACACTGCAGCCCAGCTTTCTGGTGTGGTGTGCAGCGGCCAGAACAGTTGGGTGCCATAGACGGTGAAAGCGTCGAGTACCGGGTGGGTGATCAGCACCAGCCAGAACGCCAGGAACAAGCGTGGTAGGTTGTAGCCTTTGTTCGGCCAGCAGCGGTTGACCAGCCAGGCCAGCAGCAGGGCCAGGGCAGTGAGCACGAACACTGAGTGGGAGAAACCGCGGTGGTAGGTCATCTGCGACACGGGGTCGGCGTAGCGGATGATTACGTCAAGATCGGGCACGGTGCCCAGGGCAGCGCCGTAGAGCAGCGAGCGGCGGCCTTGAAGGCGACCTAGCACAGTGCCCTGCAGGGCGGCGCCGAGGACGGCTTGGGTTAGTGAGTCCATTACGGGTTCCGGCGGCGGGGTTGTGGGAACGTAACGGGTTCGGGGTGGAGAGTGCAAATTTGGGGGTTCGGGTTCGGGGCTTATGGTGATTGCTTTTGGAGATGTATGCGCATTCATTGACGATGAGCGCTTTTCGTCACCTTTCCGCCCTTACGGCGGGTAACTTTTTGAAGGATCAAAAAGTCACCAAAAAATCCGCTGGCTCCCATCATCCGGCCCTACGCTTCGCTCGGGTCCCCTCGCTCCGGGCTTGCTCCGGAGGTACGCGCCGACGGGCCGTCCCTGGCCCGATCGGCGCTCGACCGGCATCCATGCCGGTCGCCCTCCTACGCAATCCCTACGCTCGGCCTCCTGAAGTCGCGATTTGTGTTGCCTGGGCTATTGCGCGCTTAGAAGCAAGATCAAGAGCCAGATCAAGAGCCAGATCAAGAGCCAGATCAAGAGCCAGATCAAGAGCCAGATCAAGAGCCAGATCAAGAGCCAGATCAAGAGCTGGGATGTTGGTTTGATTGTTGTTGATGTGTTGTTTGTTCGGGCCCTATCGCCGGCAAGCCGGCTCCTACAGGAGTACGCGTTATCCAAATTGACGCGTTCCACTGTAGGAGCCGGCTTGCCGGCGATTGCAATCCTGAGTTCCCACAAATGCAACTAGCGACCGAGCTGCGTACTGATAGGCGCCGCCACTAACTTCGCGACTTCAGGAGGCTTCACTGCGGGATTGCGTAGGGGGGCGACCGGCATGGATGCCGGTCGAGCGCCAATCGGGCCAGGAACGGCCCGTCGGCGCGTACCCCCGGAGCAAGCCCGGCGGGCGGGGCTGATGAATGGAGCGAGGATTTTTTGGTGACTTTTGATTGGCCGGCATTCCTGGCTTCAAAAAGTTACCCGCAAGGGCGGAAGGTGAATAAGCGTCAATACAAATAATGAGTGCACATACAACTTCCAAAACCAACCAAAACAACTTCAAGCCCCCCGAACAGACACCATCGCCAGCCAGCCAGCCGGCCGCAAAATTAACCCACACCGCATATTTTTGACATTTAACCAACCTTTCCCCGACATCCCCCACCTTAAAGTGCCGCCACTCGCGAAACACCCCCACGGAGTGAAAGCATGCTGCAAGGCACCCTGACAACCACCCCCTACCCAACCCGCCGCCTGCCCCGCCCAAAAACCCTGTTCAAGGCCCTGGCCGCAATACTGCTGGCAGCAGCCACCACCACCCTGTGGTACAGCGCCCGCCCCCAGGTCGCCGACCTCGGCAGCCCACGCCAGATGACCCGCAGCGGCGCCTACGCCGACTGGGCCAAAGGCTCGGTGATCGTCCTGGTGCGCCACGCCGAACGCTGCGACCGCTCCCATGCCACCTGCCTGGACGACCCCACCGGCATCACCGTGGACGGCAGCCTGGCCGCCATCGGCGTAGGCCAGGGCCTGGAGCAGTTGGGCCTGCAAGGCAGCGATATCCTCGCCAGCCCCGAAGTACGCACCCGCCAGACCGCAAGCTTCATGTTCGGCAAAACCGTCCCCAGCCAGGCCTGGCTGGCCCGCTGCGACGCCACCTTCGCCAGCACCGCACTGGCGCACAAGCGCGCCGGGCACAACTTGGTGCTGGTCACCCACAGCGGCTGCATCGACCAGCTCGAGCGCCAGTTCGGCGTGGCCGGCAATGAACGCTCGATCGGCTACGCCAGCGCACTGCTGCTGGGCGAAGGCAGCGACGGCAAGGCGCACATACTCGGCCGCCTGAACGCCAGCCAATGGCACAAGCTCAGCAATCCCAAGGAGGCTTGAACATGCCCTTGTCCGCCCGCCAACGCTTCTACCTGAGCAACCTCGGCCTGCCACTGCTGTTGGCCGCCCTGGTGTGGCTGCTGTTTGACCTCACCAACCTGGACCGCTGGTTCAGCGACCTGCTGTACGACCCGGCCACAGGCCACTTCCTGTTCCAGCACGACGCCCTGTTCGAAACGCTCACCCACAAATGGCCACGCATCCTGCCCGACTGGACCGGCGAACTGGCCCTGATCGGCGCCCTGTTGTCGTTGCTGTGGCTGCTGGTCGCACGCTCGGCCGGGGCCACTGCCCTACTCGAAGCTGCCCGCCTGGCCCCGCTGCTGCGCCTGAGCAACCGCCACCAGCGCGACCTGTGGTACGTGGTACTGGCCTTCGCCTTGAGTACAACGCTGATCCACTACCTGAAAAGCCACACCGGCGTTTACTGCCCGGTGGAAACCACCCTGTACGGCGGCAGCCAGCCACACCTGGAATGGTTCGAGCAGTTCAGCCTGCTGAGCAAGGCCGGGGACGGCCGCTGCTGGCCCGGTGGCCATGCCTCCAGCGGCTTCACGTTGCTGGCGTTGTACTTCGTGGCCCTGCGCCACCGCTGGGTGCATGCCCGCGCCCTGCTGCTGGCCATCCTCGCCGTCGGCATGCTCTACGGCACCACCCGCGTGCTCCAGGGCTGGCACTACATGTCGCACACCTTCTGGGCAGGCATCGTGGTGTGGTTGAGCTGCTGCTCGTGCGCACTGCTGTGCTATGGCCGCCCGGCGTTGCAGGCAGCGCCTGCGCGCATCAGTAATCGCCGCGCTTGCGAAACGCCCAGCGCCCTGCAATCACGGTAAAGGTCACCACCAGCGCCACCAGCACCCAGAACCCGTGGGGGTCGTCGGACAACGGCACGCCCCCCACGTTCATACCGAAAAAGCCGGCGATGATGTTGATCGGCAAGGCCAGCACGGTCACCACGGTCAGGGTGAACAGGGTGCGGTTGTTCTCCTCGGTGAGCTTGGCGGCGATCTCTTCCTGCAACAGCTTGATCCGCTCCACCAGGCTGGTGAGGTCGTTGATGATCACTGCGATCTCTTCGGTGGAGGCGCGCAGCTGGTGGATGTCCTGCTCGCTCAGCCATGCCGGCGGGCGGTTGAGCAGCCGCAGCAGCGAGCCGGGCTCCAGCGCCAACAGCCGCTGCAGGCGCACCAGCACCCGGCGCAGGCTGCTCAGCTCGGCGCGGTTGTCGGACAGGCGCAGCGACAGCAACTGGTCCTCGATGCGGTCCACCTTGAGGGTGGACTCGCGCACCACTTGGGTCAGCAGGTCACCCTGGTCGCGCACCAGGTGCACCAGCAGCTCCACCGTGGAGCCAAAACGCTCGCCACGCTTGACCGACGAGCGCAGCTCGTCCACCGAGTGCAGCGGCTGCAAGCGCGCACTCACCAGCAGGCGGCTGCGCGCACAGGCCCACAGGGTGGACACATCGGATGACACCAGGCCAAAACTGAACACCATGTCGTTGACCACCGCCAGCAAGGCATTGTCGGTGTGCTCGATGCGGGTGGAGCGCGAACCTTCGCGCAATGTCTCGAAGAAAGTTTCCGGCAGGTCCAAGTGGCTTTTCATCCAGCGCTCGCAGGCGGCGTGGGCCAGGTTCAGGTGCAGCCACAAGAACTCATCGCCCGGCGGCGCCTGCAAATGCGCCATGGCCTGACTGGAGTCGATCTCACGCCCGGGCTGGCCCGGGCGGAAGGCATAGCCGTAAAGCAGGCCGTGCAGGTCGGCCTCGTGATGCTGCGAATGGGTGGGGAGCATGCGGTGGCGCGCCTCGGCGAGTCCCGGTGGAAATAGCGCCATCTTAGAGACAGCCGCATGACAGTTGCGTGACGCTTCTGCACCGCGCCGCCGACCCAGTTGGCACGCCCGTCACAATCGGCATTCGGTATGCCAAAACATCTGGTAATGGGAATTGTTACCAGATAATATCGCGCCGCGTTTACACCCCCGTGCCCTCTTCTTCCAGGACCTGAACCTATGCGTTACAGGATTGTTTCGCTGTGCCTGCTCCACGCCGCCCCCATGCTAACCTGGGCTGCGCAAGCCCCTGCCGTGGATACCTCCGCCGGCATCCAGCTCGAAGCGGTGAACATCAACGCCGACGCAGGCGACTACGAACGCGCCGACGGCCCGGTGGACGGCTACCGCGCCACCCGTTCGGCCAGCGCCACGCGCACCGACACCGCGCTGCACGAAACCCCGCAGTCGGTCAGCGTGGTACCCAAGGATGTCCTGGAAGACACCGCCTCCACCCGCCTGCAGGATGCCCTGGACTACGCCGGCGGCGTCGGCCGGGCCAACAACTTCGGCGGCCAGGGGCTGACCACCTTCACCGTGCGCGGCTTCACCACCGGCGAGTTCTACCGCAACGGTTTCCCGATCAACCGCGGCTACCCCAACGCCCCCGACGCCAACACCGTCGAGCGCCTGGAAGTACTGCGCGGCCCGGCCAGCGCGCTGTATGGCCGTGGCGACCCCGGCGGCACCTTCAACGTGGTCAGCAAGCAACCGCTGCCCGAGCAGAAGGTCACCCTCGGTAGCCAGTTCGATGACCAGGGCATGCACCGCGCCACCCTCGACGCCACCGGCCCGCTGAACCAGGACGGCACCCTGGCTTACCGCCTGAACGTACTGGGCGAAGGCGGCGAAAGCTTCCGCGATGACGTCGACAGCGAACGCTACGACGTCGCGCCAGTGATCAGCTGGCAGGTCAACGATGCCACCAAGATCGTCTTCGAAGGCGATTTCATGCGTAACAACCATCCGCTGGACCGTGGCCTGACGCGCCTGCCCGGCCAGCGCGGCTCAGCCTCGCGCGACACCAACATCTGGGAAAAGGGCAGCGACAACCTGCTGCACAACGACAACGACATGGCCCAATTGCGTTTCGAGCACCTGCTCAACGACAACTGGACCCTGGGCGGTGGCATGCAATGGCTCGACGGCTCGCTCAAGGGCAACGCCGTGGAAGCCAACGCCCTGCAGGCCGACGGCCGCACCCTGGGGCGCAACTTCAACTACCGCAAGCTGGAGTGGACCGACCGCGACTACCAACTCAACCTGACCGGCCACTTCGACACCGGCGGTTTTGCCCACACCCTGCTGACCGGCATCGAGTACGAAGACTACGACTACAACTCGATCATCCAGCGTTCTGCCGGCGGTGCTGCGGCCTACCCGATCGACATCTTCGACCCGGTACTGGGCCAGACGCGCCCTGCCCTGACCCGCACCACCACCCACGACAAGGAAAACCTCAAGACCTGGGCGTACTTCATCCAGGACCAGGTAGCCCTGACCGAGCGCCTCAAAGCCCTCGCCGGGGTGCGTTTCGAGCGCTTCGAGCATGATTACGTCAACAAGCTCAGCGCGGCCGGTAACTTCAACAAGGGCGAAAACGGCGTGACCCCACGCTTCGGCCTGCTCTACGACCTGACCGACACCGTTGCGGTGTACGCCAACACCGCGCGCTCGTTCAAGCCCAACAGCGGCACCCCGCAGGCCGGTGGCGGCTTTGATCCGGAAAAGGGCAAGTCGTACGAACTGGGCGTGAAGTGGGAGGCACTGGACCGGCATCTGAGCGTGGACGCGGCGATCTACCACATCGTCAAGGAAAACGTGCTGACCAACGACCCCAACGACGCTACCGGCACCTTCAAGGTGGCGGCCGGCGAAGTGCGCAGCCGTGGCCTGGACCTCAACGTCGCCGGCAACCTGACCCCCGAGTGGCGGGTGATTGGTGGCTACTCGTACGTCGATGCCGAAGTGACCAAGGACACCAGCCTGGAACGCGGCACCCGCCTTGCCAACATCCCGCGCAACACCTTCAGCCTGCTGAACACCTACGAGTTCCAGGACGGCCTGGCCAAGGGCCTGGGGCTGGGCGTCGGGGTCAAGTACGTGGACGACCGCGCCGGCCAGACCGCCGCCACCACTTACACCATGGAGCGCTACAGCGTGGTCGACCTGCTGAGCTTCTACAAGCTCAACGAACATGTGCGGCTGAACCTGGATGTGAAGAACGTGTTCAACAAGGGCTATGACGAGGGTGCATTCAACACCTACGTCTACCCCGGGGCACCGCGCACCGTGCAGGCAGGGGTGTCGTACACCTTCTGATGCTGCTGGGCCTGTACCGGCCTCATCGCCGGCAAGCCGGCTCCTACAGTGGATCGCGCCTATGCTGGCGATCACGTAACCCTGTAGGAGCCGGCTTGCCGGCGATAGGGCCGGTACAGCCACCCCACCTCCCCCGGCAAACCTGATAGCCGGTAGTTGTAACAACCTGTTACATCACTACGCTCAACAGGCGAAGCGGCATTCGCCGCACCACGGGCCGACTGGCTTCGAAGGATCGTGCTCACAGGACCACGCTGAGGTCCGCCGGTAATGGCCTTCCCTACAGGCACAACCAGGCAACGCTGAGCGGAGATCATCATGCAGCTGAAGCATTGTTTGTTGGCGCTGGCGATTGGCGGCGTCCTATCGGTTTCGTTCACCTTCGTGCCCACCAGCTTTGGTGGCTTTTCCAGTGCCATGGCCAAGGATGGTGGCGGTGGTGGCGGCGGTGGTCACGGAGGTGGCGGCGGCGGTCACGGTGGCGGCAGCGGCGGCGGTCACGGAGGTAGTGGCAGTGGCCATGGTGGTGAAGGCGGCGGCCACGGCAATTCCGGCCATGGGGGCGCCGATGATGGCGGCAACCACGAAGCCAACCATGAGGCGAATCACGAGGCCAACCACGCCGCAGGCGAAGCCCACGGCGTCGGCCACGGTGCCGATGATGGCGCTGGCCATGATGTGGGCGACGACCACGGCGGGGCTTGATTGCTTGTACTGCCTGTACTGGCCTGATCGCCGGCAAGCCGGCTCCTACAGCAATCGCATAAGCTTCGGGCCTGCGCGGCCCCTGTAGGAGCCGGCTTGCCGGCGATCAGGCCGGTTCAGGCAACACACGCCTGTGCCTGCACGCGAACCTGTTCCCATTGCCCCCGACATGCTAGCCTCCGCGCGCCTCGCCCTGCGAGGCAGGACAGTCTTCACGTCAAGGAGTCAGGCATGGACCTGCAGTTTCTGGGCACCTCGTCCGGTGTGCCCACCAAGGCCCGCAACGTCAGCGCCACCGCCGTCATCGAATCCGCCGGCCACGGCTGGTACTTGGTCGATTGCGGCGAAGGCACCCAGCACCAGCTGTTGCACAGCCCGCTATCGGTGCGCGATCTGCGCGCCATCTTCATCACCCACGTTCACGGCGACCACTGCTTCGGCCTGCCGGGACTGCTGGCCAGCGCCGGCATGTCCGGGCGCAGCGAGCCGCTGACGCTGGTCATGCCCGCCGCCTTGCAGGCCTGGGTACGGCAAAGCCTGGCGGTGAGCGAAACCTACCTGCCGTTCGAGTTGCACATACAGGCACTGGAAAGCTTCAGCACCATGGCCTGCGGCAATGTCAGCGTATCGACCGTGGAGCTGTCGCACCGGGTGCCATCCTGGGCCTATGTGTTCAGCGAGCGCGACCCCGAACCCCGGCTGGATACCGCACGCCTGAAGGCCGACGGCATCCCCGCCGGGCCGCTGTGGGGCCGGCTGGCCCGCGGCGAGGCAGTCGAGCACGAGGGCAGCCCGCTCGACCCGCAGGCCTACCTGCAACCCACCCGTGCGCCGCAGCGCATCATCGTCTGTGGCGACAACGACCGCCCCGAGCTGCTGGCAACGGTGGCCCGGGACGTGGACGTGCTGGTGCACGAGGCCACCTTCACCCAGCCTGTGATCGAGCGCAGCCAGAGCAACTTCGGCCACAGCACCGCCGCGGCCGTGGCGCAATTTGCCGAAGCGGCGCAGGTGCGCAACCTGGTGCTCACCCATTTCAGCGCGCGCTACCAGGCCGTGCCCGGGCGTGGTAACAGCATCGCCGAGATACGCGACGAGGCGCTGGCCGGGTACCACGGCAACCTGACCCTGGCGCGCGACCTGCAGCGCTATCACCTGGGGCGTGATGGGGTGCTGGTGGAAGCGGTCTGAGCGCAAGGCTCAAGTCGGTTATCAAACGCGGTCTGTGTAGGAGCGGCCTTGTGTCGCGAAAGGGCTGCGCAGCCCTTTCGCGACACAAGGCCGCTCCTACAGCACCCACTGCACCCCATGCTCCTGCAGGTAGTCATCTACCGCCGCCCCCACCGTTGGCTGGAACACCTCACTGCCAATCGCGGCCAGCACCTCCAGCCTGCGCAACTTGTCCTTCACCGGGTCCTTCACCTCGGCAAAACGCAACTCGACACCCTCCGCACGCAAGGCCAGCTCCAGTTCCACCAGCATGTCCGCCGAGGTCACGTCGACACTGGTCACCGGCTCTGCCGCCACCACCACCCGGCGTACCGGCGTGGGCGACCGAGCCACGGCATCGAGCACACAGCGCTGGAACAGCTCGGCATTGGCGAAGAACAACGGCGCATCCCAGCGAAACAACACCAGCCCCGGAACGCGCCGGGCATCGGGGTAACGCCCCACATCGTGGTAGCCACGCACCCCGTCCACCCGCCCCAGCACCGCGTAATGCGGCCGCCAGCCATCCCACAGAAACTCGATCACCGCAATCAGCACGGCAAGGCCGATGCCCGGCACCGCGCCGAACACCGCCACGCCAACGAAGCAGCTGATCGACAGCCAGAACTCCCAGCGCTGGATACGGTAGATGCGCCGCAAGTCCTTGAACTCGAACAAGCCGATGGCCGCAGCAATCACCACCGCGGCCAGCGCGCTTTCCGGCAGGTGGCGCAACAGGTTCGGCGCCAGCAGCAACAACAGCGCAACACCCATGGCGCCAAATACCCCGGTCAATTGCGAGCGGGCGCCAGCCGCCTCGGCCACCGGCGTGCGCGACGAGCTGCTGCTGATGGGGATGCCCTGGAACAACCCGGTGGACAGGTTGGCCAGGCCCAGGCCGATCATCTCCTGGTTGGCATCCACGGGCGTGCGGGTTTTGGCCGCATAGGTGCGCGACAACACGCTGGTGTCGGCGAACGACACCAAGGCCACTGCGGTGCCACCGATCAGCACCGTGGCCAGCTCATTGAAGCCGATCAGCGGCAGGGTGAACCCCGGCAGCCCCTCCGGCAGCGAGCCCACCACCTTGACCCCATGGTTGGCCTCCAGCCCCAGCAGCGCCGAAACCACGGTTGCCGCCACCACCGCAATCAACAGCCCCGGCACCCGCTCGAAACGCTTGAGCAGCAGGATGACCAGCAACGCGCCAAGCCCCAGGCCGAAGGCATGCCAGTTGGCCTTGCCGTCGAGCAACGAGCGCCCCAACTGCAACACATCGCGCAGCGGCCCGTTGCCTGGGTTGGAGATGCCAAACAGCTTCGGCGCCTGGCTGATCAATACGGTCAGGGCGATGCCGTTCATGTAACCGTAGCGGATCGGCTTGGACAACAGCTCGGTGATGAACCCCAGGCGCAACAGCCCCACGGCGATGCAGATCAGCCCCGACACCAGGGCCATGGCACTGGCCAGGGTGATGGCCTTTACCGGGTCGCCCGCCGACAGCGGCACCACCACCGCCAGGATGATCGGCACCAACGCCGAGTCCGGCCCCAGCACCAGGATACGGCTGGGGCCGAACAGCGCATAGGCCAGCAGCGGCACGATGGTCGCGTACAGCCCGTAGATACCAGGTACCCCGGCAGCCTGGGCATAAGCGATACCCACCGGTACCAGCATTGCTGTCAGCACCAGGCCGGCCAGCAAGTCCTTGGGCAGCCAGCCTGGCGAGTAGTGACGCAACATCTGCAGGCCCGGCAGCCAGCGCAGCCAGGCGGCTGCCGGGGCCTTGCCCGTGGCTCGGTGGTGCATGGCGCCCTCCCGGCTCAGAAGCGCTCGGCGACCATCTTGAACGGGTACGGCTGGGCCTTGTACTTGCCGATCTTGCCGCGCTTGGGCAGCTCGATCTTGTGCTTGTGGCTCAGGTCTTTGTACGGAATCTGCTGCAGCAGGTGGCTGATGATGTTCAGCCGCGCCTTGCGCTTGTCTTGCGAGCGGGCCATGTACCAGGGCGCCCAGGACGAGTCGGAGGCGGCGAACATGTCGTCACGGGCGCGGGTGTAGTCGTCCCAGCGGTTGTACGACTTGAGGTCCATGGGCGACAACTTCCACAGTTTGCGCCCGTCGTTGATGCGGTCCTGCAGGCGGCGGGTCTGCTCCTCGGCGCTGACTTCGAGCCAGTACTTGATGAGGATGATCCCCGACTCGATCATCATCCGCTCGAACATCGGCACCACGGTCAGGAACTTGCGCGCCTGTTCATCGCTGCAAAAGCCCATTACCCGCTCGACACCTGCGCGGTTGTACCAGCTGCGGTCGAAGATCACCACCTCGCCGGCCGCCGGCAGGTGGGTGAGGTAGCGCTGGGCGTACATCTGGGTCTTTTCCCGCTCGGTGGGCGCCGGCAGCGCCACCACCCGGAACACCCGCGGGCTGACCCGCTCGGTGATGGCCTTGATGGTGCCGCCCTTGCCGGCGCCGTCGCGGCCCTCGAAGACGATGCACACCTTCAGGCCCTGCTCCACCACCCACTGCTGCAGCTTCACCAGCTCCACATGCAGTTTTTTCAGCTCGCTTTCGTAAGCCTTGCGCTCGAGTTTTTGCCCATTTTCGTGCTTGTGCTTGTTGCCCGCACCCTTGGCCATCGCCGTTCTCCCCTAAGGCCCCAGCGACGCCGGGGCGAATCTGAGCAGTATGGTTGAACACTGGCAATTTGCCGGTTGCGCGACCCTGTAGGAGCCGGCTTGCCGGCGATGGGGCCTGTACAGTCAGCAGCGCTCAGGGCGCAAACGCTTGCGACCCCTGTCACAAACCCCGCCGGCATGTCCACTTGCCACGATTGCAGCCGCTCTGGCCTGCGGGTTTTAATCCGCCCCCGCCGGCCAAAGCCTGCGTTTTCAACCCGCACCATGGCAATTCAAGGAAGCCTTACGATGGACAGGAAGCTCATTCCCCTGGCCCTGCTGGCCAGCCTGCTCGGCTGCTCCGACGGCCAGAAAGCCACCGAAGCCAGCCTGCACCAGGCCGCCCAGGCCTGGCTCGACACCCAGTACCCGCGCTGTTTCGTGGCCACCACCTTCCCTACCCGCACCCGCGATTTCGATGTCGACGGCACCAACCAGGCGTTGCGTGCCCTGGCCAGGGTCGGTGTAGTCAGCGAGCAGGAAGCCAGCCGTACCGAAGTACCCGAACGCCTTTGGCAACCCGCGCGCACCGACATCTACTACCGCTATGAACTGACCGAGAAAGGCCGCGCCCTGTACAAGGCCGATGGGCAAGATGGCAAGGGCGGGCTGTGCTTCGGCAAAGCCAAGGTGACGGCGATCGAACGCTTCACGCCGCCTGTGGAGCGCGATGGCAGCAAGCGCACACAAGTGACCTTCCGCTACAGCGTCGGCGAACTGCCGGCCTGGGCCGACGACCCGGCACTGAAGGCCGATATCAAAGGCCTCGCCCAGGCCGCCGCCAGCGCCGCGCAACCGGTCGAGGTGACCCAAGGCATGGTGCAGACCGACCAGGGTTGGGCCCACGAAGGCTGAGCGCAATCTTAATGCTGGGAAAATCCGCGGGCTCCATCATGCGCCGCAACTGGCCAATGGCCGTTTTACTTGTTGACCGATGATGGAGTACCGCGCATGAAAACCCTTTCCATTGCCCTTGCCCTGCTTGCCGCCAGCACCGTGACCTCGGCATTCGCCGAAGGCGGCGCCGAGCGCCTGAAGGAGCGCAGCGACCAGTGGGCGCAGCAGCGCGAGCAGGCGCAAAAGCAAGAGGCGCTGGTGCAAGACAAGGCCGGCGCGCAGCGCCAGGCCGAAAAGCCTGCCAGCTGAACACCTACCCTGTAGGAGCGGCCTCGTGTCGCGAAAGGGCTGCGTAGCAGCCCCAGAATCTGCGCATCATGCAAAATCGCCGGGGCTGCTGCGCAGCCCTTTCGCGACACGAGGCCGCTCCTACAAAGGGCAGCCTGGAGCCTGACTACCGATCACAGCCACCACGCCAACACCGCCGGCAGCCAGGCAAACGACAGCAGCGTCGAGCACATCACCAGGTTGGCCACGTGCTCAGGCTCCCGGTTGGCGCGCACCGCCAGCAGGTAGTTGAACACCGCCACCGGCATCGCCGACTGCACCACCAGCACCGCCCGCTCCAGGCTCTCCAGCCCCAGCAACGCCCCCACGCCCCAACCCACCGCCGCCCCCAGCACGATGCGCAGCCCGCCCAGCAGCAGGCCGCTGCCAATATGCCGTGGGCGAATGCTGGCCAGCGACACGCCCAGGGTCAGCAGCATCAGCGGGATGGTCATGCCGCCCAGCAAGTCGGCGGTATTGGCCAACCAGCGCGGCAGCTCGACATCCAGAAAGATCAACGGCATGGCCCCGGCCAGGCTGATGACGATGGGGTTGCGCAACAACGCCTTGGGCGAAGCAGCACCGCCGGCAATGGCAATGCCCACGGTGAACTGGAAGATCGACAAAGTCAGGAAGAACGCCACCGCCAGGGCCAGGCCATGCTCGCCGAAGGCATACAGGCTGATGGGCAGGCCCATGTTGCCGGTATTGGGAAACATGAACGCCGGCAGCAGCACCCGCCAGTGCTGGCCGCTGACTCTGCACACCAGGTAACCCGCTACAGCCATGCCCACAAGGCACAGGCAACAGGCCAGGGCCATGCTGCTGAATGCGCCGGGGTCGAGCTGGGTACGGTTGAGGGTCGATAGCACCAGCGCCGGAGTGCCGACGGTCATCACCACCTGGGCGATGAACTCGGTTGGGTAGGCAAGGCCCCGGCGGGCCCAGGCATAGCCGATGGCGGCGACGATGAATACAGGGGCCAGGACGGCGAACAGCGAGGCCAGCATGGGGTGGGGCTTCCTTGGCAATGGCGGCAGGGCATTATGCGCAGGGCGTGGGGCTGTGGGTATGCAGAACCGAGCCTATCTTGGACTAAATTATTTTATTTCCTTTAATATCAATAAGTTAAATCACACACATAAACCTAAAAATCAAAAGATGGTTTGTGGAAGCGGGCTTGCCCCGCGATAAATCTTTCTAAATGCACACAACCTATATTTATCAAGCACTTATAAGCCACAATTAAAATAAAAATTAAATTAGCCATCACCCGACCAAACCCTCACCCCACCCTGCGGCCCCTGGTCGCACCTCGCGCCCCCTTGGCAAAACCGCCACAGCCCGTAAAATCGCGCTTCCTTTTCGCCCGTCGCCCTACCCGGTGGCCAGCTTCGCGCAAAGACAGCGTCCGTGCCTTTCGCCACATCGCGCATGTGCAAACAGGCTCAACCGCCCCCGCCCGGCCTTCCTGCAACAGGCCCAGCGGTTGACTCTTGCCTAGCTTGCATCCCGCCCCAGGCCACAGCGCACACCCGCGCAAACGAAAAGGCGCATACCCGCTTTTTCCAACCTTGAGGTACGTATGTCTCCGCGTTTGCTGGCGATGGCGCTGGCACCCCTGCTCGGCCTGTTCATCATTGCCCTGGGCAATGGCTTTTTGTCGTCGCTGACCACCCTGCGCCTGGGCGCGGCCGGTGAATCGGCCACCACCATCGGTATCGTGTCCTCGGCTTACTTCATCGGCCTGACCCTGGGTGCGGTGTTCAACGACCGGCTGATCCTGCGCATCGGCCATATTCGCGCCTACAGCAGCTTCGCCGCACTGATCGGCGCCACCATCCTGCTGCAGGGCCTGTTCTACGACACCACCTGGTGGTCGGTGCTGCGGCTGATCAACGGCTGGGCCGCAGTGGGTGTGTTCCTGGTGATCGAAAGCTGGCTGCTGCTGGCCGGCGACGCGAAGATCCGCGGCCGCCTGCTGGCGCTGTACATGATCGCCTTCTACGGCGCCGGGGTGATCGCCCAGGCCGCGTTGGGCGAAATCACCGCCCTAGGCGACAGCGCACCGTTCATGCTGGCGGGCATGCTCGCCACCCTGTCGGTGCTGCCGATCGTGATCCTGCCGCGGGTGTCACCACTGCTGGAGCAGGTCGAGCCGCTCAAGCCGCGCCAGTTGCTGGGCGTGGCCCCTACCGGGCTGGTGGGTTGCTTCGGCTCGGGGATCATCATTGCCGGCATTTATGCGCTGCTGCCGCTGTACCTGCAGCGTGTGGGCCTGGATGTAGGCGAAGTCGGCACCATGATGGCCTGGGTGATCCTCGGCGCCATGTTGCTGCAGTACCCGGTGGGCCGCTGGTCCGACCGCAAGGACCGCCAGGACGTGCTGATCGCCCTGGCGGCCATGTGCACCGTGCTGTCGCTGGTGATCGTGGTGCTGCCGGTGGATACCATCGTGCTGCCGGCGCTGTTGTTCCTGCTGGGCGGCGGCGTGTTCGCGCTGTACCCGGTGGCCGTCAGCAGCGCCGCCGACCGCGCCCCGGCAGATGCGCTGGTGCCGATGATCCAGGGGCTGCTGCTGATCAACTCGCTGGGCTCGGCTCTGGCGCCGCTGGCCATCTCGCCGATGATGACCTCTTATGGCGAAGCCGGCCTGTTCTGGGCCTTCGCGGCGATCAACCTGGCCATGGTCGGCTTCTTCATGTGGCGCCGCGGCAAACGCCCTGCGCCGGAGCACCCGGCCCCCTTCGCCCCGACTGCGACCTTCTCGCCAAGCGGCGCGGAGCTGCGGGTGACCGAGGACCTGATGCACGCGGCCCAGGAACACCCGACCCTGGAAGCCATGGAGCCGTCCACCAGCGCCCATTCAGGCCCACGCCAGGCGCCGCTCGACTGATTGCTCGGGGCCACTCTGTGGCCCCGCTGCCGACCGCCCGTCGCTCGACGGGCACCTGGGCGTGCCTGCCACGGCCCAAACCATGACAGTTCATCCCACAGGAGAATGACCATGGTCAGCACCCGCCCCCTTGCCTTGCTGTTCGCCCTCGCACTGGGCCTCGCCTCGGCTGGCAGCTATGCCGCCACCGACATGAACAGCACCGGCAGTCAGCCCAAGGCCGAACAGTCCAAGGGCGACCACCCCAAAGGCGAGACTGCCGGTGAAGGCAGCAGCATCAACAGCCAGGGTGGCACCAAGGATAACGACAGCAGCGACACCGGCACCAACTCCGATGCCGCCGACGGCTCGGCAGGCGGCTCGGGCAGTACAGGTGAAGCCACCGGCACCGGGGCCGGCGCTTCGGGCGGCACCGCCGAGGACCAGGACAGCCGTTGAGCTAGACTCCAGTGCTTCCCCTCCAGACGGCTAAGGATCGATTGCCATGAAGCTCAGGTACTGGCCGCTGCTGGCTCTTCTACCCCTCGCAGCCCACGCCGCGCAGGTCAACCACAGCCCGGCGCTGGCCATCAGTTCGTCGTCGTTCACCGACGGCGGAGTGATCGCTTTGCAACAGGTCGGGCCCGACCCGGCCTGCGGCAGTGGTGAAGAAAAGACCCCGCAGGTGAGCTGGAAAAACCTGCCCCAAGGCACCCGCTCGCTCGTGCTGGTGATGTTCGACCCCGACGGCGGCAAGGGGCTGGGCGTGGTCCACTGGCTGGCCTACGACATCGACCCGGCCAGCGGCGGGCTGGATGAAGGCACTGCCGGGCAGAGCAGCCAGCTACTCAAGGTGGGGCGCAATTCCCGCGGGACGCTGCAATACCGTGGCCCCTGCCCGCCGGCTGGCGACAACCCGCACCATTATGCGCTGACCCTGATCGCCACCGACCTCGCGCCGGGTAACCTGGCCGAAGGCCTGGACCGCCAGCAATTGATGGACGCCTTGCAAGGGCATGCACTGGGTGCGCAGAGCCTGGTGGGGCGGTATGGGCATTGATGTGTAATGGCTGTACCGGCCTCTTCGCCGGCAAGCCGGCTCCTACAGGGGCAACGCAGGCCCGAAGCTTATGCGATTCCTGTAGGAGCCGGCTTGCCGGCGATGAGGCCATCCGCCACAGCGCAAACATCGGCCCCTGCCGCTAAGCATCATGCACCCGACTTGATACCCGCCAACTGCCGGCGCAGTTCATCTCCCGCCCCCTGGGCCTGGGCCAGCATGGCCCTCAGGCCCTGCACCTGGGCATCGCGCTGCTCAAGCTGGGTTTCCAGCAACTGGCGTGCACCCACCGCCTGGCGATGCTCGGCCAGCAAGCTGCCATTTTCACGGTTCAGCCGGGTCGATTCTTCCTGACGGGCGATAGCGGCCTGTTGCAGTGTGTGCAACTGGCCCTGCAACTGGCGCACCTGGGTTTGCTGGCGCAATTGCTCCTGCTCGTGGCGGGCCTCGATGGAGAGGATCTGCCCGGCCTTGTCATCCAGGCGGCTTTGCAAGGCGGCCACCTGAACCTCGTATTGCTGGTGTGCTGCGGCCAGGGCGCGTTGGGCCAGTTCCAGCTGGGCCTGCAGTTGTTCGCGCTGCTCATCCAGTTGCGCCTGGGCGGCATCGACCCGCGCCTGGGCCTCTGCCTGCAGTTGCGTTGCCAGCTGCTCGACCAGCCGCGTCAACGGGGCGCTCAGGCAGGCCTTGTCGTTCAGGCTTGGCGCAGGCCGGTCCAGCTCCTTGAGCAGGCGGTGAATGGTTGATTTCGAGCCAGTGTTGCCCAGCTCGATACGTACTGCATCGATGCTCGGATTCTCACCTCGGGCCACCAGCGCATCCCTTGCCTGTTGCACTGCTTCTTTGCTGATACCTGCCCGGGACATGCTGTGCTCCGCTGTTGAGGCGTGGTATGTACCACGAAAAATGGCGGCAATTGTGCAAGGCTGGCCAGGCCGACACAAGCCCCTGTAGGAGCCGGCTTGCCGGCGATGGCGTGCTGGCAGGCAATGATGGTTGCACAGCGAGCGCTTTCATCGGCCAGGCTGCGAATATCTGTTTACAGGCCCGCCCTCATCGCCGGCAAGCCGGCTCCTACAGGGGGGCGCGTCAGTTTTCAGGCCACTAGCGCCAGTACTCCGGCTGCTCCACCACCTGCATGTGCTCGGCAAACAGCGGCGGCAGTTGCTCTTTCAGGTAGTCGATCCAGGTGCGCACCTTGGCATCCAGGTAATGCCTCGACGGGTAAATGGCGTAGATCTCCCGCTGGCGCAGCCTGTACGGCGCCAGCAGGCGGCACAGACGCCCTTCGCGGATCGCCTGGCTGGCCGAATAGTACGGCAGCAGGCCCACGCCCATGCCCAGCTCGGTGGCCCGCAGCATGGCATCGGCGACGTTGGTAAGGAAGGTATCCTGAGGCACGATCACGCAGGTGTCCGGCGCCTCGCCGAATGACCAGTCCTCCTCGAACAGCGGGTCGACGGTGCGCAGGCACACATGCTGGTGCAGCTCTTGCGGGCGCTTGGGCACACCATGGCGCTCCAGGTACTCGGGGGAAGCGCAGAGGATGCTGTGGATGCTGCCCAGGGGGATGGCGATAAGCTGCGAGTCCGGCAGCCCCTGGCCGATGGTGATCACCACGTCATGCCCTTCGGCCAGCGGGTCGGGGTTGCGCTGCGACAGCGTCAGCTCCATCACCACCTCGGGGCAGGCGGCGTTGTAGCGCGCCACCAACGGCATCATCAGCAGGCCCAGGCCGTGGGTGCAGTGCAGGCGCAGGCGGCCACGCGGGGTGAGGTGCGCACCGCGCGCCTCGTCCATGGCCTCGGTGGTCAGCAGCATGATCTGCCGCGAACGCTCCAGAAAGCGCTCGCCCGCCTCGCTCATGCGCAGGCGACGGGTGGTGCGGTGCAACAGGCGGGTCTGCAGCTGGTTTTCAAGCTCCGCGACAATCCGCGACACCTGCGCCGCCGAGATATCCAGGGCGTTGGCGGCGGCGGCAAAGCTGCCGCATTCAACTACTCGGGCGAAGGTGCGCATCGCATGCAGCATGTCCATGGGCTGGCGCTCTCATTCCTACATTAAAGGCAAGAATCTATCACGGGACAGCCCATTTATTGTGAAACACAAATGAATGGATCATCAGGCATTCCTGAAACATGCGGAGCCTGCCATGAAACGTTCGATTGCTTTCGTCACCCTCGCCGCCACCCTCGCCTCCTTCGGCGTCTTTGCCGACAGCAGCGCAGCACCGGCTGAAGTCGACTACCAGTACGGCATGCCGCTGGACGTGGCCAAGGTGATCTCGCTGACCCCGGCAAGCTCCGGGCGTGACTGCCAGGTGGGCACGGCGCACATGGTCTATGTCGACCATCAGGGCCAGACGCATTCGGTGGATTACCGTGAGATGGGCACCTGCTCGCAGCAATGAAATGCCCGTTGCGGCGATGACCGGCTATGCCGGGCCATCCATGGTGTTTGTCTGACAGGGCCCTATCGCCGGCAAGCCGGCTCCTACAGGGGATAGCCGTTAACCTAAGACGGCGTTGATCCAGCAGACCTCGCGCTCGAATGCCTCGACCTTCTTCACCGGTACCGCTGCCTTGGCCCGCGCAAAGTTGGCCAGCGCCTGCTGCTTCTGGCGCAGCATGCGCTGCCACTTGAACACGAACGCCGGGCTGCGCTCGGCCATCAGCAATGGCCCGAAGTAGAGTTGCTCAGGGCTGTAGCCCTGCCCTTCGCCCCGCTCGGCGACGATGATTTCGTAGTCGAAACGGTTCTCGCGCAGCACCTCTTCAGCCACGATCCGGTAGCCGTTGTCGGCCAGCCACTGGCGCAGTGGCTGCTCGCCACCGTTGGGCTGCAGCACCAGCCGCTCGTGGCCGCCCAGGTGCGCCCTGCCACTGTCGAGGATGTCGCGAATGGTCTCGCCGCCCATGCCGCAGATGCTCACTGCCGTAATGCCGTCGCCCGGCTCGATTGCCGCCAGGCCGCTGGCCAGGCGTACGCTAGCCTGCAACTCCAGGCCATTGTCACGCACGCTGCGCTGGGCAGCCTGGAAAGGCGTGAGCGCCACTTCACCGGCCACCGCCGCGCTGATCGCCCCGCGCCGCAGCAGCGCCACTGGCAGGTAGCCATGGTCCGAGCCGATATCGGCCAGCCGCGCGCCGGCCGGGATGTGCGCCGCCACCCGCTCCAGGCGCATGGACAAAGTGTTCTGGTTCAACGGTTGCCTCGTTCTGCTGCATGCCCGGCAGCTACGGCCGGGTTGGGGGCGCGATTCTGCCCGGCGCGGGCGGGTATTACAAATCCGCACGACCGGCACCCCGCTCGACCCACCTTGCCGGCTCGCGTAGGCTTGGCGCTTTCCTTCCGTAGCAAGGCAAAACACCCATGGCAAACGCAGACATCATCTACACCCCCGACCCGGACACCGACTCCATTTCCTCGGACGTGGCCGAGTACAACGGCATCCTGGTCAGCACCCAGATCCCGGTGCGTGCCGACGGCAGCCTGGAGCTGGGCGACATCCAGACCCAGTGCGAAGCCACCCTGCAATCACTGAAAGTGGCCCTGGAAAAGGCCGGCAGCGGCATGGACCGCGTGCTGCACCTGACCATCTACCTCACCGACATGGCCGACCGGGCGGTGTTCAACGAGGTGTACCAGCGCTTCTTCAGCAGACCGTGGCCGGTGCGTGCTGCGGTGGGCGTGGCGTCGCTGGCGTTTGATGGCATGCGTGTGGAAGTGACAGCGATGGCAGCCAAGCGCTGAAATTGCCATCGCGGGGCAAGCCCGCTCCCACGGAGCGCCCCACGCTTGCCCCGCGATAATGCCCTCCCGGCACCCCGCGCGTGCCCCAGACCCATTTCACCGCTACAATGCCCGCCTTACCGTGACCGCCCGAACCATAACGACATGTCCCTTCCAAAAAATCACCTGGAACTGCTCAGCCCTGCCCGTGACGTGAGCATCGCCCGCGAGGCGATCCTGCACGGCGCTGACGCCATCTATATCGGCGGCCCGAGCTTCGGCGCGCGCCACAACGCCTGCAACGAAGTCGGCGATATCGCCGAACTGGTCGAGTTCGCCCGGCGCTACCATGCCCGGGTGTTCACCACCATCAATACCATCCTTCACGACAATGAGCTGGAGCCGGCGCGCAAGCTGATCCACCAGCTCTACGACGCTGGCGTCGATGCGCTGATCGTGCAGGACCTGGGGGTGATGGAGCTGGATATCCCGCCGATCGAGCTGCACGCCAGCACCCAGACCGACATCCGCACCCTGGAGCGCGCCAAGTTCCTCGACCAGGCCGGCTTCAGCCAGCTGGTGCTGGCCCGCGAGCTGAACCTGCAGCAGATTCGCGCCATCGCCGCCGAAACCGACGCAGCCATCGAATTCTTCATCCACGGCGCGCTGTGCGTGGCGTTCTCTGGCCAGTGCAACATCTCCCACGCCCAGACCGGCCGCAGCGCCAACCGGGGCGACTGCTCCCAGGCCTGCCGCCTGCCGTACACCCTCAAGGACGACCAGGGCCGCGTGGTGGCGTTCGAAAAGCACCTGCTGTCGATGAAGGACAACAACCAGACCGCCAACCTGCGCGACCTGGTTGACGCCGGCGTACGTTCGTTCAAGATCGAGGGCCGCTACAAGGATGTGGGTTATGTGAAGAACATCACCGCCCACTACCGCAAAGAGCTCGATGCCATCCTCGAAGACCGCCCGGCCCTGGCCCGCGCCTCCAGCGGCCGCACCGAACACTTCTTCGTGCCCGACCCGGACAAGACCTTCCACCGCGGCAGCACTGACTACTTCGTCAGCGACCGCAAGATCGACATCGGTGCCTTCGACTCACCAACCTTCACCGGCCTGCCGGTGGGCGTGGTGGAAAAGGTCGGCAAGCGCGACCTGCTGGTGGCCACCGAGGTGCCGCTGACCAACGGCGACGGCCTCAACGTGCTGGTCAAGCGCGAAGTGGTGGGCTTCCGGGCCAACATCGCCGAGCTTAAAAGCGAGTCCGAAGAAGACGGCCAGAAGCGCTACCGCTACCGCGTCGAGCCCAACGAGATGCCCGAGGGCCTGCACAAGCTGCGCCCCAACCACCCGCTGTCGCGCAACCTCGACCACAACTGGCAGCAAGCGCTGCAACGCACCTCGGCCGAGCGCCGGGTGGGCATCGAATGGCACGCCGTGCTGCGCGAGCAACGCCTGATGCTGACCGCCAGCAGCGAAGAAGGTATCAGCGTGCAAGTGGCGCTGGACGGCCCGTTCGGCGCCGCCAACAAGCCGCAGCAGGCACTGGACCAGTTGCATGACCTGCTCGGCCAGCTGGGTACCACGATGTACCACGCCAACGCCATCGAGCTGGACGCACCCCAGGCGTACTTCATCCCCAACTCGCAGCTCAAGGCCCTGCGCCGCGAAGCCATCGAGGCGCTCACCGCAGCGCGCATCGCCGCCCACCCGCGCGGCAGCCGCAAGGCCGAGACCACACCAGCACCGGTATACCCCGAGTCGCACCTGTCGTTCCTGGCCAACGTTTACAACCAGAAGGCCCGCGACTTCTACCACCGCCATGGCGTGCAACTGATCGACGCCGCCTACGAGGCCCACGAGGAACACGGCGAAGTGCCGGTGATGATCACCAAGCACTGCCTGCGCTTCTCGTTCAACCTGTGCCCGAAACAGGCCAAGGGCGTGACTGGCGTGCGTACCAAGGTGGCGCCGATGCAACTGATTCAGGGCGATGAAGTGCTGACCCTGAAGTTCGACTGCAAACCGTGCGAGATGCATGTGATCGGCAAGATGAAGGGCCATATCATCGACCTGCCGACCCCAGGCAGCGCGGTGGCCCAGGTGGTTGGCCACATCAGCCCCGAAGACCTGCTCAAGACCATTCCGCGCGCGCCGCATTGATCGTGCGCCGGCGTGGGGTCATGCGCACAGCCTGTGCCGGCCTCATCGCCGGCAAGCCGGCTCCTGCAGGTACGGCACTGACTTGAAGCTGATGCAATCCCTGTGGTGAGCGGCCTTGTGTCGCGATTGGGCTGCGCAGCAGCCCCGGCGATTTTGCATGAGGTCGAGCCCCTGGGGCTGCTATGCAGCCCAATCGCGACACAAGGCCGCTTCCCACAGGGATCGCGAAGCCTTCAAGCCTGTGGGAGCGGGTTTACCCGCGAAGGGGCCAGCACAGAAGCACAAAAGTCTCAAACAAGACACTCAACTACATTTACTGCACAATGCCCCGCATGCGACCCACGCGAGGTACCTGGATGCAACCCACACCCCACGACGAACGCCTGATCAAGGCCCTGGCCCACGCCATCGTGGTCCACCCGCGCGCCACCCTCAAGGAACTGGCCGAAGCCGCCGGCGTCAGCAAGGCCACCCTGCACCGCTTTTGCGGCACCCGCGACAACCTGGTGGCAATGCTCGAGCAGCATGGCGAACGGGTACTCAACCAGGTCATCGACAACGCCGCCCAGGCCAGTGCCGAGCCACAGGCTGCCATCCGCCACTTGATCGGCGAGCACCTCAAGCACCGCGAGATGCTGGTGTTCCTGATGTTCCAGTACCGCCCCGACACCCTGCTGGGTGACAGCGAAGACCGCCGCTGGCTGGCCTATACCCGAGCCATGGACGCGTTCTTCCTGCGTGCCCAGCAGGCGGGTGTGCTGCGCATCGATATCAGCGCTGCGGTGTTTACCGAAATGTTCCTGAGCATGATCTACGGCATGGTCGACGCCGAGCGCCGTGGCCGCGCCGCCAGCGCCAATTCGGCCCAGGCGCTGGAGCAGTTGTTCCTGAGCGGGGCCAGGGCGAGCAGTTGAGCACCAACAGGCTGGGGGCAGGCCTCAATGAAAATCCCGGCTGCGCACAGCCAGCCCCTGCAACAACACGCTCACATCCTCCAGGCGCCGCGCAATCAGGTGGCGCACCCCGTCCTTGTGCTCAAGCCGCCCACTCACCTTGAGCAACTGCGAACCCACCAATGCCTTGCGCTGGCGTTCGGCCAGGTCACGCCAGACCACCACATTGACCAGGCCATGTTCGTCTTCCAGGGTGACGAAGGTCACGCCACTGGCCGTCTGTGGCCGCTGCCGGCCGACCACGATTCCGGCCACGGCAATATTGTCACCATCCCCCACGCCGGCCAGCTCGGCGCTACTGCGACAACCAAGGGCGCGTAAACGCGAGCGCAGCAAGGTCAACGGGTGTGGACCCAGCGTGGTGCCCAGGGTCTGGTAATCGGCCAGCAGGTCCTCCCCCACCGTCGGGGCGGGCAGGTCGACAAACGCTTCGGCGGCTGGCTGCACCTGTGCGAACAACGGCAATTGCGCCTGCACCGCAGCCACTTGCCAGCGCGCCTGGTGGCGGTCACGGGCCAGGCCACGCAGGGCCCCGGCATCGGCCAGTTTCGCCCGGGCGCGGCTGTCCAGGGCGGCGCGCAGGCACAGGTCTTCGACATCCTGCCAGGGCCGTTGCGCTCGGGCCTGCTCCAGGCGCAGGGCGTCGGCCTCGTTGAAGCCGCGGATCTGCCGCAACCCCAGGCGGATGGCCAGCTGATCGCCTTGAACCGGCTCCAAGGTGCAATCCCAGCGGCTGTGCAGCACATCCACCGGGCGCACCTCGATGCCCTGCCGGCGCGCCTCCTGCAGCAACTGGTCAGGGCTGTAGAAGCCCATCGGCCAGCTGTTGACCAGGGCACAGGTGAAGATCGCCGGCTCGTGGCACTTCAGCCAACTGCTGGCGTAGCACAGCAGGGCGAAGCTGGCGGCATGGGACTCAGGGAAGCCATAGCTGCCAAAGCCCTTGATCTGCTCGAAGATGCGCTCGGCAAAGGCCAGCTCGTAGCCATTGCGCAGCATGCCGTCGATCAAGCGTACCCGGTGCGGCTCCAGGCCACCGTGGCGCTTCCAGGCCGCCATGCTGCGGCGTAACTGGTCAGCCTCGCCCGGGGTGTAGTCGGCGGCCACCATGGCCAGTTCCATCACCTGCTCCTGGAACAGCGGCACACCCAGGGTGCGCTGGAACACCTCCTTGAGCTTTTCCGACGGGTAGGTGACCGGCTCCAGCTTCATTCGCCGGCGCAGGTACGGGTGCACCATATCGCCCTGGATCGGCCCCGGGCGTACGATCGCCACCTCGATCACCAGGTCGTAGAACGTGGCCGGTTTGAGCCTCGGCAGCATGGCCATCTGCGCCCGCGACTCGATCTGGAACACGCCCATGGTTTCGGCGCGGCTGATCATCGCGTAGGTGGCCGGGCACTCGCCGGGGATGCTGGCCAGGGTCAGGGCGCGGCCACGGTGCAAAGCCAGCAAGTCGAAGCAACGCCTCAGGGCGCTGAGCATGCCCAAGGCCAGCACATCGACCTTGAGCAGGCCAACCATGTCCAGGTCGTCCTTGTCCCACTGGATCACCGTGCGCTCGGCCATGGCCGCATTCTCCACCGGCACCAGTTCGTGCAGCGGCTGCTGCGAGATGACGAAGCCGCCCGGGTGCTGCGACAAGTGCCGGGGGAAGCCGATCAGCTCGCCGGCCAGCACCAGAATGCGCCGCAGCAACGGGCTCTGCGCATCGAAGCCGGCCTCGGCCAGGCGCTCGGCGTCGGGGATGCGGTCGCTCCAGCGCCCACAGCACTTGGCCAGGGCATCCACCTGGTCGGCCGGCAGCCCCAGCACCCGGGCCACATCGCGCACCGCACCGGCAGCGTGGTAGCTGCTGACCACCGCGGTAAGCGCAGCGCGGTGCCGGCCGTAGCGGCGGAACACGTACTGGATCACCTCTTCGCGGCGCTCGTGCTCGAAGTCCACGTCGATGTCCGGCGGTTCGTTGCGCTCGCGGGACAAAAAGCGCTCGAACAGCAAACGGTGCTGCATGGGGTCCAGTTCGGTGATGCCCAACACGAAGCACACCACCGAATTGGCCGCAGAGCCGCGCCCCTGGCAGAGAATGTGCTGGCTGCGGGCGAAGGCGACGATGTCGTGCACGGTAAGGAAGTAGCTCTCGTAGCCCAGCTCCTCGATCAGCGCCAGCTCATTGGCCAGCACCGCGTGTACCTGCTCGCTCGGGCCCTGCGGCCAGCGCTTGGGCAGCCCGCACTGGCACAAATGCCGCAGCCAGCTGGCCGGGGTATGGCCTTCGGGCACCAGCTCACGTGGGTACTGGTAGTTGAGCTCACCTAGGTCGAACATGCAGCGCTGGGCGATGACCTGGGTTTGTGCCAGCAATGACGCAGGGTACAGCTCGCCCAGTTGCTCCCGCGAGCGCAGGTGGCGCTCGCCATTGGCGAACAGGTAGCGCCCGGCCTCGGCCACGCTGCAATGGGCACGGATGGCGCTCATGCAGTCCTGCAGGGCTCGGCGCCCGCGAGCATGCATGTGCACATCGCCGCAAGCCACCAATGGTATGCCCAGTTCTGCTCCCAGCGTCTGGAGCCCTGCCAGGTGCGCCGCATCATCGGCACCACGGTGCAGGTGCACGGCAAGCCAAAGGCGCTTGCCGAACAGCTCGAGCAAGCGCTCCCCTGTGGCGCGGTCAAGGGCAGGTTCGGGTACCCACAAGGCCAGCAACCCCTCGTGATGGGCGGCCAGGTCCTGCGCCAGCAGTTGGTAGCTGCCCTTCTCGGCTCGCCTTCGGCCTTTGGTGATCAGGGCGCAGAGGTTCTGGTAGCCGGTAAGGTTTTCTACCAGCAAAACCAGTTTCGGCCCTTGTTGCAGGCGCACCTCACTGCCGACTATCAGCTTCAGCCCGTGCGCCTTGGCCGCCTGCCAGGCGCGCACGATACCGGCAAGGGTGCATTCATCGGTAATCGCCAACGCTTGGTAACCCTGCTCGCTGGCCCGGCGAAACAGCTCATCGGCACTGGAGGCGCCACGCTGGAAGCTGAAGCTGGACAGGCAGTGCAGCTCGGCATAAAGCGGCGCACTCATGCGAACCAGCCTTGCAACCACAGTGGCCCGGGTTGGGCCAGGTCACGGTAGGCCCAGCCACGCAGGCCGTCACGGGTTTCGATGCGGTAGTAGTCGCGGCGCACATCGCCGCCGTCCCACCACCCCGACTCGATACGCTCGGCCTGGCCGAGCCACTGCAAGCCGGCTTCAGGTAACGCCAGCGGCTCTGCCAGCAACCACCCCGGGCGGCTGCCCGGGGCAACCCGCAGCGCCGCCGGCCCGCCCTGTTGCGCCCCTTGCCAGGCACATTCCGGGCGATGGTCGTCTGCGGCCTGCAGGCCCTTGACCGCCTCGTCGCCCAGCCGGGCCCGCAGGCGCTCGCGCAGTTGCTCCCAAGGCTGGGCCTGCTGCGCGCGTGGGTCGAACAGCGCACGGTGTTGCGGCACGAACGCTGGCAGGTCGGCGGCGACCAGCCGCAGGCTGCGAACCGGCGCCGGAATACGCAGCGGCTCCAGGCGCCCACGGGCCAGTTCGAACAGCATCGCCGCATCCCGCTCGGCAGCCAGTAAGCCGACCTGCAGCACCGTGTCCGGGCCCTGGGCATGCTCCAGGTGCAGTGCGAAACGTTGCACGCCACAATCGCGTCCGGCGAGAAAGGCCGCCAGGTCATTGAGCAGGCGGCGCAGCGGAAACAACAGCGCCTGGTGCGATTCAACGTCGAAGTTCAGCTCCAGCCGTGCCTCGAAGCGGTCGGGCGGCTGGTAGTAATCCAGCCCCAGCGAGCGCAGGCCGAACAACTGGTCGAGGTGCAACTGCACCTGCACGTTGAAACGCCGGGCCAGTGCATCGCGCGGCAATGCCTTGACCTGGCCCAGGTTGCGCAGCCCCATGCGTAAAAAGGCTTCGCAAGCGTCTGGTGGCAACCCTGCACGCTCGATGGGCAGGTTGAGCAAGGCGTCGCGGGTTTCATCGGCCGTGCTGGCAGCCAACCCGTCGTGGGCATTGGCCAGCATTCGCGCCGCCACCGGGTTGCTGGCCAGTACAATGCGGTTGCGCAAGCCCAGCCCGGCCAGCTCGTCGCGCAGACGAGCCTGGAACAACGGCCAGGGCCCGAACAATTGCAGGCTCGACCCCACTTCGACCAACAGCGCCCGCGGGTAATGCACACTGACCTGGGCACTGAAACGGTAGGCCCAGGCTGCCAGCAGTTGTTGCAGGTGCTCGATACGCCCAGGGTCGGGCTCGATACAGGTGAACCCGTCAGCCAGCGCCCTGGCGGCGGTGAGTGCCTGCCCCGCCTTGAGCCCCAGCTTGGCCGCTGCGGGGTTGACCGCCTGCAGCACACGACGCTGCACCGGGCCGCCAATCAACACCAAGGGCGTATCGGGGTCGTCACGCTCGCGCAGGATGCTGTCCAGCGCCAGCTGCGGAAACAGGATGCAGGCCCAGAGCATGTGCCATCAGCCCCTGCAGGCAATAGGTGCGGCCGGCGACAGGCCGCCACGGCATTTGAGCACGCGCCACTGCGCCGGGCGCGCGTCGATGGCAATACGCAGGGCCGCTGGCGAGGGGTTATGCGCAGCCTGCTGCGGGCGGCAGGCGAAGGCCAGCGCATCGCCGGTTTCGGCCGCCACTTGCAGGCGGCGCAGGGCGCGGTCATCAGCCCGCTGTGGCCAGCACAACACCGCCGAGCAACTGCCTGAGCGCAGGCATTGTTCGGCAGCCCACAAGGCGTCAGCCGCCTCGGCATCCACCTGCACCAGCCAGCGCAGGTCGACACCTGCCGCCTGCCAGGCCGGCGCGTAGGGAATGAACGGCGGCGCCACCAGCACGACCCGTTCGCCCGCCGCAGTCAAACGCGCAAGCGTCGGCCACAGCAGTTGCAGCTCGCCGCAGCCTGGGCTGGCAAGCAGCAACTCACTAAGCGCCGCAGGCGGCCAGCCACCCTCGGGCAGGCGTTGGTCGAGCGCGGCATGGCCGCTGGGTTGCAGGCCAAGCGGACGAGACTGCGCCTGCCGCCCGCGCCAGACCTGGCGCTGGTCGAGCAGGCGATCGAGGCTGACGACGGCGCCCATCAGTCACGCCTCAGCAGGCCGCAGAACACGCCTTCGATGAAAAACTCATGCTCTGGACCGATGTCGATGGGTTGGTAATTGGGGTTGCGCGGCAGCAGACGATACCCCTCGCGGGTGCGCTGCAGGCGCTTGATGGTTACCTCTCCGTCCAGCCGGGCCACCACGATCTGCCCGTCACGGGCCTCGCCCTGCTGGCGGATACCCACCAGGTCGCCGTCGAAGATACCGTCGTCGACCATCGAGTCACCGCGCACCTTGAGCAGGTAGTCGGGGGTGCGGCGGAACAGGCTGGGGTCGAGCAGCAGTTGCTCGTGAGTACCCAGGTCGGGGCCAATGGGCGCACCGGCGGCCACCTGGCCGAGTACCGGCAGCTCGAGGATTTCGGGGCGACGCAGCGGCTCGGAGAGGCGAATGCCACGCGCCTGGTTGGGGGTGACGTCGATGTAACCGGCCTGGCACAGGGCGGTGATGTGCTTGCGCGCCACGCTACGCGAGGCAAAACCGAAGCGCTCGGCGATATCGGCCAGCGACGGTGGCTGGCCTTGCTCGGTGATGCGCTCGCGAATGAATTCGAGGATAGCGCGGCGTTTGGGGGTCAGTTTGTCCATGGAGCACATTTGTACTCTTTTTCTGAAACACTGAACAGCCCCCTTCATCGTCAGGTTTGGCTATGATGTTGCTGAATTGATTCTTCAACGCCAGGATGCCCGATGCTCACCGCCCTGCTGTTCGACCTCGACGGAACCCTCACCGACACCGACACCTTGCACCTGCAGGCCTTTCGCAAGCTGCTGCACGAGCATGACGGCCGCGAACTGACCCAGGCGCAGTTCAACAGCCAGATCAGCGGGCGCTCCAACGGCCTGCTGTTCGCCGAGCTGTTCCCCGCCGCCAGCGCCGCCCAGCGCCAGGCCCTGGCCGAACGCAAAGAGGCGTTGTTCCGTGAGCTGTCCCCCACCCTCGAGCCCCTGCCCGGCCTGCTGCGCCTGCTCAAGCATGCACGCCTGCAGGCCATCGGCATGTGCGTGGTGACCAACGCGCCGCGGCTGAATGCCGAGCACATGCTGGGGGCCATGGGCCTGAACGAGTGGTTCGACCATGTGCTGGTCAGCGATGAGCTGGCCCGCCCCAAACCCGACCCGCTGCCCTACCTCACCGGGCTGCAGAAGCTGGGGGCCAACGCCGCCCAGGCGCTGGCCTTCGAGGATTCCTTGCCCGGCGTGCAGGCGGCCAGTGGCGCTGGTATTTATACCGTGGGGCTGGCAACCACGCAGCCTGCCGAGAAGTTGCATGAGGCGGGGGCGCAGCTGGTGATCGAGGATTTTGATGATCCGCGGTTGTGGGCGTTGATTGGGGGGATGGAGGGGTAGGTTCTTTTGAGGGTGCCAAGGGCCTTTCCCGCTCAAGGTGCTTGTATGGGCTGCCAGGTGCTCGCCACAACCCTTGCAGCGCCTATCAGATCGAGCGCCGCCCGCGCGGCGCATCGCGACACAAGGCCGCTCCTACAGTTTGTTTCGGGCCAGTCTGTTCTGTGCCATCACCTGGTCCGCCTTGTTGGCTCGACGCGATATCGGCGTGGGCATTGCCGCCGCTCCATATGACTCATGACATGCACCAAGGCAGGCGCCGATACTTTCACAGGCATGACTGGCCCGAAACAGATGTAGGAGCGGCCTTGTGTCGCGATGCGCCGCGCGGGCGGCGCTCGATCTCACAGGCGCTGCAAAGGCTGTGGCGAACACCCGGCAGCCTTCATGCAACTTAAAGCCAAACCTCTTGCCCGCATCCAATCCCCCAACCACTCATCGCCCACCCACTCCCCCCTGTCGATTCCGCCGCCCCCCACCCGACCACTAGCTGAACCCCCACCCGCGGAGCCCACCCCATGACCACCCCCAAGCACCCGGTCGTCCCCCGCGACCAATGGCTGGCCGCCCGCCGCCAGCTCTGGCTGCACGAAAAAGCCTTCACCCACCAGCGCGACGAACTCGCCGCTGCCCGCCGCGCCCTGCCCTGGGTGCAGGTTGAACAGAACTACCGCTTCCACGGCCCTGACGGCGAACTGACCCTGGCCGACCTGTTCGCCGGCCGTAGCCAACTCTTGGTCTACCACTTCATGTTCGCCGACGGCTGGCAGGAAGGTTGCCCGGGCTGCTCGTTCCTTGCCGACCACTTCGACGGCGCCAACCTGCACCTGGCCCACCACGATGTATCGCTGGTGGCGGTATCGCGGGCACCTTTCGATGAGTTCCAGGCCTTCCGCCAGCGCATGGGTTGGCGCTTCCCCTGGTTCTCGTCCCATGGCAGCCGCTTCAATGAAGACTTCGGCGTGAGCGTCGCCAGCGATGGCCGCGGCGAATACAACTACGAAACTTACGAGGGCAAGGAAAGCGAGCTGCCCGGCCTGAGCGCGTTCTACCGCGACAGCGACGGCGTGCTCTACCACACCTACTCCACCTACGCCCGCGGCCTGGACATTCTGGTCAATACGTACAACTTCCTCGACCTGGCCCCACTGGGGCGTAACGAGGGCGGGACCATGGACTGGGTACGCCACCATGACCGCTACGAAGAGGCGGCCGCCAAACCGCACTGCTGCAGCGACTGAAACGACTCAGGCGTCCGGGTCGACCACCAGCGGCTCGCCGATGGCATAGAAGTGCCCGCCCGCCACGTAGTGCAGGCTGCGCCAGTCGGGCCCGGCGTGTTCGTAGGCCCAGTGGCCGTCGCAAAATACGCGGTCGTCGGCCCAGGCAGCGACCACCTCGCCAATGAACAGGTCATAGGTTTGCTGGTTGTGCGGCTCATCGATCACCCGGCACATCAGCCAGGCCGAACAGCCGTTGACCAGTGGCGCTTCAAAACCCTCCACCCGGGCCAGCTCCACGCCGATACGCGCCAACTTGTCGGGCTGCTCGAACAGGCTGTGATGGCCCACCTGGTGAGTGAGCCTTGCCTGGGCGGCATTGGGTACCTGCAGCACGAACCAGCCGCTGCCCTCGACCAGTTGGCGGGTGCGGGCGATCTTGTCCAGCACCACCGTGACCTTGGGCGGGTTGAAGTCCAGGGCGCAGGCCCAGGCGGCAGCCATCACATTGTCGACCCCGGCATGGCTGGCCGATACCAGCACGGTCGGGCCGTGGTTGAGCAGGCGGTAAGCCTTGTTCAAGGGCACGGGCTGGAAGTGTTCGTTCATGGGTTACCTCGATACAGGCAGCGGCATAGCCTGATTGGAAAAGATCAGCATTGTGCCGCAGCGCCAAGGCTTGCGGCCAGGCTGACCCGGGTCAAGGCAGCCAACAGGTCGGCTTAGGTAGTTTAGGAAGCTTCCTAGTACGCAACAGGATGCGTCCTACACCTTGCCGTTCGCGCGGCACTTCATGATCGGACCTGGATGTCGTCCCGGCCGCCGTCAGCGGCCAGCCCCAACCCGACGAGGCCCCAGCATGCCCACCACTGCCCTGCGTACCACCTTGCGCCAATTGCTGGCCCATGATTTCAGCAACCCCGACAACAACCCCAACCTTTCAGGCGTGCGCTTCTTCTGCGCCACCGACGAACCCACCCGCATGCTGATCGAGCAGGTCGAACTGCTGGCCAGCGAGGCCCTGTTCGATGCAACCGGGCGCGCCTTGCCCGAGCGCATGCGCGCCGCCGCCATCGAAGGGGTCAGCATTCAGCAAAGACGCAAGGCCCCGGATGACGAGACCGTGATCCGCATTGCCCTGCCCGACAAAAGCTACATCACCGTGAGTACTGCCCGGCTGTGAGCCGCTGGCTTGTTTGACTGTGTGGAAGCGACAGCCTTGGACTGCCTTGCCGGCCTCATCGCCGGCAAGTCGGCTCCTACAGATACAGCGCAGGCTTCAAGCCCGCGCGCCCCACTTGCGCCCACTGGCACAAACCTCGAAGCTTTGCAGCTCCCAGCCGCGCCGGACCCGCCCCATGGAACTGCACATCCGCCTCGAAGGCCGCAAAGGCCTCGCCGAGCAGCTTTATCAGCAACTGCGCGCCGGCATTGAAAGCGGCCATCTGGCAGCAGGCACCCAACTGCCCCCCACCCGCCTGCTGGCCGAGCAGCTGGGCGTGTCACGCAAGACGGTGGCAGAGGCCTATTCACGCCTGACCTACGACAACCTGCTCAGCGGCAAGGTCGGCCGCGGCACGTTCATCGCCCCACGCCTGCCGGTGCGGCACAACGCCAACGAAAACGTCCCCCTGGCCGCCGCCGAATCCCTCGAGCGCTGGCGCCAGCGCGCCACGGTCCTGGGCCGCCGTGCATTGGATGCGCCCTCGCGCTACGACTTCGTCGGTGGCGCCTCGAGCAAGGCGCAGTTCCCCTACGACCACTGGCGCAGTTGCCTGCAATACGCACTGCGCCGCAGCCAGCGCCACACCGACCGGCAGTTCTCCCCGCAGGGCCTGCCCGAGCTGCGTGAGGCCATCGCTCATCACATTGCCTACGCCCGTGGCGTGCACTGCAGCGGCGCCGATGTACTGGTGTGCAACGGCGCCCAACAGGCCCTGGACCTGATCGCCCGGGTATTGGTGGAACCTGGCTGCAAGGTAGCCATGGAAGACCCCGGCTACCCGCCGGCGCGCCAGCTGTTCCTGGCCATGGGCGCACAGCTGCAATCGGTACCGGTGGATGACCAGGGCCTGTGCGTGGAGCAGATCGCCGACGGTACCCGGCTGATCTATGTCACCCCTTCGCACCAGTTTCCGTTGGGCATGCCGATGAGCGAGGCACGTCGCCAGGCATTGCTGGCCCGCGCCGCCGAGCTGGGCGCACTGGTGATCGAGGACGACTACGACTGCGAGTTCCGCTACCAGGGGCCAGCTGCCGAGGCCTTGCAGCGCCTGGATCGGCACGGCCTGGTGGCTTATGTCGGGACCTTCTCCAAGACCCTGTTACCCGAGCTTCGGCTGGGCTATGCGGTGCTGCCACCAGCGGTGATGCAGGCGGCTTGCGTGGCCAAGCACCTGACCGACTGGCACAGCCCGAGCCTGCAGCAGTGGGCGCTTGCCCGGTTCATTGGCGAAGGCCACCTGAACCGCCACATCCGCCGCTGCCACGAGGTCTACAGTGCTCGCCGCGAACGCATTCTGGCGCGCCTGGATGGTGACCTGTCGCCCTGGTTCAGCGCAGTACCGGCCAGCGCCGGCTTTCACTTGAGCGCCCTGGCCCGCCCAGGGGTGGACGTTGAGCAGTTGATCAACCTGGCACGCAAGGTCGAGGTTGGCCTTTACTCGCTGGCCCCGTTCTTCAACGAAGCGCCGGTGCAACCTGGCTTGCTGCTGGGCTTCGGCGCCATCGAGCTATTGGACATCGACCCGGCGCTGGACCGGGTCGCCGATACCTTGCAAAGCCTCAGCTGACAGTCGTGGGCTCGCGCTGTGGCCCTTGGCGGGCGATAGCTTGCCGATAACCACCCGGGGCAAAGCGCGCGGTCACCATCAGCATGGCCAGCACGGTGCAGGCCAGCAGCGTCCACGACGCCTGAAAGTCGCCACTGACATCCCGTAGCCAGCCGGTGATGTAGGGCACGATGCCGGTGACGATAAAGCCCACACCCTGCACGAACGCCGCAAGGCTGCCCGCCTCGGCTGGGGTGCGCAGGTGCTCCAGGGTCAGCGTCAGGCTCAGGCTGAAGCACGCCCCAAGGCCCAGGCCGATCATCGCCACCCATAGGCCCATGGCGCTGGCGGGAGCCAGCAGCAGGCCGGTAAAGCCGCCCAGCTGGATCAGCAGCGCCAGCCACAGCCCAGGCCGCCGGTCGGCCAGGCCACGCAGCAGCAATGGCAGGCCCAGCGCACCGGCCACCTGGAACACGGTCATCAGGCCCACCAGTTCGCCACCGCCCTGAGCCGTGCCGCCATGTTCCAGGTGGTAGGCCGGCAGCCAGGCCACCATGCTGGTGTAGCCGCCGTTGATCAGCCCGAAGTACAGCGCCAGCAACCATGCCCGGCGGTTGCCGAACCAGTGGCCGCCGGCGCTACCGCCGAGGGTTGCCACCGGCTGGCGCGGCCGCAGGGCCAACCAGGCCAGCACCGCCAGCAGCGCGGGTGCGGCCCATACCCCAAGCCCCACCTGCCAATGCCCGAAGTGCGCGCTGATCGATGGCCCCAACAACGCCGCCAGGCCGCCGCCGCTCATCAGCGCCGCCGAGTAAATGCCCATGGCTGCCGGCAGCCGCCGCGGGAACCAGCGGTTGACCAGCCCCGGCATCATGCCCTGCACCAGCGCCACCCCCAGCCCGGCCAGTATCGCACTGGCAATCAATGCCCAGGCGCTGCCCAGTTGCAGGCGCCACAGGCAAGCCAGGGCAATCGCCGAGAGCCCGGCGAGCATGCCGCCATGCTCGCTCAGCCAGCGCCGCAGCCAAGGTTGCAGCAGCGGCACCAGCCCCATGCACAACACCGGCAAGGCAGTCAGCAAGGCTGCTTGCTGGTAACCCAGCCCGGTGCTCTGGCGCATGGGTTCAAGCAACGGCCCGATGCTGGTGAGGATTGGCCGCAGGTTCAGCGCCAGCAGCACCACCAACAGCAGGTTCAGTGCGCCCCTCATGCCTGGCCAGCCTGTTTCCATTCGGCGTACAGACCCGCTTCGCCGGCCGGCTTCAACGGGCGCAGCGGCAGGCTTTGCTGCTGCGGCGGGCGCGCCATCTGCGCGTAGACCGCAGCGGTGGACAACCCATAGGGCTCGCCTTCGGCGTTGTCGTAGGCAAACCAGGCACGCTCGATACCGCACAAGTGCATGGCCGCCAGGCACATCGGGCACGGGTGGCCACTGGCGTAGATCTCGGCGCCGTCAAGGCGCGGGCGGCCCAGCGCGTGGGCGGCCTTGCGAATGGCCTGCATCTCGGCGTGGCTGGTCGGGTCCTGGGTGCTGTGGATTTCGTTGACGGCACGGGCGACTACCTGGCCCTGGTATACCAGCACCGCACCGAAGGGCCGGCCACCGGCGTGAATGTTGCCACGGGCGAGCTCGAGGGCTTCGCGCATGAATGGTTCGTGGGTCATGGCTGAGGTTCTCTGCAAAACACCCGGCCATTATCCCGCCTGCCCTGCCCTGGCAGAAATGAAGAGATTGGATGCAACCCAGTGGCCGCCTGAATGCGCGCATTGGCCTCCTGGCAAAGCGCGGGATTGGCTATTCGGCCGGGGACTGGCTGGCGCTAAGGTAGTGCCACACGCTCAATTCCACAGCCTGAATTTGCCGGAGAACCACCATGCACGAACGTATCGAATGGGCCAAGCACGCCCCGGAAGCTTACAAAGCCATGATCGGCCTGGAGCAAGCCTTGCTGGCCTCGGGCCTGGAGCACTCGCTGCTCGAACTGGTGCGCCTGCGTGCCTCGCAGATCAACGGCTGCGCCTATTGCGTCAACTTGCACGCCAACGATGCGCGTAAAGCTGGCGAAACCGAAGCCCGCCTGCAGACGCTGAGCGTCTGGCGCGAAACCCGCTACTTCACTCCGCGCGAGCGTGCGGCCCTGGCCTGGCTCGAAAGCCTTACCCGCTTGCCCGAGCGTGGCGCCCCGCAGCCTGAATACGAGGCATTGCTGGAGCACTTCGACGCCAGGGAAGTCGCCAACCTGACCTTGGCCATTGCCACCATCAATGCCTGGAACCGTTTTGGCGTGGGCTTTGCGATGGTGCCGGCCTAAGCACAGGGGCACCGATGGATGGCTCGGCATTTTCAACGCGGCGCCGCCAAGCCAGGGCGCTTGCACCACGATAATCCAGGCCAACGCTGCTGATCCCTCGTACACTGCCAGGCACATCCTTGCCCAGCCTACGACCATGATCCAGCCGCCCCTAGACCTGTTCGGCCCCGAACCTCAGCAGTTGGCTCCCCATACCACGCTGCTGCCGGGCTTCGCCCTGGCGCAAGTCGAACCGCTGCTGGACGCCCTGCGCCTGGTACTCAAGGCGGCGCCGCTGCGGCACATGCGCACTCCTGGGGGTTTGCCGATGGCCGTGGCCCTGAGCAACTGCGGGGCTTTGGGCTGGGTCAGCGACGAGCATGGCTATCGCTATACCCCGTTCGACCCGCAGAGCAACCAGCCCTGGCCGCCCCTGCCCTTGGTGCTGCAGGCATTGGCCGGCCGCGCTGCTGCGCTGGCCGGGTTCGAGGGGTTCGTGCCGGATGCCTGCCTGGTCAACCACTACCGGCCGGGCGATCGCCTGAGCTTGCATCAGGACCGCGATGAGCGGGACTTCAGCCAACCCATCGTGTCGGTTTCCCTGGGGTTGCCTGCGGTGTTCCTGTTTGGTGGCCTGCAGCGCAGTGAGCCTGCCCGGCGTATTGCGTTGAACCATGGTGACGTGCTGGTTTGGGGGGGTGAGGACCGGCTCCGGTTTCATGGGGTACAGCCGGTTGGGCCTGGGGTGCATTCGCGGTTGGGAGAGCGGCGGATCAACCTTACCTTGCGCAAGGCGGGGTGAATGTTTTGTTCGGGTTCGGGCTCGGGCTCGGGCTCGGGCTTATAGTGATTGCGTTGGGAGATGTATGCGCATTCATTGACGATGACGGCTTTTCGTCACCTTTCCGCCCTTACGGCGGCCTACTTTTGTCTTGGCAAAAGTAGGCAAAACCGCCTGCTCCTATCATCCGGCCCCCTACGCTGCGCTTCGGGGGTTCCCTCGCTCCGGGCTTGCTCCGGAGGTACGCGCCGACGGGCCGTCCCTGGCCCGATCGGCGCTCGACCGGCATCCATGCCGGTCGCCCTCCTACGCAATCCCTACGCTCGGCCTCCTGAAGTCGCGATTTGTGTTGTCTGAACTACCGCGCGCTTAGAAGCAAGATCAACAGCCAGATCAACAGCCAGATCAACAGCTGGATATTGGTTTGATTGTTGTTGATGTGTTGTTTGTTCTGACGCCATCGCGGGGCAAGCCCGCTCCCACGTTGGAACTGCGCACGCTGAACCACGTGGGAGCGGGCTTGCCCCGCGATTCAACCCTGAGGTCCCACGGTGGCAACTAGCGGTTAGCTGCGCCAGTGCAGGCGCCGCCCCTAACTTCGCGACTTCAGGAGGCCGAACGCAGGGATTGCGTAGGGGGGCGACCGGCATGGATGCCGGTCGAGCGCCGATCGGGCCAGGGACGGCCCGTCGGCGCGTACCCCCGGAGCAAGCCCGGAGTGAGGGAACCCCGCCGCGGGCGGGGCTGATGAATGGAGCGCACGGTTTTTGGTTACTTTTTTCCACGAAAAAAAGTAACCCGCCGTAAGGGCGGAAAGGTGAATAAGCGTCACTACAAATAATGAATGCGCCTACAACTCTCAAAACCAACTAAAGCCAAATAAAGCCAAATAAAGCCAAATAAAGCCAAATAAAGCCAAATAAAGCCAACCACCTCACCCCAACAACAAACGCAGATCAACCCCACCCTCACCCACAGGCGGACACCAATAGAACCCCCCACTCAAAGGCCGGCTAAACCGATACAACCCATCCACAACCCCATCCTCAAGCCCACTCATCCGCCGCAACTGCACCTCGAAGGCATCAAACGAATGCCCCAGGGCAACAAAGGCCAACCCAGCCCCGCGCTCATCCGCCCAGGCCACCGACCTGCGCACCATGAACGCCTCAGGCTCGAAGCTCTCCTGCGCCGTACGCTTGACGTGCGCCGACTCCGGTGCATCTTCGAGTTCTTCGTTGTCGCTCAGGCGCCGCCCGATGATGTTGTCCTGCTCACCCTGCGGCAACGACTTGAAGTAGCCCAAGTCATGCTTCCACAGCTGGAACGCAGCATAACTGGAGCCCGCCAGGCCAGCCACGTCACCCGGGACGATGGCCGCCTCGACCGCAGCCTCGTCCACCGGGTTCTCGGTGCCGTCCTCATAACCCGTCAGGTCATGCCCGCCACGGTGTAAAAAACCATCGACGCTGTCCACCAGACGCAGCGCCGGGGCCAGCAACGCTTGCAGGGCCTGGGCGCGCAAAAACAGCTCGCCACGCTCCTCACCGCGCAACCACAGCCACAGCGCGTGCTGGGTCGCCGGGTTCTCTACCGCTGCGTCCAGTTGCGGGAACGCACGCAAACCCGGCACCTCTCGCCCCAGGGCTTTGGCCAACGGCGCACCGATAGCCAGCAGCAGGCTGCTGCCGTCCACTTGCGCAGTCAGCTGGTCGAGCACGCCAGGCAAGGCCTCCTGCGAGTCGATGGCAAAGAACAGGTGGCGGGCGTGGGCCGGCACCGGGGTGGCAAGCAGACCTTGCTGGAACGGCATGACGGGCTAATCCTTCGGCAAAAGCGCGAATGCTACTGCGCCAGGCGCGCCACCGCAACGCGGTACAGGGCCGCTGCGGCGCGGGTTGCGGTAACAAACGGTTACTAAAGATGGCCCATTGCGATTAGCTATCGTTTAACTGCCACCTAGACTGGCCGAGGTCCTTCGCCCGAGTAGCCCGCCATGACCGCCTCACCCCTGCTCACCGCCTTTCTGCCCCTGGCCCTGGGCATCATCATGCTTGGCCTGGGTTTGTCGCTGACCCTGGCCGACTTCGCCCGGGTGGTGAAATACCCGAAACCTGTAGTTATCGGCCTGGCCTGCCAGATCGTGCTGCTGCCGCTGGTGTGCTTCCTGATCGCCAACGGCTTTGGCCTGGAGTCTGCGCTGGCGGTAGGCCTGATGCTGCTGGCCGCGTCCCCCGGAGGCACCACCGCCAACCTGTTCAGCCACCTGGCCCATGGCGATGTGGCGCTGAACATCACCCTGACGGCGGTCAACTCGCTGATTGCCATCCTCACCATGCCACTGCTGGTGAACCTGTCGCTGGGCTGGTTCATGGAGTCCGGCCAGGCCATCCCACTGCAATTTGCCAAGGTGCTGCAGGTTTTCGCCATCGTACTGCTGCCGGTGGCGCTGGGCATGCTGATTCGCCACTGGGCGCCAGGCTTTGCCGGACGCATGGAGAAACCCATGAAGATCGTGGCGGCGTTGTTCCTGGCCTTCACCATTGTGCTGGCCCTGGCCAAGGACTGGCAGACGGTGGTGGAGTACGCACCCATCGTCGGTGGCGCGGCGCTATTGTTCAACCTGCTGAGCCTGGGGGTGGGCTACTGGGTGCCGCGGCTGCTTAACATCCCCAGGCGCCAGGCGATCGCCATCGGCATGGAGATCGGCATCCACAACGGTACCCTGGCCATTGCCCTGGCGCTGAGCCCGACCCTGCTCAACAACGCCACCATGGCGGTGCCCGCGGCGCTGTACAGTTTGATCATGTTCTTCACTGCGGCGGGGTTTGGCTGGTGGGTGAGCCGGGGGCGGCAGGCAGAGGCTACTGTGGCTGCGAATTGACGAGCCCCGCGGAAGATAGACTCAGCGCATTCCTGTAGGAGCGGCCTTGTGTCGCGAAAGGGCTGCGCAGCAGCCCCGGCAATTTTGCATGATGCGCAAACCCTGGGGCCGCTGCGCGCCCCTTTCGCGACACAAGGCCGCTCCTACAGGGGCCGCGCCCCTCAACCGCGTCGCCGCTTGAGCTGGCCCTTCAACACCCGCAACGGCGGCGCATAGAAGAACCCGAATGACACGCTCCCCGTGCGCCCCTTCACCGCATGGTGCAGCCGGTGCGCCCGGTGCAGGCGCTTGAGGTAGCGGTTCACCGGCTTCGGCGCCCGTGGCCAGTGGCGGTGGAAAAAGCCGTCGTGGGCCACCACGTAGGCCAGCCCATACCCCGCCACCCCGGCCCCGACCCACTGCAGCGGCGCATACCCGGCCTTGCCCAACGCCACCAACCCGGCAGCGATCAGCGCCAGGGCCACCAGGTACAGGTCGTTGGTTTCCAGCACGCCCAGGTGCGGCTCATGGTGCGAGCGGTGCAGCCACCAGCCCCAGCCGTGCATCACGTACTTGTGGGCCAGGGTACCGACGCCCTCCATGGCCACCAGGGTGGCGAACAGCACGGCGAGGTTGTACAGCATGCAAGGGTCCGGGTTCGAGGCGATAACGGGCACAAGGGTAACATTGGAGCGCCAGGCGCGGGAAAGTTCGCCATGACGCAATTGTCATGCTTTCACCCTTGACCCTGCCGGATACCGGGCGTAAGGTCCGCGTCGCAGTTACCCCCTTCCCTGCACAGGAGCAGCCTGCATTGGACAGTAGCCCCAGTCGATTGCGACAGGCCCACACGGCGAGCTAGTCCGGCAGCGTTCCTGCCACTGTCTCGCCGCACCCGGTAGACAGTGGTTCCTTCACCTCCCCTGCTTCTGATCCATACGCCAATCGGCGCTATGGTTTGTGGCCCTGCGCAATCATCGTTTTTGTTTCGCGCCACCTGGCTGTGGCGCCCATGCGGGCCATTGCCCGTAGAACGAGGTTCGCGATGGATTGGAAAGTTTTTTTGCTGCGCGTCAGCGTGGCCCTGTTGCTCGGTGCGCTGATCGGTGCCGAACGCCAACTGCGCCAGTGCCTGACCGGCCTGCGCACCAACGCGCTGGTCAGCACCGGCGCCTGCCTGTTCGTACTGATGACCCAGGCGGTGCCGGGCATGTTGCCCGGCGATGCCTCGCGCATCGCCGCCTACGTGGTGTCGGGCATCGGTTTTCTCGGCGGTGGCGTGATCATGCGTGACGGTTTCAATGTGCGCGGCCTGAATACCGCCGCAACCCTGTGGTGCACCGCCGCGGTTGGCGTGCTGTGCGCCCTCGGCCTGCTGCTGGAGGCGGCGTTGGGCAGCCTGGTGGTGCTGTGCGCCAATATTTTGCTGCGCGACATCGCCCTGCGCCTGGACCGCCAGGAGGTGGTGACGGCCAGCGAGGCCGAGCAACGTTTCGAGGTGCGCATCGTGTGCCGCGCCGAAGACGAGATCCAGGTGCGCAGCCTGATGCTGCACAGCCTCGGTGACCCAGGCCTGCGCCTGCAATCGCTGCACAGCGAGGACCTCGCCGACGCGACGCGCCTTGAGGTGCGCGCCGAACTGCTGGGCACCGCCCAGGCGCCCACCTCGCTGGAGCGACTGGTCAGCCGGGTAAGCCTGGAAAAAGGCGTCAGCGCGGTACGCTGGCAGTTGCTCGCACAGCCGCTTGCGGCCGACTAACCTTCAGCGCGCAGGTGTCGTTCGCGCAACTCCTGGCGTTCCTTGGCTTCGATGCACAAGGTTGCCGTTGGCCGCAGCAACAGCCGGCGCAGGCCGATGGGCTCACCGGTTTCCTCGCACCAGCCGTAGTCGCCACGGGCCAGGCGCTCCAGCGCCTGGTCGATCTTGTCCAGCAGCTTCTTCTCGCGCTCCAGCGAGCGCAGTTGCCAGTGGCGCTCCTCTTCGGCGCTGCCGATATCGGCCGGGTCGCTGTGCACCTCGTACTCGCGCAGGGCGCGGAATTCCTGGTCGATACGGCTTTGCAGCTCGCCGCGTTGGGCCAGCAGCAGGTTGCGAAAAAACTGGCGCTGGGGTTCGTTCATGTAGGCATCGCTGGGTTGGTCGAGCAGTTCGGCTTCGGTCATGGGGATGAGTCCTGGTGAGAAATGACAATACGCCGCGCCCTTGTAGGAGCCGGCTTGCCGGCGATGGAGCCGGGCCTGCAAACAACAAGCCTGCTGGCCCCTTCGCCGGCAAGCCGGCTCCTACAGGGGGCGGTGGCTAGCGCTCGAACATCAGCGGCAAACCCTGGCAGTGCGGCTGCACCTGGCCTTGGTGCCAGGCCAGCTGGCCAGACACGATCGTGCTGCGCACCACATGGTGGAAGGCCTGATGCTGAAACGGCGTCCAGCCGCAACGGGCCAGGATCGGGTCATCGGCGACCGGGCGCGGTGCAGCCAGCCGCTCGACCAGCGCGAAATCGGCCCAATACCCCTCGCGCAGGAACCCACGGTCACGAATGGCAAACAGCTCGGCCACCGCGTGGCTGGTCTTGTGCACCACCTGCGTCAAGCTCAGCGCGCCCTGGCTGACCAGCTCGAGCGCTGCCGGCAGCGCATGCTGCACCAGCGGCAGGCCAGAGGGTGCCTGGGCGTAGCTGCGGCGCTTCTCCTCCAGGCTGTGCGGCGCATGGTCAGTGCCGATCACATCGACCCGGTCCTCGGCCAGCGCCCGGCGCAACGCCTCGCGGTCACTGCCAGTCTTGATCGCCGGATTGCACTTGATCAGGTGGCCAAGGGTTGCATAGTCGCTGTCGTCGAACAGCAGGTGGTGCAGGCACACTTCAGCGGTAATGCGCTTGCCCGTCACCGGGCCGGGCTCGAACAGCGCCAGCTCCCGCGCAGTGGTCAGGTGCAGCACATGCAACCGCGTGCCAAAACGTCGGGCCAGTTCCACCGCCAGGCTGGACGAGCGATAGCAGGCCTCGGCATCGCGAATCAGCGGGTGCGCGGCCGGTGGGATGAACTCGCCATGGCGCGCACGCCAGGCCGCCTCGTTGGCCAGGATGCTCGGGGTATGTTCGCAGTGGGCCAGCACGATGGTCGGGGCGTAGACGAACAGCTTTTCCAGCACCTGCGGGTCGTCCACCAGCATGTCGCCGGTGGAGGCGCCCATGAACACCTTGATGCCGGCCACCTCGCGCGGGTTCAACGCGGCGATGGTGTCGAGGTTGTCGCGACTGACGCCGAAGTGAAAACCGTAATTGGCCACTGAGTGGCTGGCCGCCCGTCGTTGCTTGTCGGCCAGCGCCTCGCGGGTGAGCGTGGGCGGGTTGGTGTTGGGCATGTCCATGAAGCTGGTGATGCCCCCCGCCACCGCCGCCCGCGACTCGCTGGCGATGCTGCCCTTGTGCGCCGCGCCGGGCTCGCGAAAGTGCACCTGGTCATCGATCATGCCGGGCAGCAGGAAAGCGCCTGCGGCATCTATCTCGCGCCGGGCCTGCACGTTGTAAAGGCTTGCGCCAATGCGCTCGATGCGGCCGTGGCGCACCAGCAGGTCGGCGTCGAACACCTGCCCCTCGTTGACCAGCCGGGCGTTGCGAACGATCAGGTCGTCCATGCTCAGAACTCGTTCTGCAGAGCTTTGTAGCCCTGCACCAGGTCGATGTTGGTGCGCGCCACATCCTCGGAAAACTCCGAGGCCGACACGCTCACCGGCGGGTACTTGGCAAGGTCGGTGTGCGGGCCGATGTGCTCGGTAGGCGGCACATAGAAGCGCGGCGGCAGGTCGCGGCCATCAACCACCGAGTTGTGCCGCACCACGCTGCCATCGCCGACCTTGCAGTTGAACAGCACGCTGTTGAAGCCGATGAACACCCGGTCACCCACCTCGCACGGGCCATGCACGATGGAGCGGTGGGCAATGGAACTGTACTGGCCGATGCGCACGGCGGCGCCGGACTTGGAGTGAATCACCACACCATCCTGGATGTTCGAGTTGGCGCCGATGATGATCGCCTGCATGTCGCCACTGGCGTCCACCTCGTCGGCGCGGATCACCGCATAGGGGCCGACGAACACGTTGTCGTGGATGATCACCTTGCCGCAGATGATCGCGGTCGGGTCGATGTAGGCCGATATGGCGATTTGCGGGAGGTGGCCGGAGGGGTTCTTGCGGATCACGGTGGGAGCGCCTTGCGGGAAGTGGGAATCGGTAAATGTTACTTTATAACATTATTCTTGCAACCCCCGCTTTCTGTAGGAGCCGGCTTGCCGGCGATAGGGCCATGAAACCGGTATTGGCAGGGCCGGCCTCATCGCCGGCAAGCCGGCTCCTACAGGTACAATGGCCAGCCCCTTGGAGAACGCCCGTGCCCATACGCCCCTCACTTGCTCACGACCTGAAATTGCTGCCGGCCATCGAACGCTCTGCGGCCCAGGCGTTCAGGCAATACCCTGGGCTGGCCTGGCTGGCAGACAGCGAGGTGATGGATGAAACCGCCCATGCCGGGTTCATGGCCAACGCCGGCAGCTGGGTGGCGGTGAACGGCCAGGACCGGCCGCAGGGTTTCATCTGCGTCTCAGTGCAAGGCAAGGCGCTGCATGTGCATGAGCTGTCGGTGTGCAGCGAGGCCCAGGGGCAAGGGCTTGGGCGCCAGTTGCTGCAACAAGTGCTCGCTATCGCCGAAGATCGTGGTTTGAAGAGCGTGACACTGACCACTTTCGCCGAGGTGCCGTGGAATGCGCCGTTTTATGCGCGGCTGGGCTTCGAGGTACTCAGCAGCGAAGCGCTGGATGGGCGGTTGCGGCAGGTACTGGCCGAGGAACGGGTCCATGGGCTGAAGGGGCGCTGTGCAATGCGGCGCGTGGTCGGTGAATCGTAGTGATGGCAGAGCTGTCTTACCAATGTCTGAAAGCTGAAGCGGTCCCCCTCAAGCCTGGCTTGGAACCTCGACACTCCCCGCCAGGCAATACCGGTCCCGCCCCTGGCGCTTGGCCTGGTACAGCGCGGCATCGGCGGCGGCCATCAGGTTCTCCGGCGTGAGCGCCTCCAGCGTCGGTGCGCCCACGGCAACCCCGGCGCTGGTCGAGACGATCCCCAGCGGGCTGCCACCATGCTCGATGGCCTGACGGCGCAGCAGCGCCAGTATCTCCTGCACGATCTGGCTGGCCCCCTGGGCATCGGTGTCGGGCAACAGCAGCGTGAACTCCTCGCCGCCATAACGCACCGCCAGATCGCCCGGGCGCTTGAGCGCCTGCTGCAGCAGCTCGGCAAAACGCCGCAGGCATTGGTCACCAGCCGGGTGGCCATAACGGTCGTTGTAGGCCTTGAAGTAGTCCAGGTCGAGCATCACCAGCGCCAGTGAATACCCCTGCCGGCGCGCCCGGCGGATTTCCGGCTCCAGCACCGCATCCAGCCGGCGACGGTTGCCCAGCCCGGTGAGGCTGTCGGTCAGGGCCAGGGCCTTGAGGGTCTGGTGGGCCTGGTGCAGGGCACGCTCGATGGCGATACGTTCGCGCAACTGGCGCAGCACCACCCAGCCAAACGCCGCCAGGCCAATCAGCAGCAACACCAGCACCACCACCGACTTGATCATGTCATGGCGCCAGGGCGCGATGATCGACTCGCGCGACAGCCCCGCCTCCACCACCAGCGGGTAGCTGCCGAGCGCACGAAAGCCATACAGCCGCGGTGTGCCGTCGACCACCGCCACCGCCTCGGCCACCCCTTCGCTGGCGTATGGCAGGTACTTGCGAAAGATATCGCTGGCCTGCAGGCTGCGGCCGATCACCTGCTCGACGAAGGGCCGGCGAACCAGAATCGTGCCATCGCGCATGGCCAGCACCAGGGCACCGCGCTCATCGATCTTGAAGTCGCCGTAATAGCGCACGAACCAGTCCACCTTGATGGTGCCCAGCAGTACCCCGGCAAAACGCCCGTCGGGGTAGTCCAGGCGCCGCGAGATGGGGATGATCAAATCGCCCGTGGAACGGCTGCGCACCACCGAACCGATGCGCACCTGGCGGTCGGTATGGGTGCGGTGATAGATGAAGTAGTCACGGTCGGCGTTGTTGGCGCCTGCTGGCACCGCGTCCTGGTCGGTGACCACCCAGCTGCCGTCGGGGGCGTAGACGAACAAGCCGTGCAACTGCGGCATGATCTGCGCCTGCTGTTTGAGCAAGGCGTGCAGCCGTGGCCGGTCGATATGCTCGAAACCGTCGCCCTCGAGGCGTTCGGCCAGCGCGGCGGTGATGGCGTCGACTTGGCGGATAGCGTCTTCGGCGTGCTGGGCGGTAGCCCGGGCCAGGTTGGTCACGGCGTTCTCGGCACTGCTGAAAGCCACCCGGTAGTCACGCCAGATGCGCCAGCCCTCCACCAGCACGAAGGCCAGCATGACCACGGCCATGAACCCCAGCACCAGGCGAAACAGCGACACCGCGCGTTGCTCGCTGGTCAGGGCAAAGGGGCCGTCTTCAGGCTGTTTTCTGGCTGCACACATTGAAGTCCCTTGTCATCGAGTGTCTGCCGCCCATGACTATAGCCCAGCGCGCCTGCGCGTGGCCTGGCCGGGGCTTGGGCGCGCGGATTGTAGAGTCGTGGCCCGGGGGCGGCAATGCCGTGACCACAGGCTTTACAGTGCCTTTCGGCGCGCGCCGGGCAATCAGATCAAACCTTTGCCCCCGTGCCGGGCTCAACCGTACGCGACACTGACGTCGCGCCACCTGCAAAGGAGTTCGCCATGAGCTGCAAAACCCTGTCACTGGCTGTTGCCCTGGCGCTCGGCAGCGTACCGGCGGCGTTCGCCGCTTCCGATGACTTCGTCGACGCGGCGGTCGAAGGCGGCATCGCCGAAGTGGTCGCTGCCAAACTCGCCCTGGAAAAAAGCCAGGCCGCCGACGTGCGCGCCTTCGCCGAGCTGATGGTCAAGGAACACACCGCGGTCAACCAGCAACTGATGGCCCTGGCCAAACGCCTGGACATCGACATCCCCAACGAAGCGGGCCTGACCGACAAGGCACGCAAGATGATTCTCGAAATGCGCGACGAGTCGTTCGACCGCGCCTACCTGAACAACCAGGTCGATGCCCACCAGAAGGCCGTCGAGCTGTTCAAGCGTGAGGGCGAGTCGTCCGACAAGCCCGAACTCAAGGCCTTTGCCAACGAAACCCTGCCCAACCTGGAGCAGCACCTGAACATGGCCAAGCAACTGCAGGCCAGCCACGGCAAGTAGGAGGTGTACCCCATGAGCGATAGCGCACTGCAAACCGAACTCTTGACCCGCCTGCTGCACGCCCACCCGCAAGGGCTGGGCAAGGAAATCCTCGACAACTACCGCGGCGAAAAAGCCGTGGCCGGGATGCTCAAGACCCTGCAGGAACATGGGTTGATCCATGACGGTAGCGTGAGTGTCGATGACCAGCACCAACTGAGCGTGAGTTACCCGATCAAGTTGTCTTCGGCCGGGGTCGAGGCAGCGCGCAAGGTGGATGGCTGAAGCTTTTCGCCGGCAAGCCGGCTCCTACAGGAATCGCACAAGCTTCGGGCGTGCGCTGTACCTGTATGAGCCGGCTTGCCGGCGATAGGGCCGGCTCAGGCAATACAAGAACTCAACCCAACGCCCCCCGCACATCCACATCGCGCAACACGCCGCCATCCTCGGTATCCAGCCACACCACGCGCTGCCGATGCCGTTGCAGCACCGACCGCGCCCCTTCATCACCACCCAACGCGGCCAACTCACCCCAAAAATCCCGCCCAAACAACACCGGGTGGCCATTGCACCCGCCATGGCGCGGCACCACGATGCGTGGCGCAGCCGCCTGGCTGGCCAGCTCGCGCAAGGTCTGCGGCAGGATCCAGGGCATGTCGCCCAACACGATGGCCACTGCCGTGGCCTGGCTATCGCCCAGCGACGCGATGCCCGCCGCCAGGCTATGGCCCATGCCCAACCCGGCATCCGGGCTGGGCACCACCCGGCACTGCGCCGGCAAGCCCAGCTGTGCAGCGCTCTCCCCGGCCCGCAGCACCACCCGCACCTCATCGAACACGCCCAGGGCGCGCTCGACGCTGTGCTGCAACAGGCTGCGGCCATCGCCCAGCACGGCCCGGCGTTTGTCCGCACCAAAGCGCGAGCCCTGCCCCGCCGCCAGTACCAGCGCGACGACCGTCACAGCGCCTCGCGGGCGACGCCGCTGCGGGTACGCAGAATGTCGGCCAGCACCGCCAGGGCGATTTCCGCCGGGGTCTTGCTGCCCAGGTTCAGGCCGATGGGCGCGTGGATGCGGGCCATTTCGCCGTCACTCAGCCCGCCGATGCGGCGCAGGCGTTCGCGGCGTTTGTCGGAGGTGGCGCGTGAGCCCATCACCCCTATGTAGAAAGCTTCGGTGCGTACCGCTTCGAGCATGGCCAGGTCATCGATTTTCGGGTCGTGGGTCAGCGCCACCACTGCAGTGTCGCGGTGGCAGCCGCCATTGGCGATGAACAGCGAGGGCAGTTCACGGCGAATTTCTATCCCGCCGAGCACCACGTTGTCCATCACCTCGTCCCGCGGGTCGCACAGCACCACCTCGAAACCCAGGCCCTTGCCGAACTCGGCGCAAAAATGCGCGACGCTGGAATAGCCCGCCAGCAGCAGGCGCTGGGCGGCGCCGATGCGCAGCCGCACGCGGCCCTCGCCCTGCTCTACCCGTGGGCCCTGGCTGTGGTCGTCGTGCAACTGAAACGCACCGCTGCCCAGGTCGACCTCGCGCAACAAACGCCGGCGCCCCAACAGCGCCGCCTCCAGTTGCGCCAGATGCGCCTGGCTTGCGCAGTCGCCCGGCAGGTTCTCCACCAGCACATCGAGGATGCCCCCGCAGGGCAGGCGGATATTGCCGCGGCTGTCGCTGCCGTCGCCATAACGCACCACCGCCACGCGGCTGGCAAACTCACCGGCGGCAACGCGCTCGAGGAAGTCTTCCTCGACGCAACCGCCGGACAACGAACCAACCCAATGCCCGCTCTCGCTCACGGCCAGCAGCGAGCCCGGCGCACGGGGCGCCGAGCCATAGGTGCAAAGCACAGTACACAGCCACACACGCAAGCCATCGCGGGCCCACTGCCCCGCCTGTTGCACCACCTGCAGGTCGAGATGCTGCACGGTTCAGTCCGCCTTCAGCTGGGCCAGCTGCTGTTGGGTGAAGTCGCCCGGCAAACCGCCCCAGGCTTCGCGCAAGTAGTTGACCATGTCGGTCAACTGCTGGTCGTCGAGCTTGTCGGCAAAGCCTGGCATCGGCTGCATGCGCTCAAAACCTGTGAACTGCTGCTCGCGAATGCCGTCGACAATGGCCTTGACCAGGTTGCGCGAATCGCCCTGGCGCAGCACGGTGTTGCCCTGCATGGCCACCGCGATGTGCGGCTTGCCCTCGCCGTCCACGCCATGGCAGCCGGCGCACACGTTCAGGTACTGCTGCCGGCCACGCTTGGCGCTTTCGCCCAGTGTCTCGTGGGCCACCGCCTGCACCACCTTGGCCGCCGGCGGCTGGTCACCCAGCAGGTAGGTGGCCATGGCCGACAGGTCGCTGTCCTCAAGGTGCTGGGTGCTGTGGTGCACCACCGGGTACATTTCGTTGAACATGCTGCCCTGGGCGCTCATGCCGTACTTGAGGAAGGTGGCCAGGTCAGCCTGGTTCCAGCCGCGCTCGGCCAGGTCCTTGGCCAGCAGGCTGGGGGCCAGGTAGCCCATCAGCAGGCCGCCGCTCATGCGTTTGTCCTGCTCCAGCGCACCGATGGGGTTGCGCGGGGTGTGGCATTCACCGCAGTGGCCGAGCACCTCGACCATGTACTGGCCGCGCTTCCACGCCTCGCTGTTGCCCTTGCCCTCCTCCACCTGCACGCTTTTGCCGTACAGCAGGTTCCAGCCCATCAGGCCGGTGCGCACGTTGAACGGGAAGCTCAGGCTGGTAACCGGGGCGGGCCGGTTGATCGGCGCCACGCTCATCAGGTAGGCGTGGATGGCGTCGGAGTCCTCACGCTTGATCAGGTGATACGAGGTGTACGGCATGGCCGGGTACAGGTTGGCGCCGTCCTTGCGCTTGCCCTCGGTCAGCGCCGCATAGAACTCATCCTGGCTGTAGTTACCGATGCCGTGCTGCTTGTCCGGGGTGATGTTGGTGCCATAGATGGTGCCGAACGGCGAATGGATCGGCAGGCCGCCGGCATAGGGCGCGCCGCCTTCTGCCGTGTGGCAGGCCATGCAGTCGGCGGCGCGGGCCAGGTACTCGCCACGCTTGATCAGCCCTTGATCAGCGGCTTGTACGCCGAGTGCGAACACAGCGCCCATGGCCAGGGCCAGGCTGCTCAGAACACGTGTCATGTTCAGCCCTCCTTGACCAGGCCAAGGTCACCCAGCACATCGCGGGTGGCCTCGTAGTAGCGCACGTAGCCGGTGCAACGGCACACGTGGTGGCCCAGGCTTGCCTCGATGGCGTGTTCCAGCTCGCTCTTTTTCAGTGGCTTGCGCTGGGCCCTTTCCACCAGCACCGTGGCGGCGTTGACAAAGCCCGGGGCGCAGTAGCTGCACTGGAAGGCGAACTTGTCGACGAACTTTTGCTGGATCGGGTTGAGCTCGACCGGGTTACCGGCCTCGTCCAGTTTCGCGTGGCCCTCGATGGTGCGCACTTTCTTGCCTTCGAAGTAATGCGCGCCGGTGATGCAGGTGCGCACCTCTTCACTGGTGCCGTCGGGATTGTCGACGATCACCACGCAGGCGTGGCAGATGCCTTGCCCGCAGCCCAAGCGCGAGCCTGTGAGGTTCTGGTATTCGTGCAGGTAGTCGAGCATCGCCAGGTCATCGGGGACCACTTCGGTGACGACAGGTTGACCGTTGAGGGTCAGTTGCAGCTTGCGGTCAGCCATTGAGGGCCTCCTTGACGCGGGCGGGGGTGATGGGCAGGTCGCGGACACGCTTGCCGATGGCATGGGCCACGGCGTTGCCGATGGCGCCGACCACCGGGATCATCACCACCTCGGCAATGCCCTTGGACGGGTCGGTGGGTGACAGCGGCGGCAGAATCTCCGACGTTTGCTTCCACACCGCCACATGCCTGGCCATCGGCAGGCGGTAACGGTTGAAGTTCCAGTCGCCCTCCCCCGGGCCGCCTTCGTACAGCGGCATTTCTTCGAGCAGCGCATGGCCGATACCCATGGCAATGCCGCCTTCGAGCTGGCCCTTGACCAGCTCGGGCACCAGCACCCGGCCGCATTCGACCCAGCTGTGGTGGTTGAGCACCTGCACCTCGCCGCTGCCCTTGTTCACCTTCACTTCGACGATGGTCGCCACCGGGCTGTAGTAGGTGACCATGGCGTTGTTCAACTGGGTGGCCGGGTACTCGGCGTTCTGCCGGTCCAGCAGGTGGAAGCCGGCGCTGCTCATCTGGGCTTTCTTGGCGTTTACCGCGCCATCGCCGTATTTCACCGCCAGGGCGTCCAGCGGCAGGCGCTCGCGCACCCCATCGATGACGAAATCGGCCTCGGCCCAGCTCCAGCGGTTGAAGCCATGCACGCTCGCGCCGGTGACCAGGCCCATTTCGTGGGCTTTTTGCGCAAGGGTGGCAAACGGGATCGGCGCCAGGCCGTTGCCGGTCAGCTCGCCGTTGACCCACACCGCGTTCTCGCGGCGCACCACCAACGGGTTGGCCTGGCCGCCATACGGGCCCTGGCTCCACAGCGCCATGGCAGCCGGCCACAGGCCGTGGTTGAACAGCACCCGCGCAGCTTCTCGGGTGGCGTGGCTGAAGTAGAACGCCGAGTTGGTCGCCGAGGACGGCGAAGCCAGCTTGCCGACCCAGCGCGGGTCGCGCAGCGCGGCGTCCTGCTCGGCCTGGCTGATCAGGTAGGGGTTGCCGCTGGTGCTCAGGGCCAGCTCCGGCCATTCGGTCTGGGCGGTCTGCACATGGTCGGCAACCCGGCCAAGGAAGTCGCTGACCACCAGGGCCTGCGAAGTCGACATGCCGGTACCCAGCTCGGTGCCGATATGGCGCAGGGTGATCTGCCCGTCGGCGCTGAACTCGATGGCCGCCATCGGCGCCTCGGAGCCGGTGCCGAAGTCCTTCTGGGTGATGGCAAAGCCCACGCCGTACCAGTTGTCGTGGTCCTTGGCGTCCTCGGCGCGTTTGCGCGCGTCGCGGTTTTTCCACCACTCATGCTCGGCGGCCTTGTCGAGGATCTCGTGCAGGCGCAGGGCACCGGCGGGCACCGCGCCCTGGGTGTTCTTCATGCCCGACTTGAGCGCGTTCTTGCGCCGCAGCTCGATGGCATCGACGCCCAGGCGCCCGGCAATCTCATCCACCATCATTTCAGTGGCGGCCATGCTCTGCAGGGTGCCGTAGCCGCGCATGGAGCCGGCCTCGACGCCGCGCGAGTGGTAGGCGGTCACCGACAGGTCGTTCTGCGGCATGTAGTAGATCGACTGCGCAGCCGTGGCGCCCACCGCCGCTACCGACGGGCTGTAGTTGATGCGCCCGCCGCCGTCGACGGTCATTTCGGCGCGGAAAATCTTGAAGCTCAGGTCGCGCTTGTCCACCGCCAGCTGGTAGCGGATGTCGAACGGGTGGCGCTTGATGCCGCTCTGGAACTGCTCGTAGCGGTCGTTGGCCAGGCGAATCGGCACCCCGGCGCCGTACAGCGCAGCCACGGCGGCGTAGAACACGAAGATGTTGTTGTCCTTGGAGCCGTAACCGACGGTGTAGCCCGGGTGCACGTTCAGCTGCTTGAGGGCGAAGCGCGACGGCTTGATCATGTGCACGCACTCCTGCGCCACTTCGAACGGGCACTGGGTGGCCACGACAAAATGCAGGGTGCCGGTGGCCGGGTCGTACCAGCCGTTGCCGTTGTCCGGCTCAAGTGCCGCCGGCTCGATGGACGGGGTCTTGTAGCGCTCGTCGAACAGCAGCCAGTCTTCAGGCGGCGCCTTGAGCTGCTGGTCGATACGCTGGGCGTAGAACATGCCCTGCTCGGTGAGGTTGCCGTGCTGCTTGGGTTCGGCGGTCCATACCGGCTTGCGGGCCAGGATGGTGGGGAACAGCATGGTGTTCTTCAGGCTTGAGTATTCGTCCTCGTCGAACGGCGTGTTGCCGCCCACCCGCACAAAACGGAAGCTCCCGTAAGGGTCGCGCTGGTACAGCGGGGCTTGTGAGCCATAGCGGATCGCCTGGTCGTTGAACTGCAGCTTGGCCTTGGCCTTGCGATAGCGCTCGAAGTCGTTCCAGATCAGGATCGCCACCGGGTGGCCGATGAACATCGGCACCTGGCCAGGCGGCAGCAGCGGGTCTGGCGAGTGGGCTTCGGGCCAGGCGATGCCGTCCTTTTTCAGGTCGTCGGCGGTGACGATGCGGTCCGGCTGCAGGCCGGCGCCCAGCAGCGCGAGGTCGAAGCCTGCGTAGATGCGGTCGGCCTTGGTCGCCTTGAGCAGCATCGCGTGGCCCTGCTGTTGCGGCCAGCCGGGCATGTCCTTGGCGCGGATATCGCGGGCGAACACCTTGTTGCCGCACACCTTCGACAGCGCGTCGTTACGAAAACGCGCCTGGCCGTCGTGCTTCATCCACTTTTGCGCCGAGGTGGTGACGCGGTTTTCCATCAGGGCGGCGAACGCCTGGCTGCCAAGCGGCGCCAGGGTCACGCCGACACCGGCCACCAGCCCGCCTTGCAGGAACGAGCGCCGGGAAATATCACGGTTGGACATGGTTGATCCTCGGGGGCAGTCAGGCGCTGCCCTTGTTTTTCTGATGCGTGTGGCTGCGCACTGGCAGCCTGAGGCCGCGCACGATCACAAAAACTGACCTTTAAGTCAAGATTAACATCTTGTTACACCGACGGAAGTCAACCGGGCAACTTGTCGCAACCAGCAGGCACACCTCCCCCCTGTAGGAGCCGGCTTGCCGGCGATGAGGCCGGCCCTGCAAAACACATCAGAAAAATGTGCCGCAGCACCCGGCCCTATCGCCGGCAAGCCGGCTCCTACAGGGGGCGATGACGGACAGCAGAAAATCAAGGCAATCTGCCATCAGTCATTGCGCTGTCATCTTTCTGTCGTATTTTTCAAGGACTACCCAGGGCCGGGGATACCAGCAGTGATCAGGCGTTCTCTCTCTTCCGCAGGGCTGCTGCCGCTGCTGCTGTCGATGTTGTGCGTACTCACCCTGACCTTTTTGTGGGGCCTGCACATCAACCAGAAGGCCGCCTCGCGCCAGGATGCGCTGTCGGCAAAAGCCGCCGAACACCTCAACCTTGCAAGCATCGTCGGGGAAAACCTGCGCCAGCTGGTGGACCGCGCCCAAGCCGTCGGGCGGGTCACCCAGGACGACATGAAACGCCTGCGCCAAGGCAACCTGAGCCTGGCCCGGCTGCTGGCCGAAGACCCGGTGTTCAAGCGCATGAGCCTGTACGACCACAACGGCCGGCTGCTCTCGTCCAGCCACAACGACGAACCCGAACAACTGCCCCAGGCCTGGCTCGAGCAGTTGAAAACCCATGTGTCGCACTACGGCTTCAAGGCCTTCCTGCCGCGCACCACGCCACCCGCCAACCCGTCCGCCCTGCCCAACTGGCGCCTGCCCTTCCTGCTGCCGCTGACCGACCTGCCGGGCCGGGAGATCGACAACATCCTGGTGGTGCAACTGGATATCGGTTACCTGGCGGTGCTGTTCCAGCACATCGACCTGGGCAAGACCGGCCTGGTACGCCTGCTCCAGGACGATGGCCAGGAGCGCCTGCGCATCGACACCAGCGGCGTGGTGGTGGCCGGCGAAACCCTGGTACCCGGCCTGCCAGGCACCGGCGATGACAGCGGCCAGCTCACCCAGTACAGCCTCGAAGGCGCCTACCAGAGCCTGTACCGCCGGGTACCTGACCGTGGTTTCAGCGTGGTGGTGAGCCAGCGCCACGACGAAATCCTCGCCCCTTCGGCGCTCACCGTCAGCCGCCAGCTGTGGCTGAACGTCGCCATGACCCTGCTGATTCTGGCCAGCCTCACCTGGGGCCTGCGCCTGCTGCACAAGCGCCAGGAGGCGTTCGGCGAGCTGGAGCGCACCCAGCAGGTCAACCAGCAGCTGATCGACCGCCTGGAAGACGAGCACCGGCGCAGCAGCCACGCCGCCGCCACCGACCACCTGAGCGGCCTGCACAACCGCCGCCAGTTCGTCGAGGTGGCCGCCCAGGCGCTGACCCAGCAACGCGGCAAACGCCGGCTGATGGCGATCCTGTTCATCGACATGGACCGCTTCAAGTCGATCAACGATTCGCTCGGGCACAAGGTCGGCGACCTGCTGCTGCAAGCTGTTGCCGGGCGCATCCAGCGCCTGCTCGAACCCGGCGACGAAGCCTCGCGCTTTGGTGGCGACGAGTTCGTGGTGCTGCTGGCAGGCGAGCGCAGCGAGGAGCAGATAGACGCCTGGGTACGGGCGCTGGTCGACAAGCTCTCGGCCACCTACGCCCTGGATGGCCAGGAGGTCAACACCAGCCCCAGCGTGGGCGTGAGCATCTGCCCGCGTGATGGCCAGGACATCGACACGCTGATCCGCTGCGCCGACGCCGCCATGTACTCGGCCAAGCAGGCCGGGCGTGCGCAGTACCGCTTCTTCGACCCGTCGCTGAACCTGTCCGACATCCAGGCCTTCACCCTCGAGCAGGCCTTCGGCAGCGCCCTGGCCGAGCGCCAGTTCGTGCTCCACTACCAACCGCAGATTCGCCTGGATACCTTGCAGGTGCTGGGCTACGAAGCCCTGGTGCGCTGGCAGCACCCTGAATTCGGCCTGCTCTACCCCGACCGCTTCATCGACATGGCCGAGCGCAGTGGTTTTATCGTCGACCTGGGCTGGGAGGTGCTGCGCCTGGCCTGCGAAGAACTGGCCCGCTGGGATGCCCGCGAGCAGGACGCGCGCCTGGCGGTGAACGTATCGGCCCTGCAGCTGCGCCAGCCAGACTTCAGCGCCCGCCTGCTGGCCGAGCTTGAGTACTACGGTATCCGCGCCAGCCGCCTGGAGCTGGAAATCACCGAAACCACGGTGCTCGAGCCCGAGGGCACTGCGGTTGAGCACCTGTACCGCCTGCGCGCAGCCGGCATCGGCATCAGCCTGGACGACTTCGGCCGCGGCTATGCCGGCTTTGCCCACCTGCAATCGCTGCCGCTGTCCAAGCTGAAGATCGACCGGGCGCTGATCGCCCCGCTGTCCAACAGCTACGACGACAGCCCCATCGTGTCCTCGACCATCATCCTGGCCAAGCGCCTGGGCCTGGAGGTGGTCGCAGAAGGTGTCGAAACCCGCGAGCAGGTGGTGTGCCTGAAGCTCGCCGGCTGCGACATCGCCCAGGGTTACCACTTCAGCCGGCCGCTGTCGCCGGCGCAGTTGCACGACTACCCGCCTTTCAACGGCACCGAGGAGAAGGCATGCGTGTACTGAAAACATTGGGCGCCGTGGCACTGGCGCAACTGCTGGCCGGCCACACGCTGGCCAACTGCACGCCCCACGCCCTGCGCCTGGCGGTGATCCCGATCAAAAGCGTCGAAGACATGACCCGCGACCACCAGCCGTTGCTGGCGCGCCTGGGCAAGGCCGCCGGGGTGCCGGTGGAACTGGTGGTCAGCGGCTCCTACGAAAGCGTGGTGGATGCGATCGTTTCCGGCGGTGCCGACATCGCCCGGCTGGGCCCGGCGTCGTACATCCTCGCCCACCGCCGCGACCGGCGTATAGAACCGTTCGCCACCTTCACCCTCAGCGGCGGCACCTACACCCCGGCCGGCAACCACTACCAGGCGCTGCTGCTGACCCGCTCTGGTGGCCCGGCCAGTACCGGTGCATTGCGCGGCACCCGGGTAGCACTCAGCGACCCGGCCAGCACCTCCGGCAGCCTCGTACCCAGCGTCGAATTTGCCGCGCTGGTGGGCACGCCGCTGCCGAGTTATTTCAGTTCGCTGGTGTATGCCGGCAACCATGACAAGGCCATGGAGGCGCTGCTCGAAGGCCGGGTGGATGCCGCGTTCGTCGCCAGCGAGCAGGCCGATGCCTACCTGGCGAGCCACAGCGTCGACCCCAAGCGCCTGCAGGTGCTGTGGCGTTCCGAACCGATCTACTACGACCCCTACGTGTTCAGTGCCAGCCTGTGCCCGGCGCTGAAGAAAAAACTGCGCAAGGCCATGCTCGAAGACCCCAAGGCCCTGGCCAGCTTCGTCGCCTCCCAGGAGGCCACCGGGCTGGTGCCGGTGGGGCACAAGGACTATGCAGGGCTGGAGAAGATGATGGAGGCGTCCTTGCAGCCGTGATGCATTCTCCAAATGCTGGCGCGATCCCTGTAGGAGCCGGCTTGCCGGCGATGAGGCCAGCACAGGATGGCACCGGCTGCGCCGGTGATCGCCGGCAAGCCGGCGCCTACAGGTACAGCACAGGCCTGAAGGTCATGCGATACCTGTGGGAAGCGGCCTTGTGCCGCGATGGGGCGCGAAGCGACCCCGGCAATTCTGCATGATGCCAAAACCCTGGGGCCGCGCCAGTGTTCAGATCGCGGGCTTCAACGCCCCTTGGCAACCTGCCACAACCGCGCCACATCCGCCGCCCGTGCCTTGAGCAAGCCCTCGGCCCCGGCACAGGCCTGTTCCAGGCTCATCGGCCCGCTGGCCAGGGCAAACGCGGCATCGATGCCATGGGCATACAGCTGCTCATACCCCGCCCCCAGGGTGCCGGCCAGCACCACCACCGGCACGCCATGCCGCTTGGCCACCCGCGCCACCCCCAACGGGGTCTTGCCGCGCAGGGTCTGGGCATCGAAGCGCCCTTCCCCGGTGATCACCAGGCCCGCGCCCTGCACCAGTGCATCCAGCCCGGCCAGCTCAGCCACCACCTCAACGCCAGGGCGAAACCGCGCGCCCATGAACGCCTTGGCCGCAAAGCCCATGCCGCCGGCCGCACCGCTGCCCGACTCGTCGCGTACATCCTTGCCCAGCAGTTGCGTGCAATGATCGGCGAAATGGCCCAGGGCCTGGTCGAGCAGTTGTACCTGCTCGGGGCTGGCGCCTTTTTGCGGGCCGAAGATTGCCGAGGCGCCGTTAGGGCCGCACAGCGGGTTGTCGACATCAGCCGCCACCTCCACCTGCACCTCGGCCAGGCGCGGGTCAAGGTCGCTGGCGTCGATGCGCGCCAGTTGCGCCAGCGCCAGGCCACCCTCTGCCAACGGCTGCCCGGCAGCATCGAACAGGCGCAGGCCAAGGGCGCGCAGCATGCCGCTACCGCCGTCGTTGGTGGCACTGCCACCGATGGCCAGGACGATACGCCTGGCACCAGCCGCCAGGGCCGAGGCGATCAGCTCGCCAGTGCCCCAGGTGCTGCTGCGGCAGGCATCGCGCTGCTGGCTGGGCAGCAACTGAATGCCGCTGGCCTGGGCCATCTCGATCACCGCCGTGCGGCTGTCGGCCAGCCAACCCCAGCTGGCCTCGACGCTGTCACCCAACGGGCCGCGCACGGCCTGCCGGCGCTGCTCGCCGTGGCTGGCCGCGACGATCGCCTGCATGGTGCCCTCGCCACCGTCGGCCATGGGGCACTGCACCCGCTCAGCATCAGGCCACACCTCGGCCAGGCCGTCGGCAATGGCACGGGCGACGCCGGCGGCATCGAGGCTGTCCTTGAACGAGTCGGGGGCAATGACGATCTTCATGGGGGATTCTCCTGTCTTGTACCGCGCATGCTGACAGTTGCGTGACAGGCCGGCCTCGGTCGAATGCACAAATCCCGGGGCCGGTTGTTTGGGCGGTTGGTGAATCATGCCATCACTGTAGGAGCCGGCTTGCCGGCGATCGGGCCAGGAGCCCTGGCACAAGCGTTTGCAGGCCGGGCCTCATCGCCGGCAAGCCGGCTCCTACAGGGTACGATTCAATCTGCCGGCAGCAACTGCAACCCCAGGTACAGGCTCAGCATGCCTTCCATGCGCAGCGGGTCCACCTCGCCCACCTCGGCAATGCGCTCCAGCCGGTAGCGCAAGCTGTTGCGGTGAATGCCCAAGGCATCGGCACAGGCCTGGCTCTGGCCGTCATGGGCGCACCAGGCGCGCAGGGTGGCCAGCAACTGGCCGCTGGCATCCTTGGCACGAATACGCAGCAATGGCTCCAGCAGCTCATCCAGGGCATCGTCGTTGCGGTGGCGCCACAGCAACGCCGGCAGGCGGTAGCGGGCCAGGCTCAGCAGGCGCTCGTTGGGCAACACCTCACGCCCGTAGGCCAGCAGGTCGCGCACCCGGCGGTAGCCACGGCGCAGTTGCTCCAGGCTTTGCGCCGGGCTGCCCAGGGCCAGGCGGTCGACCTCCCAACCGTGGCGCTGCAAGCGCTCGAACAGCCGCGCCTCATCCACCGCCGCCACCGCCGGGCGGCACCACAGCAGCGACTGACGCGCAGGGCTCACGCACCAGCTGTCGGGGAAGCGGCTCATCAGCCAGGCCGACAGCGCCTCGGCCGGCGGCCCGGATTTCAGCTCGAACAGGCACGGCACCCGCGGCAGGTTGGGTTTCAAACCCAGCTGCTGGGCTTCGTCCACCAGCCGCGGCGACTCGCCGGAGCCGCCCAGCAATAACGCCAACAGGTCGTCGCAGCGCTGGCGCCGCCACTGCTGCTCCACCTGCAGGTGACGCTGGGCCAGCAGCATCTCGGCGGTCATGCGCACCAGTTCGGCATAGGTGCGCAGTTGCTGCGGGTCGCCGGTCAGGCCCAGCACGCCGATCAGCCGGCCATCGAGCATCAGCGGCAGGTTGACCCCGGGCTGCACACCCTTCAGGCATTTGGCGGCCTCGCCGTCCAGCTCGACGATGCGCCCGTTGGCCAGCACCAGTTGCGCGCCTTCATGGCGGGTATTGATACGCTCGGCCTCGCCACTGCCCAGGATCAGCCCCTGGCTGTCCATCACATTCACGTTGCAAGGCAAAATGGCCATCGCCCGGTCGACGATGTCCTGGGCCAGCGCGTGGTCCAGTTCGAACATGCAGGGTTCCTTAAGGTTTGGTCGCCGGCACAGCAGCTTTGAGCCCCGGCTGTGCATAAGCACAAAGACAGCCGCGCTACACTCCCCGAGACTCGTCAAGGCGAGCGCCGGCTACAGGCGACGCGGCGACAACCATAACAAAAGAGACCCCGATCATGGCACACAGCCCCGCCCCTGACCAAGGCAACGACGTCACCCGCAACGCGCTGTACCGGCGCATCACCCTGCGGCTGATTCCGTTCATTTTCATCTGCTACCTGTTCAACTACCTGGACCGCGTCAACGTCGGCTTTGCCAAGCTGCAGATGCTCGACGCCCTGAAATTCAGCGAAACGGTGTACGGCCTCGGCGCCGGCATCTTCTTCATCGGCTACGTGCTGTGCGGCCTGCCCAGCAACCTGGCGCTCAACCGCTTCGGCCCGCGGCGCTGGATCGCGCTGATGATGATCGCCTGGGGCAGCCTGTCCACCTGCCTGCTGTTCGTCACCACCCCCACCGAGTTCTACACCCTGCGCCTGCTCACCGGCGCCGCCGAAGCCGGCTTCTTCCCAGGCGTGGTGCTGTACCTCTCGCGCTGGTTCCCGGCCGCGCGGCGTGGCCGCATCATGGCCCTGTTCATGTCGGCGATCCCGGTTTCCGGCCTGCTCGGCGGGCCGTTCTCGGGTTGGATCCTGCAGCATTTTGCCGCAGGCCAGGGCGGCCTTGCCGGCTGGCAGTGGATGTTCCTGATCCAGGGCCTGCCCACCGTCGCCCTTGGCGTGCTGGCCGTGGTGCTGCTCAGTGACAGCCACCAGAAAGCCGCCTGGCTGAGCCCGGCCGAACGCCAGCTGATCGATGCCGACCTTGCCGCCGACGCCGCCGCCAAACCCGCCACCCGCGGCGATGGCGTGCTCGCCGTGCTGACCAACCCGCTGATCTGGACCTTCGGTTTCGTCTACTTCTGCATCCAGAGCGGCGTGTACGCGATCAACTTCTGGCTGCCGTCGATCATCAAGAACATGGGCTTCGACAACCCACTGCTGATCGGCTGGCTCAGCGCCATCCCGTACCTGCTGGCCGGGGTATTCATGATTCTGGTGGGCCGCTCGGCGGACCTGCGCAACGAACGCCGCTGGCATTTGGTAGTGCCGATGCTGATGGGCGCGCTGGGCCTGGTGATCGCGGTGAACTTCGCAGGCCAGCCGGCGATTGCCATCCTCGGCCTGTCCATCGCCACCATGGGCGCCCTCACCGGCCTGCCGATGTTCTGGCCAATGCCGACCGCCCTGCTGAGCGCAGGTACCGCCGTGGCGGGCCTGGCGATCATCAACTCGGTGGGCCAGATGGCGGGCTTCCTCAGCCCGTACCTGGTCGGTTTCATCAAGGACCAGACCGGCTCCACCGATGCCGCGCTGTATGCGCTGGCGGTGTTGATCGTGGTCGGTAGCCTGGTGGCGCTGCGCGTCTCGCGCGCCGGCAACCCCGCCCTGGCCCGCGCCAACTGACGCGTCCCCTGTAGGAGCCGGCTTGCCGGCGATAGGGCCCTGGGCGCCAACACAAGGTATTGTGTCGGCTCTACAGGCCTCATCGCCGGCAAGCCGGCTCCTACAAGGACCGGCGCATGCTGATCGACGAAGAACTCACCCTTAAAAAGCTCGAAACCTTCCTCGCCTTCATGCGCACCGGCAACCTCGGCCGCGCCGCCGCAGAACTTGCCACCAGCGCCGTCAGCGTGCACCGCGCCATCCATTCGCTGGAAAGCGCCCTGCGCTGCCCCTTGTTCAAACACGAAGGCCGCCAGCTGATCCCGCTGGAAAGCGCCTATGTGTTGGAGAAAAAGGCCCGCCAGCTGATCCAGGACGCCGAACAGATGGTGCGCCATACCCGCGAGGCCGCAGGCTTCTACGCCGAGCGCTTTCGCCTGGGGGCGCTGTACTCGCTTACGGTCAAGACCGTGCCCAAGCTTGTGATGGGCCTGAAGCTGCGACGCAGCGAGCTGAACATCGACCTTACCCTGGGCTCGAACATCGACCTGCTGCACCGCCTGAAAAACCACGAGCTGGACGCCATGCTGGTGTCGCTGGACGAAAGCGTCAGCGACCCGGCCTGCGAGCAACTGGCGCTGTTCTCGGACGATATCTTCCTCGCCGTGCCCACCGACTCACCCTTCGCCGAACAGGCCGAAGTGGACCTGGCGGACCTCGCCGACTCCACCTTCATCACCCTGACCCAGGGCTTTGCCACCCACCGCGACGGCGCGCGGGTGTTCCAGCAGGCCGGGTTCGAGCCCAAGGTGGCGATGCAGGTGAACGATATCTTCACCCTGCTGAGCATGGTCAGCTCGGGGGTGGGCTTTGCCCTGCTGCCAGGGCGTATTGCGGCGGTGTACGAGAACCGCGTGCGGTTGATTGCGCTGCAACCGCGGTACCGGCTGCAGCAGCATATTGGCGTGGTGTTTTTGAAGGCGCGCGAGCGCGAGCCGAACCTGTTGGCGTTGTTGGCCGAGTGCAGGATGTATAGCCGGGAGGTTTGATTGGGGGCCATAGCCCTGCGCTGCCTGTACCGGCCTCATCGCCGGCAAGCCGGCTCCTACAGGTACAACGCAGACCTTGATGTGACGCGATCCCTGTAGGAGCGGCTTTAGCCGCGAACACCGGCGCAGCCGGTGCCATACACCGCAGATTGGCAGCAACCGCTACCCCACCAACCCCCGCACACAGAAATACAAGATCGAAGGCCCCATCAGGCACCCCAGCCCGGTATGGAAGGTCGCAGTCAACGCGCCATAAGGCACCAAGCGCCGGTCCGTCGCCGCCAGCCCCGCAGTCACCCCGGACACCGTCCCGGCCAAGCCGCCGAACACCATCGCCGAACGCGGGTTGTCCAGGGCCAGCAAGCGCGCCGACACCGGGGTGAACACCATCACCAGGATCGCCTTGATCAACCCGGTGGCAATCGACAGCGCCATCACATCCGAACTCGCCCCCAGCGCCGCACCGGTCACCGGCCCGACGATATAGGTCACTGCCCCCGCGCCGATGGTGGTCATGCTCACCGCATCGCGATAACCGAACGCCCAGGCCACGCAGGCGCCGACAATGAACGGCAGCACCGTGCCCAGCAGCAGCGCCACCGCGCCGATCATGCCGGCCTTGCGCGCCTCGGTGGCCTGCACCTCGAAGGCCGTGGCGACGATGGCGAAATCGCGCAGCATGGCCCCGCCCATCAGGCCGATGCCGGAGAACAACGCCATGTCGGCCAGGCCCTTCTGCCCGCCGGTGAGCGTGCCGCCCACCCAGGCCAGCACCAGGCCGATGACGATGGCGATGGCCGAGCCGTGCACCCGGCCGAAGGTCAGGTACTTCGACAGCAGCACCGACAGCCACATGATCGCGCCCACCACCGCAAAGGCGGTGATCAGGCCGTTGTGTTCCAGGGCGTTGTCAATGATCGGCCACATGTCAGCGCCCTCCCGCAGGCACGGCCTGCGCGTTGGTTGGTGGCGGTGCGTCCAGCGCCGGCAGGGGCTCGCCGCGGTGGCTGCGGCTGATCAGCGCGATGGTCAAGCCGCACACCAGCACCGCGCCCACGGCGCCCAGCAGTGCCACCGGCCCGCCGTGCAGGGCGGTAACCACGTTCTGCTGGGCGGCCATGGCCACCACCACCGGGATGTACATGGCACCCCAGAAGCCCACGCCGAACTCGCACTCCTTGCTCATACCGCCGTGGCGATGCATGTACAGGCGCGCGCAGATCAGCAGGATCATGGCGATGCCCACCCCGCCCACATTGGATTTGACACCCAGCAGCACGCCCAGGAAGTCGCCGACGATAACGCCGGCAAGCGTGCATACCGCCAGCAGAGCCACACCATAGATGATCATTGTTGTTGTCCTCAGCTTTTGTCGAAGTTGCTTGTTGTTGTTCTTCGAAACGCTTTGCTTGGTACCGCAAATACGAGGGTTGCAGGCCCGGCCTCATCGCCGCCAAGCCGGCTCCTACAGGGGCCCTGTTGTGCCGGGTCAATGCCTGCGCTGCACCTCCCGACGCAGCAAGGCGTCCACTGTATCGGCCCGGGTGCTTTCCAGGGCCACTACCCTGCCCTGTTCCAGCACCGGGCGGGCCAGGCCGCTGAGCACGCTGCCTGGTGGCAGCTCCACTTGCAGGCGCACGCCGCGCTCGAAGGCGGTACGCAGCAGCCCGCGCCAGTCCACCACCCGGGCCATGTTCCAGGCCAGGTCATCCTTCAATTGCACCGGGTCATGCACTGGCCGCGCGCGGGTGCCGCTCAGCCAGGTGATACCCGGCCGGCGCAGTTGCACCGGCTCGAATGCAGCCGCAAGCTCTGCGGCGGCGCCATTGAGCAACCTGCAATGGGACGGCACGCTGATCGCCAGCCTGCGGGCCACGCCCCGGCCCTGGGCACGGCGTGCGACCTCGGCCATGGCGCTGTCGCTGCCGGCGATGACGATCTGGTTGTCGCTGTTCAAATTGGCCACAAAGGCCTCGCCCGGCACCTCGGCCAGCAGTTGCTCGACGCCCGCCAGGTCAAGGCCGCTCAAGGCAGTCATGCCATAACCCTGCGGATAGGCGCGCTGCATCAGTTCGCCCCGCAGGGCCACCAGGCGCACGGCATCGGCGAAGTCCAGGGCATCGGCCACCACCGCAGCCGGGTAGGCGCCGATGGACAAGCCGGCGACATAATCCGGCGCCGGGCTGCGTTGCAACAGCCAGCGCGCCCAGGCCACCCCCGCCAGCAGCAGGCACAGTTGCACCGCGCGGGTGCCCTGCAAGGCATCTGCAGTGTCCAAAGCCAGCACCGCTTCACCCAAGGTATCGCTGGCCTCCTCCAGCAGGCATTCAGCGCCCGCCGGCAAGGCATGCAGCATGCCCGGCTGCTGCGCGCCCTGGCCCGGGAAAGCGAACAGGCTGCTCATGCTGCGCACTCCAGCGCTGACCACGGGTCGCTGACCAGGCGTGCTCCGCTGGCTGACTTGAGCAGTACCCGGTTAGCCGGGCCGGCCCATTCGCGCAGGGCGATGGCGCCGGCCGGGGTTTCCAGTTGCAGGTCGATACGGCATGGCGCGCAGTCGAGGATGTCCAGCAGGTTCCTGGCGGCCTGGCGGGTGAACGGGGTTGGGGTGCGCAGCAACACATCCAGGTCGCTGCCTGCGTGCAGTACATCGAGGCCTGTGGCCAAGTGGTAGCCAACGCCTCCGGTGGGCCCCCAGTGCAGGCCGGTGGTGGCCAGTACCGGGATGATTGAAGCGAGCGCATCGAGCGCAGGCTTCGAATCAGTGCACGACGCGAGACCGCCGGGGCTGCTTTGCAGCCCAATCGCGACACAAGGCCGCTTCCCACAAGAATCGAGTCGGCTTTTAAAAATTGAGCAAGACAGTTGCTCCCACAGGGTAAGTGCATGACCTGAGGCAGCATTCGCCCCTGTGGGAGCAGCCTTGTGTCGCGATTGGGGCGCAAAGCACCCTCCCAGCAGGTCTTCGGGGCTCATCTGCCACTGAATATCCACCTCTCGCATAACCCCACCCCAACGCTGCGCCCGCCCCTGCCCGCGCACCCCGACCGCCACCCAGCCATCACGGCACCGGGCACGGCGCACCACCACCGGCTGGCCGGCAGCCAGCACCTGCGCAGCCCACTGCGGCGCATCGTCGGCCAGCATCTGCGGGGTCATCCCCCACAGCAGGTCGTGGGCTCGCGGGGCGCTCATCTCAGGCCTCCTGCCACTGGTTGCGCAGGCGCTCGCGCACCTGGCGCGAGGCCTGGCGGTGCTCGCCGCCCAGGCGCGAGGCCAGGTCGCTGGACTGGCCGATATCGCGCACCGCATCGGCCAGGCAAGCCCGTACCGCCGCAATGTCCGCAGCCTCTGGCCGCTCGGCATTAGCCACGCTCAAGCGCTTCCACAGCAACCCCAGCGAGGCATAGCTGTGCAGGTCGTAGGCCATCGGCGGCACCTCGGCGGCCAGCGCCTCCAGCGCTTCGACACTGCGCAAGGTAATGCGCGCTGCGGCGGCCTTGCCCATGGCATGCACCATCACGCCGCTGTCATCCAGCGCGATCAGGCGCTGCGCCTGATAGCCATGGGCCAGAAACGCCCCGGACATGGCCTTGCCCACCAGCAAACCGATCACCGGGTGCCCGGCCAGGCGCGCCTGGGCATAGGCCTCGACCGCGCCGGCCAGGGCCTGGTGAATACCCAGCGCCTCCTCACGGCGGCCATAGGCCTGGCTGGGCACGTCGATCAGCGCGACGATGGCGCGCTTTTCGCTGTTGCGATCCGCTTCCACTGCCTCGCTGACTGCCTTGGCCAGGCCCCAGCCTTCGAGCAGGCCGACTTCGCCTGCGCGGGCCCTGGGGAACGGATTGTGCCCATCGGGCACCACGGCGATGAAGCGCGCCAGGCGGTTGTCCAGCTCACCATCAACCACTTGCAGCGAGGCCGGGTAACCCGCCAGCGGTTCACCGCCGGCCAGGCCCGGCAGCCAGTTCAAGGCACGGTTCATGAGACATCTCCTTGGTAAAGGGCTCGCACGGCGGCGCCATCCAGTTGCGTGACGTCCTCGCCCAAACTGCCGAGGCGCTCCAGGTAACGGGCGTATTGCCCGGCGCGGTTGGCCGAAGGCGTATCAAGCAGCTGCAGCAATTGCTGGCGAATGCTCTCGACATCGTCGGCCACATAGCCGTCCACCAGGCCGCTGGCATGGCGCTGTTCGCCGCCGGTCAGGCTCCAGATGAAGGGCCGGTCGCCGGCGTTGTATTCCTCGATACCCGCCTCCTGCTCGATCACCTGCGGGCCATTGAGCCCCAGGCGCGCCTCGCGGGTGACCAGCAGGTGGCTGCACAGCCCGGCGGCGATGGACATGCCACCGAAGCAGCCGACCGCGCCTGCAATCACCCCGATTACCGGCTGATAGCCGCGCAGCTCGACGATGGCGGCCTGGATCTCGGCAATGGCCGCCAACCCCAGGTTGGCTTCCTGCAGACGCACGCCGCCGGTCTCCAGCAGCAGCACGGCACAGGTGGGGATGCCGTTGCGGTTGTCCTCCACCGCCAGTTCCAGGGCGCCGGCGATCTTCGCCCCGCCCACCTCGCCCATGCTGCCGCCCTGGAAGCCCCCCTCGATGGCAGCCACCACGCAGGGCCGGCCAGCCAGGCGGCCCTTGGCAATGACCACGCCGTCATCGGCCTGGGGCACGATGCCCTGGCGCGCCAGCCAAGGTGACATCAGGCGCTCGAACGGGCCGAGCAGCTCACGGAAGGTGCCGCTGTCCAGCAGCGCCCGGGCGCGCTGGCGGGCGCCCAGTTCGACGAAGCTGCGGTTGTGCAGCAGGCGGGCGGTATCAGTCATGGCCGATCTCCTCGAAGCCTTGTTCCAGGCGCAGGCGCACCACGCCCGGGGTGGCGCCGAAATCATGGATGTCGATGTTCAGCGCCGGCAGCGCGCGGCCGGCGAACAGGCGCTCGAACAGCTGCGCCCAGCGGGCTTCGCTGCCGTTGACCGAGGTCACCACCTGAATCTGCAGGCTGCCCTGGGTGCCGGGTTCGATCAGCACTTCGAGGTCGCCGGAGCTGACGCAGCCCACCAACGTGCGGCCGCGCCCGGGCGCTTGCGCAGGGTATTGAAAGTTCAGGGTTTGCATGTCACAGGCCTCCGGCCGCGTCGAGGAACAGGCAGGCCGCCAACAGATCGGCGGCGCCGCCCGGTGAGGCATTCAGTTGCAGCAGCTGCGCATCGAGCCGGCGCAGTTGGCGCCGTCCGGCCAGGGTCGCGCTGCCGCCTTCGGCGAGCACGGCCCGGGCGCCCTGTTGCACGGTTTGCAGGCCTTCAGTACCGGCGCGCCAGAGCACGCAGGTATCGCCCAGGGTGGCCATGATTGCCAGCAGCGCGTCGAGCCGGGCGTGGGGCTCGCTGCAGCCGGCGGCGCGGCTGCGGTGCAGTTGCACAAGGCCGTGGTCGATGACCGCCGGGAAGCCCAGTTGGGCTTGCTCGCGCGCACCGCCCACGCCGTGGCGCTGGCGTACCTGGCTGCCGTGGCTGTGCTGCGCCGGGCTGGCCGGGTCGTCGAGCAGCGCGATGCGCCCGGCGCGGCTGGCCACGGCCCGGGCATCGGCTTGGCCGCCCAGGGCCCGGGCGGCCACCAGCAGGCCCAAGGCCCAGATGGCGCCGCGGTGGGTATTCACCCCGCCGGTGGTGGCAAGCATGGCGGCCTCGCCTTCGCGGCCGATGCGGCCCAGGTCGGTGCGCAGGGCCGGGGTGATCGCGCCGTGCTGTTGCGCCGCTTGCGCCATGTGCTTGAAACAGGGCCACAGGGCCAGGGCCGAGGCGTGCATCAGGGCCAGGCTCATGTCGTGGTGGGCGCCGCTGCTGCGCCGGTCCACCAGGCCCGGTTTGGGCGACAGGTCGGCTTCGTCGAGCAGGGCTTCTACGGCCAGGTCGGCAAGATGATCAGCCAGCGCAAGCCCTGTAGGAGCCGGCTTGCCGGCGATGAGGCCAGGCCTGCAACCTTCACTGTAGGTTTGTGCTGATGGCCCTATCGCCGGCAAGCCGGCTCCTACAGGGACCGCGCGGGCCTTCAGGTCGAGTGCTTTCATTACCAGCTCCTGAACCGTGCAGGCGGGTTGTAGAGCCCGCCGGACCACTCCACCAGCTCGGCGATGCTGCGCGCGGCGAGCAGTTCGCGGCTGGCGTCGGTGCGACGAATGCCTAAGTCCTCGGGCAAGGCAACCAGGCCCTCGCGGCGCAGGCGCTGGGTGTCGGCAGGGTCATGGCGCAGGCCGATGGCGGTCACCCCGGCCACGGCGGCGATCATCTGCCGACGCTCTTCCAGGCTGCGCGCCTTGTACAGGTAGGCGATGCCTTCTTCGGTGAGCAAGTGGGTGACGTCGTCGCCGTAGATCATCACCGGGGCCAGGGGCATGCCGGCTTTTTTCGCCACCTCGACGGCATCCAGGGTGTCGACGAAGGTGGGCTTGCCGCCCTCCTGGTAGGTTTCGACCATCTGCACCACCAGCTTGCGACCCCGCTCCAGCAGGGTGTCGGGCACGGTCATGTCGAGCCAGGCCGGGGTGGCATGGCGCCGGCCGCGCGGGTCGTGGCCCATGTTCGGCGCGCCGCCAAAGCCTGCCAGGCGGCCACGGGTCACGGTGGAGGAATGGCCGTCGCCGTCCACCTGCAGGGTGGCGCCGATGAACAGGTCCACCGCGTACTGGCCGGCCAGCTGGCACATCATGCGGTTGGAGCGCAGCGAACCATCACGCCCGGTGAAGAACACATCCGGGCGCTGGGCGATGTAGTCCTCCATGCCAAGCTCGGTGCCGAAGCAATGCACGCTGTGCACCCAGCCGGTCTCGATGGCCGGTATCAGGGTGGGGTGCGGGTTCAGCGTCCAGTTGCGGCAGATCTTGCCCTTCAGGCCCAGGGACTCGCCGTAGGTGGGCAAAATCAGCTCGATGGCGGCGGTATTGAAGCCGATGCCGTGGTTCAGCGACTGCACCTGGTGCTTTTCGTAGATGCCGCGGATCGCCATCATCGCCATCAGCACGTGCACCGGCTTGATGTGGCGCGGGTCGCGGGTGAACAACGGCTCGATGTAGAACGGCTGGTCGGCGACCACCACGAAGTCCACCCAGGACGCCGGAATGTCCACCCGCGGCAAGTCCTCCACCCGCTCCACCAGCTGGTTCACCTGGGCGATGACGATGCCGTCGCTGAACGCCGCCGGCTCCACCAGCGCCGGGGTGTCCTCGGTGCTGGGGCCGGTGTACAGGTTGCCGTCGCGGTCGGCCATGAAGCCGGCCACCAGGGTGACGTTGGGGATCAGGTCCACCAACAGGCGGGAATACAGCTCGATATAGGTGTGAATGGCGCCCACTTCCAGCAGGCCGTCTTCGAGCAACTGGCCGATGCGCAGGCTCTGCGGCCCGGCGAAGCTGAAGTCGAGCTTACGGGCGATGCCGCGTTCGAACAGGTCCAGGTGCTCGGCGCGGCTGACGCTGGGCAGGATCATGTGCAAATCGTGCAGCCGCGCCGGGTCGACCTTGGCCAGCGAACGGGAGAGAAAATCGGCCTGCTTCTGGTTGTTGCCCTCCAGTACCACCCGGTCGCCCGGGGCCAGCAGCAGCTCCAGGGCCTCGACGATACGCTCGGTGGGCAGCACCACGCCATCGGCCAGGTGGCGTACGCGCTCGAGGCGGCGCTGTTTTTCGGCGCGCCGGCGCGACCATTGCGGCGGTGGATTCTTCATTGTTGTCATTGGGTGACTCCACGGGTTCGCTGTCGTGGAATCACCTTAGGGCGCAGGTAAGTGCTGCATCAATCAAGCAGACCGTCGATTCGTTACGATAAGGTTAACGATGACCAGACGGTCAGGCTGTCTAATTGGCAAGAATGCCACTATTATGCCACTACGCGTTTCATTCAACGGTCACTCAATCGTTGTACTAGGATTCGAAGCGCTTCGCGCCGCTACAGGACAGGCAGCGCTCACTTTCATTGACTCACGGACGACACCATGCCCCCACACCTGCCCTTTCCCCAGATCGGCAAAGCCATCGCCAGCACCGGCAGCCAGCAGTTCCCGCGCCGGCTACACGACCTGATCCGCACCCAGCTGACGGTCGATGCCACGCATATCAGCCAGTCGCGCATTGCCTCTGGCGAAGGCGACGCACCGCTGTTGTGCGAAACCGTGCTGTCGCACCCGGCCATCACCCTGGGCGACCCGGCGCGCCTGCAAATGGCCCGCAGCAACAATGGCTACCACTACCAGATCACCGTGCTGCGCGCCGCCCAGGGCGATGCCTTCACCTTGTCCGAACGGCACTTGCTGGAGGACATCTCGCCGCTGCTGCTGCCGATGCTGGAGAAACATGGCGATGCCCTGCACCCGGCGCCGCCGGCGGTTGGCGAGTCATTGCCGGCGCGTTTTCTCGAGCGCTTGCAGCAAAGCGGGCTGAGCCTGTCCGAGCGCGAACGCCAGGTATGCCTGGGCCTGCTGGCCGGGCACACCGCGCCGCAGCAGGCCGAGCTGCTGGCGTTGAAGGTCAATACGGTGGAAAGCTACCTGCGTCGCGCGGCGATCAAGCTGGGCATCAGCGGGCGGCATTCGCTGATGCGCTGGATGTACGGCGCCCAGGTGCCGGCGCGGCATCATTGACGGCGCAGCGCTAGCGCCTACAGATACAGCGCTAGCCGCAATGCTGTGGGAAGCGGCCTTGTGTCGCGATGGGCTGCGTAGCGGCCCCAGCGATTTCGCATGAGGTTGAGATCTTGGGGCCGCTGCGCGCCCCATCGCGACACAAGGCCGCTTCCCACAAGGGCCGCGTTAAATCAATGGATTGTTGTTTGTGCACTCAATCCCGCGCCAACGCCTCGATCGGGTCGAGCCTGGCAGCATTGCGTGCCGGTACGAAGCCAAACACGATGCCGATCAGCGTCGAACAGGCGAACGCGGTCACCACCGACCCCAGCGAAAACACCATCTGCCACTGCGACACGAACAGGGTGAACAACGAGCCGATGCCGTAGGACAGCCCGATCCCGATCACCCCGCCGATCAAACACACCATCACCGCCTCCACCAGAAACTGCTGGCGAATGTCCGACTGGCGCGCCCCCACCGCCATGCGAATGCCGATCTCGCGGGTACGCTCGGTCACCGACACCAGCATGATGTTCATCACCCCGATCCCCCCCACCACCAGCGAAATCACCGCGATCAACGACAGCAGCAGGGTCAGCGAACGGCTGGTCTTCTGCACCGTCTGCATGATGCTGTCGAGGTTGTTGGTGAAAAAATCCTTGGTGCCATGGCGCTGCAGCATCAGCGTGTTGACCTCCTGCTCCACCCGCTTGCTCGGCACGCCGTCGCGAATGCGCACGCTGATGCTGTCCAGGTGGCGCTGGCCGAGCACGCGGCCGGCGGCGGTCTCGTAAGGTAGCCACACGTTCAGGCCGTTGTTGGCAGCGAACAGGTTCTTGTTTTCGGCGGTCACGCCAATCACCGTGCACGGCAGGCTGCCCAGCAGGATCACCTGGCCGAGCGGGTCGACGCCCTCGCCGAACAGGCGCTGGCGGGTGTTGTGGTCGATCACCACCACCTGCGCCTGGCGCCGGGCATCGTCGGCACTGAACGGGATGCCGGCATCGAAGCGGATGTTGCGCACCTTGAAGTAGCGCTCGTTGACGCCGTTGAGCTGCACGTCCACGTCGATGTTGCGGTAGCGCACCAGCAGGCTGCGGCCGATCACCGGGGTGGCGCTGTCGACGTAGTACAGCTGGTTCAGCGCGGTGACGTCCGCCGGCAGCAGGGTTTCGATGGACTTGGCCCGGCTGTCGCCGAAGTTGCTGCCCGGGTAGATGTCGATGGTGTTGCTGCCGATCGCCTCGATATCGCGCAGCACGTAGCCCTTGGCACCCTCGCCGATGGCCGAGATCGACACCACCGAGGTGATGCCGATGATGATCCCGAGCATGGTCAGCAGGGTGCGCATGCGGTGCGACACCAGGGCGATCCAGGCCATGGCAAAAGCTTCGCGGAACAGCCCGAAGCCTGCCACCAGGCGCCGTGGCCGCGGCGCCTCGCTGGCAGCAGGCGCAGGTTCTGCGGGCACCTCCAGGTCCTGGCGGTTGCGCCGGTCGCTGACGATCTGCCCGTCGCTGACCTCGATGATGCGCTCGGCATGGGCTGCCACCTTGGGATCGTGGGTCACCAGAATCACGGTGTGCCCCGCTGCGTGCAGCTCCAGCAAAATGCGCATCACCTCCTTGCCGCTGGCGGTGTCCAGGGCCCCGGTGGGCTCGTCGGCAAGGATCACCTGGCCGCCGTTCATCAGCGCCCGGCAGATGCTCACCCGCTGCTGCTGGCCGCCGGACATCTGGCTGGGCCGGTGGCCCAGGTGCCCGGCCAGGCCCAGCCGGGTCAACAACTCGCGGGCCCGCTCATGGCGCTGGCCCTGGGGGGTACCGGCGTACACCGCGGGTATTTCGACGTTGCGCAGCGCATCCAGGTGCGGCAGCAGGTGGTAGCGCTGGAAGATGAACCCGAAGTGGTCACGGCGCAGCGCCGCCAGGGCCTCGTCGTCCATGTCGCGGGTTTCCTGGCCGCTGACCTGGTAGCTGCCGGCGCTGGCGTGGTCCAGGCAGCCGAGGATGTTCATCAGGGTCGACTTGCCCGAGCCCGAGGCGCCGATGATCGCCACCAGCTCGCCGGCCTGGATGCTCAGGTCGATCTCGCGCAGGGCCAAAAACTCGCGGTCGCCCGCCATGAAGCTGCGGCTGACGCCGCGCAACTGCAGCAAGGCCGTCTGCTGCTCGACGCCCTGGGGGCACAGGGTACCCGGTGCAACGCTCATGTTCATGCTCAGGCCCCCGCCAGGTCGCCGACCGGCTCGCCGATCACCACCCGGTCGCCTTCGGCCAGGCCCGCCTTGACCTCCACCTTGACGTTGTTGTTGATGCCCGCCTGCACGTCGCGCGCCTGAGCCTGGCCCTTGGCATCGAGCACCCGCACCCGGTAGCTGCCGTCCTCGTTGCGCGCCCCCAGGGCGGCCACCGGCACCATCAGCACGGCCTGGGCGGTATCGCGCACGATGCGCACCTGGGCGGTCATGGCAATGCGCAAACGGTGCTCGGGGTTGGGCACCTCGAACAGCGCGTTGTAGAACACCGCGTTGTTCTGCCGGGTGCTGCTGGCGCCGGTCTTGTCGGTGGTTTCCAGGTAGTCCTGGGGCGCCGGCTCCGTGCCGCGCAGGGTGGCGTAGTAGCGTTTGTCCTCACCGAGGATGGTGAAGTACACCTGCTGGCCGGGGCTGATGTGAATCACGTCGGCCTCCGACACCTGGGCCTTGACCGTCATGGTGTCGAGGTCGGCCAGCTTGAGGATGATCGGCGCCAGTTGCTGGGCGATCACGGTTTGCCCCTCCTGGGTGACGATGCCCACCACATCGCCGTCGATCGGCGCATTGATGCGGGTGTAGTCGAGGTTGACCTTGGCCGTGTCCACCTGCACCTGGGCGCTCTTGATCTGCGCATCGAGTGAGCGCAGGGTGGCCAGTTGCACCTGGTACTGGGACTCTGCGTTCTCGTAGTCCTGGCGCGACACCGACTCGTCGCTCTGCAGCGCCTTGTAGCGCTCGTACACCCGCCGCGCCTGCTGCAACTGCGCCTCGGTGGAGCGCCGCTCGGCGCGCAGTTTTTCTTCGTCCACCTCGGCCTGGCGCAGGGTGTTGCGCAGCACCAGCGGGTCGATCTCGGCCAGCCACTGGCCTTTTTGCACCTTGTCGCCGAGCTTGACCTTCAGCGAGCGCAACTGCCCGGATACCTGGGCGCCGACATCTACCTGGCGGATGCCTTCGAGCACCCCGGTGGCCAGCACGGCGTTTTCGATATCACCACGCTCCACCGTCGCGGTGATGTACTGCGGCGGCTTGGCCGGCGCCTGGATGGCATACAACGCCACGCCCGCCACCAGGGCCACGGCAACGCCGAGGCCGATCTTGCGCGTTCTGCTCTTGTCCATAAAACGCTCTTCAATCCTGATAGTTTTCACAAACCCGCTCGGTCTCTGTGTAGAAACAGCCTTGTGTCGCGATGGGCTGCGCAGCAGCCCCAGATTTGCGCCTCATGCAAAATTGCCGGGGCCGCTGCGCAGCCCTTTCGCGACACAAGGCCGCGCCTACACCTTCGCCCCCACCCGCGCCTGCCCGTCCTGCCACCAGGCCGCCAGGCTGTACACCTGGGGCGCCTTGAGCACGCTGTAGTGGTCACCCGGCCCCTCCCACACCGCCAACTGCGGCAGCAACCGCTGCCAGCCGGCGCGCATCGCCGCCTGCTCGCGCTGGCTGCCGGTCGAATCCAGGGTCGGGTCGGCCACCAGCACCAGGCTGGCTGGGCCCTGGTACACACCCTGCGGGCGATACACCGTGCGTAACGCGGCACTGAAGGTACGCAGCGTGCCGGCCAGGGCCTGCACCCCGGCCCGCGCCGGCAACAGCCCGGCCTGTTGCATAGCCGCGTGCAGCAGCTGCAGTTGCTGGTCGTCGTCGGCCGCGGCAAACGCCTCGGCATCCAGCCCCAGGGCCTTGCCGCTGCCCAACTGCAACGACTCCACCAGCCGCTGCAACGCCGCCGTGGTGGTGTACGGCCTGCCGCACACGCTGCCGCTGGCGGGCGCTTCACTGTCGACCAAGGTCAACGAGCCCACCTCGCGGCCCGCCGCCTGCAACTGGCAGGCCATGGCATGGGCCACCCAGCCGCCGAACGAATGCCCCAGCAGGTGCACCGGCCCTTGCGGGTACAGCGCCTGCAATGCCTGCACATGGCAGCGCGCAGCAGCCTCCACCTCGCGATGCGGCACCCCGGCGCCTTCCAGCCCGCGCGGTTGCAAACCGTACAGCGGCCGGTCCGGCCCCAGCGCATCGGCAAGGCCGACAAAGCGGGTAACGCTGTCGCCGGCACCCGGTACGCAGAACAACGGCGCCTGCCCGGCTTGGCCGCTCTGGATCGCCACCAAAGGCTGATGGGCCGTCCCAGGCGGCGCGCAGGCCACGGCCAGGGCTTCACCCAGCGCCTGCCCCAGGGCCTGCACATGGGGCGGCTGCATCATGCTGCGGTGGTCACCCGGTACCTCGACGGCATGCACCTGCCCTGCACCCAGGGTGTCGGCCCAGCCCTGGGCAGGGCTGGCGCCGCTGCGCTGGCGGGCGCAGAACAGCTGCACCGGCACATCCAGCGGCTCGACCCGGTAATGGGCCAAGGCATGACCATGGGCCAGTTCCCGCTCCAGGAAGTGACGCAGCGCGCCGTCCTCGGCCTCCGCCAGGGCGGCATACAGCAGTTGCTCGTCACGGCAGGCCGCCAGCAGCTCAGCAAAGGCCGGCGCCTGCTGCTCCAGCACCTTGAGCTTGGCCAGCTGCACCAGCCCGGCCGCCCCCTGGGCTTGCCAGTACTGGCTGCAGTGCAGCAACAGGTGACGCTCCAGCAGCCACGGCCCCTGCCAGCGCGGCTTGCCCTGGTCGGTCAGGCGCGGCAGGAAGCTGTCGATCAGGCCAAGGAAGCTCACCGCCTGGTCGGCGCCGCGCAGTTGCGCGGCGATCTCATAGGCCAGCACGCCACCGAACGACCAGCCCGCCAGGCGGTACGGCCCCTCGGGCTGCACCGCGCGAATGCGCTCGATGGCCCGGCTGGCCAGGCACTCCAGGGTGCGTGGCTGGGGCTGGCCGAGGGCGATGCCCGGCACGCCATAGACCGGGAACCCCGCCGGCAGGTGTTGGCCCAACACCGGGAAGTACAGCTCCAGGCCACTGAACTCGTGCAGCAAAAACAGCGGCGGCTCGTCGCCCTCGCCGCGCACGGTCACCAGCCCCTCGGGCTGCGGCGCCGTGCCCTGCTGCTGCATGGCCTTGGCCTGGGCGGCCACGGTGGGGTGCTGGAACAGCTCGGCCAGGCTGCTGGCCAGGCCTTGCTGTTGCAGGCGGTTGACCAGGCGGATGGCGCTCAGCGAATGCCCGCCCAGCTCGAAGAAGCTGTCGTGGCGGCCCACCTGGGCCACCTCCAGCACCTCGCCCCAGACCTGCGCCAGGCGCTGCTCCAGCGCCGTAGCCGGGGCCTCGTAACGGTCCTGGCCAATGGCCCCGGCTGCCGGCAGCGGCAAGGCCTTGCGGTCGACCTTGCCGTTGTTGTTCAGCGGCAGGCTGTCCATGGCCACCAGCGCCACCGGCACCATGTACTCCGGCACCCGCGCCTGCAGCCACGTACGCAACTGCTCGGGGCTCAGCGCCGGGTCGCGGCGGCTGTACCAGGCCAGCAGGCGCAGCGGCCCCTGGTCCAGGCGCAGGGCCTGCACCACCGCCTCACCGATACCTGGGCAGCGGGCCATGTGCTGCTCGATTTCGCCCAGTTCAATACGGAAACCGCGGATCTTCACCTGGTCGTCATTGCGCCCCAGGCATTCCAACTGGCCGTCTTCGCGCCAGTAGCCCAGGTCACCGGTGCGGTACAGGCGTGCACCCGGCTGGCCGCTGAACGGGTCGTCGACAAAACGCTCGGCGGTCAGTTGCGGGCGGTTCAGGTAGCCTGCAGCCACGCCGTCACCACCAATATGCAACTCGCCCACCACGCCCACCGGCAAGGGCCGGCCATGGCCGTCGAGCACGTACACCCGGGTGTTGCCGATAGGCCGGCCAATCGGCACGCTGTCGCTGCCTTCAGGCACGCTGCGCACCTCGCTGGTGGTGGCATAGCCGGTGGTTTCGGTGGGGCCGTAGCAATGCACCAGACGCAGCTGCGGGGCCACCGCCAGCAAACGGCGGAACGCCGCAGGCTCGCCACGCTCGCCACCGCACATCAACACCCGCAGCCGGGCCAGTGCTTCGGGTATCAACTGCACGTACTGATTGAACAGCGCGGTGGTGAGAAACATCACGCTCACTTCGCCCAGCATTGGGGCCAGGCGCGCCGGGTCGAGCAGGGTCGCCTGGTCGATCACCCGCAACTGCCCGCCATTGAGCAGTGCGCCCCACACTTCCACGGTGCTGGCGTCGAACGCCGGGTTGGCGGCAAACGCCATGCAGTCGCCTGCGTTGAAGTCGGCGTAACCGTTGTTCAGCACCAGCCGGGCGATGCCCCGGTGCGGCGTTTGCACGCCCTTGGGCGCGCCGCTGGAGCCGGAGGTGTACATCACGTAGGCAATGCTGTCGCCACCCTGGGCCAGGCCCGGGTTGTGCCCGGGCATGTCGTGCAGGGCCAGGCGGTCGAGGGCGATGCGCCGGGTCGGGCATTCCAGGCTGTCGGCGGCGCGGCACAGCAGTGCCACGGCCTGGCTGTCAGCCAGCATGAAGGCCTGGCGTTCGGCGGGGGCGTTGATGTCCAGCGGCACGTACACCGCTGCGCACTTGGCCACCGCCAGTTGCGCCACCAGTAGCTCCAGCGAGCGCGGCAGCAGGATCGCCACCGCATCGCCCGGGGCCACGCCCTGGCCTATCAGGTAATGGGCCAGGCGGTTGGCGCGCTGGTTCAGCTCGCCGTAGCGCAGGGTGTTGCTGCCCTCCAGCGCCGCCACGGCCAACGGGTGGCTGGCCACGCGCTGCTCGAACAGGCGGTGCACCGGCAGATCGCGCGGGTAGTCGCGGTCGGTGGCGTTGAAGCCTTCGAGCAGGCTGACGCGCTCGGCCCCTGGCAGCATCGACAGGCCGCTCAACGGCGTGCCCGGCGCCTCGGCCAAGGCTTGCGAAAGGACCGTCAGGGCCTGCTCCAGGTAGGCACAAATGCGCCCGGCATCGATGCCCTCCGCACTCTGGGCGGTCAGGGTGAAGCCTTCGCCGTGGTCGTCGACGCTCAGGGCCAGCGGGTAGTTGCTGCGCTCCTCGGCCTGCAACAGCTCGATGCCTTGCCAGGCCCGCGCCTGCCCGTTGCCAGCCGCGCCGCCATGGCGGTAGTTGAGCAGCGCACTGAACAGCGGCGCACCCGCCGGCAAGCCGCTGCAGCGCTGCGCCAGGGCCAATTGGGCATGCTCGTGGCGCAGCAGTTCGCTGAGCCGCTGGTGGGTGGCACGCACCCCTTCGGCCACATCCACGCCGTCCAAATCGATGCGCAGCGGCAGGCTGTTGATGAACACCCCCAGCGCCCGCTCGCTGCCTTCGCCGCCTGCCAGGCGGCCGAGCAGCACACTGCCGAACACCACGCTGTCGCGCCCCGACAGTTGCCCGAGCACCAGTGCCCAGGCCAGGTGCACCAGGCTGGCGGCGCTGACCCCGGCCTGGCGCGCCTGCTCGCGCAGTTGCCGGCTAAGCGCTGGCGCCAGCACCTGCTGCGCCTGGCGCGGGGCATCGCTGCCATGGGGGCGAAGCGAGCCGTAGGGCAAGGTGGGCTCGTCGATATCGGCAAGCTGTGCGCGGAAGAACGCCTCGGCGGCCTCGCCCCCGGCGCTACGCAGGGTCTGGGCGATGTAGTTGCGGTACGGCACCGGGGTTGGCAACTGCTGCGCCTCGCCCAGCAGCAACGCCTGCAGCTCGTGCACCAGTACCTCCAGGGCGACGTGGTCGAGCACCGCGTGGTGGAACTGCAAACGTGCCTGGATACGCGTACCACCAGCCTCGCGGCAGTGCAGCAGGCGCAGCAGCGGGGCCTGGGTCAAGTCCATATGGCCATGGGCAGGGTCATCCAGCGCGGCCACCTCCTGCACTGGCAGGGTCGCCTGGCGCCACACTGCCTGCACCGGGGTGGGCAGGCCATCCCAGTGCAGGCTGCTGCGCAGGCTGTCGTGGCGGGCGATGGCCGCTTGCAGGGCCGTGGCGAAGGCGTGCAGGCGGCTGGCATCGCTGAAGGCGAAGTGCACCTGCTGCAGGTAAGGGTCGGCCTGGCCGGGGTTGGCCAGGTGGTGGTACAGAATACCGGCCTGCAACGGCCCCAGCGGGTAGATGTCCTGCACGTTGGCGGCGCCGCCGGTGACGCTGGCGATCACGCTGTCGATTGCCGGCTGCTCCAGGGCCACCAGCGCCAGCAAGTCCGGGGTGATGGCCTGACAGTCGCCAGTAATGCGGTTGGCCGGGACCTCAGGCGCGGCATTGCTGGCCACGGTCGCCGCCAGGGCCGACAGGCTGGGCTCGGCGAACAGCACATGGATATCCACCTGCAAGCCACGGCTGCGCAGGCGGGCGAGCAAGGTCAGGGCCAGCAGCGAATGGCCGCCCAGTTCGAAGAAGTTGTCGTGCCGCCCTACCCGTTCCAGGCCCAGCAGCTCGGCCCAGACCTCGGCCAGCAGCTGCTCGGTGGCGCCTTGCGGGGCTTCATAGGGGCGGCTGGCCAGGGCTTCGACGCCCGGCACCGGCAGTGCCTTGCGGTCGAGTTTGCCGTTGGGGCTCAGCGGCAAGGCCTGCAGGTGCACGAACAGCGCTGGCACCATGAACTCCGGCAGGTGGCGCAGCAGTTCGCCGCGCAGGGCCTCCACTGCTTGTGCGTTGCCGGTGTAGTACGCCACCAGGCGGCGCTCGCCTTGTAGCTCCGGGGCCAGCACGGCGGCCTCCTGAATGCCGTCGATACGGGTCAGGCAGGCCTGGATTTCACCCAGTTCGATACGCAGGCCGCGCAGCTTCACCTGGTCGTCGTTGCGGCCCAGGTATTCGAGGTTGCCGTCCGGCAGGTGGCGGGCCAGGTCGCCGGTGCGGTACAGCCGCCCGCCAGGGGTGAACGGGTCGTCGATGAAGCGTTCGGCGCTCAGTTCGGCGCGGTTAAGGTAACCGCGAGCCACCTGCACGCCGCCGATGTACAGCTCGCCGGCCACGCCTTGCGGTGTTGGCTGGCCGTAGGCGTCGAGCACATAGAGCTGGGTGTTGGCCACCGGTTTGCCGATTGGCGTGTTGTCCGGTGTTTGTTCCAGCGGCTCGGCGCAGTGCCAGGCGCTGACGTCCACTGCTGCTTCGGTGGGGCCGTACAGGTTGTGCAGCTCCACGCCGGCCAGTTGCGCCTTGAAGCGACGCACCAGGCTACCTGGCAGCGCCTCGCCGCTGCACAGCACGCGCTTCATTGCGGCCCGCTCGGCGTCGCCATGGGCCAGGAAGGCATCCAGCATCGAGGGTACGAAGTGCAGGGTGGTGACCTGCTCGCGGACGATCACTTCACGCAGGTAGGCCGGGTCTTTGTGGCCGCCAGGACGGGCCATGACCAGGCAGGCGCCAGTTTGCAGCGGCCAGAAGAACTCCCATACCGACACGTCGAAGCTGAACGGGGTTTTCTGCAGCACCACGTCATCTGCACCCAGCTGATATTGCTGCTGGGTCCACAGCAGGCGGTTGACCACCCCGCGATGCTCGTTCATCACGCCTTTTGGCAGGCCGGTCGAGCCTGAGGTGTAGATCACATAGGCCAGGTGGTTCGGCGTCAGGCCGACGACTTCAGGGTTTTCTGCCGAGAGGTCAGCCCAGGTTTCGTCGTCCAGGTCCACCACCGGCAGCCCTTGCGGCACCTGCCGGGTAGCAGCATGCACCAGCACCGCCACCGGCGCGCTGTCGGTGAGCATGTGGTTGATGCGCTCGGCCGGGTAATCCGGGTCCACCGGCACGTAGGCACCGCCGGCCTTGAGAATCGCCAGCAACCCAACCACCATCGCCAGCCCGCGCTCGACGCAAATCGCCACGCGGTCGTCAGGTTTCACGCCCAAGGCAATCAGGTGATGGGCCAGGCGGTTGGCCTTGGCGTTGAGCTGGGCAAAGCTCAGCTCGCCTTCCTCACTGCGCACGGCAATGGCCTCGGGGCTGCGCTGCACTTGCGCCTCGATCAGGCCATGTACGGTCTGTTCAAGGTCGTAAGCCGCCGCAGTAACATTGAAGCCGCGCACCAACCGGTTACGTTCCTCGGGCTCCAGCAGCTCGACCCCGGCCAACTCGGCCTGGTCGTTGGCCACCATCGCCCGCAGCAGTTGCTCGAAATAGCCACCATAGCGGCGCACGCTGCTTTCATCGAACAGCGCCGTGGCGTATTCCAGTGAGCCGACGATGCACTCGCCCTGCTCGCCCAGGTTCAGCGACAGGTCGAACTTGGCCACCTGCCCGGCCTGGGCCACACCCTCGATATGCAGGCCGTCCAGCTCAAGCTCGCCCAGCGACCCCGGCAGCCAGTTAAGGGTGGTCTGCAACAACGGTGCATGGGCCAGGCTGCGGGCCGGGCGCAGCGCCTCGACCACCTGCTCGAACGGCAACGCCTGGTGGGCCTGGGCCTCCAGCAGCCGGGCCTTGACCTGGCCGAGCAATACCTCGGTGCTGACGGCCTCGGGCAGCTCGATGCGCAGCGCCAGGGTGTTGACGAACAACCCCACCAGCCCTTCCAGCTCGGCGCGGTCACGCCCGGCGACCGGGCAGCCGATCACCACTTCCGGCTGCCCGGCCAGGCGTGCCAGCAGGCTGGCCCAGGCGCTCAGCAGCAGCATGTACGGCGTGGCGCCGTGGCGCAGGGCCAGGCTGCGCAGGCCAGCGCTCAGGCCCGCGTCCAGGCGCAGTGGCAAGGTGGCACCGGCATAATCCTGGCGGGCCGGGCGCGGCCGGTCCCAGGGCAGGGTCAGCAAGGCCGGCGCGCCGGCCAGGGTGCGTTGCCAGTAGGCCACCTGCTGCGCCAGGCGCTCGCCGTCCAGCCAGCGCCGTTGCCACAGGGCGTAGTCGGCGTATTGCAGGGCCAGCGGCGGCAACGGGTCGGCCAGGCCCTGGCGCAGGGCCGGGTACAGTTGCGAGAGTTCTGCGGTGAGCACCGCCAGCGAGCCGCCGTCGGCGACGATGTGATGCACGGTCACGGCCAGCACATGGTAGTCATCGGCCAGTTGCAACAGGCTGGCGCGCAGCAGCGGGCCGTTGCCCAGGTCGAACGGCTGCGCCGCCGCCTGCTGCAGGTACGTTGCCATTTGTTGGGGCGCCTGGCGCAAATCCAGGCGCTGCAGCCAACCCGGCGCCGGTGTGGCTTTGGTGAGCACCTGCACCTGCTCGCCGTCGGCCACAAAGCAACTGCGCAACGCCTGATGGCGCTCGACAATGCGCAGCAACGCCGCCTCCAGCGCCACGGCGTCCAGCGCACCGCGCAGGCCCAAGGCCAGTGGAATGTGGTAGGCCTGCCCGGCATCGCCCATCTGCGCCAAAAACCACAGGCGCTGCTGGGCATACGACAACACCCCGGTTTGCCCGGCAGGCGCCGCGACGATCGGCGGCAGCTCGCTGCCCTCGGCGCTGGCCAGGTAGTCGGCCAAGGCGGCCAGCTCGGCATGGGCGAACAGCGCGTTGAGCGGCAGTTCCGCGCCCAGGCGCAGGCGCACCTGGGACGCCAGGCGCATGGCCAGCAGCGAGTGCCCGCCCAGTTCGAAGAAGTGGTCGCGCCGCCCTACCCGCTCAACCTGCAGCAAATCGCTCCAGATCTGCGCCAGGGTGTGTTCCAGCTCGCCCTGCGGGGCCTCGTAGCCGCGCTCGAACAGCGCGCTGCGGTCGGGGGCCGGCAAGGCCCGGCGGTCGAGCTTGCCGTTGGCGGTTAGCGGCAGTGCCGGCATGGCCACATAAGCCACCGGCACCATGTAATCGGGCAGCTGGGCCTGCAACTGCGCGCGCAATTGCGCAGGCGCCGCTACCTCCACCCCGGGCTGCGCCGTGAAGTAGGCTACCAGCCGCGGCTGGCCTGGCTGGTCCTCGCGGGCCAGCACCACCGCCTCGTTGATGCCTGGCAGGCTGTTCAGGCGGCTTTCGATTTCGCCCAGCTCTATACGCACGCCGCGGATCTTCACCTGGTCGTCGTTGCGCCCCAGATATTCCAGGGTGCCGTCGGCCAGCCAGCGCACCAGATCGCCGGTGCGGTACATGCGCCCGCCGTGGAACGGGTCGTCAAGGAACCGTTCGGCGGTGAGGTCCGGGCGGCCCAGGTAGCCCCGGGCCACCCCGGCGCCGCCCACGTACAGCTCGCCCGCCACCTGCAACGGTACCGGCTGGCGCTGGCCGTCGAGCACATACAGGCGGGTGTTGTCGAGCGCTGCACCGATGTGCAGCACGCCACCGGCCTGCACCACGCCCGAGCTGGCCACCACGGTGGTTTCGGTGGGGCCGTAGTTGTTCACCACGCTGAAGGTCTGGTTGCGGTTGAACTGGCGCAGGCGGTCACCGCCGATCAGCAGGGTGCGCAGGGTCGGGTGGCCGAGCTGCTGGCTGAAGGCGTATTCGGCCACAGGCGTGGGCAAGAAACTCACATCCAGCGGCTGCGCCTGCCACCAGCGCAGCAGCGCGTCGAGGTCGTCGTTGCCATCGCCCGGCGGGGCGATATGCACGGTGGCGCCGCCGCACAAGGCCGGCCACAGCTCCCAGGCCATGGCGTCGAAACCGAAACCGGCCAGGCTCGAGGTGTGCCGCCCCGGCCCCAGGTCGAAGGCCCGGCAGTGCCAGCCCACCAGGTTGGCCAGGGTGCGGTGCTCCACCATCACGCCCTTGGGCAGGCCGGTGGAGCCGGAGGTGTAGATCACGTAGGCCAGGTTGGCGGCGGTAAGGCCCGCCACCTGCGGGTTGTCGTCACGGGCCGGCCAGTCGGGCTGGTCGAGGTTCAGCAGCGGCGCCTGCACGGCGTCCAGGCGCCCGCGCAGGGCCTGTTGGGTCAGCACGACCTGTGGCGCGCTGTCCGCCAGCAGGTAGGCAATGCGTTCGTCCGGGTGCGCCGGGTCCACCGGCACGTAGGCGCCGCCGGCCTTGAGCACCGCCAGCAGGCCGACCAGGGTGTCCAGGCCACGGCGGGCCACCACCGCCACCCGCGCGTCACAGCCCACGCCCAGCCCGATCAGCTGATGGGCCAGGGCATTGGCACGGTGGTTAAGGGTGGCGTAGTCCAGGGTCTGCCCCAGGCAGCTGGCAGCGATGGCCGTGGGCTGCGTCAGAGCCTGGTGCTCCACCTGCTGGTGCAGGGTCAGCGAAAGGTCGTGGGGGTGCTGGCGGGTATTGATGTCATCGAGCAGCCACTGGCGCTCTGCCGCTGGCAGTACCGACAGGCTTTGCAGCGGCGCCTGGCCGCCCTGCTCAAGGGCATCGACCAAGGCTTGCATGGCCTGTTCGAGGTAACCGCACACCCGCTCGCCAGGCACCTGGGCGCTGGCCAGCAGGGTCAGGCGCAGGCCCTCGCCGAGGTCGTCCACGCTCAGGGTCAGCGGGTAGTTGCTGCGTTCTTCGGAATGCAAAATATCGATGCCCGCCCAGGCCGCGCGCGCCTGGGCGCTGGCCTCGATGGCGCTGTGGCGGTAGTTGAGCAGGCTGTTGAACAGCGGCGTCGGCGCCGCCACGGCGCTGCAGCGCTGGGCCAGGGCCAGCGGCGCATGCTCGTGGCGCATCAGCGCGGCCAGGCGCTGGTGGGTGGCCTTGAGCGCCTCGGCCACCGGCAGCGCGCCCAGTTCGACCCGCAGCGGCAAGGTGTTGATGAAGATGCCCAAGGCCCGGTCGGTGGCTTCGGCGCCTTGCAGGCGGCCCATCAGCACGGTGCCGAACACCACGCTGCCCTGCCCGGTCAGGGCCCCGAGCACCTGGGCCCAGCCCAGGTGGAACAGGCTGGCGACGCTGACCCCGCAGGCCCGGGCCTGGGCACGGATGCGCAGGCACAGCGCGCTGTCCAGGGCCAGGCTGTGTTCCCGGGCCTCCCCGCCATCGGCCTGTACGTCCTGCAGCTGGTAGGCCAGGGTCGGGCTGTCGAGGTCACCCAGCATGGCGCGGAAGAACGCCTCGTGCTGGGCTTCGCTCACCCCCAGGCAGGCCTGGGCCACGTAGTTGCGAAACGGCACCGGCGTGCCCAGGCCCGCGCCCTGGCCTTGCAGCAGCGCCTGCATTTCGTGGCGCACCACATCCAGGGCGCTGTGGTCCAGGGCGATATGGTGGAACTGCAGGCTGGCGAGGATGCTCCCGTCCGCAGCGGCGGCCCGGTAGCGCAGGCGAATCAGCGGCGCCTGGGCAAGGTCCAGCCAGGGTGCGTCATCGCCCTCCTCGACCTGCAGCGGCGCCTGGCGCCAGACCACTTGCAGCGGTTGCTCAAGCCCGTCCCAGTGCACCGAGGTGCGCAGGATGTCGTGGCGGCCGATCACCCCGCGCAAGGCTTCGGCAAAGGCGTCCAGGCGCTGGCGGTCGGCGAAGGCGAACTGCGCCTGCATCACGTAGGGGTCGCTGCCACTGCTGCTGACGTGGTGGTAGAGGATGCCCTGTTGCAGCGGGGCCAGCGGGTAGATGTCCTGCACGTTGGCCGCCCCGCCCGGCACCTGGGCCAGCAGGCGGTCGATGGCGCCCTGGTCGAGCTCGGCCAGGGTCAGCATGGCGGGGGTGATATGGCTGCAACCGGCGGCGATGCCGTTGGCCGGCACCTGCACCGGGCCGCGCTGGCCCGGTTGGTAGCCGCCGCTGGCCAGCAGCGCGATCAGCGCCGGCTTGTGTTCGCGCAGTTGCGCCATCAGTTGCGGGTCGCCCAGCGCCTGGCGGTTGCCCTGCACGGCCAGTTGGCCATCCTTCAAGGCCAGCTGGATGTCGAGGCTGGCCAGGGTGGCCAGAAGTTGTTCGATGCTCACAGGACGATCTCCATTCTGTCTGTGATGGCTGCGTAGCCGGCCAGGGTGGGTTGTTCGAACAGGGCGCGCACGTCGGCTTCCAGGCCGTGTTCGCGCAGGCGGGCGGTGAGGGTCACCGCCAGCAGCGAATGGCCGCCCAGTTCGAAGAAGTTGTCGTGCCGCCCTACCCGCTCCAGGCCCAACAGCTCGGCCCAGACCTCGGCCAGCAGTTGCTCGGTGGCGCCTTGCGGGGCTTCATAGGGGCGGCTGGCCAGGGCCTCGGCGCCCGGCACCGGCAGTGCCTTGCGGTCGAGCTTGCCGTTGGGGCTCAGCGGCAAGGCCTGCAGGTGCACGAACAGCGCTGGCACCATGAACTCCGGCAGGTGGCGCAGCAGTTCGCCGCGCAGGGCCTCCACTGCTTGTGCGTTGCCGGTGTAGTACGCCACCAGGCGGCGCTCGCCTTGTAGCTCCGGGGCCAGCACGGCGGCCTCCTGAATGCCGTCGATACGGGTCAGGCAGGCCTGGATTTCACCCAGTTCGATACGCAGGCCGCGCAGCTTCACCTGGTCGTCGTTGCGGCCCAGGTATTCCAGGTTGCCGTCCGGCAGGTGGCGGGCCAGGTCGCCGGTGCGGTACAGCCGCCCGCCAGGGGTGAACGGGTCGTCGATGAAGCGTTCGGCGCTCAGTTCGGCGCGGTTGAGGTAACCGCGAGCCACCTGCACGCCGCCGATGTACAGCTCGCCGGCCACGCCTTGCGGTGTTGGCTGGCCGTAGGCGTCGAGCACATAGAGCTGGGTGTTGGCCACCGGTTTGCCGATTGGCGTGTTGTCCGGTGTTTGTTCCAGCGGCTCGGCGCAGTGCCAGGCGCTGACGTCCACTGCCGCTTCGGTCGGGCCGTACAGGTTGTGCAGCTCGACGCCGGCCAGTTGCGTTTTGAAACGGCGCACCAGGCTGCCGGGCAGCGCCTCGCCGCTGCACAGCACGCGCTTCATTGCGGCCCGTTCGGCGTCGCCATGGGCCAGGAAGGCATCCAGCATCGACGGCACGAAGTGTAAGGTGGTGACCTGCTCGCGGACGATCACTTCACGCAGGTAGGCCGGGTCTTTGTGGCCGCCGGGACGGGCCATGACCAGGCACGCCCCGGTTTGCAGCGGCCAGAAGAACTCCCATACCGACACGTCGAAGCTGAACGGGGTTTTCTGCAACACCACATCATCTGCACCCAGCTGGTATTGCTGCTGGGTCCACAGCAGGCGGTTGACCACCCCGCGGTGTTCGTTCATGACGCCCTTGGGCAGGCCGGTGGAGCCGGAGGTGTAGATCACGTAGGCCAAGTGGTTCGGGGTCAGGCCGACGACTTCAGGGTTTTCTGCCGAGAGGTCAGCCCAGGTTTCGTGATCCAGGTCCACCACCACCAGCCCTTGCGGTACCTGGCGGGTAGCGCCATGCACCAGCACTGCCACCGGCGCACTGTCGGTGAGCATGTGGTTGATGCGCTCGGCCGGGTAATCCGGGTCCACCGGCACGTAGGCGCCACCGGCCTTGAGAATCGCCAGCAGCCCCACCACCATCGCCAGCCCGCGCTCGACGCAAATCGCCACGCGGTCGTCAGGTTTCACGCCCAAGGCAATCAGGTGATGGGCCAGGCGGTTGGCCTTGGCGTTGAGCTGGGCAAAGCTCAGCTCGCCTTCCTCGCCGCGCACGGCAATGGCCTCGGGGCTGCGCTGCACTTGCGCCTCGATCAGGCCATGCACGGTCTGTTCAAGATCGTAAGCCGCCGCCGTGGCATTGAAGCCCAGCAACAGGCGCTCACGCTCCTGCACCGGCACCACGTCCAGGCGCTGCACCGACAGGTCGGGCTGGCGTTCAAGGGCTTGCACCAGCCCTTCCAGCACTGCCTGCATCTGCTGGCAGACCCGCGCCGCGCCCACTTCGGCCGGCACCTGCGCGGTCAGGCGCAGGGCATTGCCGAAGTCATCCACGTTAAGGCTGAACAAGAAGTGCGTGCGCTCTTCGCTGGCCAGGGTCTCGATGCCCTGCCAGGCCTCGCGCTGGGCAGCCCCCTCGGCCTCGCCGTGGCGGTAGTTGAGCATGGCGCTGAACAACGGCTGCGGCGCGGCCACTGCGCTGCAGCGCTGGGCCAGGGCCAGTGAGGCATGCTCATGGGCCAGCAGCGCACTCAGCCGCTCATGGGTGTTGCGCACAGCCTGGCGCACGTCGAAGCCGTCCAAGTCCAGGCGCAATGGCAGGGTGTTGATGAACATGCCCAGCCCATGGCTGGCGCCATCGCCACCGCCCATGCGCCCCAGCAGCACGCTGCCGAACACCACGCAGGCCTTGCCGCTGGCGGCCGCCAGCAGGCGCCCGAAGGCCAGGTGCAACAGGCCGGCGGTGCCCACCCCAAGCTGGCGGGCCTGGCTGCGCAGCTGGCGCTGCAAGGCTTCGGGCAGTTGCAGGCGGGCCTCCTCGATGGCCCCGGTAACCCCGGTTTGCGGGTTGAGGCCGTAGGGCAAGGTCGGCTCGTCGATATCCGCCAGCTGGCCACGGAAGAACGCCTCGTGCTCGGCCTCGCTGACGCCCAGCAACACCTGGGCCACATAGTTGCGGTACGGCACCGGGGCCTGGGCAGGTTCGCCCTGGCCGTTCAGGCAAGCGAGCATTTCTGCGCGCACCACCTCCAGCGCGGTGTGGTCGAGCACTACGTGGTGGAACTGCAAAGTGGCCAGCAGCTGCGGGCTGCCCTGGGTGCGGCTGTAGGTCAGGCGAATCAGCGGCGCCTGGGCCAGGTCCAGCCACTGCTCGGCAGCCTCGTTCTGCTCGCGCACCAGCAGCGGGGCTTCACGCCACACCACCTGCACCGCTTGCGGCAAGCCTTCCCACAGCACGGCGGTGCGCAGGATGTCATGCCGGGCGATGACCGTGCGCAAGGCCTCGGCAAAGGCCTGCAAGCGCGCCTCGCTGTCGAACGCCAGGCGCGACTGCAGCACATAGGGGTCGTGGCGACCGGCCCCGAGGTGATGGTAGAGAATGCCCTCCTGCAACGGCGCCAGCGGGTAGATGTCCTGCACGTTGGCCGCCCCGCCCGGCACGCTGGCGGTGATGCGCGCGATCTGCGCCGGGGTCAGCGTCACCAGGCTGAGCATGCCCGGGGTGATCTGCCGGCAGCCGGCCGGGATGCCGTTGGCCGGCACCTGCACCTGGCGCGCCGGCCCCTGGGCGGCAGCCAGCGCGGCTACGCTGGGTTGGCTGAACAGCTGGCGCACATCGCACTCAATACCCTGGCTGCGCAGTTGCTCCACCAGGCTCACCGCCAGCAGCGAGTGGCCGCCCAAGCTGAAGAAGTTGTCGTGGCGGCCTACCCGCTCCAGCCCCAGTACCTCGGCCCAGACCTGCGCCATGGCGGTTTCGCGCTCGCCCTGCGGCGCCTCGAAGGCCGGGCCAACCAGGCTGGCCGGGTCGGGGTCGGGCAACGCGCGGCGGTCGAGCTTGCCATGGGCGGTCAGCGGCAGCGCCGCCAGGGGCATGAACGCCAGCGGCAGCATATGTGCCGGCAGACGCGCGGCCAGGGCCTGGCGCAACGCGTCGACGTTCACCTCGCCCTCGGCGCGGAACCACGCCAGCAGCCGCTCGCCGCGCACCAGCACGGCGGCCTCGGCCACCCCGGGTTGCGCGCTCAGCGCTGCCTCGACCTCGCCCAGCTCGACGCGCATGCCACGGATTTTCACCTGGTCGTCGTTGCGGCCCAGGTAATCCAGGGTGCCGTCGCTGTTCCAGCGCACCAGGTCGCCGCTGCGGTACATGCGCCCGCCGTGGAACGGGTTGTCGACAAAACGCTCGGCGGTCAGGTCCGCGCGGCCCAGGTAGCCCCGGGCAACCCCGGCGCCGCCAATGTACAGCTCGCCCGCCACGCCCACCGGCACCGGCTGCTGCCGGCCATCGAGCACATACGCCCGGGTATTGGGCAGCGGCCGGCCGATATGCGCCACAGTGCCCGGCGCCACCTGCCCGGAGGTGGCCACCACGGTGGTTTCGGTGGGGCCGTAGTTGTTGACCACGGCAAAGCCCGGGGCGCTGTCGAACGGCCGCAGGCGGTCGCCACCGGTCAGCAGCGTGCGCAGGGTCGGGTGGCCCTGGCCCTTGCGCAGCACTTGTTCAGCCAGCGGCGTGGGCAGGAAGGCCACCTGAAGTGGCGCTGCCTGCCACCAGTCCAGCAGCGCCTGCACATCGTCACCGGCAAGCGCGGCTGGCGGCAGGTGCAGCACGGCCCCGGCGCACAGCGCCGGCCACACTTCCCAGGCCATGGCGTCGAAGCCAAAGCCGGCCACGCTGGCAGTCTGGCTGCCGGCGCCCAGGCTGAAGGCCTCGCAGTGCCAGTGCACCAGGTTGGCCAGGGTGCGGTGCTCGACCATCACCCCCTTGGGCTGGCCGGTGGAGCCGGAGGTGTAGACCACATAGGCCAGGCCATCGTCAGCCAGGCCGGGCACCTGCGGGTTGTGTTCAGGCGCGGTGTGCCAGCCGCCGAGGTCCAGGTTCAGCCGTGGAGCAGCCTCGCCCAGGCTGGTAATGCTCGACTCGGCCAGCACCAGCGCCGGAGTGCTGTCGTGCAGCAGGTAGGCGATACGTTCGGCAGGGTATGCCGGGTCCACCGGCACGTAGGCGGCGCCGGCCTTGAGCACCGCCAGCAGTGCCACCAGGCGTTGCGAGGTGCGCGGCAGGCACAGCGCCACCCGCGCGCCCTGCGCCACGCCCAGGCCGATCAAGTGGTGGGCCAGGCGGTTGGCGGCGCGGTTGAGTTCGCCGTAGGTCAGCACCTCCTCGCCTTGCACCACGGCGCGGGCATTGGCTGCGCGCGCCGCCTGGGCCTCGATCAGGGCATGCACGGTCATCCCTTTCGGGTATTGGCGGTGGTTGTCGTTGAAGCCGTCGAGCAGTTGCACGCGCTCCTCAGCGGCCAGCAGTGGCAGGCCCTCGACTGCCGCCTGCCCGCCCTGCTCCAGGGCCTGCACCAGCTGTTCGAGGGCATTGGCCATCCAGCCGGCCACGCGCCCCGCGCCGATACCGGCCTGGGCCAGCACACTCAGGGCAAAACCTTCGCCGAGGTCGTCGACGCTCAGGGTCAGCGGGTAGTTGCTGCGCTCTTCGCCACCCAGCAGGCGCACGCCCTGCCAGATACCCTCGCCGTCACAGCGCGCCTCGACGTTGCTGTGGCGGTAGTTGAGCAAGGCGCTGAACAGCGGCTGGCCTGCGGGCACGCCACTGCAACGCACGGCTTCGGCCAGTGCGGCATGCTCGTGGCCGAGCAATGCCGACAGCCCGGCATGGGTGGCGCGCAGGGCCTGGGCCACCGGGGCGCGGGTGTCGATGCGCAGCGGCAGGGTGTTGATGAACACCCCCAAAGCCCGGTCGGCGCCCTCGCCGCCTTGCAGGCGGCCCATCAGCACGGTGCCGAACACCACGTCGCTGCGGTTGGCCAGCACCCCGACCACCCGCGCCCAGGCCAGGTGCGCAAGGCTGGCGGCACTGACGCCCAGCTGGCGGGCCTGCTCGCGCAGGCGCCGGGCCAGGGCGCCATCCAGCGCCTGGTGGGCCTCCTCGATGGCATGGCCCTCGCCTTGCACGTCATGCAAGCCGAACGGCAGGGTCGGCTCGTCGATATCGCCAAGCAGCTTGCTGAAGAACGCCTCATGGCGCTGGCGGTCGTTGCCCAGGCGCGCCTGGGCCACATAGTTGCGGTACGGCACCGGCGCGCTCAGGGCGCTGTCGTCGCCGCGCATCAGCGCGAGCATTTCACTGCCGACCACGTCCATGGCGGTGTGGTCCAGGGCCAGGTGGTGGAACAGCAGGATCGCCACCACCTGGCTATTGCCCGGGTCGTGGGCGTAGACCAGCCGCAGCAGCGGCGCCTGGCCCAGGTCGATACGGTGCTGGCGGGCATCGAAGCGCGCCTGCAACTGGTCGATCACAGGTAGCGAGCTGCCTGCATCCAGGACGATTTCGTCCACGCCAAGCTCGGCATGGCGCCAGACCACCTGCACCGGCTCCGCCAGGCCCTCCCAGGCCAGCGAGGTGCGCAGGATGTCATGCCGGGCAATCACCTGCTGCAAGGCGGCGGCCCAGGCTTGCAGGCGCACCAGGCTGTCGAAGGCCAGGCGCGACTGCAACAGGTACGGGTCGCCCTGGGCGGCGCTCAGGTGATGGTAGAGGATGCCCTCCTGCAACGGCGCCAGCGGGTAGATTTCCTGCACGTTGGCGGCGCCGCCCGGCACCGTGGCGACGATGCGCTCGATGCTGGCCGGGTCCAGTTGCACCAGGCTGAGCATCTCTGGAGTGATGCTGTCGGCTGCGGCCGGCACCCGGTTGGCGGGCACCTGCACTTCACTGCCGCTGCCCACTGCCGCCGCCAGCGCGGCCAGGGTCGGCTGGGCGAACAGTACGCGCACATCGGCGCCCAGGCCTGCTTTACGCATGCGCTCGATCAGGCTTACGGCCAGCAGTGAATGGCCGCCCAGTTCGAAGAAGTTATCGTGGCGCCCCACTCGCTCGACCTTGAGCAAGTCGGCCCAGATCGCTGCCAGGCGGGTTTCCAGCGGGCCTTCGGGGGCGGCGAACACGCGGCTGAGCACATCGCCCTGCCCCGGCGCCGGCAGCGCACGGCGGTCGAGCTTGCCGTTGGCGGTCAGCGGCCACTGGGCCACGCCCACGTAGGCGGCCGGCAGCATGTAGTCGGGCAGTTGGCCCAGCAGTTGCTCGTGCAGGCTGGCAATCGCCGGCGCTTCGCCTTCGGCATGGAAGTACGCCACCAGGCGCTTGTCCCCCGGCACATCCTCGCGTACCAGCACCACGGCGTCGCGCACCCCGGTGCAGGCGGCCAGGCGGGCTTCGATCTCGCCCAGCTCTATGCGGAAGCCGCGCAGCTTGACCTGCTGGTCGCTGCGCCCCAGGTAACGCAAGGTGCCGTCGGCCTGCCAGGCCACCCGGTCGCCACTGCGGTACAGCCGTGCACCGGGCTCGCTGCTGAACGGGTCGTCGATAAAGCGCTCGGCGGTCAGCTCAGGCTGGCCCAGGTAACCCAGGGCCACGCCGTCACCACCGATGTACAACTCGCCCACCGCGCCCACCGGCAGCGGCTGGCGCCGGGCGTCGAGCACGTAGCAGCGGCTGTTACCGATCGGCGTGCCGATGGGGATCGCCCCTGCCCCCACACTGTGGATCTCAAAGGTGGTGCTGAAGGTGGTGGCCTCGGTCGGCCCGTAGCCGTTGAGCAGATGCCCCGGCGCACCGCCGCGCAGTACACGGGTGATCACCGCCGGGTCCAGCACATCGCCGCCGACCATCAGGTAGCGCAACGTAGCGAAGACTGGCAGCAAGGCATCGGCGTATTGGTGGAACAAACCTGCGGTCAGCCACAGCACCGTCACGCCGCCGTCGAGCAGCGCCTGACCCAGGCTGTCGGGGGCCAGCACCTGGTGCTGGTCGATCACCACCACCGCGCCGCCATTGAGCAGCGGCGCCCACACTTCCAGGGTGCTGGCATCGAAGGCCGGGTTGGAGGCGAAGGCCACCCGGTCGCTGGCGTTGAAATCGGCAAAGCCGTTGTTGATCACCAGCCGTGCAACCGCCCGGTGCGGCACCTGCACCCCTTTGGGCGTGCCGGTGGAGCCGGAGGTGTACATGATGTAGGCGGCGCTGCCCGCAGCCACCGCAAGCTCCGGGGCATGCCCGGGGTAGGCAGCCAGGTTGAGCGTGTCCAGCTCCACTCGCTGGGTATCGCCTGGGCGCGGCTGGTCGCTGTGGGTCAGCAGCAGGCTGGCGCCACAGTCTTCGAGCATGAAGGCCTGGCGCTCCAGCGGCGCGTTGCCGTCCAGCGGCACGTAGGTGGCACCGCAGCGGCTAACGGCCAGTTGCGCGGCCACCAGGTCGAACGAGCGCGGCAGCAGCAGTGCCACCCGCTCGCCCGGGCGCAGGCCGAGGGCCAGCAGGTGGTGGGCCAGGCGGTTGGCGTGCTCGGCAAGCTCCGCGTAGCGCCACTGGCGCTGGCCATGGATCAGCGCCACGGCATCGCCGGAAGCGGCGGCACGGGCCTGGAACAGCACATGCAGCGGCTGCTCGCGCGGGTAGTCGCGGCGGGTGTCGTTGAACTGGCGCAGCACCCGCTCACGCTCGCCGGCCGGCAGGCTGGCAACTGCGTGCAGCGGGCTTTGCGGGGCTTGTTCCAGGGCCTGGGCCAGTTGCGCCAGGGCGCAGGCCAGCAGCGCACACACCTGGCTGCCATCCACCTCGGGCACCGCCTGCACGGTCAGGTTCAGGCCTTCGCCCTGGTCGTCGACGTTGACCACCAGCGGGTAGTTGCTGCGCTCGCGGGAGGCCAGCAACTCGATGCCGGCCCAGCCCAGGCCGTCGCCTGCGGCCTTGGGGCTGGCATGGCGGAAGTTGAGCAGGCTGGTGAACAGCGCCTGGTCACTGGGCACGCCGCTGCAACGCAGGGCCTGTGCCAACGAGGCCTGCTCGTGGCCGAGCAGTTGCGCCAGGCGCTGGTGGGTACGGCGCACGCCGTCGGCCACGCCCACGGCATCGACACTGACCCGCAGCGGCAAGGTATTGATGAACATGCCCAGCGCCCGGTCGGCCCCGGCGCCGCCTTGCAGGCGGCCGAGCAGCACGGTGCCGAACACCACCTCCTGGCGCCCGCTCAGTTGCGCCAGCACCTGGCCCCAGGCCTGGTGCACCAGGCTGGCGATGCTCACCCCCAGCTGGCGGGCCTGCACCCGCAGGCGGGCCGCCAATGCCGGGACCAGGGCCTGCTGGTGATCGAGCACCTGCACGCCGTCGCCCTGCACATCGCGCAGGCCGAACACTTCGGTGGGTTCGTCGATGTCGCCGAGCATCTCGCGGAACAGCGCCTCGTCACTGGCCGGGTCGGCGTCCAGGCGGGCGCGGGCCACGTAGTTGCGGTACGGCACGCTGTCGATGGCCAGGCTGCGCCCTTGCAGCACCGCGCCCACCTGGGCCACCAGCAGCTCGGTGGCGGTGTGGTCGAGGAGGATATGGTGCAGCAGCAAGGTGGCTTCCAGACGCTCGCCATCGCTGTGGCGCACCAGCTTCATCAAGGGTGCGCGGTTCAGCTCCAGGCGTTGCAGGTCGGCATTGGCCACCACCGGCAGGCAGGCCTGGCGGTGCACTACCTGTACCGCTTCGTCCAGGCCCTGCCAGTGGATGCTGGTGCGCAGGATGTCGTGCTCGGCAATCACCTTGTCCAGGGCCTCGACAAAGCCTTGCAGCTCGCTTTCGCCGGCAAAGGCAAAGCGTGCGCGCAGCACGTAGGGGTCGGCGCCGCTGCTGGCCAGGTGGTGGTAGAGAATGCCCTGCTGCAGCGGGGCCAGGCCGTAGATGTCCTGCACGTTGGCGCAGCCGCCGGGGATGCCGGCCACCAGTTGGTCGATGGCCGCCTGCTCGAGGTTGGCCAGGGGCAGCATGTGCGGCTCGATGCGCGTGCAGCCTGCGGGTACGAGGTTGGCCGGCACCGGCGCCGCCTGGCCGCTGGTAACCGCAGCGGCCAGGGCCGCCAGGGTTGGCTGGCCGAACAGCACCCGCACATCGGCGGCCAGGTCCTGCTGGCGCATGCGTTCCACCAGCTTGACCGCCAGCAGCGAATGGCCCCCCAGTTCGAAGAAGTTGTCGTGGCGGCCCACCTCGGCGATGCCCAGCAGTTGCTGCCAGATCTGCGCGATGCACTGCTCGGCCTCGCCCTGCGGCGCCTCGAAGGCATGCCGGGCGAAGGCGGCGCCGTCTGGCTCGGGCAGCGCCTTGCGGTCGAGCTTGCCGTTGCCGGTCAGCGGGAAGCTATCCAACCGTACGAAGGCGGCCGGCACCATGTACTCGGCCAGGTCCTGCAGCAGCGCCTGGCGCAGCTCGGCGACGCTTGGCGCTGCGCCCTCCTCGGCCAGCCACCAGGCCACCAGGCGCGGTTCGCCTGCGCTGTCGCGGCGCGCCAGGACCACGGCCTCGCGCACACCGGCGCAGGCGGCCAGGCGCGCCTCGATTTCGCCCAACTCGATACGAAAACCACGGATCTTCACCTGGTCGTCGTTGCGGCCCAGGTAGTCGAGGCTGCCGTCGGCGGCCCAGCGGGCCAGGTCGCCGGTCTTGTACAGGCGCCCTGCCGGGTTGAACGGGTCGGCGATAAAGCGCTCGGCGCTGAGCTCGGGGCGATTGAGGTAGCCCCGGGCAACCCCGGCGCCGCCCACGTACAGCTCACCGGTCACCCCCACCGGCACCGGCTGGCGCTGGGCGTCGAGCACGTACAGTTGCAGGTCGGGGATGCGCTCGCCGATGGGGCTGACACCCACGAGCTGGGCATCGGCGGCCTGCAGCGGGCGGTAGGTGACGTGCACCGTGGTTTCGGTGATGCCGTACATGTTCACCAGGCGTGTGCCGGCATTGGCGATGCGCGCGTACCAGGGTTTGAGCGAACCTGGCTCCAGCGCCTCGCCGCCGAAGATCACCTGGCGTAGCGAGTGCTGCAAGGTGCTGCGGCCTTGGGCGGCGATCAGCTGGCGGAAGGCGCTGGGGGTCTGGTTTAGTACGCTGACGCCGCTTTGGCAGAGCAGCGCATAGCAGTCGTCGGGGTTGCGGCTGATGCGCTGCGGTACAATCAGCAACTGGCCGCCGTAGGCCAGCGCGCCCCAGATTTCCCACACCGAGAAGTCGAAGGCGAACGAGTGGAACAGCGCCCACACATCCTGCGGGTTGAAGCCGTACCAGGCGTCGGTGGCGGTGAACAGGCGGCTGGCGTTGCCGTGCTCGACCATCACCCCCTTGGGCAGCCCGGTGGAGCCGGAGGTATAGATGACGTAGGCCAGGTGCGTGGGCAGCAGGCCCGGGCACTGCGGGTCGTGTTCGGGTTGGCTGGCCAGGCGCGGGTCGTCCAGGTCCAGCAGCGGCGCTTCGGGGGTGCCCAGCAGGGCCAGGCAGTCGGCCTGGCTGAGCACCACCGCAGGAGCACTGTCGGCCAGGGTGAAGGCGATGCGCTGGGCCGGGGCGCCGGGATCGATGGGCACGTAGCCGGCACCGGCCTTGAGCACCCCGAGCATGGCGACAATCATTGCCGGGCCGCGTTCCACGCAAATGGCCACCCGCGCCTCAGGGCCGATACCCAGGCCAATCAGGTGGTGGGCCAGCTGGTTGGCGCGGCGGTTGAGCTCACCGTAGCTGATGCTCTGCTGCTCGAAAATCAGCGCTGTGGCTTGCGGGCGCGCCTTGGCGTGGGCTTCGAAGCGCTGGTGCAACAGCGGCGTGGCGGCGAATGCCTGCAGTGGTTGGTTGCTGGCTTGCAGCAGGTGCTCACGCTCGCCCGGCGGCAGAATGTCCAGCGCCTGCACCGGCGTGTGCGGTGCCTGCTCCAGGGCCTGGGCCAGTTGCCCGAGGGTTTGCGCAAGGTAGCCGGCAATGCGCTGGGCGCCGATCTGGCTGGCCACCAGCGCGGTGATGCGAAACGCCTCGCCGAGGTCGTCGATGTTCACCGTCAGCGGGTAGTTGGTGCGCTCTTCGGCGCCCATTACATGGATGCCCGGCGCCACCTCGATCACCGCATCGGCGTCGCCGGCGGCGCTGTGGCGGTAGTTGAGCACGCAGTTGAACAGCGGCGTGGGGGCGGCAACGCCGCTGCAGCGCTGGGCCTCGGCCAGTGATGCCTGCTCGTGGCCAAGCAGGCCGCTCAGGCGCTGGTGGGTGGCTTGCAGCCCTGCGCTGACGCTCAGGGCGCCAACATCGACCCGCAGCGGCAAGGTGTTGATGAACATGCCCAGCGCCTGCTCGCCGCCGGCGCCGGCCTCCATGCGCCCCAGCAGCACGCTGCCGAACACCACGGCCTCTCGCCCGGACACCTGCCCCAGCACCCGCGCCATGGCCAGGTGCATCAGGCTGGCCGGGCTGACCCCAAGCTGCCGGGCCAGGCCGCGCAGGCGCAGGCCGAGGGCAGGCTCCAGGGTGAGCCGGGCTTCTTCGACGGCCAGGCCGTCGCTTTCCGCCAGGCCAAAGGCCAGGGTGGGTTCGTCGATATCGCCGAGCATCTGCCCGAAAAATGCCTGCTGCGCCCCGGCGTCACGGGCCTGGCGCGCTTCGGCCAGCAGGTCGCGAAACGGCACGGCGGGGCCGACCTGGGCAGTGTTGCCGGTGAGGTGCGCGTGCAGTTCGCGGCGCACGATATCCAGGGCGGCGTGGTCCATCACGGTGTGGTGGAACAGCAACAGGGCGACCACTTCCTCGCCCTGGCCCGGCGCATGGACCAGGCGCAGCAACGGTGCCTGGCCGAGGTCGAGGCGGAACTGACGGCTGTCGAAGCGCGCCCGCAGTTGCTCAAGGGCATCGCCCGGCCCGTCCAGCAGCACCCCCTCGCAGACCAGTGGCGCTTCACGCCAGACCACTTGCAGCGGCTCGTCAAGGCGCTCCCACAGCAGCGCACTGCGCAGGATGTCGTGACGCTGGATCACCCACTGCAAGGCCTCGCGAAACGCCGCCAGGTGCGCGGCGCTGGCAAAGCGCAGTTGCGCCTGCAACAGGTAGGGGTCGCCGGCGCTGGCGCTGAGGTGGTGGTAGAGCATGCCCTCTTGCAGCGGCGCCAGCGGGTAGATGTCCTGCACGTTGGCCGCACCGCCCGGCACCGTGGCGACGATGCGGTCGATGGCGGCCTGGTCCAGGCTTACCAGTGGCAGCATGTCGGGGGTGATGCGCAGCGCCGGGCTGACCCAGTCGTCGCCCTGCCCGGCCAGCATCGCCAGCAGCGCCGGCTTGTGGTCGGCCAGGGCCTGCCACAGGTGGTCGTCCAGGGCATCGTCGGCGCCCAGCACCACCAGGTCGTCGCCGTCACGTTGCAGTCGGATCGCGCGGGTGCACAGCACCGCCATCAGTTCGCTCAAGGGCATGGGTTAAGCATCCTGCTTTGCCAAGTGAATAAAAGTCGGGGGTGAAACTAAAGGATCGCTGCCTGCGGGGCTGACAGGGGAAGCCGGGACAATCGGTGGCCCGGGGCTTGTCAGAGGAGGACCGTGGGAGCGGGCTTGCCCCGCGATGACGATGGCAGAGCCGCCACCGCTATCGCGGGGCAAGCCCGCTCCTACGCCCCCCACAAGGTCGTTCAGGTCGGGCTCAAAGCCGGCGGCGGGCGGCCAGGCCCGGGATGGTGGTGCGCGGCACCTCCACGCGAGCCGCCTGCAGCTGGGTGCTGGCGGCAAGGCCGGCCAGGGTCGGTTGGCTGAACAGGCTGCGTGCGTCGGCATGCAGGCCGGCCTGGCGCATGCGCGCCACCAGGCTGACGGCCAGCAGCGAATGGCCGCCGAGCTCGAAGAAGTTGTCGTCGCGGCCCACCTGCTCGATGCGCAGCACCTCGCCCCAGATCTGCGCCAGGGCGGTTTCCAGCTCGCCTTGCGGCGCCTGGTACTGGCGGCTGATCACCGAGGCCGGGCCAGGCGCTGGCAACGCCTGCCGGTCGACCTTGCCGTTGGGGCTCAGTGGCCAGGCGTGCAGGGCAACGAAGGCCGAGGGCACCAGGTAGTCGGGCAGGCGCGCCAGCATATGGCTGCGCAGCGCTTCGAGCCCTGGTGCGGTGTGGCCAGGGCGGCAGGTGAACCAGGCCACCAGGCGCTCGTCGTGCATCGACACCACTGCTTGCTCAAGCCCGGGGTAGCTGGCCAGTTGTACCTCGATCTCGCCAGGCTCGACCCTCAGGCCGCGCAACTTGAGCTGGAAGTCGTTGCGGCCGAGGAACTCCAGCTCGCCGTCGGCGCGGTAGCGCGCCAGGTCGCCGGTGCGGTACAGGCGCTCGCCGGCGACGAAGGGGCTTGCGATGAAGCGCTCGGCCTGCAATGCCGGCAAGCCAAGGTAGCCGCGCGCCACGCCGACCCCGCCGATGTGCAACTGGCCCACCGCGCCGAACGGCACAGGGCGGTCGTGAGCATCGAGCAGGTACAGGCGGGTGTTGCAGATCGCCCGGCCGATCGGCGGCGCGCTGGCCGGCAGCGGCTGCTCGGGCTCGAGGGTCCAGGCGGTGCTGTCGACGGTGGCTTCGGTGGGGCCGTAGACATTGTGCAGGCGCACCCACGGCAGGCGCGCGCGCACCGCCGCAGCCATGGCCAGGGTCAGCTCGCCGCCGCCGCAGAAGATGTCGCGCAGGCGGGTGCAGCGTTCTACGCCCTCCACGTCGAGGAACGGCTGCAGCATGGCCGGCACGAATTTCACGCAGGTCACCCCCTGCGCCTCGATCAGCCCGGCAAGGTAGGCCGGGTCGCGGTGGCCGTCGGGGCGCGCCAGCACCAGGCGCAGGCCGGCGCTGAGGGGCCAGAACAGCTCCCACACCGAGCCGTCGAAGCTGAACGGCGCCCGTTGCAGCAGCGCATCGCCCGGGCGTGGCGGGCACAGGCCGGTGCCCCAGTGCATCAGGTTGCACAGGCCGCGGTGCTCGACCATCACGCCCTTGGGCGTGCCGGTGGAGCCGGAGGTGTAGATCACGTAGGCCAGGTTGCCGGCGTGCAGGCCAGGCACTACAGGTGCGTCAGTAGGTTGTTGCTGCCAACCGTCGTGGTCCAGGTCAAGGGTGGCCACACCGCTGCCCGTTAGCAGGCCGGCGGTGGCGCCATGCACCAGCAGCACCTGGGGCGCGCTGTCGGCGAGCATGTAGCGCAGGCGCTCGTCGGGGTAGCCGGGGTCCAGCGGCACATAGGCGCCGCCGGCCTTGAGGATGCCCAGCAGGCCGACCATCAGCGCAAGGCCGCGCTCGACGCAGATCGCCACCCGGCTGTCGGGCTGCACGCCCATTGCCCGCAACTGGTGGGCCAGGCGGTTGGCTTGTGCATCGAGCTGGCGGTAGCTCAGGCACTGCTCGCCGGCCTGCACGGCCACGGCGTCGGGGCTGCGCCGCACCTGTTCGGCGAACAGCGCAGGCCAGGTCTGCTCGACCGGGCTGCTGGCATCGTCGGTGGCGTTCAAACCAACCAGCAATTGCTGCAACTCTTCGGCCGGCACGCTGCACAACTGCTCAAGCGGGCGTTGCGTGCCGTGCTCCAGCAGGCCTTGGAGAGTGCCCAGCAGGCACGCCTGCAATCGCGCCACACCCAGGGTGCGCGGGGCCCGCAGGCTCAACTGAATGGCCTCGCCATGGTCGTCCACGGCCAGCATCAGCGGTTGGCTGACCACTTCGCTGGCCTGCAGCAGCTCGACACCGGGCAAGGCGGCCTGGCCGTGCGGTGCGCCCTGGCGGTAGTTGAGCAGGCTGTCGAACAGCGGCATGCCGGCAGGCAAGGCGCTACAACGCTGGGCCTGCACCTGCGGTGCGTCTTCATGGGCCAGCAGCCCGGCCAACCCTTCATGGGTACGGGCCAGGGCCTGGCCCAGGTTCAGGCCGGCCAGGCGCACCCGCAGCGGCAGGGTATTGATGAACATCCCTAAGGCCCGGTCAGCGCCCTCGCCTGCGGCCAGGCGGCCGAGCAGCACGGTGCCGAACACCACCTCGTCATTGCCCGACAGGCAGCCCAGCACCTGGGCCCAGGCCAGGTGGAACAGGCTGGCCAGGCTGACGTCGTGGTTGCGTGCCAGTGCGCGCAGGGCCTGGGCCAAGGCAGGCGGCAGCGCCTGATCGAGGGTTTGCAGGGCATCGGGGTCGGCAGGCAGGCCGTCTACACCCAGCACCCGGGTAGGCGCCTCGAGGTCACCGAGCATCTGCCTGAAATAGGCTTCGTGCTGTTGCTCGCGGCCTGCCGCATTGTGGGCCGCAGCGAAGTTGCGGTATGGCACCGGCGCCGGCAGGTCGGCGCCCTGCCCGGCCATGAACGCGCGCAGTTCGGCCATCAGCAAGCCCAGGGACACCGCGTCGTTGACCAGGTGGTGGAAGCGCAGCAGGCCCAGCCAGCGGCCCTGTTGGCTATCCTCGGCAACGCCAAGGGCCAGCAAGGGGGCCTGGCGCAAGTCCAAAGGTTGGCAGGCAGCGCGCAGACGCGTCTCGGCATCAACGCCTGCGACCAGCTCTTGCACCGGCAGCTCGGCGTGGCGCCACACCACTTGCTGGGGTTGCGCCAGGGCCTCCCAGGCCAGGCTGGTGCGCAGGATATCGTGGCGCGCGATCACCTGTTGCAGGGCCTGGGCGAAGGCCTGCCAGTGCTCGCGGCTGGCAAAACTGAACAGCGCCTGTTGCTGGTAGGGGTCGCGGGTATCGGTGATGTGGTGGTACAGCAGGCCCTGCTGCAGCGGTGCCAGGGGGTAGATTTCCTGCACGTTGGCGGCCCCGCCCGGTACTGCGGCGACGATACGGTCGATATCCCCCTGCTCGAGGGTGGTCAGCACCAGCAGTTCGGGGGTCAGCTGTTGGCAGCCGGCAGGTACCCGGTTGGCCGGCACCCGCTGGGTAGGCGCAGCACTGGCTGCGGCGGCCAGGCTGGCCAGGGTCGGCTGGCCGAACAGCACCTGCACGTCGGCATGCAGGCCTTCGGCGCGCATGCGTTCGATCAGTTGTACCGCCAGCAGCGAGTGGCCGCCCAGCTCGAAGAAGTGGTCATGCCGGCCCACCTGGGCCACCCCCAGCAACTCGGCCCACAGCGCCGCCAGGCGTTGCTCGGTGGCGCCTTCGGGGGCGGCATAGGCGTGGCGGATGCAGGCCTCGCTGCCGGGGGCAGGCAACGCCTGGCGGTCGAGCTTGCCGTTGGCGGTCAGGGGCCAGGCCGGCATGGCCTGGTAGGCACTGGGCAGCAGCGCCACAGGCAGGCGCTCGGCCAGGTGCTGGTGCAACTGGCGTGGCGTCACCTCGCCCTGGGCAATGAACCAGGCCAGCAGCTGCCCTTGGCGAACCAGAACCACGCATTCCTGCAAGGCCGGGTGGCTGGCCAGGGCTGCCTCGATTTCCCCCAGCTCCACCCGCACGCCGCGGAGCTTCACCTGGTCGTCGTTGCGCCCCAGGTACTCGAGGGTGCCGTCAGTCTGCCAGCGCACCAGGTCGCCGGTGCGGTACATGCGCCCGGCGTGGAACGGGTCGTCGAGGAAGCGTTCGGCGGTAAGGTCGGGGCGGCCCAGGTAACCCCGGGCGACCCCGGCGCCGGCCACGTACAGCTCGCCGGGCACGCCCGGTGGCAGCAGGCGCTGACAGGCATCGAGCACGTACAGCCGGGCATTGTCCACCGGGCCGCCGATATGCAGCGGCGCGCCTGCGTGCAAGGCGCCGTAGCTGGCCACCACGCTGGCCTCGGTGGGGCCGTAGTTGTTGACCAGGGCGTGGCGCGGGTTGCGCTTGAGCTGGCGCAGGCGGTCGCCGCCGATCAGCAAGGTGCGCAGGGTCGGGTGGTCGTCGCCTTGGGCCAGTGCGTGCTCGGCCACCGGCGTTGGCAGAAAACTCAGGTCCAGCGGCTGGGCGCGCCACCAGCGCAGCAAGGCCTCGATGTCCTCGGCGCCTTCACGCACCGGGGCCAGGTGCAAGGTGGCGCCGGCGCACAGGGCTGGCCAGACCTCCCAGGCCATGGCATCGAAACCGAAGCCGGCCAGGCACGACACCTGCTCGCCAGCCTTCAGGGCAAAGGCCCGGCAATGCCAGTCGACCAGGTTGTCGAGCATGCAATGTTCGACCATCACGCCCTTGGGCAGGCCGGTGGAGCCGGAGGTGTAGATGACATAGGCCAAATTGTTCGGGCCCAAGCCTGGCACCACAGGGTTGTCTGCCACGGTCGGGGCGCACGGGTCGAAGTCGATGCGCGGCACCGCAGTGGCCGGCAGGTCGATACCGATCTGGCTCAGCAGCACTTTGGGGACGCAGTTTTCCAGCAGCCAGGCCAGGCGCTCGCGGGGGTGTGCCGGGTCCAGGGGTACATAGGCTGCACCGGCCTTGAGCACTGCCAGCAGGCCTACCAGGGTGTCCAGCCCGCGCCGGGCGCAGATCGCCACGCGCTCCTCGGGCAGCACGCCCAGGGCGATCAGGCGTTCGGCCAGGTGGTTGGCGCGCCCGTTCAGCTCGGCGTAGCTCAGGCTGCGCCCTTCGTGCCAGGCGGCGATGGCCTGGGGCGTGTGCGCGGCTTGCGCTTCGATACGCTGATGCACGCAGCGCGGGGTTGCCTGGGTGCTTGCCCCCTGCCCCCAGGCCTGCAGCCTTGCGTGCTCGGCAGCGGTCGGCAGGTCGAAACCGGCCACCGCCAGTGCCGGGTTGGCCAGGGCCTGGTGGAGAATGTGCAGCAGGCGATCGGCCAGGGCCTGGGCCTCCTGCTGGCTGAACCAAGCCAGGTTGTACACCAGGTGCAGCCAGGCCTGGCCGGTGTGGCGGTTGCTGCGCAGGTGCAGGGCCAGCGGGGTCGGCTCGTGGCCACTGCTGACCTTCACGCTGCGCCCTTCGATCGGCCCGTAGCGCAGCGCGTTGCCGTCTTCTTCGAACGACACGCTCAGCTCGAACAGCTGGCCGCGGTCTTCGCGCAGCAGGCCCAGGGCGCGGTTGAGTTCGCTCAAGGCAAAACGCTGGTGGCGGTAGTCCTGGCGCAGGTTGTCGCGAATGCCCTGCACCAGCTCGGCAAAGCCCAGTTGGCGGCCAAAGCCCATGTGCAGGGCGCTGACCTGGGTGAACAGGCCCAAGGTGGCCTTGAAGCCTGGGTTGCCACGGTTGCGCACCGGCAGCCCGACCACCCATTCATCGCGTTGCCAGGTCCGGCTGCAGTACACGTGCAGTGCCGCCAGCAGCACATGCAACGCCGAGGCGTTCAACTGCCCGGCCAGGCCCTGCATGCGGGCCAGCAGGTCGCTGCTGAACGGCAAGTCCAGGGCCTGGCTCGGGGTGTCGGCAGTGGCCGGGGCCAGGCTTTTGCGCTGGGCCAGGGGCTCAGGCAGGGCCTGGTACTTGGCCAGCCAGTAGGTGCGGTCACGGGCGTGGCGCGCCGAGGCCTGGTAGGCGACGTCGTCATGGATGAACGCGCGGTACGACGGCGCCGTGGCCGGCAAGGGCTGGCCCTGCTGCAACAGCCCGTAGTACTGGCCCAACTGGCTGAACAGCTGGTCGAAGCCCCAGCCGTCGATGATCAGGTGGTGGGCCTGGCCGGCCAGCAGGTGGCGCTGGGGCTGCAGCTTGACCAGGAAGAAACGCGCCAGGGGGCCACCGTACAGGTCGAAGCGCTGCGCCATGCGCTGGCGCATCAGTTGCCGGGCGGCAGCCTCGGGGTCGGCCTCGGTGCTGAGGTCGAGCAGCGGCAGGCCGAGGGTGAGCGTGGGCTCGAAACACTGGCGTGGCAGGCCGTCGGCCGCGCACGGCAGCAGTTGCGTACGCAGGCCGTCATGCAGTGCCACCAGGTGCGCCAGGGCCTGGCCCAGCAGCGCGGTATCGAGCGCACCGTCGAGCTCGATGTAGCCACCGATGTTGTACAGCGGCGAGTCGCCACGGCTGATCTGGTCCAGCCAGATGTCGCGCTGGGCGGTGGTCAGGGGGTAGGTGTCGGTGGCAGACATGGGGGTGGCGCGTCCTTGCGAATGATCGTCCGCGGATTCAAGCACCGGCCTTGGTGGCTGTATGGCCCCTGAAACCCGGACAACCGCGCCTGGGGCCAAGTTACTGATTTTCTTGTAGGAGAATCGCTACAGCAGACTGTCGGGCATGGCCTACCTGGCAGCCCGCAGTGGGCAAATTCCGCCAAAGCGGGGCTTTTTGGCGTCAATTGGCTGGCATTGCACCAAGCTCAGCGCCCCAGCCGGTTTAGCGGTGGTGCAACGGTTTGCCGCCGACGTGGCATTTTCTGTCCCCCTTTTCCATGACAGACACCGGCAAGGCTGGGGGCTTGAATAGCGCCACCCCACTTACCCAAGGAGAGGACTCGACCACGAGACCGCCCGCAGAACGCCCCGAATCAAGGAAGACACCACCATGAGACTGACCGACAACCTCGCCCGCCGCCCTGCCCCTCAGCTTTATTTACAGTTGGGCGAGCTGGTGGCCCGCAGCGGCGACCAGGACTTTGCCGGGCAGATGTTCCAGCTGCTCGAGCAACTGGTGCCGATGCAGCGCCTGGACCTCAGCGAATGGACCCTCGACACCCGCCAGCAACGCATCGAGCACATCCGCGCCCTGGGTAGCGCAGGCGCCTGCACGCCGCTGCCTGCGCCCGAAGCGCTGCTGCAGAGTGTGATGCAGATGCACGACCCGGTATTGATCCAGATCAGCGCGCCGCTGGGGCGCCCGCAGCAACCGCACAGTGCACACCAGTGCAACCTGGTGTCGTGCCGTGGCGAGCGACGTTGGGTGATCTGCTGCCAGCGCCGCCCTTGCCAGCGGGCCTTCACCCTGGCCGAGCTGTCGTTGCTCAAGAGCCTGTCCGACACCTTGTTGCCGCTGGTCGAGCACCATGCCCTGCGGGCCCAGGCCTTGCCTGCCAACGACCCGCAGTTGGCCGACAACCAGGCGGCCTCGTTGCGCGCCGCCTTTGGCGAGCGCCTGGCGCGCGGCGCCATCAGCCTGTCCAGCCGCGAGCAGGAGGTGTGCCTGGGGCTGCTGACCGGCGGCACGGTGCCGCAAATGGCGCAGCAGTTGAACGTCAAGAACAGTTCGGTGGAAACCTATCTCAAGCGCGCCACCGCCAAGCTGGGGGTCAGTGGCCGCCACGGGCTGGCCCGCTGGATGGCGGGGGCCTGACATCGCAAGGAAGCCTGCAATGCACCGATTCACCCTGACCCTGCTGGCCGCCACCCTGGCCGGCTGCAGCCTGGCCCCGGACTACCAGCGCCCGGCGGCCCCGGTCCCTGTGCAGTACCCCCAAGGGCCGGCCTACCCGGCCGCATCGACCACCCCGCCCGCCCAGCACTGGCAGGCGGTGTTCCACGACCCGGCGCTGCGCCAGCTGATCGACGCCGCCCTGGCCAACAACCGTGACCTGCGGGTGGCGCTGCTCAATGCCGAGGCAACCCGCGCCCAGTACCGCATTCAGCGCGCCGAACAACTGCCCCGTGTCAGCCTCGACGGCAGCGGCCAGCGCCAGTACCTGCCGCGGCGCATGACCGGCACCGGCAGCGGTGCGATCAGCAGCACCCAGGCGGTCACCCTGGGCGTCAGTGCCTACGAGCTGGACCTGTTCGGGCGCCTGCGCAGCAGCAGCGAACAGGCGCTGCAAACCTACCTGGCCAGTGAAGAGGCGCGCCGCGCCGCGCAACTGAGCCTGGTGGCCAGCGTTGCCAGCGTGTACCTCACCTGGCGCGCCGACCAGGAACTGCTGGCGCTGGCCGAGGATACCCTGGCCGCCGACGAACACAGCCTGCGCCTGACCACCCGCCAGGTGCGCACCGGCACCTTGTCGGCGCTGGACCGCATCCAGGCACAGACCCGGGTCGACAGCACCCGCGCCGCAGTGGCGCGCTACCGCCGCCTGGTGGCCCAGGACCTCAACCAGCTGGGCGTGCTGGTGGCCGGGCCCATCGCCGATGGCCTGCCCGGGCTGGCCTTGGCCAGCGAACAGATCGCACCGCTGCCGGCCGGACTGCCGTCGGACCTGCTGCAGCGCCGCCCGGACATCCTGCAGGCCGAGCACCAGTTGCAAGCGGCCAACGCCAATATTGGCGCGGCGCGGGCAGCGTTGTTCCCGAGCATCAGCCTGACCGCCAATGCCGGTACCAGCAGCCAGCAACTGGCCGGGCTGTTCGAGGCAGGCTCGGGTACCTGGCTGTTCAAGCCGCAGGTCAGCCTGCCGCTGTTCAATGCCGGCAGCCTGCGCGCCAGCCTGGACTACGTCAAGTTGCAGAAGGATATCCAGGTGGCGCAGTACGAAAAGGCCATCCAGGGGGCGTTCCAGGAAGTCGCCGACGGCCTGGCGGCGCGCGCCACCTACCAGCGCCAGTTGCAGGCCCAGCGCGACCTGGTGGCAGCCAGCCAGCGCTACTACGACCTGGCGCAAAACCGCTACCGCACCGGGGTGGACAGCAGCCTGACCTTCCTCGATGCCCAGCGCCAGCTGTTCAGCGCCCAGCAGGGGCTGATCGGCGACCGCCTGGCGCAGCTGGTGGCCGAGGTGAACCTGTATGCCGCGCTGGGTGGGGGGTGGCAGGACGATCAGCCCCTTGCTGGCGGGCCTGGCGGGTAGATTTGCATCAGGGTTGAGGGCCCTATCGCCGGCAAGCCGGCTCCTACAAGTACGGCGCCAGCCTTGACATACATGCAGCAAAGTTTGCCTGCCGTGGTCACAGGGTTAGAGTGGCACCACCAGCCTGGCCCTTGCACTCAAGGCAAAAATGCAGCAACGCCCTGCAGATTTGCCAATTGTGCAAGGCAAATACGCATGACAGGATCCAGCGATCCGCCCGCGCATTCCAGGCTTGCCCTTGGAAATCAATAACAAAGCAGGGAGACCGCGATGACCGCGCACGCTCAACCTTCGGCAACGGATCATGTACTGGCCGAAGTCCGCAACCACATCGGCCACCTCACCCTCAACCGCCCCGCCGGCCTCAATGCCCTGACCCTGGACATGGTGCGCAGCCTGCAGCGCCACCTGCACCGCTGGGCGCAGGACGACCAGGTGCACGCGGTGATGCTGCGCGGCGAGGGGCCCAAGGGCTTCTGCGCCGGCGGCGACATCCGCTCGCTGCACGACAGCCACAAGGCCGGGGAACACCTGCACCACACCTTTTTCGAAGAGGAATACGCCCTCGACCTGTGCCTGCATCGCTACCGCAAGCCGCTATTGGTGCTGATGGACGGCTTCACCCTGGGCGGCGGCATGGGCCTGGCCCAGGGCTGCGACCTGCGCATCGTCACCGAGCGCAGCCGCCTGGGCATGCCTGAAACCGGTATCGGCTACTTTCCCGATGTCGGCGGCAGCTACTTCCTGCCGCGCATACCGGGCGAACTGGGCATTTACTTAGGTATCAGCGGCGCCCAGATCAAGGCCGCCGATGCGCTGTATTGCGGCCTGGCCGACTGGTACGTGGGCAGCGAGCGCCTGGCAGCACTGGACGAAGGCCTGGACCACCTGCAGTTCGGCGACTACCCGCTCAAGGACCTGCAGGGCTTGCTGGCCACCCTTGGCACCCAGGTGCTGGACGACGCACCGCTGGCCAGCCTGCGCCCGGTGATCGACCACTTCTTCGCCCTGCCCGATGTACCCAGCATCGTCGAGCAACTGCGTGCGGTGGCCATCGGCGACAGCCATGCCTGGGCACTGGCCACCGCCGACCTGCTGGAAACCCGCTCGCCGCTGGCCATGGCCGTAACCCTCGAGCTGCTGCGCCGCGGCCGCCACCTGGCGCTGGAGGACTGCTTCGCCATGGAGCTGCACCTGGACCGCCAGTGGTTCGAGCATGGCGACATCATCGAGGGCGTGCGTGCGCTGATCGTCGACAAGGACAAGCAGCCGCGCTGGAACCCGCCAACCCTCGCCGCCCTGACCCGCCAGCGCGTCGAGCAATTCTTCGAAGGCCTGTAAGGCCGGGAGCACCTGCATGCAAGACCTGGAACTGAGCGAAGAACAGATCATGATCCGCGACATGGCCCGGGACTTTGCCCGCGGCGAGATCGCACCCCACGCCCAGGCCTGGGAAAAGGCCGGCTGGATCGACGACAACGTGGTACGCAAGATGGGCGAGCTGGGCCTGCTGGGCATGGTCGCGCCCGAGCAGTTCGGCGGCAGCTACACCGACTACGTGGCCTACGCCCTGGCGGTTGAAGAGATTTCCGCCGGCGACGGCGCCACCGGGGCGATGATGAGCATCCACAACTCGGTGGGCTGCGGGCCGCTGCTGGCCTACGGCACGCCCGAACAACAGCAGGCCTGGCTGCCGCAGCTGGCCAGCGGCGAAGCCATCGGCTGCTTCTGCCTGACCGAGCCGCAAGCCGGCTCCGAGGCGCACAACCTGCGCACCCGCGCAGAGCTAGTGGACGGTCACTGGGTGATCAATGGTGCCAAGCAGTTCGTCAGCAACGCGCGCCGGGCCAAGCTTGCCATCGTTTTCGCAGTGACCGACCCGGAGCTGGGCAAGAAGGGCCTGTCGGCCTTTCTGGTGCCCACCGACAACCCGGGGTTCAAGGTGGACCGCAACGAACACAAGATGGGCATCCGCGCCTCGGACACCTGCGCGGTAACCCTGGACAACTGCCGCATTCCGGCTGCCAACCTGCTGGGCGAGCGCGGCAAGGGCCTGGCCATTGCCCTGTCCAACCTCGAAGGCGGGCGTATCGGTATTGCCGCTCAAGCATTGGGCATCGCCCGGGCGGCATTCGAAGCGGCGCTGCAGTATTCGCGCGAGCGCATCCAGTTCGGCAAGCCGATCAACGAACACCAGAGCATCGCCAACCTGCTGGCCGACATGCAGGTGCAGGTGAACGCCGCGCGCTTGCTGATTTTGCATGCCGCGCGCCTGCGCACGGCCGGCAAGCCGTGCCTGTCGGAGGCCTCCCAGGCCAAGCTGTTCGCCTCGGAGATGGCCGAGCGGGTGTGCTCGATGGCCATCCAGGTGCATGGCGGGTATGGGTACCTTGAGGACTACCCGGTGGAGAAGTACTACCGCGATGCGCGGATCACGCAGATTTACGAAGGCTCGAGCGAGATCCAGCGCATGTTGATTGCGCGTGAGTTGAAGCACTACACCTTATAAATCGTTCGATCGAGGCTAATTCAGGGTTACGCAGCCCGAACTTAAACGGGCAGGCGGCGGTTATTGGCAACCGCCGCTAATGCGCAAAGCTACGCTTCATGTTTAACGGAATTGACACTCGCTAACGTACTTCGCGCCGGATGGCGTCAGCATCATTCAGTACAGGCCAATTCATGGGGGGTCGCACATAGTTATTTAGCGCGCGGGATGCATGATCAAAAGCTTCCTCGGCAGAGAGGCTATACAAACTGCTCATTCTCGAATTGAAATTCGTTGCAAAGTCAGGCCCGCTTATCGCAGCGCGCACATTCACACGCCATCTGCTCTGCGTTGGCAGCCCGAGCTGCACTGATATCTGCCAGGCCGCCCCAGATTCCCGCAAGGCATATTCCCTGACTGACATAAGCACATCAAATTGCTGTCTGTTGAGGTTGTCTTTTTGCATCAGTGCGTGCCAGAAGTCTACGGGAGCTTCAGTTTCGTAGTAGGCACGATTGAAAGGTGCCTGCAATAGATTGTCGAGCTGGTTGCCTGCGATCTCGCGAGCCATCGAAGTCATGGGGTTTGCGGGAGGGGAAGCTTGACGGGAAGCGCTAATCGGGCTTGGTAGGCTGCCCCGCCTGTTTGCAAGTCCAGAAGCGCTTGAACTCAAGGATCCTCTTCTAAATAGCCACATACGCCCTGAAGGATCGCTTCGATTGACAGGGTCAGCAGCGCAATACATGTAGGCATTGATACCGCCCTTGCCAAATGGACTGTGTTGATCGGCACGGAGGAACCTCTTCAAGGCCGGGGCATACAGCCTATAGCCGTTACCCAGCAAGTAACCGCCAGTCAACCGATCGACTACCTGCCCGTTGAACCCCAGCGGCATCCGCGCATCGCACATGTAGCCGTACGCATCGAATTTTTGGGTGTGCAGCAAAAGCCCCTGATGCACCGCAAGCACGGTAGCAGCCTGATCTGTTTTCAGCAGGCTGGCGTCGGTGCCCTGGGCACTTGAACGCATTGCGAAGGCCTGCCCGGCAGCGTAGACATAGCGCAGTTGCGCGTCGGCATCCACGTGCGTTACTGGGTGTTGTCGTTGGTAGAAAATGTTCTTCATGGCATCCGCTCCATTGAGGTCTGCCGGAGACTGTAAGGCTCATCCCGTGCGCTTAAAACTGGCAAAAGTATTAGGCGGCACACGCGCTGAGCGCACTGGGCGCTAGACTGTTCAAGGTGCTCCTAGGGGGTTGGAGCATCTGCCAAGAACCGGGGGGCTGCCACACGTGGAGGTGTGCGATGAGCCAGTTCAAACGCCTGCTGGTCATGCTCGGCCCGCAGATGCGCCACTCCCCTGCCCTGCAGCGCGCCGCCGCGCTGGCGGAATCCAGCGGGGCACTGCTGGACCTGAACGTCTTCGTCGACGATGTCGACACCTTCGGCCTGATGGGCGACAGCCGTGAACGCGAGCGCCTGCTGGCGCACAACCGCCTGTGGCTGGCCGACGAGGCCGAACAGCTGCGCAGCACCGGGCTGGATGTGTCCACCGAACTGCTGCTGACCCGCGACCCGCTGGGCAGCGTGCTGCAGCAAGCCGAACGCCTGGGCTGCGACCTGCTGGTCAAGGATGTGCAGCACGAGCCGGTGCTCAAGCGCCTGCTGGTCACCCCGCTGGACTGGCAGCTGCTCAAGGACAGCCCGGTGGCGGTGCACCTGGTCAGCGAGATCCGCCTGCCGCTGCCGCGGCAGATCGCCGCCGCGGTGGACCTGAACCATCATGGCAACGCTGAACAGCTGGACGACCAGGTAATCCGCAGCGCCCACGCACTGGCCCTGCAATGCAACGCCGAACTGCACCTGCTGCACGTGTGCGACGCGGCCAGGACCCATATCGCCGACTTTGGCGCCGGCACGGTGACCATGCCGGGCTTTGACGCCGGTGTGCGCACGGCGCAACGGGCAGCGTTCAACCGCCTGGGGGACCACCACCAGGTCGACCTGGAACGTCGGCACTTTCTCGAGGGCCTGGCCATCAAGGCAATTGCCGGTTACATCAGCCACAGCCGGGTGGATGTGATCGTCATGGGCACCCACCGGCATGATGCCTTGCACACCTTCCTGGGCGGGACCACCAGCCATGTGCTGGAACACCCGCTGTGCAACGTGCTGGCGATCAAGGCGGTGCGCTGACGGCAGGAGCCGGCTTGTCGGCGATGAACTCGGCACCGGCTACGCCGGTGATCGCCGGCAGGCCGGCTCCTACAGGGGGATCGACACCTTTAGAAGCCCTTGCTGTAGAACAGCGAGTACGACTCGATGCCGTCGTTGGGCTGCTTGATGCCGGCGTTGGAGTAGTGCATCAGGCGCAGCCCGACCTTCTGCTCGCCCGGCAGCTTAAGGCCGAAGCCGATGCGGTCTTCGAAGTTGACCGACGAGCCCAGGCGCTGGTCGCCCACATCGGTCTTGGAGAACGCCGCCAGGCCAATGCCGGCCTCGATGTACGGGGTATAGGTAAAGCCGCTGAACTCGTAGACGAACACCGGGCTGAACGACAGCGAGTGGGCGCCGCTGAAGTCGCCACCTTCCCAGTAGGTGTAGCCAGCATCCCAGTAACCGGTGACGAAACCGGTGTTGCTTTCGAGCCAGCGTTTGTCCCAGTCGAACGACAGGCCGATGCGGTAGGTCATGTCACCCTGGCTGGTGGCCCCCATGGCACCGGACACCTGGGCGGCCTGGGCCGAGCAGGCCCCGGCAAGCGCCAGCACAGCAGCGGCCAGCGAGCTGGCAAGACGGGTTTTCATCTATGACTTCTCCTGATGGTCTTTCACGGGTGGGGGCTTTTGCCCCTCGTTATGCGCCTGCACACCACCGCATCCTGGTGGTCACAAGTTGTAATACTTCCCGAAGTATCGGCCAATCAGCAACAAAGATGAAAGTGTTTTGCCAGCATTCAATCGCCCTATAGGAGCCGGCTTGCCGGCGATGGGGCCAGCGGCCATGCGTCAAGGCCTGCGCTTGTATCGCCGATACCGGCCCTATCGCCGGCAAGCCGGCTCCTACAGGGACGCGGGCCTCAAGCCTGGCGTTCCTCCAGCAGCTTGATGAACATGCTCAAACTGCGCGATACCGTGCCCCGGCGCCACACCAGCCAGGTTTTCAGGTAGCGGAAGTCCTCGGCCATGGGCCAGGCGCTGACCGTGCTGCAGCCGGGCATGTTGTCGAGCATGCTGCGCGGCATCATCGCAAGGCCTGCGCCGGCGCTGACGCACGCCAGCATGCCGTGGTACGACTCCATTTCGTGGATCTTGCCGGGCACTGCCTGGTCGTGGACGAACCAGCTCTCGAAATGGTGGCGGTACGAGCAGTTGGCACGGAAGGCGTAGATGTTCGCGCCGTTGACGTCGCGGGCGCGGGTGACCGGGGGGTGGTTCAGCGGTGCGATCACGGTCATCTCTTCCTCGAACACCGGCATGCCCTCAAGGGTTGGGTGCAACACCGGGCCATCGACGAACGCGGCCACCAGGCGGCCAGACAACACCCCTTCGAGCATGGTCCCGGACGGGCCAGTGGACAGGTCCAGGTCGACCTTGGGGTAGCGCTGGTTATAGGCCGCCAGCAAAGCCGGGATGCGCACCGCAGCAGTACTTTCCAGAGAGCCCAAGGCGAAGGTGCCCTGGGGGTCTTCGCCGGCTACGGTCAGGCGCGCCTCGTGTACCAGCTCCAGAATGCGGCGGGTGTATTCGAGGAAGTTCCAGCCCGCCGGCGACAGGCGCAGGCGGCTCTTTTCGCGGATGAACAGCTCCACGCCCAGGTCTTCTTCGAGCTGCTTGATACGAGTGGTCAGGTTCGACGGCACCCGGTGGATATGCTGGGCGGCGGCGCTGATGCTGCCATGCTCGGCCACGGCCTTGAAGATTTCCAGTTGCACCAGGTCCACGGTCATTCTCCAAACGTGAATGTTTCGCTCATTATTATTCAGTTTTCATTAAAGCGCGCCACCACTAGTCTGGGCTCACCGATTCATAACAACAGAGCACCCCGCCATGAGCGAGATCAGCAGCCTGACCCACGCCATCTCCGTCGACCCCTACACCGGCGAGCAGATCGGCCACTATGCCTTCGACACCGACGCCGCACTGGAAGCGGCGCTGCAACGCGCCAAGGTTGGCTACAACCAGTGGCGCAAGGTGTCGCTGGGTCAGCGCAGCGAGTACCTGAACGCCGTGGCCGATGCCCTGCAGGCCAACGCCGAAGCCTTTGCGCAGATGATCGCCCGCGAGATTGGCAAGCCGATCAGCCAGGCCCGTGGCGAAGTGAACAAGTGCGTCGGCCTGTGCCAGTGGTACGCCGAGCACGGCCCGGCGATGCTCGCGCCGGAGCCGACCCAGGTCGAGAAAGCCCGTATCGAATACCGCCCGCTGGGCCCGATCCTGGCGGTGATGCCGTGGAACTTCCCGGTCTGGCAGGTACTGCGCGGCGCCATCCCGGCGCTGCTGGCGGGCAACACCTACGTGCTCAAGCACGCCCCCAACGTGATGGGCAGCGCCTACCTGATGGCCGACCTGTTCAAGCGCGCCGGGCTGCCTGAGGGCGTGTTCGAGGTGCTCAACGTCACCCCCGAGGGCGTTACCCGCGCCATCAACGACCCGCGTATTGCTGCCGTGACCCTGACCGGCAGCGTGCGCGCCGGCATGGCCATTGGTGCCCAGGCCGGTGCCGCGCTGAAAAAATGCGTGCTCGAACTGGGTGGTTCCGACCCGTTCATCGTGCTGGCTGACGCCGACCTGGATGCCGCCGTGAAAGCCGCCGTAATTGGTCGTTACCAGAACACCGGCCAGGTGTGCGCTGCGGCCAAGCGCCTGATCGTCGAAGAAAGCATCGTCGAAGCGTTTACTGCCAAGTTCGTCGAGGCCACCCGCGCGCTAACGGTCGGCAACCCGCTTGAAGACGCCACCTATATCGGCCCGATGGCCCGCTACGACCTGCGTGACGAGCTTGACGGCCAGGTCCAGGCAACCCTGGCCGAAGGCGCCACGCTGCTGCTGGGCGGGCACAAGGTCGAAGGCGTGGCCAACTTCTATGCGCCCACCGTGTTCGCCAACGTTACCCCCGACATGACTGCCTTCAAGCAGGAGCTGTTCGGCCCGGTGGCGGCGATCATCAGCGCCCGCGATGCCGAGCATGCGGTGGAACTGGCCAACGACAGCGAATTCGGCCTGGCCTCGACCATCTACACCGCCGACTATGCCTTGGCCGAACGTATGACCGAGGCACTGGACACCGGTGGCGTGTTCATCAACGGCTACTGCGCCTCTGACCCCCGCGTGGCGTTTGGCGGGGTGAAGAAGAGCGGCTTCGGGCGCGAGCTGTCGCACTTTGGTGTGCGTGAGTTCACCAATGCGCAGACGGTGTGGCTGGATCGCAACTGATGTTTGCGGGCTGCTGAGTCACACTTGATTCGGCCCTGTAGGAGCGGCCTTGTGTCGCGAACGGACCGCATAGCGGTCCCGGGGATTGCGGCATTTCGCAAATTCTGGGGCCGCTGTGCGGCCCATCGCGACACAAGGCCGCTCCTACAGGGATCGTGTCGATTTTGAGAGTTCAGGCAAGCTCCCACATGGCAACCACCAGGTTTGCCAGGCTGGGCCGCATTCTTGCCCGGATCTGTACCTTTTATCCCCTCCTCCCGCTCGCATAATCGATTGCCTCCCCAGCCACCCGGAGGTATCGATGTCCGCCCTCACCAGCAACCAGCGTCGAGGGCAGCAGCGCCCGGCCGACCTGATCGAATAGCCCATCGTGCCCGGGTGGCGCCTCAACCAGCTGCAACCCGTTTGAGCGCAACAGGCGCAGTGCCAGCCATGAGCACGGCGACTCCACCAACACCTGCGGGAATTTGGGGGCAGAGGCTGGGTTCGGGTTCGGGTTCGGGTTCGGGTTCGGGTTCGGGTTCGGGTTCGGGTTCGGGTTCGGGTTCGTAGTCCATGGTGATTGCTTTCGGAGATGTATGCGCATTCATTGACGATAGAGGCTTTTCGTCACCTTTCCGCCCTTACGGCGGCTTACTTTTGTCGTGGCAAAAGTAAGCAAAACCGTCTGCTCCCATCATCCGGCCCCCTACGCTACGCTCCGGGGGTTCCCTCGCTCCGGGCTTGCTCCGGAGGTACGCGCCGACGGGCCGTCCCTGGCCCGATCGGCGCTCGACCGGCATCCATGCCGGTCGCCCTCCTACGCAATCCCTACGCTCGGCCTCCTGAAGTCGCGATTTGTGTTGCCTGAGCTATCGCGCGCTTAGAAGCCAGATCAAGAGCCAGATCAAGAGCCAGATCAAGAGCCAGATCAAGAGCTGGGATGAGGGTTTCATTGTTATTGATGTGTTGTTTATTCGGGCCCTATCGCCGGCAAGCTGGCTCCTACAGTGGAGCGCGTTAATTCTGGATAACGCGTAACCCTGTAGGAGCCGGCTTGCCGGCGATTGCAATCCTGAGGTCCCACAAATTCAACTAGCGGTTAGCTGCGCCAGCACAGGCGCCGCCCCTAACTTCGCGACTTCAGGAGGCCGAACGCAGGGATTGCGTAGGGGGGCGACCGGCATGGATGCCGGTCGAGCGCCGATCGGGCCAGGGACGGCCCGTCGGCGCGTACCCCCGGAGCAAGCCCGGAGTGAGGGTACCCCGGAGCGAAGCGCAGGGGCCGGATGAATGGAGCGAGCATTTTTTGCTTACTTTTTGATGCTTCAAAAAGTGAGCCGCCGTAAGGGCGGAAAGGTGAATAAGCGTCACTACAAATAATGAATGCGCATACAACTTTCAAAACCAACCAACTAATCAACAGATCAACAGATCAACAGATCAACAGCGTACAACACAAAACTTAAGCCTCCTGCACAAACGCCATCGCCGGCAAGCCGGCTCCTACAAGTAACGCAGAAAGACCACCCCCGCCGAACGGCATTGAAATCAGTGAGCCGGCCCCCTCTCACTACCCCCCATCACCCCAAACCGCCCCGCATGAAAGTCATCGAACGACTCGGCAATCTCAGCCTGGCTGTTCATCACAAACGGCCCATAACCCACGATCGGCTCATCGATCGGCTCACCACTGAGCAGCAATACACTGACATCCTCCAGCGCCTCGACCTGCACCTCGTCACCTTCACGCTCGAACAGCACCAGGCTCGCCGGCCCCGCCTCGCGCCCGGCATTAACCCGCAAGCGCCCACGCAATACCACCAGCGCGGCATTGCGCCCAGCAGCCACAGGCAGCTGCAGGCTGGCCCCGGCCTTGAGCCGCATATCCCACACATCCATGTCGGTGAACGTGCGGGCAGGCCCCTGCTGCTCCTGGTAACGCCCGGCGATCACCCGCAGGCTGCCGGCGTCACCCTCAAAGCTCACCACCGGGATATCACTGGCCAGCAAGGTCTGGTAGCCCGCCGCAGCACGCTTGTCCCTGGCCGGCAGGTTGACCCACAACTGCACCATCTCCAGCGTGCCACCGCTCTGGGCGAACGCCGGGGAGTGGAACTCCTCGTGGATGATGCCGCCAGCGGCGGTCATCCATTGCACGTCGCCTGGGCCGATCAGGCCGCCAGCGCCGGTGGAGTCGCGGTGCTCCAGCTCGCCCTGGTAGACGATGGTTACCGTCTCGAAACCCCGGTGCGGGTGCTGGCCGACGCCACGGCGGTCGGTGGTAGGGCTGAATGCGTAGGGGCCGGCGTAGTCCAGCAGCAGGAACGGACTGATGTACCGGGCGAGATGGTCGTAGGTGAACAGGCTGCGCACCGGGAAGCCGTCGCCTACCCAATGGGCGTGGGGGCTAGGGTGGATACCCTGGATGTTTTTCATGAACTGGCTCCTCTTGGATGGATATCACCTTAACGGCGAAGCCAACCAGGCGGTAGATAGCTGCATTGGCATGGATCGTTCCATCAACAGGACAGCCAAAAGCATCGCGGGGCAAGCCCGCCCCCACGCTGGACCCAATGCCAACGTGGGAGCGGGCTCGCCCCGCGATAAAGCCAGTGGCCGATCAGGCGATCGCCGCGTCCACCAGTACCTGTGCTTCTTGCACCAGCCGCGCCAGGTGCGCCTCGTCGATGAAGCTTTCAGCGTAGATCTTGTAGATGTCCTCGGTGCCGGACGGCCGCGCGGCGAACCAGCCATTGGCGGTCATCACCTTCAGGCCGCCGATGGCCTGGCCGTTACCCGGCGCGTGGCTGAGGATCTGCTCGATCGGCTCGCCGGCAAGCTCGGTGGACTTCACCTGCTCCGGCGCCAGCTTGCTCAGCAGGGCTTTTTGCCGGGCATCGGCCTTGGCCTCGACGCGGGTGGCGTAGGGCTTGCCCAGCTTGGCGGTCAGGTCGGCGTAGATCTGGCTCGGGTTACGGCCAGTGCGGGCGGTCATCTCTGCGGCCAGCAGCGCCGGGATCAGGCCGTCCTTGTCGGTGGCCCAGACCGAACCGTCACGGCGCAGGAACGAAGCACCCGCGCTCTCCTCGCCACCAAAGCCCAACGAGCCGTCGAACAGCCCCTGGGCGAAGAACTTGAAGCCCACCGGCACTTCGTACAGCGCGCGGCCCAGGCCTTGGGTCACCCGGTCGATCAGGCCGCTGGAAACCACGGTCTTGCCCACGGCAGCGTCACTGCGCCATTGCGGGCGGTTGCGGTACAGGTAATCGATGGCCACGGCCAGGTAGTTGTTCGGCTGCAGCAGGCCGTCGGGGGTGACGATGCCGTGGCGGTCGTGGTCCGGGTCGCAGGCAAAGGCCACATCGAAGCGCTCGCGCAGTCCGATCAGGCCCTGCATGGCGTGGGGCGAGGACGGGTCCATGCGGATCTGCCCGTCCCAGTCAACGGTCATGAAGCGGAAGGTCGGGTCCACTTCGGTGTTCACCACTTCCAGGTTCAGTTGGTAGCGCTCGGCGATGGCCGACCAGTAGCGCACCCCTGCCCCGCCCAGCGGGTCGACGCCCAGGCGCAGGTTGGCGCCTCGGATCACCTCGAAGTCGATGACGCTTTCCAGGTCGTTGACGTAGCTGGTGACGTAGTCATGGCGGTGGGTGGTCGGGGCCTTGAGCGCCTGCTGGTAGTCCATGCGCTTGACACCGGCAAGGCCTGCGGCCAGCAGTTCGTTGGCCTTGGCCTCGACCCACTTGGTCACGTCGCTGTCGGCCGGGCCGCCGTTGGGCGGGTTGTACTTGAAGCCGCCGCTCTGCGGCGGGTTGTGCGACGGGGTGATGACGATGCCGTCGGCCAGGCCCTGCTGGCGGCCGCGGTTATAGCAAAGGATGGCGTGGGACACCGCAGGCGTCGGGGTGTACTCGTCATCCTTGCTCAACGCCACTTGCACGCCGTTGGCGGCCAGCACTTCCAGGGCACTGGCAGCGGCCGGGGCAGACAACGCGTGGGTGTCGGCGCCGATGAACAGCGGGCCGTCGATGCCTTTCTCTTGACGGTACAGGCAGATGGCCTGGGTGATCGCCAGCACGTGGTACTCGTTGAAGCTCAGGTCGAACGAGCTGCCCCGGTGGCCCGAGGTGCCGAAGGCCACGCGCTGGGCCGCCACGGCTGCATCGGGGCGGCCGGTGTAGTAGGCGGTGAGCAGGCGGGGGATATCGACCAGCACACTGGCCGGAGCCAGCTTGCCTGCCAAAGGACTGAGCGTCATGCAGAACCTCGAAAGCAACGAATGTTGGGGTTGGAACGCGCAGTGTACTGGGAGTTTCAGCGCCAGGCGATGGGGGCGTTCAGGCGCAGTGCCACCAGCTGGGGAACATCTGCCGCACCCGCGGCTCGGCGAAGCGTTCGTCGATCAGCAGCAGCACGCCGCGGTCGTCATCGCCGCGGATCACCCGCCCGGCCGCCTGGATCACCTTGCGCACCCCCGGGTACAGGTAGGCATAGTCGAAACCGGCCCCGAACTGACGGCCCAGGCGCTGCTTGAATTGCTCGTTGACCGGGTTGACCTGGGGCAGCCCTAACGTCGCGACGAAGGCACCGATCAGGCGCGTACCGGGCAGGTCGACGCCCTCGCCGAAAGCGCCGCCCAGTACGGCAAAACCCACACCCTGGCCATCGGCGACAAAGCGCGCCAGAAACGCTTCGCGGCTGGCCTCGTCCATGCCCGGCGCCTGGCGCCATTGGGGCAAGGCTGGGTAGCGCTCGGCCAGCAGCCGGGCCACTTGCTCCAGGTACTCGAAGCTGCTGAAGAACGCCAGGTAGTTGCCCGGTTGGCGCTGGTACTGCCCAGCGATCAACTCGACGATGGGCGCCAACGAGGCCTGGCGCTGTTGGTAGCGGGTGGAGACTTCACTGACGATGCGCACCTGCAACTGCTCGGCGCGAAACGGCGCGGCCACCTCCAGCCAGGCGGTGTCGGCGGGCATGCCCAGCAGGTCGCGGTAGAACCGCTGCGGGTTGAGGGTGGCCGAGAACAAGGTCACGCTGCGCGCTGCGGCCATGCGCGGTGCCAGCAGCCGCGCCGGCACCACGTTGCGCAGGCACAGGGTAGCCAGGCGCTTGCCCTTGGGGCCGTTGCGCGGGCTGATGTCGAACAGAAAGTGCTCATCGAACAGCTCGGCAACCCGGCTGAACTGCAGGGCCTGGTAGAAAAACTCCAACACCTTGGGCTCAAGCGCGGCCGGGGCCTGGTTCATACGCTCCTGGATCAGCCCGATGCATTGTTGCAGCGCCCGCAAAAAGGCCTCCGGCAACTGCTCGCTGGCCTGGTAAGGCGCCACCTGAGACTTGTACAGGGCATTCCACTGCCGGTTGAGGCGCTCCAGCGCGCTGCCAAGGCCTGCCGGTTTGCTCTGGCGCAGGGCCAGCAACTGGCCCTGATCAAGGCTGGCGCTGTACATCGCCCGCCCCCGCTCCACCAGGTTGTGAGCCTCGTCCACCAGCACCGCTGTGCGCCACTGGTTGAGCTGGGCCAGGCCAAACAGCAGCGCGTGGGCATCGAAATAGTAGTTGTAGTCGGCCACCAGCACATCGGCCCAGCGGGCCATTTCCTGCCCCAGATAGTAGGGGCACACCTGGTGTGCCAGGGCCACTTCGCGCAACGCCGCGCGGTCCAGCAGCGCCACCTGCGCTGCTGCTTCCCGGGCGGCGGGCAGGCGGTCGTAGAAACCCTTGGCCAGCGGGCAGGACTCACCATGGCAGGCGTTTTCGGGGTATTCGCAGGCCTTGTCGCGGGCGATCAGCTCCAGCGTGCGCAACGCCGGCTGCGGGCTATGCCGGGTGAGCTGGCGCAGGGCATCCAGGGCCAGGGCGCGGCCCGGGGTCTTGGCGGTGAGGAAGTACAGCTTGTCGAGCTGCTGCGGCACCACCGCCTTGAGCAGCGGGAACAAGGTGCCGAGGGTCTTGCCGATGCCGGTACTGGCCTGGGCCATCAGGCAGCGGCCGGTGCTCACCGCCTTGTACAGGGTTTCGGCCAGTTGCCGCTGGCCCTGGCGGAATTCGGGGTACGGGAAGGTCAACGCCCGCAGGCCGTCGTCACGGGCCAGCAAGCGCTGCTGTTGCAGTTGCGCCCAGGCCAGAAAACATTGGCACTGGGTTTCGAAAAAGGCTTGCAGCCCGGCGGCCGTGTGGCGCTCGCTGAAAAGGGTCTGGCCGTCGCTGTCGACGTCGAGGTACACCAGCGCCACGTCGATTTCGCTCAGCTGGCGTGCCTGGCACAGCAGCCAGGCGTAAACCTTGGCCTGGGCCCAGTGCAGTTGGCGATGGTTGGCCGGCTGGCGGGCCAGGTCGCCGCGGTGGGTCTTGATTTCTTCCAGGCGGTTGCGCGCCGGGTCGTAGCCGTCGGCCCGGCCGCGCACACGCAGGCTCTGATACTCGCCTTCCAGCGCTACTTCGGCCTCGTAGCCGGCATCGCGGCGGGCCACCACCCGGCGATGGCCGGCGATGCCTTCCTGGGCGGTGGGCGAAGGGGTAAAGCGCAGGTCGAGGTCACCAACCTTGGCGCTGAATTCGCACAGCGCGCGCACCGCGACGGTGTAGCTCATGCCGCCGGCGCCCAACGCACGTGACAGACCGCCACTGGCAGGCCGTGCTGCTGGCAGAACTCCAGCCAGCGCAGCTGGTTGTCTTGCAGGCGGTCGCCCGGCCCCTTGACCTCGACCATGCGGTAGCGGCCCTGCTCGGGCCAGAACTGGATCAGGTCGGGCATGCCGGCGCGGTTGTTGCGGATATCCTGCAACAGGCGCTGGAAACAGGCTTTGAGGTGCGCTGCCGGCAGGCAGGCCAGGGCCTGCTCCAACAGCTCGCTGTCGAGCATCTGCCAGAACACGAACGGCGATTGCAGCCCCTGCTTGGCGCCATGGCAGGTGCGCATGGCATCGCGGTAGCTGCCATCGTCGAGCCGCCCCAGGCAGCGCTCGAACAGCGCCGCGCGGCGCTGCTGGAAGTCGGCATCGTGCAGGTCTTGCGGGCCGGCCTGAAACGGATGGAAGAACGCCCCGGGCAACGGGGCGAAAATCGCCTCCCAGCACAACAGGCCGAACAGGCTGTTGAACAGGGTGTTCTCGACGTAATGGGCCGCCCCGCCCTGCCCCTGCAGGTGTAGCCGCACCGCCTCCTCCACGCCCAGCGCGGCGAATTCGGCCGGCAGCTCGAGCTCGATCAGCTCGACCGGGTTGGCCCGCCGGCGTGGCTGCGGCGGCCCGCCCAGCTTGCGCGCAAGGCGCGGCAACAGGCGCTCGAGGGCCTGGCGCTCCAACGCATTGGCCGGTGCTGCGGCCATATTCAGCGCCAAGGCATGGGCTGCGGCCCACTGCTCGCTGCGCTCCAGCACCCGCACCTGGCGGATGCGCGCCTCGGGGTGTGTGCAAGCGCCGTAGATACGCAGGGCCAGGGCCCAGTCGGCCAGGCGCTCGCATTGCTGGCCAACGGCATACAGCACCCGCGCGCGGCGCCGGGCCAGCCAGGGGTTGTGGCTGTCCAGGCCCTCGAGCAGGGCCAGCAAGGTGGCCGGCGCCTCGCCCTGCTCCAGGCGCTCGGCGCACTGGTGCAGGGCCATGGCCAGGTCGACCTCGCAGCGCAGGCGCAGGGCGCGGGAATCGTCGCTGAACGGCACCTGCTCGTAGCGCCACACGCCCAGGTCGGCCAGTACGAACTCGTGCCAGTCCTGGTACAGGTTGCCGAAAAACAGCAGGCGCAGGCGGTCGCACAACGGTTGCAGGCGCCAATGCACGATTTGCACAGCAAACCCGGGGAACCACTGGGCCAACGGGCGGGGTTGCAGCGCCAGCGGCTGCAACTGCGCGAGCAATTCGGCCTTGCCCGCCCTGGGCCGCGTCAGTTGCCCGGCAAAGCAACTGGCCGCTTCGTCCTTGCGCAGTAGCGGCCACAACTGCTCCAGTGCCAGGGGCGCATCGGCGTCGGCCCAGCCCAGCGCCAGCAGCGGCGCCAGGGCGTTGTGGGTGTCGCCGATCTCGGCGTACTCGAGCTTGTCGCTGCGAAACAGCTCGCCCTTGCGCATCACCATGCGCACCAGCAGTGCCTGCGATGCGGTTGGCAAGTCGGTGAAGGTGTCGATAAAGCCCTGCTCGTGGTGGTCGAGCAGGTCGGCATAACGCTGCCCGACCCAGCCCAGCACCTGGCGGAAGTTGTGCAGGTAGTACAGCGGGTCGTCTACGGAGTGGGCGATCACGGAGGTTAGGTCGGGCGTGGGGATGGCCACTGGTTATACATACAGACCCAAGGGTTGGGCAAGCGCTACGGATCAACGGTCAACCACCCCATCGCCCCGCGTGCCCCGCCAGCCGAGCCCAGGCTGGTAAGGCCGAGCCGGCCTGCGGCAGCAAGCGCAGTGCCACATCGCGACGCCCCAGCAGTTGCACCAGTTGGCCCAACTGCGGGCGCAAGGCGCCGGCATACAAGGCGCGCATTTGCGCGAGGTCCAGCCCGCTGATGTCCATCAACCAGCGAACTACCGGGCCCGGGCACGGCCGGCCCTGTAACGCCCGGTGCAGGTAGGGTAAGGCGATGCGCATGCGTGGGTGATAACGCTGGACGAACTGCTCCAGGCGCCGCCCCTGCTCGGCAAAGGGTGCAAAGGCCTGGCAGACCAACTGGTCCTGGCTGGCGCCGTAACTGTCGAGCAGGCGCTCCTGCGCCTGCTGCTGCAGCTCCTGCCCCTGGGGCCAGGGCAGCGGCCGTTCGACGATGCGCTGGAACGCCGCCTGGCTGCCATCGCGGTAATTGCGCTGCTCGATGTACTGGGCATACAGCCCCCGGGCATGGGCCAGCGGCAGCGGGTCGAACAGCCCGGCGGGGCCGTGCACCTCGCAGGGCAAGCCCTCCTCGCGCCCCAGCATACGCTCCAGCAGCCCCCCTTCGTCCAGGTTGTGCAGTACAGCTTCCAGCGCTACCACCTGCAATTCGTTGCCCGCCGCACGCTGCGTCATCGGCGTGGGTTTGTGCAGCGCCAGCGCCAGCACCTGGTGCAGTTGCATCAGGCCTTCGGCCAGCACCCCGACGCCGTGGGGCAGCGCGGTGGGCGCGTTTTGTGTCACAGCCCGCAGGCAGCGCCGCCCCCAGGCCATCAGGCGCAGGCGCTGCCTGGGTGGGGTCACGGTCAGCAGTGCGTCCACACCGGCGCCGGCGGTCAGCGCCTGGTCCAGCACCGAGGCCAGCTCCAGGTAGGCCCTGGCCCCCAGCAACACTTCGGGCCGCCCGCCGCCCAGGTGGCCGAACAACAGCCAGGCGTTGCGCGCCGCATCACGCTGCTCGCTGCGGGCTACCGGCCGCGCGCTGTAGGGGCCGACCTGGCCTGCGTCGGCGCGCAACAGCTCCACGCGCGGGTCGTCATGCAGGAACAGCGCACCGAAACACTGGTCGTGGGCCGCCAGCGTGGCGCTGTCCAGGCCCGGTGAACGGGCCACCAGCACCCGCAGGTGAAAGCTGTCGTGGTGGCGTACCGCCAGGCTCAACTGGGCGGCGCGCAGGTAGGCCAACAGCAGGGCACTGCGCCGGTCGGCGCCATGCAGCACCAGAGTGCGGAAGTTGCCGATATGTTCCGGCCCGCCGGCAATCACCAGCAGGCGCTGCATCAGCAACTGCACGGAGGCGCGCTGCGCCTGGTTCATGTGGGCCAGCAGGCGCTCCAGCACCTGCTGATGGACGTAGTGCATGGCCTGGTTGTGGGGGGTGTGGTTCATCTGATCTTCACCTTCCTGGATTGGTCCGATCGAAGACCCGAGTTTGCCAGATGAAGATCAAGCTCAACTTGCAGGAAATTTCCGATAATCGTGAAGGATCATGGAATTTTTTTGGAACTGTACAGCGCGAAAATTCCGAAAAAAAGCCCGGGACAATGCCCGGGCTTTCGCTACCAGCCTGCGCTACTCAGGGTTGCGCCATATCCAGCACCACCCGCCCGCCGCAAGGGCACTCGTCCATGTAGCGATGGGCTTCGACCACCTGGCCGAACGGGTACACCTTGATGATCTGCGGCGTCAGCAGCTGGTCAGCGGTGAACTGGTTGATATCGCGCAACGCGCGCTGCAGGGCGACCTGGTCCTGGGCGATGCCCAGCTCCGGCTTGCCGGTGAAGTTGCCGATGCAGTGCACATGGAACTGGATGTTCTTGCGAAAAGCAGCACAAGCCGGGAACGGCGTCTGGTTGCCGCCCTGCAGTCCATACAGCACCAGGCTGCCGCGCGGCGCCAGTACATCACCCAGCAGCGACATCTGCGGGCCGCCCATGCCGTCCAGCACCATGTCGACGCCACGGCCATCGGTGTACTTGCCCACCTGCATCAGCAGGTCCTGTTCTTCGGTGACGATCACCTTTTCGGCACCCAGGCCCAGCAGGTACTCGCGCTGCTCCGGCTCCTTGGTGGCAGCGAACACCCGCAGCCCCAGGGCCTTGCCCAGTTGCACGAAGGCCGGCCCCGCGCAGTGGCTGGCGTCGGTGATCAGTGCGGTCTGCCCGGCCTTGGCCCGGGCCAGGTCGACATAGGCAAAATAGGCGATCAGCAGCGGCGTGTAGTGCACGCTGGCCTCGATCGGGGTGAGCACGTCGGGGTAACGGGTGATGGCACTGCGCGGCAGCACGATCACATCGCCGTACACCGGGTGGTCGTTGGCGCTGGTGGCCGGGAAGCTCGCTACCCGATCGCCCACCGCAATATCGTCAACGCCTTCGCCAACCGCCGTGACCACACCGGCCATCTCGTGGCCGATGCCCGCCGGCAGGCGTGCTTGAGAGGGTGCCAGGTTCTGCCGCCAGAGCACGTCATACCAGCTCACGCCAATGGCTTGAACGCGAATCTGCAACTCGCCGGCGGCCGGGGACGGCTCGGCCTGCTCTTCGCAGCGCAACACGTCGGCCTGGCCGAACTTGTGGAAACGGATCATGCGGGACATCGCATACCTCGCCTTTGTGAACCTCGTATTACCATGGACTTTATCCGGGCTTGGCGCCGAGGGCCATCAGTGGCCGTTAATAGTCGACATGCCTGTCATTGATTGGGCCCCTGACAATTATGTGCATTGGCACCCGGAAATCGGTGCAGGGTAACAGCCTTTGCCCGTAAGATTCACCCCTGCACCACTTCCAGGCGAGCCGCACCGAATGAATCGTAACGACTTGCGTCGCGTAGACCTCAACCTGCTGATCGTGTTCGAGACACTGATGCACGAGCGCAGCGTGACCCGTGCCGCCGAAAAACTGTTCCTCGGCCAGCCGGCGATCAGCGCCGCGCTGTCGCGCCTGCGCAACCTGTTCGACGACCCGCTGTTCGTGCGCACCGGGCGCAGCATGGAGCCCTCGGCGCGGGCCCACGAGATCTTCGCCCTGCTGTCGCCGGCACTGGATTCGATCTCCACCGCGGTCAGCCGCGCCGCCGAATTCGACCCAGCCACCAGCACCTCGGTGTTCCGTATCGGCCTGTCGGACGACGCCGAGTTCGCCCTGCTGCCGCAACTGCTCAAACGCATCCGCGCCGAGGCCCCCGGCATCGTGCTGGTGGTGCGCCGGGTCAACTACCTGCTGATGCCCGCCCTGCTCGCCTCGGGCGAAATCTCGGTGGGTGTGAGCTACACCAGCGACCTGCCGGCCAACGCCAAGCGCAAGGTGCTGCGCCGCAGCAAACCCAAGCTGCTGCGCGCCGACAGCGTGCCCGGCAGCATCACCCTGGACGATTTCTGCGAGCGGCCCCATGCGCTGGTGTCGTTTGCCGGCGACCTGTCGGGGTTTATCGACGAAGCGCTGGATGAAATCGGCCGCAAGCGCCATGTGGTGCTGGCGGTGCCGCAGTTCAACGGGCTGGGGAGTCTGCTCGCCGGGACCGATATCGTCGCCACCGTGCCGGACTATACGGCCGATGCGCTGACCGCAGCGGGTGGGTTGCGGGCGGAGGATCTGCCGATGGAGGTGCGCAGTTTCGAACTGCACATGGCTTGGCGCGGGGCGCAGGATAATGACCCGGCGGAACGGTGGTTGCGGTCGCGGATACAGATGTTCTTTGGGGATCCCGATAGTCTGTGACCGAATTCCACTGAGCACCATAAATCCTTTAAATACATGTAGTTATAAAACATTTACGTCCATTGCCGTCCGTCCGAATCCACTCAATTCCAGCTTGACTGGGGGTATCTTTGGGGAACATCAAGCCCAGATTAAAAAAGATACCCCCACACCATGTCCGCCGAAAAACCGCCCGCTTTCCGTCAAAAGCTCAGTGATGCCTTCATACGTTCGCTGACCACATCGGGCAAGTACGCCGACGGCGACGTACCGGGTCTGTATCTACAGGTGCGCGCCTCACTCAAACCTGGCAAATCAGCCTCACGGCATTGGCGACTGAAATACCGTCTACGCGGCAAGGAAAACGTGTTTGTGATTGGCAGGTATCCGGATGTGGGCTTGAAAGAGGCCCGTGAGCTCGCCCGGGCAGCGCGCAATAGCGTGTCCAATCACATCGATCCACTCAAAGCCAAGAAGGCCAAGATCGAGGCGCAATGGCTCAATGAGGACCGCACATTTGCTTACGTGGCTGAAGAGTGGATGAATTTCAAATCGCCGGATTTGGTCAGCAAGTCCATTGCAGGGTTTCGCGGTGCGCTGCGCAATCACATCTTGCCGGCCATCGGCGAAAAACCTGTCACCGAAATCAGACTTGAACACATCACCTCGATCATCAGTACGCTACGCCGTGCCCGCACGATGGCCATGGCCAAGCGCGTGCGCACCATCATTCGCGCCGTGCTCGGCTTCGCTGAAGGCCGCGGCTGGATCGAACGCAACGTGGCGCTGAGCAACACCGAGGAGCTCAAAATCCGCCACGTGGTCACCAGCAATCCCGCAATCGAACGACCGGCCGACTTGGGTCGGTTCCTGTTGCGCCTGGATGAACTCGACGCGAGCAGCGTGACCACCGCAATGCGCTTGCTGGTGATGCTGCCGGTGCGCCCGGGCGAACTGGTGAAAATGCGCTGGGAGGATGTTGATCTGATCAGCGCCGACTGGCGTTACGTGGTCAGTAAAACTCGGCACCTGGACAAGAACAAACACATCGTACCGCTGCCAGAGCAGGCACTCGTGCTGCTACGTGAACTGTACAAACGCCGGGTGGTGGATGAGGCTGGCAACGGCTGGGTGTTCGTCTCGCCGGTTTATCCTGGCCGCCCCATCGACGCTACCTCTCTGGCCAAGTCCTACCAGCGAATCTGGCCGGATTATCCCATTACTGCCCATGGCTTTCGCGCCACCTACCGCACCATCGCCCACGAGCATTTAGGGATCGATCCGATTGTATTGGAGTTGTCGTTATCGCACCGCATGCCGGGCGCACTGGGCGCCGTGTATGCCCGCGCACAATTGCTGCCGCAGCGTCGGGAGGCTGCACAGCAATGGACGGATTATTTGGATCGGTTACGCAAGAATGCTGCTCTGGCTGCGCACGCTGGATAAGTTAAGGTGCGCATGCGAAGGGTTGAATCACCGTCGAGTGCGATGAATGCGAAGCGGGAAACGAGACTCACATCCGCCTTCCGAGCCGTTGAAAATTAAGGCTTTTCAGCAATCCCTGAAACAGGGATAGCCTTGATTCTGGCCTCATTCTCCCCGGTTTTCAAGCGAGGGTGTTTGAAAGAGGGGGCCTCCCCTATCGAATGTCAGTCGATGCGGACCCTAGACAAAAAATAGCCGCGAACAGGAAGGGCTTTTGGCCTTAGACATCAAAGACATCTCCTGCCGCGACCGAAGGGGAAATTCAGGCTCAAGCGTGGATCCGAGAGCCTAGGAGAAATGGAAGGAGCTGAACCATCCCCCTGTTACCAGCACAGAAGCTGCAGACGACCACTTTGCTGCCTCTATCCCAGCCCTAACGAAGCCGATACAGAGTGCCCCTTGAAACCTCTCATGGCCAACTGGTACGCACTCAGAGCAAGACGGCGGAAGCTCACCCGTGAGGCTAGAGCTACAGCGGTACCGTTGAATGGTGCGATTATTGACTTCACTCAAAACTAAATGCAATCTCTGGCAACAAAAAAACAGCCGGGATCATGGCGAACCTGCTGATTATCAACACTCCAGACATCAACGACGACCTCAGAAAAGTCGCAGGCCGCGAGAATACTGGATTGATGATTCGCCGAGTCGCGCAAAGCCCGAGCCCTGAAAAGCCAGAGACAAATCATGCAGCTACGCCTCGTGCCTCCCCTTTTCCTCGTCACGCCCGCAGTAGGCGCACTCGGCGCTCTCTGCGCAGAGAGCATCGGTTGGCCACTCCCCTGGATGGTTGGATCCATGGTCATGGTCATCATCATTCGCTGCTCCGGCTGGAACTTGAGAGACGTACCTAACGGTAGAAGAGTTGGCCAATGGCTGATCGCCTCAGTGATCGGCATGCACTTCTCAGCGGCTGTCTTGAGTGAGGTATCAAATCACTTCCTCATGATGCTTGTTGCCGCTTTGCTCACACTGCTGACAGCACTCATCGGAATCGCGCTGATCAACCGAAGCGGGGTTGATCTACCGACTAGTTTTTTCTCCCTGATGCCAGCCAACTCAGCGGAGATGATCATCCTGGGTGAGCGATATCAGGCGGATCGCGCTCGCGTAGCTGCCGCTCACAGTCTTCGACTCGTTCTGATCGTTCTGGTTATCCCGGCAGCCGTCACCTGGGGGCTTGGTACCGGAGCGCGCAGCATGCCGGCCCCTGCAGACTGGTCATGGCTGGCCATCATGTTGCCGACCGGCTTTGCCGTAGCCTGGCTATGGACGCGGATAGGCATGCCCAACGGATGGGCCTTCGGCCCCATGCTGGTATGCGCCGTTTTCACCATCGTTTTTGACCTCCACCTGAGCCTTCCTACGTGGCTTAGTAAATTCGGGCAATTACTGCTCGGCTGTTCCTTGGGCTCCTATTTCGATCGCGCATTCTTTCGCAGTGCCCCAAGCTTTCTGGCCAAGGTCCTGCTGATAACCATCGCTGCAATAGGCGTCGCCTTTGGGGCTGGGTGGATCATGAGCCTTGCGGTTGATGTCGGTCCGATGTCCCTCACCTTGGGCCTAATGCCTGGCAGTAGTACGGAAATGAGCCTAACCGCTGAGGCGTTAGGACTCGGCGTCGCTCTGGTTACTGCAATGCAGATCATCCGCATGGTCGTCGTGATGCTGGTAGCAGAGCTCATCTACAAACGATGGGAACGGCGTGTACAAGCACGTAGGTACAACTGAACACCGCCTTGGCGGTCCCCCAATAGACCCACACATGAGAAAAGCAACATGGAATGGCTGATGAGCCCCGAGATCTGGATCGCCTTCTTCACCCTGACTGCCCTGGAGATCGTTCTCGGCATCGACAACATCATCATGATTGCAATCCTCGTGGGCCGCATGCCACCTCATATGCAGGCCCGAACACGCTTCTTCGGACTGGCGCTGGCCATGGTCACCCGGATCATGCTGCTGCTTTCCATCACCTGGATCATGCGGCTCACCAGCGACTTGTTTGAAGTCTTCGGGCACGGCGTATCTGGTCGGGACCTCATCGTCTTCTTCGGCGGCTTGTTCCTGCTCTGGAAAAGCAGCACCGAGATGTATCACAGCCTCGAAGGGGAGGAAGAATCGGAAAGCAATCCTAAAAGCTTGGCCGGCGGTTTCATCGGGACGATCATCCAGATTGCGATTATCGACATCGTTTTCTCTCTGGACTCGGTAATTACCGCGGTTGGGATGGTTTCCAACGTACCGGTGATGGTGGCGGCGATTGTTGTCGCGGTGTTGGTCATGATGGCTTGTGCTGGGGCCATCAGCGGTTTCATAGACCGTCATCCCAGCTTGAAGATGCTCGCCCTCTCCTTCCTGGTCGTGGTTGGTACCGTCCTGATTGCAGAGGCTTTCGATGTCCACGTGCCGAAGGGTTACGTCTACTTTGCGATGGCATTCTCGCTGGCTGTAGAAGCACTCAACATTCGCATGCGAACAGCTCTCGGCCGCAAGCACGACCCCGTGAGGCTGCGTAAAGACGTGATCGACAACTGATCACCCCAGTAAATCTCAGCACCTTCCCGATTCATCACCAAGGCCCAGGCCCAAGCGATCGGGGAGGTATTCGCCGCTGGTTAACAAAAAGACGCCATAAGCACGAGATCGATCGGGATTGCGCTTCGCGTCACCTTGGGTTTCCTATGCATCGCAGCCCTCAGTTTTTCAGCCACTCATTTCCTCCCTTAGAGCTCATAGCCGGGAGCGAACTGCTCTGAGATGTGCAGTCAGAAGGAGGAATGGCCTTACCGGTAATCAGGCGGTAAACCGGCAGGGCGTTCGGAGGTGTAGAAGTCATTCCCAATTCCATGGGATGCCGATATTGACCTTGAGCAAACGAAAGCTATCGAGCAGGCGAGGCAGCGATTCTCAGCGCGAATGCGATGAAGATACCTCCAGTAACCCTGTCCAGGACCTTCACCGTTGACGACTGACTCAGCAGGTTTTTGAGCGGTATCGTGGCGGCGATCAGCAAGCCGAACCAGACGACTGTCAGAAGCACGTGAATGGACGCTAGGAAGAACGAATAAGCCGACAGCGCAACGCCGACAGGAATGAACTGCGGCAGGAAGGTCACGTAAAAAATACCGACTTTGGGGTTCAGGAGGTTGGTCAGGAGGCCTCGGGAAAAAGCGCTCCAGCCTGAGACTGTGGCACCACCCTCATCCTTGCTCTGGAAGGACTGCCGAGGTTTGAATACCAGTTTACTCCCTACCCACAACAGGTATGCGGCACCGGCAGACTTCAGCACAGTGTAGGCCACCTCGGAACGCTGCAGCAGCGCACCCAGTCCGAGTGAGACGGCAGCCCCCCAGGCCAGGCAACCGAGAGCGATGCCTAAGGCTGCCAGGAGTGCGGTGCGACGCCCATCGACCGCTGCTGCCCGGAGCACCATGGCCGTATCGACGCCCGGCGTTACAGCAAGCACCGAGGCAGCAGCAATGAAGGCGAGGAGCAGTGGTAGATCGATCATATCGGAATTCGCTTTGGAGGTGACGACAAGCCATGCCAACACCTTGGCCAGCTTCAGTGACGAACGATAGACGCCTTAGCGTGACGCCGACCGGCAATATGAACACCAAGCCCAGCGAGTGCAAGCAGCGCACCCAAGCCACATACAGCACTCCAGCCAGCATGAGTCCAGGCGAAGCTCGCCCCTGCCGAACCCAGTGCGCCGCCCAGAAACATCCCGCTCATCAAGATGGCGTTCAGCCGATTGCGCGCTTCTGGACGCAGAGACTGAATGACGTGCTGGTTGGAGACCTGCGCACCTTGAGCCCCAAAATCCAGGAAGATGACTGCGACGACCAGGCCCATGACCATGCCCCAGGCTTCGAAGACAACCCACGAGAGCAACATCGTCACGCAGGCAATGCCGATCACGAAATGAGGGCCCCGACGATCTGCTGTCCTGCCCGCGATTGGTGCGAACAGAACACCCACGGCGCCGATGATACCGAACAGCCCCGCCACGTCCGCTCCGAGCTGGTAGTTGGCCGCCAGGTGAAATGCGAGACTTGTCCACAGCACGCTGAAGGAGCCAAACAGACAGGCCTGGATCATGGTGGCATGACGCAGTTGAGGCTCTTCTCGCCAAAGCGAGGCGAGCGATTTGAGCAGTTCCCCGTAGCTGTGATTGGTCTTGGGTTTGGTCTTGGGCAGCGCAACCGCCAGTACGACGCCGATCAGAAGCGCCAGGCCCAACCCCAGCCAGAACATTGCCCTCCACCCATAGTGCACCGCGACCGCGCCCGCCAGTGCACGACCGAACAGAATGCCACACAAGAGGCCGCTCATGACGATGCCGATTGTGGCGCCCCGGCGACTCGGTGCAGCGAGGTCCGCCGCAAACGGCAGGATCTGCTGCGCAACGCTTGCGGACACGCCCACAAAAGCGGAGGCGGCCACCAGCATCCAGGCACTCGGTGCGACTGCTACGCCGGCTAAGGCTAAGGCGAGTGCGCCGCATTGCATGACGATCAGACGTCGCCGCTCAATACGATCGCCCAAGGGAACCAATAGCAACAGGCCGAGTGCATAGCCCAACTGGGTCGCTGTCGGAACCAGGCCAGTCAGTGACTCGCTGCCAGGAAACGTAGCGCTGATCAGTTCCAGCATAGGCTGGTTGTAGTAGATATTGGCAACCGACATACCGCATGCGATCGCCATGATCAACGTGAGGCTCAGGCTTATGGAAGCACTGCTGGCGTCGTCGCGGTGCGCCGCCGAGGCATTCCCAACAGATACCTTGTTCACTGTATTCTCCAGTGTTGCTTGTTCACGCGAGTGCAGCTCTTCCCTCGACCGAGATCGAAGTAGCTGCACTGCATCAGGCTCGAAAGCCCGGGAAGGCTTCAACGGCTTACCGATGGCGTCTCGTGAATGAAGTCACCCACGACCCCAGAAACCTCAAAAAGGTTGGCGGTGTCACCTGTATGCAGGAAGGCGACATTGCTACCCGGCTCCACCTTGCCTGTACGGATGTGGTCGAGCAGGCCAGCAAACCCTTTACCGGTGTACACAGGGCCGAGGAAGACGCCCTCGGCCTGGGCCAAGCATCGGATAGCGTGGACACTTTCCTGGGACGGCACAGCGTAGTTTTCGCCAATGAAGCGGTTGTCGACTTCGATCTCGCTAAGGACGGTCTCAAGGGACGGCGGCTCGATACCGAAGGTCTCGAAGATGTGGCGAACACGCTCGGCGATGATCGACTCATTGATCCAGAAATCTGGCTGGTAGTTAGAGATCGAAATCGAGCGGAATTTCACGGGATGCCCGGTCAACAGCTTGGCTGCCAGCATACCTGGCAGAGCGGTACCGGTACCGGTGGTGTGGTAGATATAGTCCAGCTCTACGCCTGCAGCACGCGCCTGCTCGATCATTTCGATGAAGGTCAAGACGTGGCCTGCGAACCCGGTGGGATAAGCACCACCAGTAGGAACGATCAGCACTTTGCGACCCTGAGCTTCGAGCTCCGCCTTGCGGGCGGTCATCGCATCCCAAACACGCTGCTTGTCATCAGGGCGGTTGATGTAAGCACTGCCAGGCGCTGCCAGATAGTGGGTCTCGACCCCCATCAGCTTGTCCAGCAGCAGGTTGCCGCGATACTCGGACAACTCACCGTGCTGCGGCTCATCGCGGGTCAGGAAGAGGATCGGCGTGATGCCGGCCACCACAGCTGCGGTTGCGAACTGCATGCCCGAGTTGGTGAGGTAAGCCCCCTGGGTGATGATGGTGTCCACGCCGTCCTTAAGCGCCTGGCCCAGGATGAGTTCGGCCACCCGCATCTTGCTGCCGCTGAGCGCACCTGGCCCAGCCATGTCTTCGCGCTTCAGGAACAGGTTGATGCCTTCAAGGCGCGACAGGTTGTGCAGCTTGTGGAACGGCGTTGGGTAGAAACCGACGTTCTTGCGCGGCAGGGTGTCGAACAGGTTTTTTACGTCATTCAGATTCATGAGAAGGACTCGCTAAGTACTGGGTGTCGAACGTCAGTTAGACGGGTTGCTGCTGCTGAGCGATTTCAGGTACGCCCGCCCCTTTTCTTCGTCGTACTCGCCTTCCCATTTGGAAATGACCAGTGCTGCCAATGCGTTACCGACGACGTTCAATGCGGTTCGGCCCATGTCCAGGAATCGATCGATGCCTGCAATGAAGGCTAGCCCTTCAAGCGGCAAGCCGGCGCTGGAGAGTGTGGCCAGCAGGATCACGAACATGAAGCCCGGTACACCTGCGGCACCCTTGGAAGTGATGACCATGGTCAACACCAGGACAATCTGCTCCTGCAGGCCCAACTCAATTCCGTAGAGCTGCGCCACGAAGAGCGTCCCGATGCCCAAGTAGACGGAGGCGCCGTCCAGGTTGAAAACGTAACCGGTCGGAACGACGAAGGTGGTGATGGCCTTGGGAGAGCCATAGTCCTCCATTTTCTTCATCAACTGCGGCAGCACGGTGGCGGAGCTGCAGGTGGTGAAGGCGATCAGCAACTCGTTTTTGATAATGCGCAGCAAGGTGAAGATGTTGAAGCCGAACATGCGGGCCGTAACCCCGAGCACAACCAGCGTGAACACGATGATGGCAAGGTAGGTCACAGTGACCAGCTTCAAGAGCGGAAGCAGTGAGCTGAAGCCGAAATTCGCGACCGTTACAGCGATGAGTGCCGCAACCCCGATCGGCGCATAGCGCATGACCATCCCGGTCACTTTGAACATCGCATCAGAAACACCGCGCAACGTGGCAATGACTGGCTCGCGAATATCCTTCGGAACACTCTGCAGGCCTAGGCCAAACAGAACGGAGAAGAACAATACCGGCAGCAATTCACCGCGGGACATCGAGGCTAAAATGTTTTCTGGAATGATTCCCAGGATCAGGCTCATGAAACCATGACTTTGTGCTGCGCCTGCCGCTGCCTGCTGGAACTTCGAGACATCTGCGTGGCCGAGCTGCGAGATATCAGTACCCGCGCCTGGTTGCATGATGTTGCCGAAGACCAAACCCAAGACAATCGCAATGGTCGTGATGACTTCAAAATAGACAATGGTCTTTAGGCCGATTCGCCCCAGCGACTTACCATCGCCAACACCGGCAATACCCACAACCATGCTGGTGAATACGATGGGCACCACCACCATTTTGATCATGCGAATGAACAGATCACCCGCAGGCTGGAGATAATCAGTGATTATCGAGCTCCGGGTTTCGGGATAATGGCTGAGTATCACACCAATGATTATGCCTACAACCAAACCCAAAGCAATTTGCCATGCCAGACCCAAGCGGAAAGAACCGCGCAGTGCAGGCATACGTGTCCTACTCGCCGAAATGCTCATATTTCACCTAATTATTTTTGTGGTGATAGCTCATTGCAACTGCTGCAAATGTCACTCCATTTGCGCACCCCATATCCTGAGGGGTGAGCGAGTCTAGGCGCGTATTAATTACCTGGCATAGTGCTATTTGGTGACCATGGCGTTGCGCTTAAAGCAACAGGAGATCTCATTGGTAGAGCAGGAGATGTCCCTCCTTGACTCAGCAAACTATAGCCATTCCGGCTCGATCACCTCCCGATGGCGAGCTGGTTTTTGGCGATCAAGCTGATACGCTGTTGCATAAATGTGAACACATCTTTAAAGAGATTTCCCATGAGACACCTTCACCTATATCGATGTATCGCCGACGTGGCTAGGCGGGGATCAGTACGAAAAGCTGCCGAACACTTACACCTCACACCGTCAGCACTGACGCGGAAGATCCAGGATTTCGAGGAGGAATTAGGCACCGCCATTTTTGAGCGCTTGCCGCAGGGGATGAGATTGACGGATGCAGGTGAACTACTGCTTCGTCACATACAAAATCAAGGCGCAGACTTCGAATTGTTGCTGACGAAAATCTCAGATTTGGAAGGAGTACGACGTGGCCACGTGTCATTGGCATCAGCGCAAGCCTTCGTGGACAGTGTCTTGCCCGAGGAAATCGCCACTTTCAGGCTGGATCATCCGAAGGTGTCGTTTTCGGTAGAGGGCCGCGACAACCTGCTTGGCATCAGTGCACTGGTAAATTATGAGGCTGACCTAGCACTGCTGATCGATCCCCCACCTGCGGCAGAGCTATATGAGCTCATCGTCAAAAAACAACCGCTTTGCGCCGTGGTGAGCAAGGATCATCCCCTGGCCGCATCGGAAGCCATTCGGTTGCGCGAATGTTGCGACTACAGGGTTGCGATGCCCAGTCAGTCCTTAGCGATACGCTCACATCTCAATGAGGCACTGGTAAAGCGCCAACTGGGTTTCGACGTGGCGGTGGAGTCCGACTCCCTGGAGTTCTTGCGGAACTTCGTCATTAGAGAATCAGCTATCACCTTCCTGCCATTGAGCAGCATTCCAAGGACCGACGACCGGATTCGCGCCCTCCCCATCAGCCCGCTCGACCTAGAGCCACTCAGAGTTGTATTGGCTCAACTGAAGGGCAGGACATTGTCTACTGCAGCCAGAAAATTCGCTGAGCAGTTGATGAGCCATTTGGCAGATTTGAATTGATCTCGATTCAGCAGGTTCTGGCAGATGCTGAAAACGCTCCCCCTCGCCTGGCGACGCCCTAGACGTGAGCATTGATTTCTTCGTCACCTTTAATGACCTAGACACCGTACCAGGAACTAGACATCAGCAGGTGCGGAGCGGATAGTCGCACGCTGGCACACGAGATCCAGCGCCGGGCAATTTAAAGGGGAAGGAAACTGCACAAAACAAGCGGTTCAGACTGTCGTCTCAGGCTGACTCAAAGGCTGCCTCAACAGGCAGCTCAACTGCCTCAAACAACTCAGCTGCAACTTTATGCCGGCGAGCTTGTTCCAGGTGCTTACGCATATGGTCAGCAGCTGCAAGCCGATCACCTTTTTCAAGGCACGCAAGGATGGCGAGATGCTCAACCGCCTGCTCTCGCCGAGGGGCGCGCTTGCTAGCCTGACGATACTCCACCAAGCGGCGAAGCTGGTCGAGACGACGAACCGTCTGGACGTGAAATCTGTTGCCGGAAAAACTGGCAAGCGTCTCGTGAAACTGAGCATTCGATTCGAACAGTTCCTGAGGGGTCATGGTCAGGTATCCGCCATCGGCAATGAATTGCTGCTGTTTCTTGCAGCGAGCCATGGCTTCTGTATCGATCATGAACGTTGGGGCAAGCAGCCCCGCCGGCTCTATGATCGCTCGAAAGGAATAGCTTTCTTCATAGGCTTCGACCGAGTCGATCATCGGCAGGAACTGCCAGCCTTGGCCGGCACGCTGCTCGATCCAACCCTCCTGCTGAATGCGGCTCAAAACACCACGCAGCATATAGCGTGAAATGTTGAATAAACGCATCAGGTCGGTTTCAGCAAATTGCTCAGGAATCTGCCCGTTCAGTCGCATCACCGCGATCTGCTGATAGATCGGATCGTCGATGGATACCGACAAATCCTGGGCAATTTCAGCCAGATCGTCATAGGGCTTGGCCAGGAAGAAACCGCGATTGCGGTCCTGACTCAGCATTCCTCGCTCAGCGAGGTAATTCAGGGCAATCTTGATAGGAGTCCGTGACGTCTTCAAAGCCTTGGCCAGTCCGAGCTCCGAGACGTGATGCCCTGCAGCCAACTGTTCTTGGCGAACATAGGCAACGATATCGCGAGCTACACGGGCTTGAAGAGGCGTCAGATTCATATCTTTTCCGATTTTGGGCATTGGATTGTGGGGCTCTTCCAGTCAAACGAGCCCCACAGCACCTACATTATGCCTTTTGCGGGCTCATTTCCAAATGGGGTTCGGTCTCAACTGCTGGCGAGACCATTGGCTTACGAGTCATAGTGAGTGCAATAACCGCACCAGCCACCAACAAGATACCTGCAATCATGAAGGCCCAGTTGTACGAGTTGGTTGCCTGGATAACGTAGCCCGTGACAATCGGAGCGGCCATGCCAAACAGGTTTCCGCCCACCACCACGAAAGCCATAGCCCTACCCACATCACCGGCGCTTGGCAACAGGTCATTGAGCAGAGAGAAATTCAAAGAGGTGGTGGAAGCAATACCTGCCAACGTCAGGGAGGAAATCAATACCAAGGTTGCAGTGCTGTCGGCGAACGGAACCAAGAGTATGCAACTGGCGACAACCATAGAGAATGCGATCACGTTACGGCGCTTGCCAGAGCTGACACCGCCGCCACGCGTCAGGTACCAGTCGCTGAGCTTGCCAAGGGCGATACAGAGGACAACTGCTGCAGCATAGGGAATCGCGGTTACCAAACCACTTTTTTCCAGGGTCAGGTGGCGTTCCTGCTGGAGATAGCTGGGCAACCAGGTCAGGAAGAGATACTGGGTGTACACGTTGCAGCCTTGGGTCAGAGCAAGCCCCCAGAGGGTTGGGGTCTTCAACAGTCGCTTAAGACCATACGCAGCCACAGCAGCACCACCAGTTTTGCTGCCGCCAGAGCGCGAATCCAAGATGGTTTTGCGCTCTTGATTGCTAAGCCACTTCGCGTCTTCGGGCTTGCCGTAGAACAGGTACCAAGCCAACAGCCAAACGAAGCCAATACCGCCGGCTATCACGAAGGACCAGCGCCACCCGACACTGGATACCAGCATTGCAAGAACGATCGAGCAGATCGCCGGACCAGCGTACGAGCCGCTATTGAAAACGGCAGTGATAGTTCCGCGCTCCTGACTCGGGATCCACTCCCGGATTACCTTGGCGCCAACCGGGTTGCTGACCGATTCACCTGCACCCATGACAAGACGCGCAGCCAGGAGCGAAGCGAAGTTCATCGCCGCACCGGTTAGCGCCGTAGCAGCCGACCAGACGAGAATGCCAAAACCACCGATGCGCTTGGCACCATAGCGATCGATCAGCAGACCAACAGGAATCAGGAAAAGCGCGTAACTCCAAATGAATGAGGAAAACAGGTACCCCATGCCGACAGCACTGAGATGAAATTCCTCGGCGATTGGTTTGGCAGCGATGGACAGGGCAATACGGTCCATGTAGTTGATCATCGCCAGAGTGAACAGAAATACTGCAATCCAGGCTCTACGGTACGGCATGGTTACACCTTTATTTTTCTAGGCGCGGTTGCGCCGGCTACAAGCACCGGCAGCCGACCGTCGACAGAGTCGACGGCCAGCCACCGACTCACGAAGCTGAGTGATATAGCGGGAATGCTCCGAACATCACGCCACCTACCAACATGGCCATGCTCACCAGAAGCGCCCACTTCAACGCAAAACGCTGGTGATCACCCAGATCGACTTTGGCCAACGCCACCAGCAGGTATAGCGAAGGCACCAATGGGCTGAGCAAGTGGACAGGCTGACCAACCACCGATGCCCTGGCGATTTCCAGAGGTGTGATGCCGTAGGTGGTAGCGGTCTGAGCGATCACAGGCAGAATGCCGAAGTAGAAGGCATCGTTTGACATGAAGAAGGTAAACGGAATGCTGACCAGCGCGGTGAACACAGCCAGGTAAGGACCGAATGCCTCAGGGATGACAGCAAGAAGTCCTTTTGCCATCGCATCAACCATCCCGGTGCCCGACAAAATCCCGGTGAATATGCCGGCTGCGAAGATGACAGAGGTCACCGCGAGAACATTGCCCGCGTGAGCTGAAATACGCTCCTTCTGCTGTTCCAGATGCGGATAGTTGATCATCACCGCGATAGCGAAACAGACCATGAACAGCACCTGGATCGGCACGATACCTGCCATCAGTACGCCAATCATCGTTGCGGTAAGCAGCAGGTTCGGCCAGAACATATGCGGACGACGATTACGGTCGCACTCCTCGTGCGATCCATTACCCAGCGCGATAGAACCGTTGTGGAAATCATCCACGGAAATCACCCCCAGGCGCGCACGCTCACGCCGCCCGAGCAGAGTCGCAATGAAGAGCAGGCAGGCGCAGCCCAGCAGCATCGACGGCACCATCGGCAGGAAGATGTCCATAGCATCGACATGCAGTGCGGCTGCGGCACGGGCGGTTGGGCCGCCCCACGGGGAAATGTTCATGATGCCGTTGGCGATGTTGACCACACAGGTCAGCCCCAGAACGCTCATTCCCAGGCGCTGGTACAGCGGCAGGAAGGCGGCAATCACAATCATATAGGTGGTGGAACTGTCGCCATCCAACGATACGAGCATGGTCAGGATTGTGGTCCCGAACAAGACCTTCAGCGGGTCGCCCTTCACGATTCTCAGAATGCAACGCACCAGCGAATCGAACAGTCCCGCGTCGATCATGATGCCGAAGTAGAGAATCGAGAAGGTCAGCATTACGCCAGTCGGCGCCAGAGTTTTGATGCCGTCGAGCATCATTGCGCCCAGGCCGGCATAGAAGCCACCAATCAGGGCAAACACGATCGGTACCACGATCAGGGCAACCAGGGCAGTAAGCCGCTTGGTCATGATCAGGTACATGAAACAGGTGACCATCGAAAAACCGAGCACGGTCAGCAGCATGGTTCTCTCCTTATTGTTTTAGTGCCGCGAAGCCAAGCTTTAGCGGTACGAAGGGGAAGGAGCGAACTGGTGCCGGGCGGATTTACGGTGGGTCTGATTGCATTTCATCTTGAATTTCCTCGTTTTTGTCTTTGTGCGGGAAAGGCTGGCAGGCAGATAAATGGCCGTTCTTCAGGCTTCAAGGTGACCATTCGGCGCTCGACCGATGTTTTTCTGCTGGGGATAAATTGACTCAAGTTTAGACAAAGTGCAATATCACCTCACAAAAAACACGCCTGTGAGGTCCCCGGCATGAGCAAGCACATTGGCCAAACCCTGGCCGTAAACGGTCGCGAGTACCGCGTCTGCAACGTATCGGAAGCTGTAAAATCGATAGGCGGCGACTTCGCCCGCCTGCCAATGAGCCTCCGGATCCTCGCTGAGAACGTCCTGCGTACCGAGGCAGAGCCGAACGAAGCGCTGAAAGTAATTTGCACTCGCTCTAAAAGCAGCGACATACCATTCCGCCCTGCTCGCGTAGTTCTTCAGGATCTGCTCGGCACCCCCGCCCTGGTCGACCTGGCCGGCCTGCGTGACGCTGTTGCGAAAGCAGGCGGTGATCCACGCCAGGTAAACCCGGTCACCCCGACCCACCTCGTGGTGGATCACTCGCTGAACGTAGAGCGTTGGGGTGACGCCAGCGCCCTTGCCGATAACGAAGCCATCGAGCGTGAACGCAATGCCGAGCGCTTTGCGTTCCTCGACTGGTGCAACAAGGCATTCAACAACCTGTCGATCGTGCCTTCCGGTAACGGCATCCTTCACCAGATCAACCTGGAGCGCCTGACCACCGTCATCGGTACTCGCGAAGCCGAAGGCGAGCTGTGGGCCTTCCCTGATACGCTAGTCGGCACTGACAGCCACACCACCATGATTAACGGCATCGGTGTGCTGGGCTGGGGTGTTGGTGGTATCGAAGCTGAAGCTGCAATGCTGGGCAAAGCCCTGATGATGCGGGTTCCAGAGATCGTCGGCGTCCGACTCGAAGGCGTGCCGCCATCCGGCTATATCGCTACCGATATCGCGCTCGCCCTGACCGAAAGTCTTCGCAAAGCCGGCGTGATCGGCAGCGTGCTGGAGTTCCATGGCCCTGGCGTCGCTGCCCTGTCCTTGGCAGACCGTGGCACCCTGTCCAACATGGCGCCTGAGTTTGGTGCTACTGCGGCAATGTTCGCGATCGACGACCGCACCCTGCACTACCTGCGACTCAGCGGCCGCGGTGGTGAGATTGCCGAGCTGACCGAGGCTTATGCCAAGCACCAAGGCCTGTGGCATGACAGCCTGGAATCCGTCGAGTACGACCGCGTCGTTACCCTCGACCTGAGCAGCGTTGGCCGTGCGATTGCCGGTCCAAAACAACCACACCAGCGCATCCTGCTGGGCAAAGGTGAAGCAGCGAAGGACATCCCTACCGGCCTGGACAATGGCTCGGTCGTCATCGCCGCTATCACCAGCTGCACCAACACTTCGAACCCTCGCGGCGTGATCGCTGCGGCCCTGGTCGCTCGTAATGCACTCAAGCGCGGGCTGCAGCGCGCCCCTTGGGTCAAGACCTCCTTCGCACCGGGTTCCAAGGTTGTCGCCGACTACCTGGACCGCGCCGGCCTGAATGTTGATCTCGACAACCTGGGCTTCAACGTCGTTGGCTACGGCTGCACCACCTGCAACGGCATGTCCGGCCCTCTGCTCAGCAACGAGATCGAAGACGAAATCCGCGCTCGCAAGCTGGAAACCGTTGCCGCCACATCCGGCAACCGTAACTTCGAAGGCCGCGTACACCCGCTGGCTCGCGAAGTCTTCATCATGTCCCCTCCCCTGATCGTGGCGTACGCAATCGCTGGTACCTACCGCATCGACCCGCAAGTGGATGCGCTCGGCACCGACGCAGAAGGCAAGCCGGTTTACCTGAGCGAGCTTTGGCCTTCGGATCAAGAGCTGGACGAGATCGAGAAGAAGGCGCTGTCGGCCGACCTGTTCGACAAGGCCTACAGTTCGGTACCTCGCGAAGCGGGCGTAATCGCATCTGACCTGCGCGCCGGCGTTACCGATCAGTACGCCTGGGACCAGAGCAGCACCTACATCCGCAAACCGCCATACTGGAGCGATGAGCTGACTGCCACTGACCCTCAACGCGACCTGAAAGACATGCGCGTTCTGGTGATGCTGTCGGACAACATCACTACCGACCACATCTCGCCGTCGGGCGCCATCCTGTCGGACAGCGACGCCGGTTCGTACCTGAAAGGCCATGGCATCGGTGTTGATGACTTCAACTCCTACGGCACTCGTCGCGGCAACCACGAAGCCGCACAACGCGCCACCTTCGCAAGCCCACGCCTGAAGAACGAGCTGATGACCGACGGCCGCGAAGGCCCTTGGACTCTGCTGCTGCCAGAGAATCGCGTGAGCACCGTCTTCGAAGCCGCACAAGCCTATGCCGAGCGTAAGCAGCCGCTGATCGTTGTGGCAGGCAAAGAGTACGGCAGCGGTTCGTCGCGTGACTGGGCGGCCAAAGGCCCTCGCCTGCTGGGCGTACGCGTCGTCGTTGCCGAGAGCTTCGAGCGCATCCACCGCACCAACCTGGCTGGCCTGGGGATTCTCCCTCTGCAGTTCCCTGAAGGCGTCACCCGTAAAACGCTCGGCCTGACCGGCCACGAGAAGTTCTCCGTGGAAGGCATCAACGACACCTTCGCTCCTGGCGACAAGCTGCAACTCGTCGTTGAGCGCGCAGACGGCACCACCGAAAACGTAACCGTTACCAGCCGCCTGGACACGCACGAAGACGTGCGCTACTTCCGCCGCGGCGGCCTGCTGCCACAGCTGCTAGTAGAGAGCATGGACAAGGCTGCAAAAGTGAAAGAACTGGAAGGAGCAGTGTAATGACCCAAGTTCGAATCCCAGCCGTCTTCATGCGCGGCGGTACCAGCAAAGGCGTCTTTTTCCTTGAGCAGGATGTTCCTGCGGCCGGTCCGGAGCGCGATGCACTGATGCTCCGTGTGATCGGTAGCCCGGATCCTTACGGCAAGCAGATCGACGGCATGGGCGCTGCAACCTCCAGCTCCAGCAAGGTTGTCATCATCGGTAAGTCGGATCGCGATGATTGCGATGTCGACTACCTGTTCGGTGCTCCTGCGATCGAAAACCCGGTTGTGGACTGGTCCGGAAACTGCGGCAACCTGAGCGCAGCTGTCGGTCCTTTCGCCATTCGCCAAGGGCTGGTCGACGCTCCTCGTGATGGCATCGCCACCATCCGCATTTGGCAGGCCAACATCCAGAAACGCATCATCGCCCACATCCCGATGAAGGATGGAGAGGTCGTTGAAGAAGGTAATTTCGTGCTGGATGGCGTCGCCTTCCCTGCCGCTGAAATCGTCGTAGAGTTCCTTCAGCCTGGCGGTTCGGGCGGCAGCATTCTGCCAACCGGCAATGTCGTGGATGAACTGGATATCCCTGGCTTCCCAGGCTTGCCGGCAACGCTGCTCAACGCAGGCAACCCGACCATCTTCGTCGACGCCCAGCGCGTTGGCCTGACCGGGACCGAGACTCAAGACCAGGTCAATGGCAACGCCGAACTGCTGCAGTCGCTGGAAACCATCCGCGCACACTGCACCGTGGCCATGGGTCTGGCGGCTACCGCTGAGGAAGCAACACGCCTTCGCCCTCACACGCCGAAGCTCTGCCTGGTAGCTCCGCCGCAAACCTACGGCGCTGCCGGTGGCAAGACAGTCGAAGCCGGCGAGATCGATGTGATCGCCCGCATCCTTTCCATGGGCAAATTGCACCACGCAATCACCGGCACTGGCGCTGTAGCCGTTGCCGTGGCAGCCGCTCTGGAAGGCACGCTGGTCAACCGGATCGTCGGCGATATCGGTGAACGCCAAGTCAACATGGGCCACACCGCGGGCACCGTTGCCGTAGGCGCGCAGACCACCCAAGTCGATGGCAACTGGATTGTGGACAAGGCCGTGATGAGCCGAAGCGCCCGTCGCCTGATGGAAGGTTGGGTGCTCGTACCTTCGAAGTACTGATTGTTCAGCTACCGCCGACCTTCGAAGGTCGGCGGTACTCATCACAACAAAAACAACGATGAGATTTTGCTATGTGCCCTTCACCGTTCTTACCCGCCATTACTCGACGCACGCTGCTCTCTTCTACTTCCATCGTCGCTGCGGCAACCATTCTGGGCCTCGGCGCGGGAGCGGCAGATGCCAAATCAGGACCTGAGAAGAACTCTATGCAGCCTGCCAACTCGAACAAAACCCAAATTGTCTATGTGGGCTCCAGAACCACACGCGAGCGAAACGCCCGCGGTGCAGGCATCACGGTTTATCGACATGACCCACAGACAGGTCGCTCTGAACTGATTCAAACCGTCGGCGATCTGACCAACCCATCCTTCCTGTGCCTCGACCAAACTCAGAACCTGCTGTTCTGCGTGCATGGCGACCAATCCACTGTCAGCTCATTCCAGATCGAGCCAGGCAGCGGAAAGCTCACCAAGGTGAGCTCGGTTAGTTGCGAAGGAAACAACCCCGTTCACCTTACCGTGGACAAGAGCAACAAATTCCTCGCAGTGGCCAACTATGCCACCGGCAGCATTGTCGTTCTGCCGTTCGACAAAACCGGCCACCTGCAACCTGTCATCAGCAAATACGACCTTCCGGGCAACCCAGGCCCGCACAAGATCGAGCAGACCAGCTCCCACCCGCACATGATCCCACGCGATCCATCGGGGCGTTTCCTGGTAGTGCCGGACAAAGGGCTGGATAAGGTTTTCGTGTTCGATTTGAAGCAAGACGGGACCGCACTGAAGCCCGAACTGGCTCATGAAATCAAGGCCCGCGAAGGGGCCGGCCCTCGGCATGTGGTGTTCTCTTCGACCGGCTCCTTCGCATACGTTGTGAACGAACTGGACAGCACGATCACAAGCTATCGCTACAACCAGAACGACGGCTCACTGGTTCCATTCCAAATGGTTCCAGCCCTGCCCCAGGACTTTGTAGGGGACAGTCGCGCCGCAGCATTGGTCATGGCACCGAATGGAGAACATTTGTTCTCCTCCAACCGCGGGCATGACAGCGTCAGCATTTACTCGGTGGATCAGCCTACCGGCAAGATCAACCTGATCGGCAATGTCCCGAGCCAAGGCAAGAAGCCTCGCTTCATGGCGGCCTCTCCAAGTGGACGCTTCCTGTTCGTTGCCAACGAAGACAGCGACAACATCAAGACCTTCTCCATTAGCCCAAATGGCGAATTGGCATTGCTGGAACATCAAATCGAGACCGGCAGCCCGGTCTGCATGATTTTCCGCACCGTCTGAACCTCTTTTTTTCCTGATCCTGGCGTGCCGGGAGGCACGCCTACACCCCCACGTTCCAATTGATGGAGCAGCAAATGCATAACAAAAACAAAATTGGTTGCAAGCTTCTTGCCGTTACTCCTTGCCTGGCCGCAGCTACAGCCTATGGGGATGGCTTCATCGACGACAGCAAGGTCACCTTGCAAACGACGAACTTCTACATCAACCGGGATTTCCGCGACGGTGACGGCCAGTCCAAGCGCGAGGAATGGGCGCATGGTTTCATCCTTGATGCGAAATCCGGATACACACCTGGAACTGTCGGTTTTGGGGTCGATGCCCTAGGCATGCTCGGCGTGAAGCTGGACTCAAGCCCGGACAGAACCGGTACCGGCCTTTTGCCGACCCATGATGATGGTCGCGCAGCTGATGAGTTCAGTCGCCTGGGCCTGACTGGCAAGGTGCGCCTGTCCGAGACCGAGCTTAAATACGGCACCCTGATCCCAAAACTCCCGACAGTTCAGGCCAACACTGGCCGCCTCCTCCCTCAGACCTTTGAAGGCGGCCTGCTCACCAGCAAAGAATTCGATTCGCTGTCCTTCATCGGAGCGCGCTTCGAGCGCCAAACCGATCGAGACTCGACAGATCGGGTCCCGATCACACTGAACAACAAGAACCGGCGCTTCACAGGCGGTAATGCCGAAGGCGACGCCTTCTGGTTGGGCGGTATGGATTACCAGCTCACGAAAGAGCTGCTGCTGACCTATCAATATGCAGAGCTGGAACAGGTCTACCACCAGCACTTCATGGGGGCGAACTATTCGATCCCCGTCGGCTCCGGGAAAATCAAAGCAGATCTTCGCTACATGGATAGCGACGATGATGGACAAGCTTTGGGTGGTCGTATCGACAGTAGAGCGATTTCCGGCATGTTCACCTACAGCCTGGGAGGACATGCGCTTGGCTTGGGACTGCAAAAAATGAACGGCTCCACCTCCATGCCGTACCTGGACGGAACCGATCCTTACCTGGTCAACTTCGTCCAGCTCAACGACTTCGCAGAGCCCGGCGAACGCTCTTGGCAGCTGCGCTACGACTACAACTTCGCGGCTCTGGGCATTCCAGGGCTTACCTTCATGACCCGCTACGTGCGAGGCGACCAAGCTGACGCAGCGACCATCACCGGCGAGGGTCATGAATGGGAGCGCAACACCGAACTGCAGTATGTGGTGCAGTCCGGCGCCCTGAAAAACGTATCGGTCCGTTGGCGTAACGCGAGCTATCGATCGAGCTTTGCACGTGGGGCGGATGAAAACCGCCTGATCGTGTCCTACACACTCCCAATTTTCTAAATCTGGAGAAGAGATGAGCCCTATTGCCCAGCAGGTCCTCAACGACCTGGCGCCCAATGGCATTCTGCGTGCCGCGATCAACTTCGGTAATCCAGTGCTGGCTCAGCCAGGCGCTGACGGAGAGCCGCATGGCGTTTCAGTAGCTTTAGCCAAGTCGCTGGCCGATGAGCTGGGCGTAGGTCTCGAACTGCGCACCTACGACGCAGCCGGGAAAGTATTTGCTGCACTTGAAGATAGTGCGTGGACGTTGGCCTTTCTGGCTATCGAGCCCGTCCGCGCCGCCCAAATTAGCTTCAGTGAACCCTACGTTCTGATCGAGGGGACCTATCTGATTAAAGCCGACGCCCCCTACTCTAAAATCGAGGATCTGGATCAACCTGGACTTCGACTTGCAGTAGGCAACGGCGCCGCTTACGACCTGTACCTGTCGCGCACATTGCAGCATGCCGAGCTGCACAGAGCTGACACGTCTGCGGGCGCTGTCGACCTCTTCATTGATCAACACCTGGATGCTGCCGCCGGCGTGAGACAACCGCTGGAACAATTCGCAGCCAAGAATCCGAATTATCGGGTGATGCAGGGAGCCTTCACCGCTATCCGCCAAGCAGTCGCAGTTCCTCGCGGCCGTGATGCGGGAGCAGCCTATATACGGGATTTCGTCGAGCGACGACTTGCCGAGGGTTTCGTCCGAGGCGCGTTACTCGCCAGCGGACAAACAGACGTCAGCGCACCTCGCTGAGGTCGATAGCCTGCAGGTGCGTCTCGCCTGCTTCAAACCGTGATAACTGAGGTAATAAGCAAGATGGCTAAGGCCGCCGATGTCGTTGTGCAATGCCTGGAAAACGAAGGTGTCGAGTATGTGTTCGGCATTCCTGGTGAGGAAAACCTCGACCTGCTGGAATCCCTGCGCAAGTCGAAGATCAAGTTGGTTCTGACCCGCCACGAGCAGTCCGCGGGCTTCATGGCCGCCACCTATGGCCGCCTGACCGGCAAGACCGGCGTCAGCCTGTCGACCCTGGGCCCTGGCGCGACCAACCTGGTGACTGCCAGTGCGTACGCCTACCTGGGCGGCATGCCGATGATGATGATCACCGGCCAGAAACCGATCAAGAAGTCCAAGCAGGGCCGCTTCCAGATCATCGACGTGTGCGGCATGATGGCCCCCATCACCAAGTACACCCACCAGTTCGCTTCGGCCGACAACATCCCGGCGCGTATGCGCGAAGCGTTCCGCCTGGCTGAAGAAGAAAAGCCGGGGGCCGTGCATCTGGAACTCCCGGAAGACATCGCCGCCGAGCAGACCGACGCCCTGCCGATCCCGCGCAGCCTGCACCGTCGCCCGCTGGCCGAACACAAGGCCATTGACGCAGCTATTGAGAAACTGCAGGCCGCACGCAATCCGATCCTGGTGATCGGTGCCGGCGCCAACCGCAAAATGACTGCAAAAGTCCTCAAGCAACTGATCGACAAGACCGGTATCCCGTTCATCACCACCCAAATGGGTAAAGGTGTGGTCGACGAGCGCCACCCGCGCTTCCTGGGTAACGCGGCGCTGTCGTCCGGTGACTTCGTGCACCGCGCCGTCGAAGCAGCTGACCTGATCATCAACATCGGCCACGACGTGATCGAGAAGCCGCCGTTCTTCATGGTCCGTGGCGGCACCGAAGTCATCCACATCAGCTTCCGCTCCGCCGAAGTCGATGCGGTGTACTTCCCGCAGGTTGAAGTGATCGGCGATATCGCCAACGCCGTGTGGCAGATCAGCGAAGCCCTGAACGACACTTCGCACTGGGACTTCACCCGCCTGATGGCCATCCGTGAAGCCAACGAAGCACAGATCGCCGAAGGCGCCGACGACAGCCGCTTCCCGGTCTACCCGCAGCGCTTGGTCGCCGACATCCGTCGCGTGCTGCCGTCCGAAGGCATCGTGGCCCTGGACAACGGTATCTACAAGATCTGGTTCGCCCGCAACTACAAGGCGCACAAGCCAAACACCGTACTGCTGGACAACGCCCTGGCGACCATGGGCGCCGGCCTGCCATCGGCGATGGCCGCGCACCTGGTGCACCCGGACCGCCCTGTCATCTCCGTGTGCGGCGATGGCGGCTTCATGATGAACAGCCAGGAGCTGGAAACCGCAGTACGTCTGGGCATGCACATCACCGTGGTGATCCTGCGTGACGACGGTTACGGCATGATCCGCTGGAAGCAGGCCAACATGGGCTTCACCGATTTCGGCCTAGACTACGGCAACCCTGACTTCGTCAAATACGCCGAGTCTTATGGTGCCAACGGCCATCGGGTGGAAAGCGCAGAAGGCCTGCTGCCGCTGCTGGAGCACTGCATCAATACACCAGGTGTGCATGTGATTGATTGCCCAGTCGATTACAGCGAGAACGACGGTATTCTCAACAGCGAGCTTCGCGAGCGAGCCATGGTGGTGTGATCGAACAGGGGGGATCCGCTACGCACCAATACCCCCGCAACCCGTGAAGCGTACATCCGTAGCCCTCATCTGACCTTTGCAAGGCATGATGAGGGCTATTTAGTTAGAGGCGATAATTGACACCCAGGCTAGGCTCCGTACGAAATCCCGAAAAACCCAATCGCCGCCCCTCGAACGCTGAGATTTTTAAAGTCCCCGGCCATCGCATATTCTTGGATCGATAATTCAAAATGCTAGCTTTTAAGAGGTCTAAGCATCTTGAGCTTCTTTCTCTCAGAACCAATTACGGAATCAAATTTTGATAACTCTTCCTGAATTGCTTGGGCAACAATTTCCATCGAATGCAAAATACCTTCAGGCTTAATGTTCGAAAGCAGCGATTTTAGATTAATACCCAACGTCCCCGGTTGCGATGCTTTTGTAGCTCTGATCGCCGCATAGATCGCTTGGCCATCCGCATCTTTGATTGCAGCTCTCGCATTCTCCTCGATGAGATCAGTCAATAAGAAATGAAAGCCAAACATAGGTACAATAGTCGTTACGTGAAAGCCAATTGCTTGCGTACCACTCATCCGCATCTGGAAGCCAGGCAGCTTCTGATTGAGATACTGAAAAAACCCACTTGGGTCGCGAAGTTTAAGTACGGAACTTATTTGCTCAAGCTCTGCAGGATAGTGCTTGGGTACGTAGTATTTTCCATACCTAAATTCGTCTATATACCTCAAAAATCCAAGAACTTCCTCCCAGCACTGAAGATCCTCCGATGCGAGCAAGTAGAATTCTTCTGCGATTTCATCCGATGAAGTTCTTACAAATGAAGCGGCATGATATTCCAAGATGCTTTTATGCAGAAAGCTGATCTGAGCAAAACCATCTTCCAGCATCAGGCATGCAACTCTAGTAATGTCTTTTTTGAACCCTTCAATATCGCAGGATATGCCATCCACATAGTTCAAAGATTCATAAAAAACATGTCTAAGTTGATCTTCCGTCATCGTCCCACCAAAATCCAACTGCATTGCCATGAAGCAAAATGCATCAAACAACCGCTGCAGCTTTGACTCCCCGAGTCCGCTGTGCCGTTCTCGCTGAAAACCCGGTTTGAAGCGATCATGCCTAGAGAATACGGCTTGGAAGAGGCTATTGAAGAAATCTGGCAAGCTTGAGGGTATGTGGCTTTCCATTTCATACACCAAGCAAAGCAGGGTCAACATCAAGGGGGTCGTGATTACCCCCTGAATATTGCACGGCGCGTCCTTCAACGCTTGATAGATATTTTCCCTTAAATGACATCGCCTATTAGCTTCTTCATGAATGGTTCGTAGTCGTGAGCCTCAAATTCTTCGATTGCGTAATTTTGGAATCCGCCGAGGCGTTGTACGTCATAGTGCGGTCTGGAAGAGACGATGATAGGCAGATCAGTATATTTCTTTTGATAGTTCTGAATCGCATAGATCGTTGAGGTAACCATGTTGTCAGGTACTTCATCGAAGCCGTCCAAAACCAGCGTCACTAACCCTTCTGTAGCCAAAAAATCAAGAACATCCTTGCCGCCTTTGATTCCTGACGAGTCTAGATAGTCTAGTATCAGATCCGTTAGAGCACGCTCGCTGGAGACCATTCGCAATTCAATGAATATGGGGATATTACCGCGGCTCAAGATTTCATTACAGAGATTGCGCATCAAGATCGATTTGCCTTGACCCACGATACCTTCGATAACGCACCTGCCGGCTACAACCTTTTCAACCCCCTGAGTCGCACGGCCACTGGATTTACTGACTAGGCGCGGTGGATAATAAAACTCCGTAAGATTTACGCCCTTGTCGCGAGACCACATGGTTTTGACAGTATTTATATTTAAAATAATACTCGTCAGATTGTTCACCGAGTTAACGGCATTCCACTTCATCTTCCTATCGGCAAACCTCGCGGCAAGCCCATTGATCACTTTTGACACCATAGGTGTCAACGCCTTGGACAAAACTGCCGCGCTGACTTCGATAGTCATGATATACGTCCCTGCAAGTAAAATTTAGTCAGAACTAGCGCTCAACCTTGGCAATCTTTTCGGTCATTGCCTCACCCTGGCGGGGCACCTTATCACCGAGAAGATTACGGCTGCGAGTAGATCTGGTCAATCACCTGCCTGCTGTGGCCATGCCCCGCCTAGGCTGCCTTGTACTGGGTCTTTTTTTCATGGTCACGGTCAGTACCTGCAGCGTGAAGAGCGACGCTAGGATGACCTGGAGATTACTGCGAGAAGCCGTATTCTGCGTAGCAACCCATTGGCTATCATGCTAACTCGTTAAAAGCGATAATCGACACGCAGGCTAGCGCTGCGCGGTGCACCGGGGTAGTTGGAGTTATCGCTGCCTGCCTTGGCAGAGACGAAATACTCGCGATTAAAGAGGTTTTCGACATTGAGCGTCACGTCGTAGTGCTCGCTTCGATATCCACCAGCCAGTTCAGCCGTTGCGTACGAATCAAGCGACACTTTATTGTTCGGTGAGGTATAGCGCTCACCTTCATACCGCCCTCCACCTGCGACATAGAAGCCTCCGCCCAGCTCTTTCTTTAGCCAGACACTCGCGCTGCTCTTGGGGGTCAGGGGGCTCGTGTTTCCTACAATTGATTCGACCGGCGAATCAATCATTTCGCCTTTCATCCATGCATAACCGGCATAAGTGGACCAGCCATTACCAAGATCGCCATTTACAGAAATCTCAACACCGCGGGTTCGCTGTGTACCAGCATCTACCGAAAATCGCGTGTCTGTTGGGTCATCCATCAGGATGCTCGTGCGGGTCATGTCGAACACCGAAACCGTCGCCGAGAAGCGGTCATTGATGTCGAATTTCGCCCCAACCTCTTTGTTGACGGTCTCCTCTGGATCCAGTTCATCGCTATTACGACGCAGCTCACCGTTATCAGCCATAGGCTGGAAGGAGCGACTGTAGGTCGCATAGAGCGACACCCAGTCCACCGGCTCGTAGACAAGCCCGATGCGCGGGCTGAACGTGTTGTCAGTGCGCTCCAAGTCCATATCAGCCGTTCCGTCATCACTGCGCTTGGTTGCCAGGCGATCGAATCGTCCGCCAATCATCAATTTCCACTCAGGAGTGATCGTGATGAGGTCCTGGAGATACAAGCCTGCAATGGAGATATGCGTATTAGCGTCTGGGTTAGCTGCGGTGTTGCCAGGGATTTCTGGGAAGTCGATCAGCTGCGGATTGAACACATCGTAGGTAGCAACGTTGCGTAGGGTTAAGCCTTTATCCCTCCGATCCTGATAGCCAACCTCAATGCCATAGAGCGCCTCATGACTGAATGAGCCGGTCTCAAAGACATGCTTGAGCTCATTCTGCCAAAAGACCCCGCTTTCCTCCTTATAACGCGCAGCGCGGTTGATGCTGACCTTGTTTGTTGTCGTATTCACCGTGCCGAATGTCACGTACTTTCGGGTCACGTCAGAATCGTATGCCCGCAAAGCGCTATGGAGGCTGAACGAATCACTCAGCGTACGATCAAGGGTAACCGTGGAGCCCTTGACGGTTGTCTCCACGTAGTTCTGGCCCTTCGCATCACGCGATCCATAATACGTGTCGATATTCGCATCCACTGGATGATCGCCATAGGCAGGGAGGCCGGTGTCAGCCAGGCGTTTGTCATGTAGATAATCAGCCTGCAATGTCAGCGTCGTATCTGGATCAATGTTGAACTGGATTGATGGCGCGAACGCTTGCCGCTCAAGGAAATACCGATCACGGAAACCATCAGAATCTTCTAGGGCGACCGTGAGCCGGACACGAATGGAGTCGTTATCGTTGGCTCCCCCCAGATCCATTTCCGTCCGGCGCTGCCCTTCAGTCGATCCCATGATGCTGAGCTGCTGGACTGGGTTAGCCTCAGGCTTTTTCGTCACTCGGTTGATCAGCCCACCTGACGACCCCCGCCCGTACAGCACAGAAGAAGGCCCCTTGAGGACCTCGACCCTATCGATATTGGACAGGTCCCGGAAGTAGTAGGCGTCATCACGCATGCCATCCAGGTACATGTCATTCAGCGCCGAAAAGCCTCGAATCACAAACTGATCCCGCTGGCCATCACCTGCATCCTGAGAAACACCAGGAACATTCTTAAGGGCGCCCTGCAACGTCGTAATGTTGCGGTCTTTGATCAGTTCTGCCGGCACAACGTCGACGCTCTGGGGAACATCCTTGAGCGGGATGTTTGTCTTGGTGGCCGTCACGGCAGTGGTTGAGCGATATGGCTGGCTAGCTTGTTCTGCGGAAATTTCAGTCGAGGGCAGCGTTAACTCGCCCTGCTCACTCGCCAGCACGCTCCCCATGGCGGAGCTACCGCACAAGCTGATCATCGCAACAACGGCCGTTCTGTTCATTTTCGTCTCTCATGCTGCCTATCGTCCGCATCGAAGGACACAGGCAGCAATGCCCCTTCGACGGAGCGCGAATTTAATGAGAATTGATCTTAGTTTCAACATAAATCAATCAGGCAGCGGCAGCACGCACCAACCACCCGCGACTAAGGAGCCCAATAAAAATGGTAGAATCACTATAAATCAGCACCTTACGAGTGATCAACACGATAGAATCTGACTAGAAAATCAAGATCCATGAAGCGAAGGGTCGTGCACACCACCCCCTAGATTGATCTTTTTTCTCAACTTAAAACATTTCAATCGGCGGCCCAAAGCATGACCACAACCGAGAGGACATCAAACCAATCTGCTTGCTGCAAGCGGAAGCAGCGAAAATTCTCAGCAGGACGGCATCCCTTCTGAACAATCGCCGCCGCGCGTTCAAGTGAGGTGGACGTATCTAGCCGTTCTTTCGCCAGCTCAGGCGCAAACACAGAGGGTTTCCTATCGTGAATGTCGACCAGACCTGGTCAGAGGCCGCGGTGATGATAACGAACCCATCTCGTTCATCCGGCCCCATGCACCTCGGCAAGTACCGACGGCGGCCCACCTTTCTTTGGCGCGCTTGCGGAGGTGCGCCAGGCGACCCCGACAGTCTCTTACCTTAACGCCAACAGGGCATCAAGCCTCCCCTGACTGGGTTTTGCTCAGGGCCAGGCACTGCAGCGATGCGCGCCAGCATCCGCCGGTGTACCGAGCTGTCGGGCCGCTGAATGTCGTAATTTTCTTGCCCATGGGGATAAGCGCCCACCACCTGGAAATCATCACTGCTCTCGACACAGCGATGCCCCGTGCCTGCCGGCAGCACCAGTACATCGCCCCGCTTCACACTCACCGTCTGCCCTGACGCCCCGCCCAGTGTCACCTGTGCCCGCCCGCTGGCTACGCCCAGTGCTTCGTGGGCATTGGGGTGAAAATGGTGGTAATCGAAGATCCCGCCACGCCACAGCGGCGTCCAGCAGTGAGCCGCGAACAGCGCTTCGAAGGCACTGGCGGCATCCAGGTACGGCTCGACCTGCAGGTGATAGAGCAATACCGGTAAACGGCTGTTCGGTGTGGCGCCGTCATCTTCGAAATACAAGGTCTGCACGCTGGCATCGGCAGTGTCGATAGCCTTCATGGGGCGCCTCCTGATGCTGTTGTCCGTCCAGTTGCGAACCCGCAGCCACGCCTAAGGTTCCACTCGGTAGCCCCGCGTGCACACGCTTGAAACTTTCCCAAGCACGGCCAAGTCCAGACCCCTATCGATCACAGGAGGGGTGAAGGCAATGACCAGCACGGTAGGCGACTTTCTGGTGGAACGTTTGTATCAATGGGGGGTGCGACGCATCTTCGGTTACCCTGGCGACGGCATCAACGGCGTCTTCGGCGCACTGGCCCGGGCCGACGGCAAGATCCAGTTCGTGCAGGCACGCCATGAGGAAATGGCCGCGTTCATGGCCAGTGCCCACGCCAAGTTCACCGGCGAACTGGGTGTCTGCATCGCCACCTCCGGCCCAGGCGCGTCGCATCTACTGACCGGCCTGTACGATGCGCGCATGGACCACCAGCCGGTGCTGGCCATCGTCGGCCAGCAGGCGCGCGCGGCGCTCGGCGGGCACTATCAGCAGGAGCTGGACCTGCTGTCGATGTTCAAGGACGTCGCCGGTGCTTTCGTCCAGCAGGCGTCGACGCCTGAACAGGTGCGTCACCTGCTCGACCGCGCAGTGCGTACCGCCGTTGGCGAACGTCGGGTCACCGCCATCATCCTGCCCAATGACCTTCAGGACCTGCCCTACCACGAGCCGGCCAGAGCCCACGGTACGCTGCACTCGGGCGTTGGCTACAGCAAGCCGAGGGTGGTGCCCTTCGAGCAAGACTTGCAGCGTGCCGCCGAAGTGCTCAACGCTGGGCGAAAAGTGGCAATTCTGGTCGGCGCCGGCGCCTTGCAAGCCACCGAGCAGGTGATAGCGGTGGCCGAAACACTCGGCGCCGGGGTGGCCAAGGCGCTGCTGGGCAAGGCTGCGCTACCCGATGACTTGCCCTGGGTCACTGGCGCCATCGGCCTGCTCGGCACCGAGCCGAGCTACCAACTGATGAACGAATGCGACACCTTGCTGATGATCGGCTCCGGCTTCCCCTATGCCGAGTTCTTACCCAAGGAAGGCCAGGCCCGCGGCGTGCAGATCGACCTGCAACCGGACATGCTCAGCCTGCGCTACCCGATGGAGGTCAACCTGGTCGGCGATGCCAGCCAAACCCTGAGCGCCCTGCTGCCGCTGCTCGAGCGCAAGGGCGAGCGGCGCTGGCGCGACAAGGTCGAAAGCTGGCGCGCGCACTGGGACAAGACCCTGGAGAAACGCGCGTTGGTCAAAGCCGACCCGATCAACCCCCAGCGCGTGGTGCATGAGCTCTCCCCTCGCCTGCCCGACCGGGCCATTGTCACCAGCGACTCGGGCTCGTGCGCCAACTGGTTTGCCCGCGATCTGCAAATCCGCCAGGGCATGCAGTGCTCGCTGTCCGGCGGGCTGGCCAGCATGGGCGCGGCGGTGCCCTATGCCATCGCCGCCAAGTTCGCCCACCCGCAGCGCAGCGTGGTGGCACTGGTGGGCGACGGCGCGATGCAGATGAACAACCTGGCCGAGCTGATCACCGTGGCCAAGTACTGGCGGGAGTGGGAAAACCCGCAGTGGATCTGCGCGGTGTTCAACAATGAAGACCTCAACCAGGTGACCTGGGAGCAACGGGTCATGGAAGGCGATCCCAAGTTCGAAGCTTCGCAGTCGATCCCCGATGTGCCTTATCACCTGTTCGCGATTTCCATCGGCTTGCAGGGCATCTACGTAGAGCGCGAAGAAGACATTGCCGGGGCCTGGGAACGCGCGCTGGCGGCTGACAGGCCGGTATTGATCGAATTCAAGACAGACCCGAACGTGCCCCCACTGCCGCCGCACATCAAGCTGGAGCAGGCGAAGAAATTTGCCGGTACCTTGCTCAAGGGCGACCCGGATCAGGCCGGGGTCATCGTGCAGACCGCCAAGCAGGTCCTGAGCTCAGTACTGCCCGGCAAAAAATAGCGATGGCAGGCGCGGGTTACACGTTATCTGGCGCACTTCAAGGTTGTTCGCGCTTGCAGTACCGCCACGCGCCGCACCGTTCGCAGCACTGGCAAGGCGATGTCAGGCTTTTCACGCTCCAGCCAGGCCCGCAAAGTCGGCAGGCGGCTGCGGATTCCGTTGATGTTGAAGGTGGTGATTTTCAGCGCTTTCATGCGTCCGGGTCGCTCACATGGGCGCTCACTGCATCCTCCAGCGCCCGCAAGTGCGCCTGGTCGGCCAGCGCCTTGAGCGCCAGCCAGTCATCCCAGTCGATGGCGCCGTCGTCGCGCAGGGCCTCGGCCGTGCGGACCAGTTCATGGTGGTAGGCATCCGGCGACTCGCGCCGGTAGCTGATGTCGTCGTACTGTGCGTACCAGGCCTCAAGTTCGGGGATGCTGCGTTCGATGCTCATGGGAACGTCCTCGCTTTACCATTACAGCTCAGAGCCTTGGCATAGCGTGATGTTCAACTCCAGTGGGCGGCTCAGAAGCCAATGCCGGACAACCGCTAAATGGATATCTCATTGTGATGCGCAAGTGGCCGCCCATTGGTCAGCCTTTCTGAATTGGCAGCACCGTGTTTGAACTTCGCTCTTGATAAATAGCCTCCCCTTTCAGGCCCATCGAAAACGGAGAATGAAACATGAGTGCACAACTGAGCGGCAAGCGTGTGGCCTTCCTGGTCACCGATGGTTTCGAACAGATAGAACTGACCGGCCCGCGTGAAGCCTTGGAGAAAAGCGGCGCTGTGATCGACATTCTGAGTGATAAGGAAGGAAATGTACGCGGCTGGAACCATGACAAGCCCGCTGACGAATTCGCCGTGGATGCAACATTCGACAGTGCCCACCTGGATCTCTACGACGCCATTGTGTTGCCTGGCGGCGTGCAGAATTCCGACACCATCCGCCTGATACCCGGCGCTCAGAAGCTGGTGAAAAGCCATAACTCGGCAGGCAGGCCGTTGGCGGTCATCTGCCACGGTGGCTGGCTGCTGGTCTCGACCGGCCTGGCCAAGGGCAAGCGGATGACCAGCTACAAGACGTTGCAGGACGATATTCGCAACGCTGGCGGGGATTGGGTTGATGAAGAGGTGGTGGTGGATGGCAACCTGATCACCAGCCGCAAGCCGGACGACATCCCCGCCTTCAACGAACAGTTGATCAAAGCGCTGGCTGGCTGAGCCTGTTCCAGCACATTGGCCCCCTTGCCTGGGGGCCGTACTTTCGCCCGAAGAGGCGTTTCACGCCAACTGGATGTACACCGAGTAGCTACCCAACAGCAACCAGAACACCAGGAAGATCCACGGTGTGCGTAGCGAAAACAGCAGCGATTTTCGATGCCCTGCCTGGGAAGTTTTCGTACTGGATCTCACGCCGGTAGAAGTCCAGACGCTCTTTGGGAGAGCCGAACATCCTGGCGTTGTGTTCGCTGATTTCATGCTCCGGGGTTGCGGGGGTGATGATTCGAGGCACGTGTCCCTCCTGCAATGCGGCTCCCGGCAAGAAGAGCGCAAGGAGAACAGTTCGGTAGAACCCACGATGCAATCTGAAATTCAATTCGCATTCGAGCAGCGCACCGCTCGTCGTACCAGGTGCACATTCAACCCAACGCACAGGAATTCGATGCTTCGAAACGGTATGAGCGTTCTCAACTGCAGGAGCTTCTACCATGCGAGATTTCCCTACTCCGCCCTTCCCGTCACAGCCGCAAAGCGTCCCCGGGTCACAACGCAAGATGGAGCCTTATCCAGACTGCGGTGAGCAGTCGTATACCGGCCACAACCGGCTGGAAGGAAAGATTGCGCTGATCACCGGTGCTGACAGTGGTATCGGGCGAGCGGTCGCCATCGCCTATGCCCGCGAGGGTGCTGATGTAGCTGTCTCTTATCTCAATGAGCATGAAGACGCGCAGGAAACCGCGCGCTGGGTAGAATCTGCAGGCCGACAATGCCTCCTGCTGCCCGGCGACCTGGCGCAGAAACAGCACTGCCATGACATCGTTCAGAAGACCGTCGAACAGTTCGGTCGCATCGACATCCTGGTCAACAACGCAGCCTTCCAGATGGCCCATGAGACCCTGGAAGAGATCGACGATGATGAATGGGTGAAAACCTTCGATACCAACATCACCGCCATCTTCCGAATCTGCAAGGCAGCACTGCCTTCCATGCCGAAGGGCAGCTCGATCATCAACACCAGTTCAGTCAACTCCGATGATCCATCACCAAGCTTACTGGCCTATGCCGCGACCAAGGGTGCCATTGCCAACTTCACGGCGGGTTTGGCTCAGTTGCTAGGGAAGAAAGGAATCCGCGTCAATTGCGTTGCGCCTGGCCCCATCTGGACGCCTTTGATCCCCGCTACCATGCCCGATGAGGCCGTGAAGAACTTCGGCTCCAGTTATCCCATGGGACGACCAGGGCAGCCCGTGGAGGTCGCTCCAATTTACGTGCTGCTCGGCTCTGACGAGGCCAGCTACATCAGTGGGTCACGTTACGCTGTCACTGGCGGTAAACCGATCCTCTGACGAAAAAAGGCTCGCCCCCAAAGGCGAGCCTCATCCCCGGTTTTCGGGGGCAATCTCAGCGCTTTGGATGCCCGTGCTCACGTGCTGTTTTCTGGGCCGTAGAGTCATGAGGTGTACCGGACGAGCCATCCGGACGATGCGCATCGTTATCCCGCTCCTGTTCGCCGTTCGGCTTTGTTTGCGAGCCTGGTTTCTGTGGTGGGGCTTCTTTGTTCATGCTGCTCTCCTACCCTTTGCTGTGTTCGGGTGAAGTCGGCCCGGTGCCACGCTTGATCCCACGCGGCCCGGCCACTCCCCAGATGGCCAGCCCGACGATGGGCAGTACCACCAGTATCAACGACCACATCACTTTGGTTGCGTCAGACTTGTCGCTACGCAAAACGCTGACGATTGCCCATAGGTCAACCAACAAGATAATCGCCGCTGTGGCTATCCAGAAGTACATGACAGGATCATTCATGATCGGTTCTCCCTCTGCCCAAATGAATGGGCCGCACTGCTTACACGCAACTGCCGCCCCTATATCAAGGGAAGCCAGGGTGATTGGCAAAGTTCAGGCTAGGTTTGCTGCATGGGATGGGCGGGCAAAGTTGCGTTTAACCAATCCCGCTGGGTTGCCTGCACCGCACAGTTTTCACTGAGCATTGCGTGTTCACTGCGTCACGCGTTGAGCCGGATCAGTGGCGCTAATCATCATTGCTACGGGCATTGCAAACTTGCAAATCGACGCAAAGGCCTTGAACGTGCTGGTAGTCCGCGCCGGCTATGGCTTTGAGAAAGCCACGGTCGGCGAGGCGCCGCAGGTCTCGCCATTCGCGCCAGTCAATGAGCCCTAGGCGGTCCATCTCGTCGACCTCGCGAAGCAGTTTTTCATGGTGGCTACTTGGGCAGTCGCGCCTGCACTCGACATCGTCATACAGCGCAAACCAAAGGTTCACTGCAGCCATACGACGTTGCTCCTGGGTGATCTGCTGGGTGATCGCGTTCATGCTGCCTGCCCTTGCCCGCTTTGACTGTCGAGCCTGCTGGCGTGGCAAGGTTCACCTGGGACAGGTCGGCGGTAGGACAGCCGCGCAACCTCAACGCCTACATCATCTTCGGAGCACCCGCCTTATCGCGGCAGAACACACCTCATCTGCATTGAACCCTTGCGCTTTTAGCCCACTCCACCCAGAGCAAGCGTGATTTTTCCCAGCCCCTGAAGAGGTGCCCCATGAACGCAATCGAACTGCTGATCCAGGACCATCAACTGGTGAAGAAACTGCTTGAGGAACTGTCGTCTACGACCGAGCGCGCCGTGAAGAAACGCGCCGAACTGCTCGAACGCATCAAGCAGGAAGTGAGCATCCATACGGCGCTGGAAGAACAGATCCTGTACCCCGCGATCAAGCAGGCCGGCGGCAAGGAAGAAGCGAAGATGTACTACGAGGCCAAGGAAGAACACCGCACGGTCGACTCGCTGGTCATTCCCGACCTGCTGCACACCGAGACCGGTACCGTGGAGTTTGCCGGCCGGGTGAAGGTGATGAAGGAGCTGCTGGAGCACCATATCGAGGAAGAAGAAAGCGAGCTGTTCCCCACCGCTCGCAAGCTGCTGGGCAAACAGGCGCTGGAAGACATGGGCCAAGCCATGGAAGCACAGAAAAAACTGCTCAAGGGCGAACAACGCGCAGCCTGATTAACGCCAGCGCGCCCACCCGGGCGCGCTGGTCCGGATTTACCGAGTGGCCGACTCGGTGTTGATCATGGGTGGCATCGACGCCGGCGGAGTGCATGATGAATGACTGGATCGACTTTCTCGAATGGCCCGCGATGCTCCTTACGGTGCTGGCCGCCTGGTGCATCGGCTCCAGGCGCCCGGGCAGGCGCAAGCTGGGCTTCTGCTGCTTCATCGCCAGCAACGTGCTTTGGGGGCTATGGGGATGGCAGGCACAGGCCTGGGCACTGATCGTTCTGCAGGTCTGTCTATGCGTCATGAACCTGCGGGGCTGGAAGAAAAACACGGCGCTGGAGCCGGGCTGAATGGGTGGTGCTTGTGTGCGGCGTAGAGGCCGTTCGCTCCACCCGTCAGCGCCATCGCACAGGTCGCCACGCGGGTAGGACAAAGAAATGGAATGTTCTTTGGCAGCCCGGAGAGTCTCACGCCACCTTTGGGGACGCACCGCCCAAGCGGTGAATGGAATATTGTCAGATTCAGTCTGACTGCCCGAGGCTTTCCCGTTCGGAAATCCTGCGTTTCCCCATTACCAATTCAACTGCGCCCCCCCACCCATTACTCTTGTGGCTCTCATCACGGAGTTGACGCGTGGCGCGACCAAAGCTGCTGCATTTTTCCCTCACGATCCTGGCCGGTGCGCTGGGCGCCGTACTCGCAACCCTGGCTCATTGGCCATTACCCTGGATGATCGGATCACTGCTGATGGTAGCCCTGGTGCGCTGCGTACAGCGTGAGCAGCATCTGCCAGCAGTACCAGGAGGTCGCAAGCTTGGCCAATGGATCATCGGTGTGGGCATCGGTTTACACTTCAACCGCTATGTAATCGTACAGATCGGCGAACACCTGGCCATTATCCTGACCGCCGCAGTGGTCACCACCGTGGCGGCCGGCATTGCCGTCTGGTGGATGCGTAAAGGTGGCGAAGACGGCGCCACGGCGTTTTTCTCCTCGATGCCTGGCGGATCCGCCGAGATGGTCAACCTTGGGGCTCGCAACGGCGCGGTGTTGCACAGGGTCGCTGCGGCGCAGACCCTACGCGTGATCCTGGTGGTGCTGACCATTCCTGCGTTGTTCAAGCTGCTGTTCGGCCAGGCAGCTCAGGCTACTGCACTACATGGCACCACACAGCCACTGTGGCTTGGGCTGATGTTCCTGCTCGGCGGTGGTCTGGCCCTGCTGCTGCAGTGGCGGCGTAAGCCCAACCCTTGGCTGTTCGGCCCATTGTTCGTCAGTGCCGCCTTGTGCTCGCTCGCCGATTTGCATCTGGCCCTGCCAAGCGGCGCCAGCGAGTTCGGTCAGCTGATGATCGGCAGTAGCCTGGGTTGCTATTTCGATCGTTCGTTCTTCAAGGGTGCGCCACGTTTCATGCTACGTAGCCTGAGCTCGACCGTGCTGATGACGGTGATCGCCATGGCCTTCGCCGCTGGCCTGGGATGGCTGGCAGGTATCGACTACCGTTCACTGACGCTCGGCATGATGCTGGGCGGAATCGCCGAAATGAGCCTGACTGCCGAGATGCTCAAGCTGGCCGTCCCCCTGGTGACCGCTATGCAGACCTTGCGCCTGCTGGTCGTGATGGCATTCGCCGAGCCGGTATATCACTGGCTGGAACAACGTACCCGCAGCGAAGACTGACCGTCCTGGCAGGCGGGCGTCCGGGCCTGCCCCGGCCGAGCGGAAGCTGATGTGGATGACTTCGGTGCCACCACGGACCATGAAGAACGGCGGCTTCTCGATCACGTCGTGGCCGATGTTGATGATCAGGTCGGCCGCTTCGATGGCGCGGTGGACGAAGTCACCGGACGACAGCGCAGCGTTGCCGAGGAAGCGCGGGTGGCGCTCGTCGACCACGCCCTTGCCCATCTGCGTGGTCACGAAGGGGATGCCGGTCTTGTCGATCAGTTGCTGCAGCACCTTGGCAGTCATCTTGCGGTTGGCGCCGGCGCCGATCACCAGGATCGGGCTGCGGGCGTTCTGCAGTTTCTCGACCGCAGCTTCAATGGCCTTGTGCTCGGCCAGCGGGCGGCGCTGCAGGCTGCGCGGGATTGGCAGCGAATCAGTCTGCTCGGCGGCGATATCTTCGGGTAGCTCCAGGTGCACGGCGCCGGGCTTTTCTTCTTCGGCCAGGCGGAAGGCTTCGCGCATACGGGCCGGGATGTTGTCGGCCGAGGCGAACTGGTGGGTGTACTTGGTGATGGGGGCCATCATGCCGCACACGTCGATGATCTGGAAGCGGCCCTGCTTGGACTTCTTGATCGGCTTCTGGCCGGTAATCATCAGCATCGGCATGCCGCCGAGATACGCATAGGCGCTGGCCGTGACCAGGTTGGTCGCGCCAGGGCCCAGGGTCGACAGGCTGACGCCGGTCTTGCCGGTCAGGCGGCCGTAGGTGGCAGCCATGAAGCCCGCGGACTGTTCGTGGCGGGTCAGCACCAGCTTGATTTTCGACTTGCGCAGCGATTCGAGCAGGTCGAGGTTTTCCTCACCAGGAATGCCGAACACATACTCGACACCTTCGTTTTCCAGGCATTGCACAACGACATCGGCGGCCTTGGCCATTTTACCTTCTACCTCAAGTATTGCTTTGGAGTGGAGATTGCTATTCATTCAGCGCGATGCGCTCACATCACCCTGTCCGCAGGCCAGCAAAGCACCTCGGACGAACCCGCTGCGCAGCTGACGCTCGACATAGTCACGCACGTAGCCGGCCGCGTGCTCACTGCCGCGGGGCACAGCCATCGCCTGGCAGATCGCCGTGAAGGCTCCCTCCAGAACACGCAACTGCGGATTGGCTTCGGCCACTTTCTGCAGTGGCTGGCGAACACCCGCCGCCGCATCCAGCGCCTGCTCGATGAACAGGTCCACGGCACCGGCCGACGTATCAGCCCGTTCCAGTGTGGCATGCGCCAGCGTGCGGCTCAGGTACAGGTCGTAGGCTGCGCCCTTCCCCACTGCCAGGCGCAAGCCTGGCTGATCCAGCTCCTCGACACGCTGATACGGCGCCTCTCGGTTGACCAGGTAGGTTCCTTCGATCAACACGTAGGGTTCGCTGAAAGCAATCTGCGCTTCTCGTACCGGTTCGATGGCGAGGAAGGCCAGGTTCCAGGCGCCCTGCTCCAGGTCTGCGAATACCTTGCCGGCAGCGTCGTAAGTGCGCATCTGCAGGGTGACGCCCAGCTCTTCGGCCAAGGCTTTGGCCAGTGCGACCGAAACGCCCTGGGGCTGGCCGTCGGGGCCGCGCTGGGCGAGCACCGGGTTGCCGAAGTTGATGGCGGCGGTGAGGATGCCGTTGGGGGCAAGCTCGGCGAGGACTTCTGGAGTGATTGCGATGGACATTGAGTTCTCCGTTGTCTGGGCGGGCCTCTTCGCGGGGCAAGCCCGCTCCTGCAGGGTCTGTAGGAGCGGGCTTGCCCCGCGAACGGGCCTCACCAGATGGGTAAGGTGTAGGAAACGATCAGCCGGTTTTCATCGGCTCCACGGGCGAAGTTGGAACGGTACGATGCATTTCTCCAGCGGATGCCGACGTTCTTCAGCATGCCCGCCTGGACGACATAACCGATATCGGTGTTGCGCTCCCACTCACGCCCTTCACTGGCATGAGTCGCTGCATCGGCATGGTCACCCTTCACATAACGGGTCATGAAGGTCAGGCCTGGAATACCCATGGCCGCAAAGTTGTAGTCATAACGCAGCTGCCACGAGCGCTCGCCAGGTTCGGCGAAATCATTGAGCTGAATGTAGTTGGCCAGATACGGGTCGGTCCCGTCGAGAAATGGCATGGACGTGTCGCCGTTCATCTTCTGCAGGCCCAGGCCAAACCCATGGCCGCCCAGGCTGTAAGTGAACATGCCACTGAGCGCAGCACTGTCGATCCGACCGCCTCGAGCACTGCCAGCGTCATCGCTGAGCATGTAGCGCAGATCGCTCTTGAGCTTGCCCGGGCCAATACTGAACGCGTGGTTGATGCCGAAGAAGCTCTGGCGATAGACATCCTGCAACTCGGCATATTGGTAACTCAGCGTCAGGGCCTTGCTGACGGCATAGTCAGCGCCACCGATCCAGTAGTCGTCACCTTCTGCAGCGCCGGCGAAGCGGCGGTTCTTGTTATTGAGGGTAATCTTGCGGGCGTCGGAAGAATCGCGATCAGTCATGCGGTCGAAGCGCGCAGCGGTGAAGCTCAGGCCCTCGATTTCATTGCTGCTCAGCAATCCCCCCTCGAAGGTCTGCGGCAGGATCCGCCCCGTGTTTGCCTGCACTGTGGGTAGCTTGGGGACCAGCGTGCCGTACTTGAGCTCGGTTTCGGACATTCTGACCTTGGCGGTCAGGCCCAGGCGGCTGAAGTCATCGGCAGCACGCCCGTCATCATGTACCGGCAGCAGGCCGGTGCCAGCACGACCGGGGCTGGAGTCGAGCTTGATGCCCAGCATGCCCATGGCATCCAGTCCAAAACCCACAGTGCCCGGCGTGAAACCGGAACGAAAATCAAGGATGAAACCCTGAGCCCACTCCTCCCGCTTGGACTGCCCACTGCCGTCACGGAAATCGCGATTCAGGTAGTAGTTGCTCATCTGCAGACTGAGCTTGCTGTCCTCGACGAAACCTTCGGCGCTGGCGGTACCGGCGAGAATGCAGGGAGACAGGGTGACAAGCGTACGCAGGATATTTTTATTGTTGTGCATCTGGCGGTTCCGTTCGAGTGGCATGCGAATGCCCGGCCCGGGCTGGGCCGGGAAAATCAGAGGTGACAGTTAAAGAGTCGTGGCCCCCCCTGTGCGGGGTAGCCCGGTACCGAATGAAGCGGTAGTACCTGGAGATCAGTGGGCGGAGGCCGCTACCGGTTGGTCCGGCTCCTTGTTGGTGACGCGCATGAGCGCCGTCATCAGGAAGGCAATCAGCAGCAGTGCACTCAGGAACAGCAGCCCTGTGGAAGCGCTCTGGCTATTACCCTTGACCAACCCGATCATCGACGGCCCGACGAACCCACCCAGGTTGCCGATGGAGTTGATCACGGCAATCGACACAGCGGCGGTGGCCCGATCGAGGAACAGCGTTGGCAGTGCCCAGAACGGCGATTTGAAGCTATACAGGCCAGACAACGCGACACAGATCATCGCCATCGAAGCGTACGCGCCAGGCAGCATGCCAGCACCTACCAGGCCCAGTGCGGCCACGGCCAGCGGGATGGCCGAGTGCATCTTGCGTTCGTTACGCCGGTCCGAGCTGCGCGACCAGGCCACCATGGCGACGGTCGCCACGATGTACGGCAGCATGGCGATCAGGCCGATCTGGGTGTGCGTCAGATCGCTGGAGAAGCCCTTGATGATCTGCGGCATCCAGTAACCAACACCAAGGCTCCCGCACTGGTAGACGAAGTAGATGAAGGCCAGGTACAGCACCTTCTTGTTGACCATGGTCTTGAACACACCCAGGCGCTTGACGTTCTTGCGGCTCTGGCGATCGCGTTCGAGTTCGCCGGTGAGCCACTCCTTTTCCTGCTGAGTCAACCATTTGGCCTGCTCTGGACGGTCGGTCAGGAACAGGAAGCAGGCAATACCGAGGAATACCGCCGGCACACCTTCCAGGAACAGCATCCAGCGCCAGCCACTCCAGTTCATCCAGTTGATGTTGTCCATGATCCAGGTCGACAGCGGCGCGCCGATGATGTAGCTGACCGGGATGGCGGCGGTGAACAGCGCCACGGTAGTGGCCAGTTCCTTGGCCCGGAACCAGTAGGTCAGGTAAACGATCACGCCCGGGAAGAAGCCCGCTTCGGCGACGCCCAGCAGGAAGCGCAGCACATAAAGCTGGTTGGCGGTCTGGGCGAAGGCGGAACAGGCCGCGATAGCACCCCAGGTGACCAGAATGCGCGCGATCCAGACGCGTGCACCGTACTTGTTGAGCATGACGTTGCTGGGTACTTCGAACAGGAAGTAGCCGATGAAGAAGATCCCGGAAATGAAGCCGAAGGCCTCACTGCTCAGGGCCAGTTCCTTGTTCATTTCCAACGCGGCATAGCCGATGTTGGCGCGGTCCAGGTAGGAGACGATATACAGCAGGAACATGAACGGGATGATGCGCAAGGTGACCTTGCGCACGATCGCCTGTTCGTCGACAGTCTTGTTGTTCATAGGGACCTCATCTGAGACGAACCGTGGCCCGCCCCTTAATTGTTATGGTTACAGCAGGGATCAGGCTGAGAAAATCATGCACACCGGACTGCCGGTCGACACCGAGAAGCCAGTTTTGCTCAAGGCTCCGTTTTGCGGGTTGACTGCAAAGCAGACAATGCTGTCGCTGTCTTCGTTGAGCGCGAACAGGAACCGCTGGTTCGGCGTCAGGGTGAAGAAGCGTGGCGTCTTGCCTTCGCTCGGGACGAACTCGACCGGGCTGAGCAAGCCGCTGCCCTGGTCGATGGCGAAGACCGCGATGCTGTCGTAGCCGCGATTGGAGGCGTAGAGAAAACGCCCGCTACGGTCGATCTCGATCTCTGAGGCGCGACTGTTGCCGGTGAAGGCCGCTGGCAGCGACGGCAACACCTGAATCGGCTGCAAGGCGCCGGTCAGCGTGTCGAAGCGATAGCTGGTGACGGAGGAGTCGAGCTCGTTGACCACATACCCAAAGGCAGCCTTGGGGTGCATGGCGATATGACGAGGACCGGCACCTTCCCGGGCTACGGCAAAGGGCTGCTCTGCCGGGTGCAGTTTGCCGTTGTCGAAACGGAAGCTGAAGACGCGGTCCAGCCCCTTGTCCGGCACCAGCACGAAATTGCCAGAGGCATCGAACGGGTTGAAATGCGGCTTGGCAAACGGCTGCTCGACACGGTGTGGCCCGGTGGGCCCTTCCAGCTTGAGCAATTGATTGACACTGCCCAGCGCGCCGTCTTCGGCCACATTGAGCACAGCCAGGGTGCCGGTGATGTGGTTGGACACCACCAGGAAGCGCTCACTCGGATCCAGTGCCAGGTGCACCGGGTTCTTGCCCTCACAGCTCTGGCGGTTGAGGAAGGTCAGCTTGCCGCTGGCTTTGTCCACCCGAAATGCACTGATTTCGCTGAGGTCGCCGTGCACGGTGTACAGACGGTCACCCGCGCGGTTAAGGGTAAGGAACGACGGGTTGACCAGGTCACCGACGACCTGGACCTTTTCCAGCGTGCCCGCCTGCTGATCCAGGCGATAGACACTGATGCCATCACCACGGGCATTGCGCTCCCGGGTCGTGCGCGATCCGACATACGCGAACATAGGGGTATTACTCCCGCTTGCAGTTGAAGGTGAAGACAAGGCACTTGCCGCGCTGACCACGCCACCGGGCAGCAACCCGCCCAGCAGCCCCAGCCCGGCGACCGCGCCAAGGTGTTTGATGACGGTGCGCCGGTCCAGAGCGCCCGCTTCGCGGGCACAGGCGTGGGCCGAGAGGTCATTCGGTTCTTCGCGTTGCATTGGCTTGTCCTTCTTGTTTTTGTTGGCCTGGAGCGGCCCCACCACGGGGCCGGTGCAACGTCAGCGCCGGGTACGAGCGACGACTTTGCGGATCACGTACGGCAATACGCCGCCGTTGTTCAGGTAACGCACTTCCTGTTGCGAATCGATGCGAGCAATCACGCCGACCTCATCACAACGGCCGTCGAGGCGGCGGATGATCAACCTGATCAGGTTCTGCCCCACGACCAAGTCATCAAGCCCGACGAAGTCGAACTGCTCGGAACCGTCGAGCTGCAGGTCGTCGACGCTCTGCCCTGGCTGGAACACCAGTGGCAGCACGCCCATGCCGATCAGGTTGCTGCGGTGGATGCGCTCGATGCTCTGTGCAATCACCGCTTTCACACCCAACAGTGCCTGCGCCTTGGCCGCCCAGTCGCGGCTGGAACCGGCGCCATAGTTGATCCCGGCGAACACCACCATCGGTGTGTGTTGCGCGGCATAGCTCTTGGCCGCTTCGTACAACGGCAGACACTCACTGTGATCGGCATTCCAGGCCCAGGCACCGAGGCCTGGTTGCTGATCACCCAGCAGACGGTTTTTCACCGACTTGTTAGTGAAGGCGCCCCGCAGCATCACTTCGTGGTTACTGCGGCGGGTGGAGTACTGGTTGAGGTCCTGTGGATCTTCACCACGCTCGAGCAGCCACTTGCCCGCCAGGCTGCCAGCAGGAATCGCGCCCGCCGGAGAGATGTGGTCGGTGGTGACGTTGTCGCCCAGCACCATCAAGGTCCGCGCACCGCTGATCGCCAGCGACGCCTTGGGCTCCGCCTGGATACCTGCCAGGTACTGCGGGCGGCGCAGGTAAGTGGACTCGGGGCTCCACGGGAACTGCACGCTGCCTTCGGCAGACAGCGCCTGCCAGTGGTGGGTGCCGTCCCAGACGGTGGCCAGGCGTTGTTTGAAGAACTCAGGCTTGACCACGCGCGCCACCTGGGCAGCGACCTCGGCGTCGGAGGGCATCAAGTCATGCAGGTAGACCGGCTGCCCAGCAGCATCGTCGGCAAGCGGCTGCGACACCAGATCAATGTCGATGGTGCCAGCGATGGCATAGGCCACGCACAGTGCCGGCGACGCCAGGTAACCCGCTGGAACCTTGGGGTTCACCCGCCCTTCGAAGTTACGGTTACCCGACAGCACCACCACGCCTTTGAGCCCTTGGTCAGCAAAGGCTTCGACATGATCCTCCAACTTGCCGGAGTTGCCGATACATGTCATGCAACCAAACCCGGCAAGGTCGAAGCCCAGGGCGCAGAAGTCTTCCAGCAAGTCGGCTTCTGCCAGGTAGTCAGCCACCACCTGCGAGCCCGGCGACAGCGAGGTCTTGACCCATGGCTTGCGCTCGATGCCCAAGGCACGAGCTTTGCGCGCCAGCAGGCCAGCCTGGACCATTTGCGCCGGGTTGGCGGTGTTGGTGCAACTGGTGATGGCCGACATCACCACGGCGCCGTGGGTAATCGGTTGGCCGAAGGACGGCTCCAGGAAACTCTGCTCCTGCGGCGCATTGATCAGCTTGCCGCCGCCCATGACTTCGTCACGGAACGAGGCTGCAGCGCTGGACAGAGGCTGACGCTGGTGCGGCTGATGCGGGCCGGCGACACTAGGCTCGATACTGGCAAGGTCCAGATGAATCAGCTCATCGAACTCAGGCTCTGCCAGTTCGTCCCGACGCCACAGTGGCTGGGCATTCATGTAGGCGACGACCTGATCGCGCAGGCCGGCAGAGCGGCCACTGAGTTCCAGATAAGCCAGGGTTTCGTTGTCGAACGGGAAGAACACGACCGTCGCGCCATACTCCGGCGCCATGTTCGATACCGTGCCACGGGCAGCCCAGCTCAGCGTCGACAGGCCTGGGCCGGTGAACTCGACGAACTTGCCGACCACCGAACGCTTGCGCAGGATCTCGGCCACATGCAGCGACAAGTCGGTTGCGGTCACACCGGGGCGCAAGGCATTGGTCACGCGGATGCCGATGACCTTGGGGAAGCTGATCGGTACCGGCTCACCCACCATGGCTGCCTGCCCTTCCAGGCCGCCGACGCCCCAACCCAGCACACCGATAGCGTTGATCATCGGAGTGTGGCTGTCGGTAGCGACCATATCGTCAGGGTGCAGCAGGCGTTCGCCATGTTCGCCGCGGCTTTCCCAGACCACCTGGGCCAGGGCTTCCATGTTCATCTGGTGGATGATGCCGGTGCCCGGCGGAATGACCCCGAAGTTGTCCAGGCTCTTCTGCGCCCACTTGATGAAGCGGTAGCGCTCACTGTTGCGGCGAAAATCGATGTCCAGGTTCTGCTCGACCGCATCGGCCTCGGCATAACGCTCGACGATCACCGAGTGGTCGATGGTCAGCACGGCCGGAATCAGCGGGTTCATCGCCTGGGGGTCACCACCGAGTTCGGCAACCACGTCGCGCATGCCGGCAAAGTCGGCCAAGGCTGGCAGGCAAGTGGTGTCATGGAACATCAGTCGGTTTGGCTGGAAAGGCACCTCGCAATCCGGCCCCTGGCCAACGGCACGCTCCAGCACCGACGGCAATGCCTGGGGCGAGCAACGCGCCACGTTCTCCAGGAGGATGCGGATGGAATACGGCAACTTGGCCAGCTGGGCGTGATCGAGCATCTTGCTCAAGTCGACGATGGTGAAAGTTTCGTCGTTGATCACGAGGGGGCTGTAGAGGTTGCAGGCAGTCTCGGTCATGCTCATATCGCTCGGCTTCTTATAGTGTTCACCGAACTGGCCAAGCAGGGGCCAATGCGGTGGATAAGCCGATACTAAGAGCAGGTACGTTGTATGAAAATTGGTCAATCGCCATAGCAGCGTTCTCCATCCGAGAACGCTCATACAGCTTTTAGCCAGTCAGTCGCAGGTGATCAATGAACGTTTTCAGGGTTGGCGTGGCAGCATCGTACTTGCGCAGTACCAACGATAAGGTGCGCTGCGCCCAGGGCTCGTCGAGGGTCACGGCCTTGAGTTTGTGACTGCGCTGATACTGACTGACGACACTGCGCGGCAACACGGCGATGCCGAGCCCGTTCGACACCATACGGCACATACAATCGAAACTGCTGATGCGGATACGCAATTTCAGGGTCATCCCTAGCTTGGCAGCCTCGGAGGTCAGCAGCGCGTGTACCGAACTTTCCAGATGCGGACCGACCAGCTCATGCTCCAGCAACTCTTTGAAACCCACTGATTTGCGCGTCGTCAGCTCATGTCCGCCAGGCACCACCACGGTCAGCTCATCATGCCGATAGACCAAGCTCTCTAGCCCTTCGCTGGCCGTCTGCGTGGCAATGATGCCTAGGTCGGCCCGCCCATCGGCCACTGCTCGAACCACCGCCGACCCCACCCGCTCCTCGATATCGAATTTGATCTGCGGGTAGAGCGCAGCGAAGCTGGCTACATCCTGAGGCAAGAACTGCGACAGCGCAGAAGTGATTGCGTGGATACGAATGTGCCCTTTGACTCCACTGGCGTAGCCGCTGAGCTCGCTGTCGAGCTGAGCCATGGTCTGCTTCAGTTGCCGGGCATAAAACAACAGTGACTGCCCCGCCGGGGTGAGCTCGACGCCCCGTGCGTTTCGCAACAGCAGCGGTGAGCCGATCTGCAGCTCAAGTTCGCTGATCCGCTTGCTGATCGCCGAAACCGCCATATGCTTGATGCGCCCCGCACGTGTCAGGTTGCGCTCCTGCGCCACGGTGATGAAAAGGTCCAGGCTGGTAATGTCGTAAAGCACAAAAATCTCCGAACTGAAGGCCGATAGTAGACATCACTGGCTAGTGGCAGACGACCCAATGCTGATGTTCTTCGGCCGCCTACAAAAATCTTGCCCTGCCTTCACATAAAGAAACAACTCTAAGGCCCCTCCTGACCTCGCTGTAGTACTTTTCTTGCTTACTGAAAGGAAACATCTACTGCCCTGGAGGATACGCGATGGCCATCGACCGCCGAACGCTACTGCAGCTAGGCGCCTGTGCAAGCGCCAGCCTGGCACTTCCAAGCTTTGCCTCTGCACCATCAGCCGAACAGGCAAAACCCCTGCTGATACGTGACGCCACCGTGGTCACGATGGACCCTGTACTGGGGGATTTGGCGCGAGCCGATGTGTTCATTGACCAGGGCACCATCCGCGCGATCGGCCAACAGTTGCCAATCAACGGCGCACAGGTGCTCGACGCCAGCGGGATGATCCTGATCCCCGGCCTCATCGACAGCCATTGGCACTTGTGGAACAGCCTGCTCCGCAACAGTGCACCGGTGCCGGGCGGTCCACCCTTCTTCACCTCGCAGCAAACCACAAGCAAACGCTTCACACCTGCGCTGAACGAACTGAGCGTGCGCCTGGGGCTGGCCGAGGCGGTGCATGCCGGGATCACCACGGTCAATAGTTGGTCGCACAACCTGCGCAGCCCGGAATACGCCCAGGCCGAACTGCGCGCACTGGTCGCCAGCGGCCTGCGCGCACGGCTCTGGTATGGGTATGCTCAGGATCTGGCGGCCACTGCACCCATGGACTTCAAGGATATCCAGCGGGTGCAAACGCAGTTGCAGGGTACCGACTACACGCGTATCGACCTCGGTTTGGCCATTCGCGGCCCCGAGCGCACCGAGGCGGCCATCTGGGAGCAGGAGTTCGCCTTCGCCAGGGCGCAGTCGCTGCCAGTCTCTACGCACATCGCAGTAACCCGTCAGATGCAGGAGAAAAAGGCGATCCAGCAATTGGAGAGTCGCGGCTTGCTGAGCCCTACGGTGCAGCTGGTGCATGCCACCCATGCCGACCAGCAAGACATGGCCAGCATCGCCCGATCCGGCGCCACGGTGTGCATCACGCCGTTGACGGAAATGCGCGTGGGCTACGGCTTGCCGCCGGTGGCGGCGCTGCAACGGGCCAAACTGCCCGTGACACTGGGCATCGACACCCTGGTGCTGGGGGGCAATGCCAACCCGTTCATGCTCATGCAGACCTGCCTGAACCTGGCCATCGGTACCTCGGCAGATGAGCAGTTGATGACGGCTCGCGACGCCTTGCACTGGGCCACCCAAGGTGCAGCGGATGCCATGGGCATCGGCAAACACACGGGGTCGATCACCGTTGGCAAGCGCGCCGACCTCGCGCTTGTCGACAGCCGCAGGCTGGGGATGTTCCCGGTGAACGACCCGTTGGCGTGCATCGTCCAGTCGGCAAGCCCTGCCGATGTCGACACCGTCATCGCCGACGGACGCATCGTCAAGCGCGCAGGCCAGTTGATTGGCGTGGATCTGGCCAGCCTGCGCGCCCAGGCCACGGCCGGGGCCCAGCAGTTGTTGCACAGGTGATGACGATCAGAATGTCGCCTGTACCTTCAGCCCTCCGACCCAGGCATCGTCCACCTGCCTAACCCCGCCTGGGTGCCGGACGAATTGCAGGTTCGGCCGCACCGTCAGCCAGTCGGCCAGGTGAATGCCGTAGTTGAGCTCGGCGTTGTACTCGGTTTGCTGTACCGGCAGGTATGCCGGGTCATCGTAGTCGTCGACACCATTGGCCACATTGGTCAGTGCTGCATTCTTGCGATACGCCGGGTTCACATGCACTTCAGACAATGCCAACCCGATGTCATCCTGCGGCCGCGCCGCGAACAGCCCCTTGTACACCGCGCCGACCGACACATAGTGGTCGACCTTGCTGGTCTTCTTGTCATGCACCGTGGCCATGGCGAACAGGCTCAATCCGCGTGACGCATCGCTTGCCTCGCGAGTGACCTGCTGCATCGCCCCCAGCCACACGCCGTGCTTGCTCGAGGCACTGCGATAAGCCGCACCACTGAGCACGGCCGGCTGACCGTTGCTGTCCTTGAGCACGTCCTTGGCATCGGAACTGCTGTAGTAATAGCCTGCGCGGTACTCACCCGGCAGGCCGCCGATACGCGGCTGCCAGACCAGTTCGACAGGCAGTACCGCGCCTTCGGTGCCGCTGCCACTGAGCTTGAAGCCGTTGTCGTTCTGGGTGTTGGACGGGTTCTGTTCGTACGCACCGATTTGCGCGAACAGCTCGGGGGTGAGCTGATACTTGACCCGCAGCGCCCATTGGGTGATCGGCCAGTTGTACCAGATGCCACCCCAGTTGCCGACCTGCGAGCCGCAGAAGGTCAGGTTCTGGAAGTTGCAGTCGAAGCTGTTGAAGTCCTCGCCTTCGCCGAAGCGGCCGGCCTTGATGTCCAGGCGCCGGTCGAAGAACGCCTGCTGGTAGTACAGCTGGGTCATGCGCCAGTGCGAGCCGCGCCCCCAGACTTCCTGGGACGAGCTCAGGGTACCGACACGCGGGTCACCGACGCGGTCGTTGGAGATGTTGTCGCCATTGCGGTCAGCCACGGTCAGTTGGAAGCGGGCGTCGTGCCAGCCGAGCAGCTTGTGCAGGTCGAAGCGGGCGCCGAGCGAGTACTGGTCGCTGTAGCTGGCGCTGCGGTCGTTGTTGTAGCCACCGCCGAGGTTGGCGCCGATTTCGCCGACGTAGGCGAATTCAAAGTCGATGCCTTGCTCGGCCAGGGTACTGCGAGCGCCGTTCCAGTCGCCCAGGGCCCAAGGGGAATTGCTGGCGAAAGGGTCGGCGGCATGGGCCGTTGAGGTGCAGACCATGGCGGCGAGCAAGGCCCGATGTTTGAAAGTAAGCATGGGGTTCTCTTTGTTATTGGTGTGCTGGCTGTTCCGGCCCTTTCGCGGGCAAGCCCGCTCCTACAGGGATTGTGCATACGTTGTAGGAGCGGGCTTGCCCCGCGAAGAGGCCGGGACAGGTTGACTACTGAACGCTGGCGCGCATCTGCTGCGGCAGGTCGAGCTGCTTACGCATCTTCGCCACCTCCTCCGCCGTCACTGCCGGCGCACTGTTGCCCCAGCTGTTGCGCGCAAAGGTGAGAATGTCGGCAATCTCGGCGTCGCTGAGCTTCCAGTCGAACGCCGGCATCCCCGCCCCGGTGACGTAGGTATGGGTATGCACCGCCCGCGCTCCGCCCAGCACCACGCTGGTCAAGGTGTCGGTGTTGGCCGCGAGGATCGCCTTGTTGCCGGCAAAGCCGGTGATCATGTGGCTCACACCCTCACCCGCCGTGCCGTGGCAGGCCGAGCAATGCACTTCATAGCCCTGCCCGCCACGCTGCATGCGCGCATCGCTGGTCACCAGCGCAGCCGGCGCCGGTTGTGGGTTGCCAGGCAGCGACTTGAGGTACACGGCAATGGCACGCAGGTCAGCGTCGTTCAGGTGCTGGGTGGAGTTCTCGATCGCTTCGGCCATCGGCCCGCTGGCCACGGCCACGCCGTCGCTGCCGGTCTTCAGGTAGTCGACGACCTGCTCGACGCTGCTGTCGCCCAGGCCCTGATGGGGGTCATTGGTGATGTTCGGCGCAAACCACGTCCCCACCAGCCCACCTTGCAGCGCTTTCATGGGAATCGGGCCGCCCAGCAAGTTCCGCGGGCTGTGGCAGGCAGCGCAGTGCCCTGCACCATCGACCAGGTAGCGTCCCCGGTTCCACTCGGGGCTTTGCGCCGGGTCCGGGACGTACGACTTGTTGTCGAAGAACATCCAGTTCCAGCCGGCCATCAGCAGGCGCTGGTTGAACGGGAAGTTCATGCCGGCCAGTTCGTCTACCTTGTGCGCCTTCGGCTCGATCGTGCTGAAGAACGCCCACAGTGCACGCAGGTCATCGTCGCTCATGCGCGTGTAGTCGGTGTACGGCATGGCCGGGAACAGCAGGCCATGGCGGCCCTGCCCCTGGCGCACGGCGTTGAAGAAGTCGCGCTGGGTGTAGTTGCCGATGCCGGTTTCGCGGTCTGGAGTGATGTTCGACGACTGGATGTCACCGAACGGCGTGCCGATCACATAGCCACCGGCAAAGTCGCCACTCTTGGCAGTGTGACAGGCCGCGCAGTCGGCGCCGCGCATCACGTATTCGCCCTGCTTGACCAGCGCCGCGTCGGTGGACTTGAAGTCGCTCAAGCGCACACTGTCATCGGCCACCTGCGAGCGCGCCGTGGAGTTGGCCTGGATCACCAGGCCGAGCATCACGGCGCCGGCCAGGGCCGCCACGCCGCCGCAGATCAGTGCGGTTTTCTTGTTGATCATGGCAGGCCTCACACCAGGGAACCGGGGTTGTGCTGGTACTTCTCGTGGATCGCCCGCGCCGTGCGGATGGCCAGGGCGCCCACGGTGCTGGTGGGGTTGTAGCCGGCGTTGGTGGGGAACGCCGAAGCGCCGACCACGAACACGTTGTGTGCATCCCAGCTCTGCAGGTAGGTGTTGACCGCACTGGTGCGCGGGTCTTCGCCCATGACCATGCCACCCTGGGTGTGGTTGGAGTTCTCGTCGTACGGGCTCCACGCTTTGGCAGCAGAGTTGAAGGTGTGCACGTGCTTGGCGCCCATCTTCTTGCCGATGTCGACGGCACGCTGTTCGATGAAACGCGCCATGTTGCGGTCGTTCTGGTTCCAGTCGAAGGTCATGCGCAGCAGCGGCGTGCCCCAGCGGTCCTTGTAGTTGGGGTCCAGCGACAGGTAGGCATCGCGGGCCGGCATCGAGGTACCCTGGCCAAAGATGATCCCGTAGTTCTGGTAGTTGTCCTTGTAGGTCTGCTTGAAGCCTTTGCCCCAGCGCGGGCTGCCCGGCGGCAACAGCCCTGCACGACCGATCGGCATGCCCTCGCGGGACACGGTCAGCAAACCGGCTCCGCCGATGAAGTCGAGCTGGCTGTGGTCGAAGTTGTCGCCGTTGTAGTCGTCTACCTGGATGCCCAGGCCGCCGGCACCGATGAACGGGTTGAGGGTTTCATCCTCGAACCACACATGGGCGCCTGCGCAAGTCTGGTAGTTGTAGGCGCGGCCGATGGTGCCGGTCTGGCTCACCGGATCGTACTGTTTGCCTATGTCGCTGAGCAGCATCAGGCGGGCGTTGTCGTAGGTGAACGAGCACAGCGCGACGATGTCGGCCGGCTGGATGACCTCGCGGCCCTGCTCGTCGAAGTAGCTGACGCCGGTGGCGGTCTTGCCGTCTTCGGCCTTGTGGATCTTCGTCACGTAACCCTGGGTAATCAGGGTGAAGTTCTTGCGCCGCATCAGCGCCGGGATCACGCAGGCCTGGGGCGAAGACTTGGAGTAGTTGCCGCAGCCATGGAACATGCAGTAGCCGCAGTAGGTGCACGGCGCCATGCTCACGCCCAGCGGGTTGACGTAGGCGGCGCCAACGTGGGCCACCGGGATGTAGAACGGGTGCAGGCCCATCTGCGCGGTGCTGTCGCGGTACATCTGCATCAGTCGCGAATCTTTCAGCGCAGGCGTCGGGAACTCACGGCTGCGCGGCCCTTCGAACGGGTTGCCGCCGGGGCGGAATTCACCGTTGAGGTTGCCGGCAATACCGGAGATGCCGGCGATGCGCTCGAAGCGGTCGTAGAACGGCTCCAGATCGGCGTAGGTGATGCCCCAGTCCTGCACCTGCTCCAGGCCCTTGAGCTTGCTCGCGCCGTAGCGCTCCAGGGTGGCCGACCGTACGCGGAAGTCCCATTCGGAGAAACGCCAAGCCATACCGGCCCAGTGGAAGCCCGCGCCGCCCACCGACTTGCCCATCTGGAAGGCTTTCAGTTCGCGGGTCGGCACCGCGGTCTGGCCGGAGTGGTTGCGGAACGTCAGGGTGTAGTCGCCTGGCTGCAGCAGCAGTTCGCGGCGGATGGTCCAGCGCAGCTCGTCGGGGTCGACGGCCGGTGGCGTGTCGGTGGAAGTATCGAGCCAAGGACCACGGTCGATGGCGACCACCTCCAGCCCGGCGCGGGTCAGTTCTTCGGCCATCAGCGAGCCGGCCCAGCCCAGGCCGACGATGACTACGTCAGCTTTTTTACGTGTAATTGCCATGTTGGTTTCCTCTGGCCTCAGCTCACCGGGATCAGGCTGATGGGCGCCAGGCCCAGGTCCTGCCCGCGACGGTCGATGTACTGGCGGTAGTCGTAGCGGGCGCCGGGGAAGCCCACCAGCTTCCAGCCGACCATGCCGCGGTTGCCGCCGTAGAGCGGGTCGGCGAAGTAGCCTTCGCGTACGCTGAGCAGCAGGAATTCGAACAGGCGGCTGCCGCTGCCGGCGCCTTCCCAGTCCAGGCGGCCTTCGTCCAGCTGGCGCAGGATCGCGTCCATCTGCTCGCCGTCGAGTTCGGCGAAGGCGCGGCCGTGCAGCTGGCGGGCGTGCTGGTCGATGAACGCAAGGCCGGCCAGGGTGTAGTCGCGGCGGGTGCGCAGGCTGATGGTCAGGCCCATCAGCGCAGACTCGTCGGCCTGTAATGGGCGCTCCAGGTACAGGTCCTTGGACTCGCCATAGGGGCCGTTCATCTGCGCGTCGAGGTAGTCGACGCAGCCGGCCTCGCTGGCCGAGGCACCCAGCTCGTCATGGGGAATCAGGCGGTCGAACACGGCAGTCAGGGTGGCGCGGGCCTGGCCCTTGAACACATTGCCCTGGCCGCCGCTCATCACCGGCGATGGCAGCATTTCGCGGTTCAGGCCGGTTTCCGGCGGCACCGACTTGAGTTCCACCGCACCGACCTTGGCCAGGCCTGCGGCGGCGAACAGCGCACCCATTGAACGCAAGGCGTCCCTACGTTTCATGGAGTTCTCCTTATCGACTATCACGGGGGAGCCGTGCGGCAGGTCGCGGAATTTCGGGCGCGCAAAGGCACACGGCGGGCACGGACGGGCTCGTCGGGGGCGATGGGGATCTGGGCGTATGAACGAAAAACGCGGTGTACTGGGGGAGTGAACCTGGCAACCTGCCGATTACGGCGAGGCCAGTCTAGGGTGCGACAGGCTGACGCGCCATGGGCATTTTGACGTGTTTGCGTCAAATGCCCTTTGCCGGTACGGCGCAACTACCCGCAGCCCGCACGCCCGCAAAGCCCCCCCTTGCTTCGCCTAAGGACTGCAAGGCGCTCAAGAACCCAGCGTTTCGTCGATGACAATCCGCAGCTGCGCCTTCACCTGGGGTGGCGCGTCGAGGTCGCCATTGGCAAACAGCACCTGCTGGATCGCCGCCTCGGCCTGGCCCTGCGGGTCCTGGTCGATCACCAGCGACAGCAGCCCCTCCTTCAGCAGCCCGGCGTGTTGCTCGGTGGCCTCATGGCTGATCCACACCGGCCGCACGCCATGCCGGCGCAAGGCCCGCTCGACACCGTCGGTACCGCTGCCACTGGTGTAGAGCCCAGCCAAGGTGCGCCCCTGGGCCAGGAATGCGTCAATGGCCCGGGTATTGGCCGGGTGGTCGTCGTGGCACTGCACCGGGCTACTCACCGGCATGTGCGGCAACTGCCGCGCCATAACCTCGACGAACCCTGCCACCCGTTGCTGGTGGGCGTGGTACAGCAGCGAATTGGTGATCAGCAACACCTCGCCCTCGCGACCCGCCAGCGCCTGGCTCATCAGCCGCCCCGCCGCGCGCCCGGCCATGTGATTGTCGATGCCGGCATAGGTGGCGCCGGCCAGTTCCGACAGGCTGCTGGTCAGCAGCACCACCGGCACCCCGGCAGCGATCTGTGCGGCCAGTGCGTCACGAATCTGCGGCGTGTCCTGGGCCACCACCACCAGCCCCTGACGGCGCAGGCGGGGCTGTTCGATCAGGGCCAGCAGTTGCTCGGGGTGTTTCTCCTGCCAGATATGCTTTTGCAGCACCAGCCGCGAGCGGTGCATGCGCGCCTGGCGCTCGAAAGCTTCACCCAGCCGCCGGTAATGGTCGGTGGGGCTGTCGACCATCAGCAGGTCGACCCGCAGCAGGCCGTGCACTGCCGATGGCAACAAACGGCGCAGGCCCAGCACCCGGGCTGCGTCGAGCACCTTGCGCCGCTTGGCGTCGGACACGCTGCCGCGCTCGTTCAATACCCGGTCCACGGTGCTCAGGCTGACACCCGCCCGTTCGGCGACGTCGGTCATGCCCTGGCGACGGTCGGTCTTGTCCACCTGGAAATACCCCGTTACTTAAACCGCGAAGTCTGCCACGGCTGCGTCCAGCTCGCCTACACCCAGGGTCGGCGACCTGGTGGTGCAAAAAAACAGGCCGGTAAAAGTCTTTACCGGCCACACCGCCAATACCCGGCGGCCACTCCTCGTACATGACCTGAGCGATTAGAACAGCGGCAAGGTGTAGCTCACGATCAGCCGGTTCTCATCGATATCGCGTTGGTAATTGGAGCGCAGCGCCGCGTTGCGCCACAACACGTTGACGTTCTTCAGCGGTCCGGACTGGATGGTGTATCCCAGGTCGGTATCGCGCTCCCACTCACGCCCTTCCCCGGCGAAGGTGGCCGGGTTTGCATGATCGGCATGGTTGTAACGGGTCGAGAACGTAAGTCCCGGAATGCCCAGGGCAACGAAGTCGTAGGCGTAGCGCAGCTGCCAGGTGCGCTCGCCGGTTTCCATGAAGTCGGCGGCCATCATGTAGTTGGTCAGGTAGGCATCGGTGCCGATCAGGTAAGGCATGGCCGTGGAGCCGGAAAGCCCCTGATAGGCGACGCCTAGGGTATGCCCGGCCTGGCTGTAGCTGAGCAGCACATTGAGCGTGCGGTTGTCGACCGGGCCGGCCAGCGCCTCGCCCTTGTCGTCGCTGATGAAGTAGCGCGCATCCAGCGCCAGTTTGCCGGGGCCCAGCGCGGTGCTGCCGAGCAGGCCGAAGTAGTGTTGGCCGTAGATCTCGTCGAGATCTCCATATTGATAGCTGAGGCTCAGGTTGGGGTTGACCACGTAGTCCACGCCGCCCATGCGGAAGTCATCAGCCTCGGGCGTGCCGCTGAAACGCCGGTTCTTGTTGACCAGGCTCATGGCCTCTGTATGGGAATAATCACGCTTGGTGGTGCGGTCGATCTGCGCGTAGGTGAAGGTCAGGCTGTCCAGTTCCTTGGAGGTCAACACTCCGCCCTGAAAGGTCTGCGGCAGGATGCGCCCGGTGCTGGAGGCAATGGTCGGGTACTTGAGCAACTGGGTGCCGATCTTCAGCTCGGTCTTCGACAGGCGCGCCTTGGAGGTCAGGCCGAACTTGCTGTATTGGTCCGGGGCTCGCCCATCGTCGCCCACCGGCAGCAGGCCGGTGCCACTGCGGCCCGGGCCTGAGTCGAGCTTAAGGCCAAGCATGCCGAGGGCGTCGACGCCGAAACCGAGAGTGCCGGGGGTGTAGCCGGAGCGGAAATCGAGAATGAAGCCCTGGGCCCATTCTTCGCGTTTGGAGATGCCGGCGTCTTCGCGAAAGTCGCGGTTGAGGTAGAAGTTCTGGGCTTTCAGGGAGGCTTGGCTGTCGTCCAGGAAGCCTTCGGCGTGAACCGGGAGGGTAAAGCACAGCAGTAAAGCAGCAGGCAGGATCTTGTTGTTTTTGTGCATGACTGTTCCATTCGGCCAGGCGCAAGTGCGGCCGTTATTGTTGTGTTGTCTGCAAGGGCCCAATCGCCGGCAAGCCGGCTCCTACATGGGAGCGCGCAGGGCCTGTAGGAGCCGGCTTGCCGGCGATGCAGGCAGCGCGGTGCTCAGGCGAGCACGCCTATCTGCCACGGGCAGAATTCATCCTCGCCCAGGCCGTTGAGCTCGCTCTTGGTCGCCTCCCCCGAGGCATGGGCGAGCAGGCGCTCGAAGATTTCCTGGCCCATCTGGGCAATGGTCTTGTCGCCGTCGATGATCTGCCCGCAGTTGATGTCCATGTCATCGCTCATGCGCTGGTACATGGGCGAGTTGCTGGCCAGCTTGAAGGTCGGCGCCGGCACCGAGCCGAAGCACGAGCCGCGGCCGGTGGTGAAGGCGATCAGGTTGGCACCGCCGGCGATCTGGCCGGTGGCCGAGACCGGGTCGTAACCGGGGGTGTCCATGAACACCAGGCCGTGGGTTTTCACCGGGTGGGCATACTCGTACACGTCCATCAGCGGCGCGTTGCCGCCCTTCTTCGCGCCGCCCAGGGATTTTTCCAGCACGTTGGCAAGGCCACCGGCATTGTTACCGGGACTGACCCGGCCATTGATCTGCGTATCACGGCCGCGGTTGTACTCCAGCCACCACTCGATGCGCTCGATCAGCTTGCGGCCCACAGCCGGGGTGGCGGCACGGGCGGTCAGGGTGTGCTCGACGCCGAAGATCTCCGAGGTTTCCGAAAGGATCGCGGTGCCGCCATGGCGCACCAGGATATCCACCGCCGCGCCCAGCGCCGGGTTGGCCGAGAGGCCGGAGAAGCCATCGGAGCCGCCGCACTGCATACCGATCATCAGGTGTTCGGCAGACACCGGCTGACGCCGCGCCTGGTCGGCCTTGGGCAGCATGCCTTCGATCAGCGCGATGCCCTGGTCGGTGGCACTCTTCACCCCGCCGACGTCCTGGATCACCAACTTTTTCAGCATGTCACCTTCCACCAGCCCTTCCTGCTCGAAGAAGCCGTGGATGTTGTTGCGCTCGCAGCCCAGGGCGATCACCACCGCGCCCACGGTATTGGGGTGCTTGATGTAGCCACCGATGGTGCGACGCAGCAGGTCCATCGGCTCGCCGGTCATTTCCATGCCGCAGCCGATTTCGTGCACATAGGGCACCACGCCATCGATGTTGGGGAAGCCGGCCAGGCGGCGCTCGTCGAAGTGGTTGGCGATCTTGCGCGCCACCGTGGCGCCGCAGTTGCCGACCACGAACACGCCGAGGTAATTGCGCGTGGCCACGCGGCCATCCTCGCGGACAATGCCCTGGAAAGTCGCACGCTGCTCGGCCGGCAGCAGGTCGGTGGGTACATAGTCCAGGGCGTAGCGGTAATCGCGGTCGGTCTCGCCGAAGGCGATGTTGTGGCTGTGCATCCAGGTGCCTGGCAGCAGGTCCTCGGCGGCATAGCCGATCACCGTGTTGTACTTGAGCACCGACTCGCCCTTGGCGATCAGCCGGGCAGCGACCTTGTGCCCCAGCGGCACAGCTTGCTGGGTGATGACACCTTCACCGGGGATGGCGGTGCCGGCAGGGATTTCGATACGCGCGACCACGACATTGTCGGCGGCATCGAGGCGAATGACAGGGCTGACTTCACGGTGACTCATGGTGTTTTCCTATGGGTGTTGTCACACATGGCGGTGGCGACACAAGCGCCACCGCCATGGCTTGCTCAAGGGCGTTTGCCGAACTCGACGCTGTGCTGGGTCCAGGCCAGGGCCTGTTCGCTGAGGGAGAAGCCCAGGCCTGGGCGGTTAGGCACCCACATGCGGCCTTCGCGCAGCTCAAGGCGCTCGTTGAACATCGGCTCGAGCCATTCGAAGTGCTCTAGCCACGGCTCTTCGGGGTACGCTGCTGCCAAATGCAGGTGGATCTCCATGGCGAAGTGCGGCGCCAGCTTCAGGCCCTTGAAGCTGGCCAGGTTCATGATCTGCAGGAACGGCGTGATACCGCCGACCCGCGGCGCATCGGGCTGGATGAAATCGCAGGCGTTGGCAGTGATCAGCTGGGCGTGCTCGTTGAAGCTGGTGAGCATTTCGCCGGTGGCAATGGCGGTGTCCAGCGACGCGGCCAAGGCGGCGTGGCCCTCGACGTCGGCGCTGTCCAGCGGCTCCTCGATCCAGGTCAGGTCGAACTGTTCGAGCTTGCGGCAGAAGCGCTGGGCGGTGACCCGGTCCCATTGCTGGTTGGCGTCGACCATCAGCGGGAAGCCTTCGCCCAGTTGCTCGCGCACCGCCTGCACACGCTTGAAGTCGATGCTGGTGTCCGGCTGGCCGACCTTGATCTTGATGCCGCCAATGCCGTTGCCACGGGAGGTCTGTACGTTTTCCAGGACCTTTTCCAGCGGCGTCGACAGGTAGCCGCCGGAGGTGTTGTAGCACTGCACCGAATCGCGGTGGGCGCCGAGCAGTTTGGCCAATGGCAGGCTGGCGCGCTTGGCTTTCAAGTCCCACAGGGCAATGTCGAATGGCGCGATGGCCTGGGTGGTCAGGCCGCTGCGGCCCATCGAGGCACCGGCCCAGAGCAGCTTGTTGTAGAGCTTGGCGATGTCGTTGGGGTCCTCGCCCAGCAAGGTCGGGGCAATTTCCTGGGCGTGGGCGTACATGCCCGGGCCGCCGGCGCGCTTGGAGTAACCGAAGCCGATGCCTTCATGTCCCTCGCGAGTGCGGATCTCAGCGAAGATGAAGGCAATCTCGGTCAGCGGCTTCTGCCGGCCAGTCAGCACCTTGGCATCGCTGATTGGCGCGCCCAGCGGCAGCACGGTGTACGACAGTTTGATCCAGGCGATGCTGTCGGTGGTCGCTTCGCCAGGTTGCAGGGCAGCGATTTTCGGGTCGATGTAGACGTTGCTTTCGATCATGAAATCGTCCTCGGAGTCATTGAGCGTTGGAAGATTTGCCAGTCAGGTCGGAAAGTTGCAGGCGCTGGATGCGGCCGACGATCACCAGGTAGGAGAACGCCGCCAGCAAGCCGTGGACGCCGACATAGATAAGTGCACTGTTGAACGAGCCGCTGGAGTGCAGCAGGTAACCAATGACCACCGGTGTGACGATGCCGGCAGTGTTGCCCAGGGCGTTGAATACCCCGCCGGTCATGCCGATCATTTCTCGCGGGGCAGTGTCGGCCACCACGCTGAAACCGAGGTTGCCGAAGCCCTTGCCGAAGAACGCCAAGCTCATCACCGCGATCACCAACCACTGCGCATCGACGTAGTTGCACAGCATCATGGTCGAGCTCAGCAGCACGCCGGTGATGATTGGCGTTTTACGGGCAATGCTCAGAGACTTCGTGCGGCGCAGCAGGTAGTCAGAGAAGAAGCCCGACGACACCGCGCCGATCAGCCCGCACAGGGCCGGAATCGAAGCGACAAGGCCAGCCTGGAGAATGTCGAAGCCACGCTCCTTGACCAGGTAGATCGGGAACCAGGTGACGTAGAACCAGGTGACCGCACTGACGCAGTACTGACTGATGAACATGCCGATCAGCATGCGGCTCTTGAACAGCAGGCCGACTTCCGCCAGCGAGCTGCGGCGCTTTTCCTTGGGTAGCGAGGCCTGGGCTTCGAGGTCGACCAGCGCTTCACCCTTGCGCAGGTAGTCGAGTTCCTCGCCATTCATCTTTGGGTGGCTGACCGGCAGGTAGTAGTTTTTCCACCAGATCGCGGCGATGCCGAAGCCGACGATGCCCATGACGATGAACACGTATTCCCAGCCGAAGGCGTAGCACAGCCAGCCCATGAACGGGGTGAAGAACGCCAGCGAGATGTACTGCGCACTGTTGAAGATGGCCCCGGCCATGCCCCGCTCTGCCGACGGGAACCAGGACGCGATCACCCGTGTCGAGGCCGGCCCCACTGGCGCCTCGGCCACACCCAGCAGAAAGCGCAGAGCCAGCAGCAGCGGCACGATCATGCCGACGAAGTGCACCAGGCCCATGCACACGGTAAATGCCGACCACACGCAGATGGCCAGGGCCATGGTTTTCTTCGAGCCGAAGCGGTCAGCCAGCCAGCCGGAAGGGATCAGGAAGATCACGTAGGCCCAGCTGAAGATCGAGAACAGGTAGCCCATTTCCACCGAGCTGATGCCGAGCTCCTTGCTCATGTCGGAACCGGCCACCGACAGGGCGGCGCGATCACCGCTGCTCAGGGCCAGGACCATGGTGATCAGGGCCAGGATCAAATAACGATAGCGGGTAGCCGTGGTGGACGCGGCCACGGCGCCAGGGGCAGGCCCGGCGGCGTAGGTGTCGTGATTGTGCATCGCGGTTGCCTCATTGTTTTTATTGGCGTCGTGCAGGGCCTTGCACCGGCACCTGCTTCGGATTCTGGCAGCTCGCAGCCCTTTTGAAGAGCTGATTCCGACCAATGACAGCGCTATCAAATGACAGCGCTGTCATTAATCCTAGGCCTGAGCTGGTGGGCTTTGCAAATCGCTGTTCGCAGTGAATTCCCATGCATTGGGAATGAGCAGGAAATGCAAAAAAACGCGCGCCGTTCCGGTAGAATCGGCAACATGCTCAAAGCTCCCGTCCAGAGGCCCCCATGCTGGAAACGCCCGCTACCGTCGCTGATCCGAAACCACTGCTGGCTGCCCCTGCCACCCTCGATGACGTGGCGAAGATGGCCAAGGTCTCGCCCATCACCGTTTCCCGGGTGATCAACCGGCCGGAACTGGTGTCGGAGAAAACCCAGAAAAAGGTGCGCAATGCCATCCGCAAGACCGGATATGTGCCGAACATGCTCGCGGGCGCCCTGGTTTCGCAGCGCAGTCGGCTGGTCATCGTGGTGGTGCCGAACATCGCCAACCGTGCCTTCGTCGACACCATCACCCAGCTTGGCCAGCGCCTAGCCACGGCCCGCTACCAGTTGCTGCTCAGCCAGTCAGACCTGGCAAACAGCAGTGAAGCGGAACTGATCGATGCGATCCTCGCCCGCCGCCCTGACGGCATCGTGCTGACCCGCCAGCTGCAAAGCCCTGAAGCGCGGGAAAAGCTGATCGCCCGTGGCATTCCGGTGGTGGAGACCTGGGAGCTGACGCAGGACCCGATCGACACTGTGGTCGGTTTTTCCCACGAGGCCGTTGGCCAGGCCATGGCCGAGCACATCGTCGAACGCGGCCACCGCCGCGTGGGCCTGGTCTGGAGCGACGACGCCCGCGCCACCCAACGGCGCCGGGCGTGTGTCGATACCCTGCGCGCCGCTGGCGTTGAAGTGGTCGCCTGCGAGCTCGAAGCAGTGCCGGTGAACATGGGTCACGGCCGTGAAGCCATGGCTCGACTCATGGCGTCCAGGGTGCCGATGGATGCGGTGATCTGCAGCATCGACCTGCTCGCCCAGGGGGTCATGGCCGAGGCCCAGGCCAACGGCCTGCGGGTGCCTCAGGACCTGGCGGTGCTGGGCTTCGGTAACCTGGAATTCGCCGCGCATACCCACCCGCGCCTGAGCACGGTGAATGTTGACGGCGGGCGCATTGGCCTACGTACGGCGGAGTTGCTGCTGCAGCGAATCGAAGGCAGCCTGGGGCGTGGGCAACAGGTGGAGGATGTGGGCTTCAACCTGGTGGTTCGCGAAAGCACCTGAGGGCTGCGCGCGTCAATCGCCAGCCCAGCGCTGCAGCTGCGCCGCCATGTGATCCCAGGCCTGTTCGACTTCGGCCACTCCGAATGCCCTCAGGCTTGAGTGCACCATGCCCTCGCCCACCCAGGCTCGGGCCGCCACTCCCGCCGCCGCCAGCGCATCGACGTAGGCCAGCCCGTGATCGCACAGCGGGTCGACCCGCGCCACCAGCACCAACGCCGGAGCCAGCCCAGCGAAGTCTTCAGCCTCCAGCGGCATGGCGCAGGGATCATTACGCTGCAGCGCTTCAGGCACGAAGCCCGCTAATGACTTCATCAGCCCCGCCACCGTCATCATCGGTGCCTCGGCCTGCTCGCGCATCGATGGCAAGTCGTGGCGAGCCGTGAGTACCGGATACACCAGCAACTGGCCCAGTGGCTGCCCCAACCCGTCACGACGCAAAGCCATGCACAGGCCCGCAGCCAGCGTGCCCCCTGCGCTGTCCCCCGCTACCATCAGGCACGACGTACTGAGGCGTGGGTCGACAAGCCCCGCGCGCAAACCGCGCCATGCTAACAGGCAATCCTCTAGCGGCGCCGGATAGGCATGCTCCGGCGCCAGCCGGTACTCCACGGCAACGATCGCCAGTGGCACCCGCTGCATCAGGGCATGGGCAAACCAGTCATGGGTGTCGAGATTGCCCAGGTCCCAGCCGCCGCCGTGCAGGTACAACAGCGTCGGCCACCCCCCGGGCGGCACTTCGCCCGCGGGGGTGTAACAGCGCAGGCGCAAGCCCGCGAGGTCTATGTCGTCCACCTGCCAGCCCAGCGGCCGCGGTAACGTGCAGGCACGGCAGGCGGCGAGAAAGGCTTCTCGCCGGGCCGCCAGGCTGTCGTCACGCGGGGCGAAGCGTTGGCTGTTGTCGATGTAGGCCTGCATGGCAGGGTCGAGCGGACGGGATACCACGGGCAATCCTCCAGGTCAGAGCAAAGGCAAGGTGTAGGCGATGATCACCCGGTTTTCATCGCGCCGGCCGGTGGCATCGCCCTGCAGTTCGACGTTGCGCCAGCGCAGCGCCAGGTTCTTCAGTGGCCCGCTCTGGATCACGTAGGTGATGTCCAGGTTGCGCTCCCATTCGCTGCCGTCCTCGCCGGCCACCTTGAAGTTGTCGCCCTTCACGTATCGGGCGAATGCCGTCAGCCCCGGTACGCCAAGGGCAGCGAAGTCGAGGTCGTAGCGGGCCTGCCAGGAGCGCTCCTGCGCACGGTCGAAGCGCAGCACCTGTACAGCGTTGGCCACCCCGGGCAAGTCGGTGTCGTGGATGAACGGCAAGGCGCTGCCACCGGCGTTGTACTGGTAGCCAAGGCGGAAGGTCTGGGCGCGCAGGTTGGCGCTGAGCATCGCCGAGGTCATGCGGCTGTCGAGCTGGCCGGCATTTTCGCTGCCGGATTCGCCGGTGTCGAGGTAATTGAGCGTACCGGAGAGGTTCCAGTCGCCGGCCTTGAAGGTGTGGGTGCCGGTGTACAGGGTTTGCTGGTAGACATCCACCAGACGACCGGTCCACACCCCCAGCGAGGTCTGCGGCGTGGCGCGCCAGGTGCCACCGAGGTAATCGAAGCGGTCGCTGAACACGCTGTAGTAGTTACCCACCTGAATATCCCGGGCCCCAGCGAACTCTCGCTGATTGACCTTGCGCATCTGGCCCAGGCCGATATCGACGTTGTCCAGTTCGCGGATATCCAGCATCGCCCCTTCAAAGAACTGCGGCAGCAGCCGCGCGTCGCCAGAACTGACCAGCGGAATTTTCGGGAACAGCCCGCCCACCTTCAGCTCGCTCTTCGAGTACTTGAGCTTGACAGCCGCCGTGGCCTCGGAGAACTCGTCCACCGAGCGCGGGTCAGCATTGCGCGGCCCGCCGGCACGGTCATAGGCTCCCGGCAACAGCCCGGTGCCGCTGCGCGAGGGCGACGAGTCGAGCTTCAGGCCCAGACCTGCGTACACGTCCACACCCACCCCGACCGTCGTGTCGGTATAACCCGACTCGCCCTTGAGAATGAAGCCTTGAGCCCACTCTTCCAGCTTCGACTGGGCAGGCTTGGTCGAATCGCGCAGGTCGTGGTTGTAGTAGAAGTTGCGAAAGGTCAGGTTGGCCTTGCTGTCGTCGAGGAACGCGCCCTGGGCATACAGCGGGCCGAGCCCGAGCAGCAGGGACAAGGGTTTTGCAGCGCGAGCGAAGCCCGCTCCAGTCGAGGAGTGTTTCATTGTTGTTGTGCTCTTCTTATAGGTATGTGGGGTGTTGCGTCAGCGGTGTTGCCAGGTGAATTCGAGGGTGGCCTCCAGGCGCTGGCCCGGGGCGAGTTCATGGGTGCCGGTTTCGGCCCAGCTGTCGCGGGGCTGGTTGAACGCGTCAGCCAGGTGCGATACCGGCTCCAGGCACAGGTACGCGCTGCCGACCGGGGCGAATGCGACGAAGTGGTTCAGCACCTGCGAGGCCTGCAAGTGCAATTGGCCATTGGTGTATTCGAGTTGCAGCTGGCCATCCCAGCGCGACTGGTAATGCGCCAGTGCCGCGCCGGCATCGGCTTCGATCGACCAGTTGTTGGCACCCTCCTGGTACGCGCCGGTCGCCATGTACTCTCCATCGATCTGCCATTCGCGCCCGGTGCGGTACTGCACGCGCATGCCGGGGTGGCGCTGGAAATACGGGTGCAGCCCGAGGCCGCCAGGCATGGGCGTTTGCCCCAGGTTTACGAGCACCAAGGTGATGCGCAGGCGTGCGCCGTCGAGTGCGAAGTGCTGTTCGGCGCGAAACGCCCAGGGCCAGTGCTCGCCTAGGTAGTCGCAGGTGATGCTCAAGCGATCGCTGCCGCTGTCCACTACCTGCCAAGGCTGGGTGTGGCTCACGCCATGCAAGGTATGGGGCAGTGCCGCCGGATGTGCGGGCAACGCGTACTCGGTGCCGGTGAACTGCAACCGCGCGTTGCGGATGCGGTTGGAGTACGGCATCAGCGGGTAGGCGCCGGCCCGTGGCCAGTCCAGCGGGTTGAACTGATTGGCGTTGATCGGCAGCAGGACATCCAGCCCCTCGGCACTGAGGTGGGCGATGCGCCCGCCCCAGGCCGGCAGCACGCCCAGCGACCAGGTGGCATTGCTGAGAACCACGGTGTGCATAGAACCTCCAATGCCATTTTTCAGGCATGCACGCCCCCTGCCGCCGTGCCGAGGCACAGCGGTGAGGCGGTAAAGGGTCGGGTTAGCGGCGGAAGCGCTCGGCCACTTGCAGGTCGATGTCCAGGCCTAAACCTGGGCCCTGAGGGATCTGCAGCTGGTTACCCTGGCGCAGTTGCTCCACCGGGTACAACCAGCCAGCCGGCTCGACGAACAGGTACTCCACCTGCGGCACCCGAGGCTGTACGGCGGCCAGGTGCAGGGTGGCGATCAGGCCCGGGCCGAAGTATGGGCAGTGCGGCAGAATCACCGCCTCATGCTGCTCGGCCAGGCGGTCGATGCGCAGGCATTCGGAAATGCCACCGACCTTGGTCACACTGGGCTGTATGGAATCCACCGCAGCGGTCACCAGGGCCTGCTCGAACTGCACGGTGGTGCACCAGTTTTCCCCGGCAGAAATGTCCACGCCCTGCCCGCGCAGGCTGCCCAGGGCCGTGAAGTCCTCGGGCGGGAAGATCGGCTCTTCCAGCCAGGCCAGCTTCAGCTCTGCCAGCGCCGGCAGCCAGTCGCGGGTCCCCTGCACGGTCCAGGAACAGTTGACGTCGGTGGACAGCGGCACGTCATCGCCAATGGCACGTCGGCAAGCGCCGATTTCATGCAGGGTGGCCTCGTGCAGCTTGATGTCGCTGAACCCCTGCTCCAGCGCCTTTTCGCAGGTGGCCGGGGCCACCTGGTCATCGCCGTAACGCACCAGACTGGCGTAGGCTGGCACCTGTTCGCGGCAGGCCTGGCCGAGCAAGCGGTGCAACGGCAAGCGCTGCCGGCGGGCGGCCAGGTCCCACAGGGCGATGTCGAGGCCGGAAATGGCGAACATCGTCACGCCGTAGCGGCCGAACAGGTGCAGGCGTTGCTGCAGTTCCAGGTTCAACGCTGGAATGTCGGTGACCTCGCGGCCCAGCACTTGTGGCGCCACCAGCCGGTCGATCAGGGCCTTGGTGGCGTCGGCGACGAAGTAACCGAACGCCTCGCCCCAGCCAACATTACCCAGTTCGTCTTCGACGCGCACCAGCACGTTCTCCAGCGTGCGCCAGGCCGAAGGCGTGCCGCCCACCCCGCGACCGCCGTCGTGGAAGGGGATTTCGACGATCTGGGTATCGATGCGGACGATCTTCATGCTTGCTCCAACACACTGGCCAGGGCCACACCGGCATAGGCGCCGCCAACATGGTCACGACCGGAACCGCCCGGGGCCATGGCGTCATAGGTGAGGAAGTTGTCGGCCAGGTGCTCGGCCGCATGGTCCTGTGGCCGATAGCCCAGGGCACGGGCACGGTTGTTGTGGAACAGCGCCTGGGGGCATTCCGACACGCCGTAGACGATCTCGTGGCGCACCTCGGGGTGCTCCAGGCCGATCAGCACCAGTTGGGCCAGGTCACGGGCGCTGGTCCACAGGCGCAGGCGACGGGCGTCGGCGACCTTGGCGTCGGCGTTGCCGATGCGCACGATGAACGTGGCCAGCTCGCTGCGCTGGGAGAAGGTCGCGCAGGCCGCTTCACCGAACACCTTGCTCAACGCGTAGTAGCTGTCCGGCGCCACCGGGTGCTCATCGAACTGTTCGCCAGCCTGCGTGCGGTACTGCCCCAGCACATGGTGGCTGCTGGCGAACACGAAACGCCGCGCCCCGGCGCGCTGGGCGGCTTCGAGCAGGTACAGGGTGGCGTGGTAGTTGGGCTCGACCGTGGCCTGGAACTGGATATCGGTGCCGTGGGCACAGGCCAGGTGCAGCACCGCGTCGACACCCTCGCAGGCCTGGCGGACGAAGGCCGGGTCGGTCAGGTCGCCGACCAGGGCGGTTTCATTGGCGGCCAGCTCGCTGACCGGTCGACGATCCAGCAGGCGCAGGCTGAAGCGCTCGCGCAGGTACGGGCGCAGGGCGGTTCCGACGATACCGGCGGCGCCGGTGACTAGAAGCGTAGGCATGGTGTATTCCCGTAAATCGTGGGTAGCAGTCAGTTCAGGCGGTGGCGATGACGTTGGCTTGCCGGGCCGGCTTCTGGCCGACGAACAAGGCCACGATCAGTGCGCCGACGATGCCCAGCCCGGCGGCCAGGCCGAAGCCGCTGCCGTAGGTGCCGGTGGACTGGATGATGAAGCCGGTCACGGTCGGCGCAACGATGCCGGACAGGTTGGCCAGGCCATGCATGAAACCACCGGCGGTGCCCACCTGATGGTCCGGCACGGCGTCCTGGATCAGCGACCAATAGGCTGGCGCGGTCAGCATCAGGAAGCCGATGGCCACGGTCATCACCACCACGGTGCTGGTTACGCTCTCCACCTGGCCGGTCAGGCCGATGCACACCGCAGCCACCAGCAGGCAACTGACCAGCACCACCTTGCGCGAGAACAGTTGCCTGCCGGTGCGCTTGTACACCCAGTCGATCAGCAGCCCGCCACAGATGAAGCCGACGGTACCCACCAGCCACGGCAGTGCGGTGACGATGCTCATGGCCTTGAGGTCGATGCCCTTGGCCTCGATCAGGTAGCTGGGGAACCAAGTCATGAAGAAGTACAGGATGTAGTTGTAGCAGAACAGCGAAACGCCAGTGACCAGTACCGAGCGCTGCAGGATGATCTGCAGCACCGGGGTACGCGGCGCGTCTGCGACGGCAGTGACCGGGGCTTCACGGCCCTCATTGATCAGCGCGAGCTCTTCGGCCGACACCTGTGGGTGCTCCTTGGGCGTCGAGGCCGCCAGGCGGTACCAGGCGATAGCCCACAGCACGCCGACCACCGCGATCACCACGAACGCCACGCGCCAGCCCAGCCACAGGGCGAGAAAACCCACGATCGGGCCGGCCAGAGCGCCGCCCAGCGGGCCGCCAGCCTGATTGATGCCGATGGCGCGGGCGCGCTCCTTGATCGGGAACCAGCTGTTGACGGTCTTGTTGGCGGTGGTCGACACCGGGCCTTCGCCGACGCCGAACAGCGCGCGCACGATCAGCAGCGACCAGAAGTTGAAGGCCAGCGCGGTGGAGCCGCACAGCAGCGACCAGAAGCTCATCGACCAGGTCAGCACACGCTTGGGCCCGAAGCGGTCGGCCAGGTAACCACCGACGAAACAGAACAGCGCATAGCCGAAGAAGAAGCTGCTGAAGATCATGCCCTTCTCGGCGGGCGTGAGGTGATACTCCTGAGTAATGAACGGCATGGCGATCGACAGGGCAGCGCGATCGACATAGTTGATGATCATGGCCAGGAACAACATGGTCAGGATCGTCCAGCGATAATTGTTTTTCTTGTTCATGTACGACTCCGCCCGGCACCTGTGATGCCGGATCTTTTTTGTTATAGCGCCTGGCCCCGGCAGAGGGCCAGGTGCCTCTGGGGTCAATCAGACGCTGTAATCCACCGCCACCCACTCGAAGTACTGCTTGAGGTCGGCGACCAGGGCCTGATGCGCCGGGTGTGGCAGGTAACGCTGTACTGCGTCGGCGTCGTCGAAGCTGGATTCGAGGATGTAGTCCCAGCAGATCGGCCGATCCAGTTCGTTGGCCGCGACCCTCCAGTCGCGGATGAAGTCGATTTCCTCAGTGAGGTCGCGCATCCGCGCCACCAGCACCGACTCCAGTTCAGGCTGCGCTTCGACGCCCGGCAGGCGGCGAAACAGCACGATATGTCGCATCATCGCCCTGCCCTCCTCAGCCCAGCACCCAGGTCGGCGCTTCCTGCAACGCGACCGGGCGCAGGAAGCGCTCGATGGCGGCAAAGCCGACCGAGGTGGACTGAGGCGCGGTGGACGAAGGCCATGGCCCGCCGTGCTGCTGGGCGTGGCACACGGCAACGCCGGTCGGCACACCGCTGAACAGCACGCGCCCGGACACTCGCTGGGCGGCGCGCAGCAGCTGGCGGTTGTCGGTGTTGTCGGCGTCCAGGCCCCACAAGGTAGTGGTCAGGGTACCGCCGATGGCTTCGAGCACTTCGGCCGCCTGAGCAACGGAATTCGCGGTGACGATCAGCGCCGCCGGGCCGAACATTTCTTCACGCAGGTGAGCGTTGGCAATGAACGATACGGCATCGGTGGCGAACAGCCGCGGCGACGGGCCAGCGCCATCGGCCTGCGGGGCGAACACAGACGTGGCGTTGGCCGCTACCGTGGCAGCTGCCGCCTCGAAGCCCTGCTGCATGCCCGGGGTGAGCATACGGTGCGTGGCAATCGGCGCAATGGCTTCGGCCAGCTGGGCGACGAAACGCTGACTGTGGGGTGAGTCGAGCAGCACGACCACGCCAGGGCTGGTGCAGAACTGGCCGCAACCCAGGGTGATCGAGCCAGCCAGGGTCCTGGCCAAGGCCTCGCTGTCTTTTTCCAGCACAGCAGGCAAGGCCACCAGCGGGTTGATCGAACCCAGCTCGCCGAAGAACGGCACCGGGCGCTCACGGTCATTGGCGGCCTGCCACAGGGCTTTGCCGCCCTGGTAGGAGCCGGTGAAGGCCACGGCAGCGATTGATGGGTGCTGGACCAGGTAGGTGCCGGCGGCGCGGTTTGGCGCTTCGGCCAGGGTCAACAGGCCTGCCGGCAGCCCTTGGGCGCGGACCACGCCAGCGGCCAGGGCAAAGACCGCGCGGGACAGTTCCGGGTGGCCGGAATGCGGCTTGATCACCACCGGGCAACCGGCGGCCAAGGCCGAGGCGGTATCGCCGCCCAGTACCGAGAAGGCGAACGGGAAGTTGCTGGCCGAAAACATCGCCACCGGGCCCAGCGGGCGCTGCACGCGTGTCAGGCGTGGACGGCCGGCAGGTGGAGCACCGGCAACGGCGTGATCCTCGACCTGACGGTACGGCACACCGGCTTCCACTTCGCTGGCGAAGCCACGCAGTTGGAAAGCCGTGCGGGCCACTTCGCCGTTCAGCCGGGCTTCGCCCAGGCCACTTTCGCGGTCGGCGATGACGACCAGTTCGGCTTGCTGCTGTTCCAGGGCATCGGCCAGGCCACGCAGCAGGGTGGCGCGCTGGGTGGCACTGGAATCGGCCCAGAAGTCGGCGGCGGCCGCCGCTTGCGCGACGACTGCGTCGATGGCAGCGAAATTCGGGTTTTGCGGGGTGGTCATGGGGGCACTCCTTCAAAAATTGCGGTGCGGCCATTCGCGGGGCAAGCCCGCTCCTACAGGTACAGCGCGGCCCTTGTGGGAGCGGGCTTGCCCCGCGAAGAGGCCAGTGGCCTTAACGCGCCTTCGGCTCCAGGTGATACCCGCGGCCGACATAGTCGAAATCGACCAGCTCGTTGATCACCACGTCCTTCTCGGCCGGCGACGCGTAATAGGCGCGGATCTCCTTGATCAGGCCGCTCTGCTCGTCGAACACGTACCACTCGTCACCGCGCAGGGCTGTGCCCAGCTTGCTCTTCCAGTGAGTCCACTCGATCACCGCTTCGTTGCTGTCGTGGCTGACCAGGATCTTCTCGATGGTCCACTGCGAGCCCAGGTTCTCCACGCACCACACCCATTTTCGGGCGATGGTGTCGGCAGTGCGCCACGGAATTTCGGGCAACCCCGAGGGGAAGTAGTGCACCGCGTCCGGGGTGAAGCAGGACACCAGCTTGTCGTAGTCGCCTTCGTTGCAGGCGTCGAAGTAGCGGCGGATCGTTTGTGCATGCTTGTGCTCGGCCATGGCTCAGCCCTCTTCACGGTCGATGATCGACGGGATGGCCGGGCGGCCGGCGGCGACCCAGGCGTGGTAGTCGGACACCGACGCCGAGCTCGGCGGGTACACGCCCCACAGCGCTTCGCCTGCGGCAATGCGCATGGCCAGGTAGCCTTCGATGTCGTCCTGCACGCTGCACACTTCGGCCAGCTCCTCGGCCAGGTGTGCCGGGACCACGGTCAGGCCATCGGCATCGCCGACGATGATGTCGCCCGGGTAAACGGCAACTCCGGCGCAACCGATCGGCACCTGCAGGTCAGCCACATGGTGGTAGGAAATACGCGTGGTCGCGGTGATCTCACGGGCATAGGCCGGCAGGCGCATGGCGGCGATCTCGCTGCCATCGCGCAGTGCGCCGTCGGTGACGATGGCCTTGGCGCCACGGGCCAGCAGGCGGGTCACCAGGATGTTGCCGGCCGACGCGGCGGCCGGGTCGTTGCGGCTGTCGATCACCAGCACGTCGCCCGGCTGGATCTGCTCCACGCCCACCCATTGCAGGTTGTCATCGTTGGGTTTGGTGGTCATGGTCGAGTAGGTGTCGATGTCTTCACGGGCGGGGATAAAGCGCATGGTGAAGGCACGCCCGGCGAATGGCTTGGCATCGGGGCACATGGCGCGCAGGCCGACCAGCGCTGGCTGACGGAAGCCGCGCTTGAACAGCTGGGTGGTGAGCGAGCCGCTGCTGCAGGTGGCGAGCTTGGCCAGTACTTCGTCGCTGACGACGACCTGTTTGCCGGAGACGCTCTCGTGGGCATCGGCGTAGTTGTGGATGACGGACATTATTGTAGGTTCTCCTTGCGGGTTCATCCGATGGACGGCCAGGGCAAATTCCCAACATATGGAACATGCATTCACTGAAAGCCCTGTTGAGGCCGATTCTATGGCGGAAAACTGGGAGAAAAAGGGGCAGAATGGGTGCTCAGGCATTCGAGTTCCAACAGATGGGAATCAAACAATGAAAGCAGGTGAAGGCACCGCCGCGCTGGAAAAGGCCCTGGACGTGCTCCAGACCATTGGCGCAACCGCCACCGGCATCAGCCAGGCCGAACTCGCCGAGCAGGTGCCGCTGCCGCGCACCACGCTGTACCGCATCATCGCTACCCTGGTGGAGCGCGGCATGATCCGCCGCGACCCGACACGCAAGGTCTACCGCCTGGGCTTCAATTACCTGGAGATGGTCCGCAACGCCTATCTGGAGCCGGACCTGGTGGCCGCCGCCAGCGCCGAGCTGCGTGCCCTGCGCGACCTCACCGGGGAGACCTCCTACCTGGCGGTGCTCGACGGCAACCAGGTGCTGTCGCTGGAGCGCTGCGAAGGCGCCCACACCCAGCGCTCGGCTGCAAGCCTCGGCCAGGGCAAGCCGGTTTACTGCACAGGCCAGGGCAAGGCGATCCTCTCCGCGCTCTCCCCTTCGGCCCGCGACGAGATCCTCAAGGGCCTGGTGCTGGCACCGCTGACGCCGCTGACCATCACCGACCGCCGCCGGCTGCTGGCCGAACTGCAGATTACCCAAGTGCGTGGCTACGCCATCGACGATGAGGAAATTCGCCTGGGCATCCGCTGCGTCGCCGCGCCGATCGTCGACAAGCAGGGTTTGGTGCGCGGCGCCCTGAGCGTCGCCGGACCCGCCTACCGTCTGACCTTGGAGCGCTTGACGCTGCTGGGGCCGGAGCTAGCCGACGCGGCACGTCGGGTTGGTGAGCAACTGCGCCCGGACAGCGCCCCGCGCACCGCCGGCGAGCTCAGTGTGGTGCCAGGCCCCTGGGCATTTCATGGCGCGTTCCCGCGCTGGCACGCGGGGCAGCAGGTGCTGTACTGGGCCGACACCCTGGCGCCAGCCATTCATTGCTGGGACGGCCATACCAGTCGCTTGCTGACACGCCTCGACCTGCCGGTGCGCGGCATGGAGCTGCACCCGGACGGCCTGCTGGTGGCCCAGGCCGGCGGATGGTCACTGATCGATTGGCAGGGCAACGAGCATCCCCGCCAGGACCTGCTCGGCAGCCGTCTGCTGGCATTGGCCACGCATCCGTCCGGCGCTTTGTGGGCGTGCGCCAAAAGTGGCAATGGTTGCTTGATCGGCGAACTCAGCGCCGAGGGCGAACTGCGCCATGGCTGGTCACTGCCGGAGCCGGTCAGCGCGTTTCGCTGGGATGCCAAGGGCTGCGCGGTGTATGCCCTGGTACCGGAGGCTGGTGACATTCTGCTGTTGCAACCAGGCAGCAGCAGCGTGCGCCGGCTGGCCTCGCTGCCCCGTGGCGGCGGCAGCCTGGGTGGGCTGGCGTTGGATGGCGCAGGCGGCGTGTGGACCACGCAACTCGATGGTTGGAGCCTGGCGCGCTTCGACGCCGAGGGCAATCTGGACCGGATGATCGGATTACCGGTGCCGAGCCCGACCGACCTGTGCTTTGGTGGGGAGGATGGCACCACCCTGTTCATCACCAGTGCTCGCCATGCGCTGAAGCTGGAAGTGCTGGGCAGTGCGCCAGACTCGGGGTGCCTGATGCAAATGAGACTTGAAGCCAGGGCCTGCAAGTGCCTGGTTGCGAGGCCATCATAGGGCCGCACTCCCTGTCACCTGCGTATGCAAGCGAGCGAGTGCAGCCTTTCGCAGCTCTGTTCCAGCGGGGCGATCTATCTACCCTGTGCTCTGGCAAAAGCTGTGAATGGCTTGGCAAGCCCCACGCAGCGATTCGTCATCCAGAGCGTAAGCAATGCGCAGGTAACCTGGAAGACCGAATGCACTGCCCTGAACGACGGCAACATTGGCTTCTTCCAGCAACGCCAAGGCCACTGCCTCGTCACTTACCAACTCGCGGCCAGCCGGTGAGCGCTTGCCGATCAGCCCAGAGCAGTCAGCGAACGCGTAGAAGGCACCGCCCGGGACTTCGCAGCTGATACCCGGTGCCTGGTTGAGCAGTTCGACCATGAAATCGCGGCGCCGCTGGAAGACTTCGCGGCTGTGCGCGATGAAGTCCTTCGGACCGTCCAGGGCAGCGATTGCAGCGTGCTGCGAGATGGAACAGGCGCCCGAGGTCTGCTGCCCTTGAAGCTTTTCCATGGCTTCAAGCAGCCAGCGAGGACCCGTGGCGAACCCGATGCGCCAGCCTGTCATGGCGTAGGCCTTCGACACACCGTTCATGGTCAGTGTTCGTGCAGCCAGGCGTGGCTCTACCTGGGCGAGCGTGAGGAACTCACGGCCGTCGAAGATCAGGTGCTCATAGATATCATCCGCCAGAACCAATACCTGCGGGTTGGCCAGCAACACCTCAGCCAGCGCCGCCAGTTCTTCGCGGTCGTACACCGCGCCCGTGGGGTTTGACGGCGAATTCAGGATCAGCCAGCGGGTTTTCGGCCCGATCGCTTCGGCCAGCGCTTGCGGAGTCAGCTTGAAGCCCGAGGCGGCGCCACAGGCAACAATGCGCGACTCACCACCGCACAGCTCGACCATTTCCGGATAGCTGACCCAGTAAGGCGCAGGAATCACCACTTCGTCGCCTTCGTTCAGGGTTGCGGCCAGGGCATTGAAGATGACCTGCTTGCCACCGCTGCACACCAGCGTGTCCTGCCAGCTGACGTCCAGGCCGTTTTCACGCTGGTACTTGCGGGCAATCGCTTCGCGCAGCGCTCGAAGCCCAGCCACCTGGGTGTATCGCGTGTGGCCATCGTTGATCGCACTGATGGCCGCGGCACGGATGTGCTCCGGCGTATCGAAGTCAGGCTCACCCGCACAGAGCGAAATGATCTTTGCCCCTTCTGCGCGGCGTGCGGCGACGCGATCGATGATCTTGTAGGTCGCCGAAGGCTTGGCAGCCTCCAGGCGACGGTTCAGTGTTTCCAGGCTCACGCGTGCTCCTCCGGAAGGGAAAGGCCCATCAGGTCCATTGTGGTCTGACCTTCGCGCAGCCTGGCCATGAACACGGCCTCTTTGTCGGCACGCTTCTGGCCTTCGCGCAGTGTGCTTTCAACGGCATCGGCCGGGATGATGATGACACCGTCCTCGTCCGCGACTACCAAGTCGCCAGCGCTGACCTGCGCACCGCTGAAGTCGAACGGCTTGCCTACCGAAGGCGTGGTCGCCTTGACGGTACCTTTGACCGAGATGCCCCGCGCAAACACCGGGAAGCCATGGGCTTCAAGCGCGGCGATATCGCGCACGCCGCCGTTGATCACCAGGCCGACAATGCCTGCAGTTTCAGCCGCCACAGTCAGCACTTCACCCCAGTAGCCGGCGACGAAGTCGGCGGTGTCACAGACCAGGACGCTACCGCGCGGCGCTTTCGCCACCGCCAGGTGCAGGCCCAGGTTGTCACCTGGCGAGCATTGCAGCGGGTAAGCCGGGGCGGCGATGAACGCGCCTTTCCAGACCGCGCGAATTTCGCGATCGACCGCGCACGCCAGCCCAGAGGCCTCGTACAGGGTAGAACTGCCGAGGACTTTTGCGATGTTCTGATAGTCGTGTGGAAGGCTCATGGTTGTTTGCTCTGCAGGGCGTGGTAACCGAGGGCGGCACGGGCTTGTTTGAGGCTCATGCCAGTGGCGATCTGTTCGCGGATCTGCGCTTCGACGTGTTCAATACGGCGTGCCGTTTCAGCGACTTCCCGGGCACGATCACGCGGGACGATGACGACGCCATTGGCGTCAGCCACGACGATGTCGCGGGCACATACCCGGGCTTGGCCTACCGACACCGGCTGGTTGACGGCCACGACTTCCACGCGGTCCTTGCCGGTACGCATGAAGCGGCCCTTGCTGAACAGCGGGTAACCTTCGCCCAGCGCCTTGTTCACATCGCGGCAGACGCCATCAATGACCGTGCCGGCGATACCGCGGGCCAGGGCGTACTGGGTCATGATGTCGCCCCACACCGTGCAGTCGGTACGGCCGTCGTTGGCAATGACCACAACGTCACCGGGTGCTACGTCATCAATGAAGTCACCCACCGTGCCGGGCGGTGTGCTGGCACTGACGTACTGAACAGTGAAGGCCGGCCCGACCACAACCTGGCTGTAGTTGGCCAGTGGCGCAATACCGAAGGCCTGGCCTGGAAGGCCCAGCTTGTCCATCGCATCGGACACGCCCGGGGTATCCAGGCCTTCGAACAACGCGACGAGCTCTTTATCGCAAAGGCTCATATCAGTGCTCCACCTTGATGGCTTCGAATTGGGCGTCGTGCATCACTTCTTCGACCGAGCGGCCGGCACGGACGGCGTCGACCATGCCGGCCTGGCGGCGATCGATACGCTCGGCTAGGTCGAGCACCTTTTCGATAGCGTGGGCCGGGACAAAAACGCTGCCGCATTCATCGGCGATCACGTAGTCGCCCTCCTCAACCTCAACGCCGGCCATGCGAACTCTCACGGCCGCGTCGATCTGGATGAGCCGGTTACGTGCGCTGATCATGGTCACGCCGCGGCCGAAAACCGGGTAGCCGATATCGGCGCTGCCGCGGATGTCGCGGCTGAAGCCATCGATGATCGAGCCGCGGATGCCTTTGCGCTGGGCTGCGTTGGCGAGGATATCGCCCCAGCTGGAGATACCGTCGACACCACCAGCGATCACCAGCACGCGGTCATCGCTGGTGATCTGCTCCACGACCGGGGTAATCAGGTGGACAGTGGGCGCCACGTCCTGCTTTGGCCCCAGTTGCACAGTGCTGGCGCGGCCAACGATCTTCGGGCAGTTCCAGAGCGGCATCAGGCCGTTGGTGGCACCGGGCAACTGGAGGAAGTCCAGCGCGTCCGACACCGTGTTGGTGTCGAGCGCAGCCAGGCGATCAATCGGGGCTTTCAAGCTCATCGGTTGCAGGCCTCTTGTAGGTGAGGCTTGAGTATCTGCGCCGAGGTTTGATACGTATATTACGAAGAAGCTAAGCTTGTCATACCCCAAACCTATGGAAGATTGCTGTGATCAATTTTCGTTTGATACGCCATCTGTGGCTGTTCCTGGCAGTTGCCGAGGACCAGAACTTCAGCCGCGCGGCCAAGCGACTGGGCATGTCGCAGCCGCCGTTGACCGAGCAAATCCAGGCGCTCGAACAGTCCCTTCGCGTGCAACTGTTCACCCGCTCGCGCCGTGGCGCCCAGCTCACTGCAGCCGGAGCAGCAATCCTCCCGGCAGTGCGCAAGTTCGCTGACCAGCTGGAGCGGCTGGAGTTGGCGGTCCACGAGGCAGTGACCGGCCATGCTGGCGTGCTGACCATCGGGGCGATCACATCGGCCATGATCGATGTGCTGCCCCCGTTGATCGCGCGATTCAAGCAGGACCACCCGTTGATCACGGTTTCGGTTCGAGAGATCGACAGCGCCGAGGCGATTCCCGCGCTCGAGGCTGGCGATATCGACATCGCGTTTGCGCGCCTTGAGGGCCACCTTGGCCGGCACCTGCAGTCGATGCCTCTGTCGGAGGACCGCCTGGCCGTCGCGATGCCCAAGGACCACCCTCTGGCCGCCAATGAAGCCATCGACCTGAAGACGCTTGCCGATGAAACGCTCGTGATGGCCTCAAGAGACGTAAGCCCTGTGTATTTCGATTATCTGGTGGGGCTATGCAAAGCCAGCGGCTTCGCGCCGCGCATCGTGCATCAGGTCCGCTCGGTTTCGTCGCAGGTGGCGTTCGTCAGTTGTGGCTAGGGCATCGCCCTGGTGCCGACGTCAATGGACAAACTGGCGCCGGAAAATGTGCTGGTGCGGCCTTTGCAGCCGCAAGTGAAGGTTGTCACCACGGCCATGGCGTGGCATGGGGTCAACGGTAACCCGCTGGTGGATGCGATGATCGATCAGGCCAAACAAATTTTTCCATCATAGGCTGGGCATATGACTGGGTTCGCGGCTTCGTATTTTACAAAAGACAGGACTGGACCGACATTGACGCCACTGTAAAAGGAGCTCCCACCGTGGCAAACCCTGCTCGCTTCACTCACGAGAAATTGCCGTTGAACATCGACGGCGTGTTGCTGGATCTGGCAGTGATCCATCGATACGGTCCCAAGGCCCCCATCCTCTTCCTGCATGGTTTCGGTTCGACCAAAGAAGACTATGCCGACATCACGCTGCAGCCCGCATTCGAAGGTCACCCCTTCATTGCCTACGATGCGCCTGGTTGCGGTGAAACCGAATGCAGCGATCTCTCCCGCATCAACATCCCCTTGCTGGTGCACACGGCCCAGGCCGTACTTGCACACTTTGGCATCGACAAATTCCATCTGGTCGGTCACTCCATGGGGGGCTTGACCGGGCTGATGCTCGCTGATGCGGCGCCAGAGCGCGTGCTGAGTTTCGTCGACATCGAGGGCAACATCGCGCCCGAGGATTGCTTCCTCAGCCGGCAGATCCACGATCACAAACGCGACGATGACGCACGTTTCTTCTGCGACTTCATCGAACGCACCCGGCTTGCCGCCGACCCTGCCAGCGCGCTTTATGCGGCGAGCCTGGCGCACAAGGTGCGCACCGGGGCGGTCCGCGGCATCTTCGAGTCCATGGTTGAGCTGTCGGATAACGGCGGTCTGATGAAGAAGTTCCTGGCGCTGCCTTTCCCGCGCCAGTACATGTACGGCGTCACCAACTCGCACCTTTCCTATCTGGACGACATCGCAGCCCAAGGGGTGCAACTGGCTTGCATCCCAGATTGTGGCCACTTCCCGATGTATTCCAACCCGGCGCTGATGTGGCAGCACATCAAGGCATTGCAAGACCGCGCCTGACCTGGATCACCAACTCTGGGCACTGCTGCGCTGAGTGCGGCCAGAAATGAGCATTGATGGCTCCAGGCAACCCATTGTGCAGTTACCCCAAGCCTGCGGACTTCAGTTACGGGCGGACGTATAGCCCGGGCTCGAGCGCCAGCCAGTGTTTTCTTCGACCGCACCAGAACCGTCAAGGTAGCCGTGCTTGCGCAGATCGGGCATGAGCACCGCAGCCAGCAAGGTGATCGCGCTCATGGCGGCGACGTAGTAATAGAAAATCGACTCGACACCGGCGCCTCGCAACATCAACGCGACGTACTCGGCCGTGCCGCCGCACAAGGCATTGCCAATCGCATAAGGCAAGCCAACACCGAGCGCACGCACCGTGGCCGGATACAGGTCGGCTTTCAGCACACCGGTCACTGGTGTGTAGAACGCTGCGATCAGCAACCCGCCCATGACCAGCGCAAAGGCCTCGTACGGGTTGCTGACGTTCTTCAGCCCGCTCAGCAAGGGCACGATGAACACACTGGAAAGCACACCGAAGGCGATCATGCTGTTGCGCGAGCCGATCCGGTCAGCCAGCATCCCGTAGACCGGCTGCAGGCACATGAACACGATCAGCGCTGCGGTCATGATGACGCTGACGGTGGCGGGGTCAAAACCTGCGCTGACCACCAGGTACTTCTGCATGTAGGTCGAGAACGTATAGAAATGCAGCGAGCAGCCTGCCGTGATCGCCATGGTCAGCAACACCGCCTTTTTGTGACGCATCAGGGCTTTGATCGACCCGGCCTCTTTGTGCTTGCTGTCCTTGGCGTGGGCGGTTTCCAGCATCGAGCGGCGCAGGTACACCACCACCAGCGCACTCACCGCGCCGATCAGGAACGGGATTCGCCAGCCCCAAGCCTTCAGCTCGTCCAGTGCCAGCACATTCTGCAGCACCACCACGGTGAGCAAGGCCAGCAACTGGCCGGCGATGATGGTGAAGTACTGGAACGAGCCGAAGAAGCAGCGCTTGCCGGTGCTCGACACTTCGCTGATGTAGGTTGCGCCAGTGCCGTATTCGGCGCCGACCGAAAGCCCCTGCATCAACCGGGCGATGAGCAGGAGCACCGGGGCGGCCATGCCGACGCTTTCATAGGTGGGCAACACGGCGATCATCAGCGAGCCGCCGCACATCAGGAACACCGAGATGATCATGGAGAAGCGCCGGCCGCGGGTGTCGGCCAGGTAGCCAAAGATCCAGCCACCCAGCGGGCGCATGAAAAAGCCGACGGCGAAGATACCTGCCGTGGCGAGCAGTTGCGTGGTCTGATCGCCTTGCGGGAAGAACAGCGCGGCGAAGTAGATCGAGGTATAGGCGTAGATGAAGAAGTCGTACCACTCCACCAGGTTGCCGGAGCAGGCGCCAAGAATGGCGCGGATGCGTTGGCGGTTGGTCAGGTTACGGATGTCGGACGAAGCAGCATTATTGTTGTTGGCGTGCATGGGATGACTCCAGATTCTGGGCGAACGCAAGGAAGGAACAGCAGCGTCGGATTACTGGCTGGGAGTCGTTGCAGATATGAATGAGGGGGACGGCAGAACGCGAGGCGATGTAACACACATCTTGGGGGTACCTTTGGGGATCTATTATTTTACAAGTCAGTCAAAGGGCACTGACTCTTATTCCCGGGCAAAGCTACGCCCTCGCCCTGACAGCGGCCAGACCGCCGGGGCTCTAGCAGTTATGCTGCGATTGAATAGCTCAGGCGTGGCGGCTCAGAGCATGTGCCCGGCCCAGATCCCCTGCTCCACCAACTCCGAGGCAATCTCGACGAAGGTCTGGCCAACATAACGCGTGGCGGGGCTGACATGCCGGTCTGCCGGGGACACCAGCACCAGCTTGCGCATGGGGGTCGGGTCGATCAGCGGCGCGGCGCACAAGGTGCCGTCCTTTAGTTGAGCGTAGATCGACGCCAGCGGCAAGGCCGTGAAACCAAAGCCGTTGCGGACCAGGTCGATCATGGCGCCGAAGGAGTCGGCTTCGACGCTGGTGGTGATCTTGAACCCGCGCTCCAGCGCGCACTGGTCCATGATCTTGCGCAAGCCGTGGCGCGGGCTTGGCAGCACCATCTGCTCCTCGGCCAATTCGGCGAAATGCACGGCGGTATCGCAGTCCAGGCCGGCTTCGGGTGGGCCGACCAGCACCAGGTTTTCCATCATCACCGGCTCGATGCGCAGCGTGTGCAAGGGTTGCGGGTCGTAAGAGATGGCGAGCTCCAGCTCGCCACGCTGCAGCCAGTCCAGCAGGTAGCCACTGAACGCGGAAGAGAAGCGGATGGACAGGTCCGGGTGGGTATCACGAATGCGCTTGACCAAAGGCACCGTGACGATCTCAGCGATGGTCGGCGTGGTGCCGATGGCGACCATGCCCCGAAACGCAGCGCGCCCGCCGGCAACGGAACTGCGGATGGCTTCGAGCTCATCCATGATGCGCGTGGCACGCTCCAGCACCTCGAGCCCTGCCGGGGTGATTTCCATGCCCCGGCCATGCCGTTCGAACAGGTAAACGCCCAGTTCCTTTTCCAGTTGCCGGATCTGCCGGCTCAAGGCTGGTTGCGCCACATGCAGGCGATCGGATGCCTTGCTCAAGCTGCCAAGCTCGGCCACGTGGATGAGGGTCTTGAGTTGCACTACGTCCATCGGTCAACCATTGCTAACAGGAAGGCAGCGCCCTGTAACCGGCGCTTTCGGGACAGTCTAATCAGCGGCCAGGGCAGCAGCTATACAATTTGGACATATCAGATAGTCACCTGCAGCACTCACTGATGCAGGCATTGGCCTTGCCGCTGATCAGGCATGACCAATGCCTGGCTTCAATTCATCACAGGCTCGTCCGCTCTGCTCGGCGCAGCCGCTACATCCGCTTTGCCCAGGCCAGGCTCTTGCAACCCGGGCGCCTGCAACTCCCCTTCCCACTTGGCCACGACGGCGGTAGCAATGGAGTTACCCACCGCGTTGGTGGCCGAGCGCCCCATGTCGAGGAAGGTATCGATACCCAGAATCAGCAACAACCCAGCCTCCGGGATATCGAACTGCACCAGCGTGGCGGCGATCACCACCAATGACGCACGTGGCACACCCGCGAGCCCTTTGGAGGTAAGCATCAGCGTCAGCAGCATGAGAATCTGTGTTCCGAGCGTCATTTCGATGCCGTAGGCCTGCGCAATGAACAGTACGGCAAAGGTGCAGTACATCATCGAGCCGTCCAGGTTGAACGAATAACCCATGGGCATCACGAAACTCGAGATCTTCCGGTTCACACCAAAGCGATCGAGCGCCGCAAGCAGTTTCGGGTAGGCGGACTCGGAACTTGCGGTGGCAAAGGCCAGCAGAAATGCCTCCTTGATCAGTGCCAGCAGGGCAAACACGCGGCGCCTGAGAAACAGCATGCCCGCCAGTACCAGCAGGCACCAGAGCAGCACCAGGCCCAAATAGAAGTCGCGCATGAACACGGCGAAGGTCACGAGAATAGACAGGCCATTGACCGCCACGGTTGACGCCATGGCGGCCATGACGGCCAGAGGCGCCAGTTTCATCACGTAGCCTGTGATCTTCAGCATGGCCTGCGCCAGCTCATCCGTCAGCCGTACCAGGCCTTTGGCTTTTTCACCCAGCGCAGCCAGCGATACGCCAAAGAACAGCGAGAACACCACGATCTGCAGGATCTCGTTGTTGGCCAACGCCTCGGCAAACGACCTCGGCACCAGATGGGTGACGAAGGCCTTGAGCGTGAATGCGGAGGTCTCAAGCGATGCGTTCTGATGAACGTCAGGCAATGGCAACGCCAGGTGATGACCGGGCTGCAGGAAGTTGGCCATCATCAACCCCACCGCCAGCGACAGCAGTGAGGCACTGAGAAACCACAGCATGGCCTTGCCGAACACGCGCCCGACCGCGCTGGCATCGCCCATGTGGGCAATGCCGACCACCAGCGTGGAAAACACCAGCGGCCCTATGAGCATTTTGATCAGACGCAGGAACACATCAGAGATGACGGAAATGTAGCCCGCAGTCGCCACCGCCTGGGCTTTGTCCGGGCTGGTGAGAAAAATGACATAGCCCAGCAGCACACCCAGCGCCATGGCCAGCAGTATCCAGCCCGCCAGCGGAAGTCTGAATTTCATGTAGCACCTGTTTTATCCAATAAGAGGATCCGTCAGCAGCGAGGCCGTTACGGAACGAGATAGGACAGTGCAAGAAGCCGGAATCGGCTATGAGGGGACAGAGCGGTTGCAGGTGACTGCTCTCGCTCGATCGAGCGCCAAACGAGATTGCCCAGTTTGCGAATGAACATGATGCGACCCTCAGTCTTATTGTTGTTTTGAGCGGCTGTGCCCGAACGGCTCAACCGCACATTCAAACTAACGTCTCACCCATCACTTCACTAACCACTCCCCAGGCCTAACAGCTATGCCGGTTTTCAATAACCCGGCATGCCACGGCGCAGCCATACCCCAAGTGATGCGTCTGACGGTCGCATACCCTGGGAATGCCTGGCCTTGCGCCAGAAGCTATGCTTTTGCGGCATATCTCAAAGAAAAAAACGGTAGTCGTCCTCCCGGCCTTCTCTCGCCATGATGTGGAAAAACAAGAGCAGCCCTGCCGGGAGATACCCATGTCATCGCAAGAAGCTGAACAGAACTGGCAAGAGGACGTGTTCCGCGTCCTCAAGGCCCACGACGTCAAGCATGTCGTGTTCGTACCGGACGCCGGCCACTCGGCCGCCATCCGCATGTCTTATGAAGACCCTGATATCAAGGCCGTGGTGCTGACCACCGAGGAAGAAGGCATCGGCTACCTCGCGGGTGCCTGGCTGGGCGGCGAGCGCGGCGCCTTGCTGATGCAGTCCAGCGGCGTCGGTAACTGCATCAACACCCTCGCCCTGCAGAACTGCGCGGGTTTCCCTCTGCTGATGGTGGTGACCATGCGCGGTGACTGGGCTGAGTTCAACGCCTGGCAGAACCCTATGGGCCAGGCCACCGAGGCCTCGCTCAACCTGATGAAGGTCATGACCTGGCGCGCCGACAAGCCGGAAGACGTCGCCCCGTTGCTGCATGGCGCCGCCACCATGGCCTTCAACGGCGATGCCGCCACCGCCCTGCTGCTCGGCCAGCGCCTGATCGGAGAAAAGAAATGGGTCAAGTAAGCGCCAACCACGTGCTGTGCCGCCGCGAAGTGGTGCGCACGCTGCTCGCCGACCGCAGCGACCTGCTGGTCGTCACCGGCCTGGGTTCCGCCTCCTACGACGTGATGGCCGCCGGCGATCACGCCAACAACTACTACCTCTGGGCCGCCATGGGCAGCGCCATCACCGTTGGTTTGGGTCTGGCCAATGCCCAGCCAGACAAAAGCGTGGTGGTGATCACCGGTGACGGCGAATTGCTGATGGGCTTTGGCGCGCTGGCGACCGTGTCCCTGCAGCAGCCGAAGAACCTGACCATCGTGGTGCTGGACAACGGCCACTTCGGCGAAACCGGTATGCAGGTTAGCCACGCAGGCTTCGGCATCAAGCTGGACCAGGTGGCCGCGACCTGCGGCTTTGCCTGGACTGACGAAATCCGCGAGATGGACGGCGTGCACGGGCTGCGTGAGCGCTTCGCCAATCGCGACGGGGTAAAGCTCGCCACCGTGAAGATCAGGGCCGAAAACCCGCCGCGAGTGCTGCCGCCGCGCGACGGTTATTACATCAAGAACCGTTTCCGCGCCGCACTGGGCTTGCAGCCCATCTGACCGTGTTTACGGGTGGGGCTGGTGGCAGAACCACGATGACGCCACCGGCCCTGCCCACCCTGGAGAGTGACCATGACCGAATACAACCACGAAGAGCTCAACGCCATCCGCGAAGGCGTACGTGCCCTGTGCAGCGACTTCCCTGCCGAATACTGGCGCAAGATCGATGAAGAAAAAGGCTTTCCCGAGGCCTTCGTCAAAGCCATGACCGACGCCGGCTGGCTGTCGGCGATGATCCCCGAGGAATTCGGCGGCTCCGGGCTGGGCCTGGCAGAGGCCTCGGTCATCCTGGAAGAAGTGAACCGTTGCGGCGGCAACTCCGGGACCATCCACGGGCAGATGTACAACATGTTCACCCTGCTGCGTAACGGCAGCGAAGAACAGAAACGCTATTACCTGCCCAAGCTGGCCAGTGGCGAGCTGCGCCTGCAGTCGATGGGTGTCACGGAGCCGACCACCGGCACCGACACCACCAAGATCAAGACCACTGCCGTGCGCAAAGGTGACAAGTACATCATCAACGGCCAGAAAGTCTGGATCTCCCGAGTCCAGCACTCCGACTTGATGATCCTGCTGGCCCGCACCACGCCACTGGTCGAGGTGCAGAAGAAGGTCGACGGCATGTCGATCTTCCTGGTCGACCTGCGCGAAGCCATCGGCAACGGCCTGACCGTGCAACCGATCGCCAATCTGGTGAACCACGAAACCAACGAACTGTTCTTCGACAACCTGGAAATCCCGGCCGACAGCCTGATTGGCGAAGAAGGCAAGGGCTTTCGCTACATCCTCGACGGCCTGAATGCCGAGCGCACGCTGATTGCCGCCGAGTGCATCGGCGATGGCCGCTGGTTCACCGAAAAGTCTGCCCAGTACGCCCGTGACCGCGTGGTGTTCGGCAGGCCCATCGGCCAGAACCAGGGCGTGCAGTTCCCGATCGCCGAAGCGCACATCGAAATCGAAGCAGCCGACCTGATGCGCTGGGAAGCTTGCCGCCAGTACGACAGCGGGCAGAACGCCGGCGCTGCCGCGAACATGGCCAAGTACCTGGCCGCCAAAGCCAGCTGGGAAGCCGCCAACGCCTGCCTGCAGACCCACGGTGGCTTCGGCTTTGCCAACGAATACGACGTGGAGCGCAAGTTCCGCGAAACCCGCCTGTATCAGGTGGCGCCAATCTCCACCAACCTGATCCTGTCGTACGTGGCCGAACACCTTCTGGAACTACCACGCTCGTTCTGATTCAGCGCCCCCTTGCCCGGCAAGGGGTCTGCCATGACAAGAGAGACGATACTCATGAGCCAGTCCAAGGCACAGCGCCCCCTCGATGGCATCACCGTCATCAGCCTCGAACACGCCATCGCGGCGCCCTTCTGTACGCGCCAGCTGGCCGATCTGGGCGCCCGGGTGATCAAAGTGGAACGCCCCGGCAGCGGCGACTTCGCCCGGGGTTACGACCAACGCGTCAATGGCCTGGCTTCGCACTTCGTATGGACCAACCGTTCGAAGGAAAGCCTCACCCTGGACCTCAAGCAAGGTATCGCCGGTGACATTCTCGACCAGTTGCTGGAGCAGGCCGATGTGCTGGTGCAAAACCTGGCGCCCGGCGCCGCCGCCCGCCTGGGCCTGAGTTTCGAAGCGCTGCATGAGCGCTTCCCCAGGCTGATCGTCTGTGACATTTCAGGCTACGGCGTCGGCGGGCCTTACGAGCAGAAGAAAGCCTACGACCTGTTGATCCAGAGCGAAGGCGGTTTTCTCTCGGTAACCGGTGGCCCGACTGATGACCAGATGGCCAAGGCGGGCAATTCCATTGCCGACATCGCCGCCGGCATGTATGCCTATACCGGCATCCTTTCGGCCGTACTGCTGCGGGAAAAGACCGGGGTCGGCAGCCAGGTCGAGATTTCGATGCTGGAAAGCCTGGTCGAGTGGATGAACTACCCGATGTACTACGCCTACGAGGGTGCCCCGCCACCACCGCGCGCTGGTGCCGCCCATGCCACGATCTATCCCTACGGGCCGTTCCCGATTGGTGATGGCAGCACGGTGATGCTCGGCTTGCAGAACGAACGGGAGTGGCAGCTGTTCTGCCAGCAAGTGCTGCTCGACCCGGCGCTGGCCGAGGACGAGCGCTTTGCCGCCAACTACAAGCGCGTGGCCAATCGCGATGCTTTGCGCGCGCTGATCGTCCAAGCCTTTGCCACCCTCGACTTCGACACTGTAATCCAGCGCCTGGAAAGCGCCAGCATCGCCAACGCCAAGGTCAACGACATGCAGGGTGTCTGGCAGCACCCACAATTGAAGGCGCGCGAGCGCTGGCGGCAGATCGACACGGCTACCGGCAGCGTGCCCAGCCTGCTGCCACCCGCCACCAGCAACGCCTATACACCGCGCATGGGCCCTGTCCCTGCCCTTGGCGAGCACAGCGAGGCCATCCTGGCGGGGCTGGGTTTGCCAATCGAACGCATTCAACAGCTGCGCGCTTCAGGGGTCATCTGACCCCTCTTTTTCAACGCCTGCTGTTCCCTGATCCAGAACGAGTATTACTGCTTATGAAAGTGCTGGTCGCTATCAAACGTGTGGTCGACTACAACGTCAAGGTTCGCGTCAAGGCGGACAACTCCGGCGTCGACCTTGCAAACGTCAAGATGTCCATGAACCCCTTCTGCGAAATCGCCGTGGAAGAGGCCGTGCGCCTGAAGGAAAAAGGCGTGGCCACCGAGATCGTGGTCGTTGCCGTTGGCCCGGCCACCGCCCAGGAGCAGCTGCGTACTGCCCTGGCGCTGGGCGCCGACCGCGCCATCCTGGTCGAAGCCGCCGATGAACTGAACTCCCTGGCCGTGGCCAAGGCGCTGAAAGCCGTTGTCGACAAGGAGCAGCCGCAGCTGGTCATCCTCGGCAAGCAGGCCATCGACAGCGACAACAACCAGACCGGCCAGATGCTTGCCGCGCTGACCGGCTTTGCCCAGGGCACTTTCGCCTCCAAGGTTGAAGTGGCAGGCGACAAGCTCAACGTCACTCGCGAAATCGACGGCGGCCTGCAGACCGTTGCCCTGAACCTGCCGGCTATCGTCACCACCGACCTGCGCCTGAACGAGCCGCGCTACGCGTCGCTGCCGAACATCATGAAGGCCAAGAAGAAGCCGCTGGAAACCGTCACGCCAGACGCGCTGGGCGTAACGCTGGCCTCCACCAACAAGACCATCAAGGTTGAGGCCCCGGCTGCCCGCAGCGCTGGCATCAAGGTCAAATCGGTAGCTGAACTGGTCGAGAAACTGAAGAACGAGGCAAAGGTAATCTGATGGCGATCCTGGTACTTGCAGAACACGACAATCACTCACTTGCCTCTGCCACCCTCAACACCCTGGCAGCGGCCAACCAGATCGGCAGCGAAATCGTCGTGCTGGTGGCCGGCCTCAACGCGGCAGATGTAGCCTCTGCTGCTGCGCAGATTGCTGGCGTCAGCAAGGTACTGCTGGCCGATGATGCGGCTTACGCGCACCAGTTACCGGAAAACGTCGCTCCCCTGCTCGCCAATCTGGGCCGGGACTTCAGCCATGTACTGGCGCCGGCGACCAGCAATGGCAAGAACATCCTGCCGCGCGTTGCCGCGCTGCTGGACGTCGACCAGATCTCCGAGATCATCTCGGTCGAAGCCGCCGACACCTTCAAGCGCCCGATCTACGCCGGTAACGCCATTGCCACCGTGCAATCGAGCGCACCGGTCAAGGTCATCACGGTACGTACCACCGGTTTCGATCCGGTTGCTGCCGAAGGTGGTTCGGCTGTCGTAGAAGCCATCGGTGCCGCGCAAAACGCCGGTATCTCGGCCTTCGTCGGCGAAGCGCTGGCCAAGTCCGACCGCCCAGAGCTGACTGCTGCCAAGATCGTCGTTTCCGGCGGGCGCGGCATGGGCAACGGTGACAACTTCAAGCATCTGTATAGCTTCGCCGACAAGCTCGGCGCCGCCGTCGGTGCTTCGCGCGCTGCGGTCGACGCAGGTTTCGTGCCCAACGACATGCAGGTCGGCCAGACCGGCAAGATCGTCGCGCCACAGCTATACATCGCCGTCGGTATTTCCGGTGCGATCCAGCACCTGGCCGGCATGAAGGACTCCAAGGTGATCGTTGCGATCAACAAGGACGAAGAGGCCCCGATCTTCCAGGTGGCCGATTATGGTCTGGTGGCTGACCTGTTCGAAGCCGTGCCCGAACTCAGCGACCAGCTCTGACCACAAGAGGACATCAGCATGACCACACAAGACTTCAGCGCCTGGATCGGCCGCAGTGAAAACTTCGAGGAGCGCCTTACCCATAATCTGGTCAAGCGCATCGCTGCAACCTTGAGCGAACCATGCCCGGCCCCCGGCGAAGCCTTGCCGCTGCTCTGGCACTGGGCGTTCTTCCAGCCGGCGGTGGACGCCGCAGGCCTGGGTAGCGACGGCCACCCTGCCCGTGGCGGCTTCCTGCCGCCGGCTGAAAACCGCAACCGCATGTGGGCTGGCAGCCGCCTGCAGTTCATCAGCCCGCTGCGCGTCGAAGCCGATGTCATGCGTCGCTCGACGGTCATCAAGGCCGAAGAGAAACAGGGCCGCAGCGGTGCCCTGCTGTTCGTGACGGTTCGGCACGAGTACCTGCAGGACGGCACCACGGCGCTGATCGAGGAGCATGACATCGTCTACCGCGAGCCCAGCCCGCCCAAACTCGGCGGCACAGATGCCGCGCCCGAGGCGCAATGGCAGGAGCCGGTCACACCGGACGCGACCCTGCTGTTCCGCTATTCGGCGGTCACTTTCAATGGCCACCGCATTCATTACGACTGGCCTTATGTCACCGAAACCGAAGGTTACCCGGGGCTGGTGGTGCACGGCCCGTTGATCGCGACCCTGAACCTGCGCGCCTTCCAGCGCGCCAACCCGCACGCCCAGGTTCAGCGCTTTGCATTCCGTGGCCTGCGCCCGTTGATCTCGCCAACGCCGTTCGACGTCGGCGGGCGTCTGCTCGAAGCGGGCAAGGCCCAGGTCTGGGCGACAGCAGCGCATGGCATGGCCCAGACCGGCGAAATCGAATTCACCCTGGAGAATCCGCAATGAGCCCGGTAATTGTCCGGACGGCGCTGTTCGTCCCCGCCACCCGGCCTGAACGGATAGGCAAAGCGCTGGCCAGTGGTGCCGACCGCGTGATCGTCGACCTTGAAGACGCCGTCGAGGAAGCTGCCAAGGAGCAGGCGCGAGAAAACCTGCATCAGTTCCTCAGCGATCATCCGCAGGCAGAGGTGCTGGTACGGGTCAATGCCCCCGGGCACTGGGCGTTCGACGCCGACCTTGCGCTCTGTCACCGCCATGCCGGGGTGGCCGGTGTCCTCTTGCCGAAGGCCGAAACCGTTCAGCAGATCGAGCGTGCGCATGCTACCGGCAAGCCGGTGCTGCCGATCATCGAAAGTGCCAGGGGCCTGGTCGCCCTGCCCCAACTGGCCGCGGCAACAGGCGTCGAGCGCCTGTCGTTCGGTAGCCTGGATCTGGGCCTTGACCTGAACCTGGGCACCGGCAGCGAAGCGGCTGCGCAGGTTTTATCCCACGCCCGCTACGCGGTAATCCTGCACAGCCGGGCCGCTGGCCTGGCGGCACCGCTCGATGGGGTCTTCCCGAGCATCCAGGACGCAGACGGGCTCCATGAGCATGTGCAGTTTGCCCGGGACATGGGCTTTGGCGGCGCCCTGTGCATCCACCCCAGCCAGGTCGCGGTCATTCACCGTGCTCTGCAACCTTCTGCCGCAGAACTGGACTGGGCCCGCCGCGTGGTCGCTGGCGCCGACAGCGGAGCGGGCGTCTTCACCCTCGACGGTCAGATGGTAGACGCGCCGGTGATACTGCGCGCCCGTGCACTGTTGCAGCTCGTCAATCCGCACTCTTGATCCGCGTTACCGCCCCTGGTGCCGGGCTGCCCATGTTCTGACGGACCGGGCACCGGACACCAGGGGCTCCTCGACAACCCCGAGAAGTCCATCGCCATGCCTCAGCACGCACACTCTTGCCGTGACGGCTTGCTCCAGGTGGCAAGTGAATTGATGGCCGAAATTGGCTACGCCGCCATGAGCATGCGCCAACTGGCGGCACGCGCCGGCCTGCAGCCCGGCAGCCTCTACAACCATGTCGCCAGCAAGCAGGACCTGCTTCTGGACGTGCTGCTGTTCGCCCTGGCCCAGCGCCTGGAAGCCTGGCGTTGCAGCACCTACCCACGCAACCTGCAGGGCTACCTGCGGTTCATGCTGGACCGTCAGCACAGCCACCCTGGCGAACAGCTGCTACTGCGTCACGAAGTGCGGCATCTCACCAGAAAGCAACGTGGTTGGGTGCAGGCTGCACAACAACGATTACGTGATCCGCTTCAACAGTACATCGCCCTCGAACAGCACGGGGCAGCTGACATTACCGGGGTATGCGAAGCGGTGCTGGCCTTGCTCGACTCGGCCGACAACCTGCGCCGCCGGGAAGCGCCCATGGCAGAAGCGGCGATCGAGCGCTGGGTGATGCGCATGAGCTGCTTGCTGATCGGGCCGTGCCAGTCACCGGTGTTAGGGAAAGGTTAACGCCTGCTTTGGGAATGACTGATTCCAAACACGCCTGACCCGTCGGATCATGGCTTGCAGACTCAACCGACAGCGGTTCGCGACATGAAACTGTTCATCAGCTCCACCTCCCCTTTTGCCCGCATCGTCAGGATCCTGCTGCAGGAGAAAGGCATTGCCCACGAAGAAATATTGGTCGACCCCTGGGCGTCGCCCGCAGCACTGATCGACGCTACGCCCACGGGTAAGGTTCCGGCCCTGGTCGATGCTGGCGTAGCGATCAGCCACAGCCTGCTGATCGCCCAGTATCTGGAAGCTGCCTACCCGGAACAGGCCCTGGCAGTGCCTTCGGCCTGCGAAATGGCGCAGAGCGCGCTGGCCTTCGGAGCCCTGGAAGCCTTCGCCTCGATCATCATCGGCCGCCGCACCCGCCCGGACTTCGATGACGCTCCCGTCGGCCTGCGCCGACGCGGCGCCATCGAGGATGCCCTGCAACGCCTGAACGCCGGCACACCGACACACACCGAGGGCAGCATGCCGAGCCTTGCCAACATCATCACGGTAGTGTTGCTCGATGCTGTGCGTTTTCGTTTCGGCAACGCCCATTGGGTGCCAGACGTTCCAGCGCTGGATGCGCTGAGTAACCAACTCAATCAACGCGTTCCATTTGCCAGCACCCGCCCCGTACTGGCCTAACCTGGCTGCTTGCCAGAATCGTCTGAGGCCGGGCGCATCAGGTTGATCAACGCCTTGACGCAGCCCGGCAGCGCGTCGAAGTCGCGCACCAGAATACTGCGCTCGCGCAGCGCCCAGGGTTCATCCAGCTGCACCACCGACAGCCGCAGGGTTTTCTGGTGCCTGAGCGCTGCCGACTGCGGGATGATGCCGATACCCACACCCGCCTCCACCATCCGGCACAGTGCCTCGAAACTGGACACCTGAATCCGCCACGACAGGTTTCTACCTGCCTGTTCGGCGTGTTCGCGGACGAACTCATGCAGCGTGCTGCCTTCCTGCAGCCCCACCTGGTGATATTCCAGTGTGTCGGCCAGGCGCAGCGGCTGCCCACGGTCCAGCGGGTGCCCGACCGGTACCACCAGCACCACCCGGTCGGTACTGAAGTGGATCACCTCCAGGTCCTTGGCGGTGATGGTGCCGGCAGTGATGCCAAGGTCAGTGGAACCTTCCAGCACGCCGCGCACGATATCCCTCGAAGAGCGCTCTTGCAGGTCTATGGTTACCCCGGGGTTGCGCCCCAGATACCCCGCAAGAATCTCCGGCAGGAACTCGGTCACCGCCGTGGTGTTGGCGAAGATGCGAATGTGCCCGGAGCCATCGGCACCGTACTCGTCGAACTCGGTTTTCAGGTAGCCGACCTGGCGCATGATCACCCGGGCGTGCTTGAGCAGGCGCTGGCCGGCTTCTGTCAGTTCGGTGCCGCGGCTGGCCCGGTACAACAGATGAGTGCCCAGCTGGGCTTCCAGAGCCTTGATCCGCACACTGGCAGCAGCAGGTGACAGGAAAGCCCGCCTGGCCCCCTGGGTCAGGCTGGGCGCCTCGGCGATCTGAATGAACAGCGCCAGGTCCTTGAAATCGACATGCATGGAGGACTTACCCGAATCAATGGTGCTGACAGATTAACGCAGTTGCACCCTCAGCGTTTAGCTTTGCCTAACGCCTCCTTTGAGAAATGCCGATTTTCCTTAACGCCCGCAGGGGCTAGGCTTTGATCCAGAACATGATTCCCCAGCTTTAGCTACGAGGTTCGAGCAATGACTCAGCATTCGGTGTATTCCCCCTACGACCAGAGCCTGGTTGGCCAGGTAGCCATTTCCACTGCCGAGGATGTCGACGCAGCCCTGGCCAGGGCCTATGCGCTGTTCCGGGATCGCAAAGGCTGGCTGCCGAAAATCACCCGCATGCAGATTCTCGAGCGTGCGGCTGAGCTGATCGGCGCCCGCCGCCAAGCGATTGCCTTGCAGGCTGCACGTGAAGGCGGCAAGCCCTTGAAGGACTCGCTGACCGAGGTGGACCGCGGCGTCGAAGGTATCCGTAACTGCATAGAGGTGCTGCGCGCCGACGCAGGTCATGTGATTCCCATGGGCCTCAATGCGATATCCACCGGCAAGGTGGCGTTCACCCAGCTTGAGCCGATTGGCGTGGTGACAGCGATCTCGGCATTCAACCATCCGTTCAACCTGATCATCCACCAGGTGATTCCCGCCATCGCCGTAGGCGCCCCGGTGGTGGTCAAGCCTGCGGCCAATACGCCGCTCAGTTGCAAGGTGATCATCGACATCCTGCTCGAAAGCGGCTTGCCCGAAGGCTGGGCGCAGATGGTGATGCCACTGGACACCGAGGTGGCTGGCAAGCTGGTAGCCGATCCGCGCGTGGGTTTCTTCTCCTTCATCGGCTCCGCGCCGGTCGGCTGGATGCTGCGCTCGAAGCTCGCCCCGGGCACACGCTGCGCGCTCGAACACGGCGGTGTGGCACCGGTGATTGTCGCTGCAGACGCAGACCTCGATGACGCCCTGCCGCGCCTGGCGCGCGGTGGTTTCTGGCATGCCGGGCAAGCCTGCGTCAGCGTGCAACGGGTGTTCTGCCACCGCAGTATTGCCCGCGAGGTCGCCCAGCGTCTGGGTGAACTTGGCGCCGGGCTGAAGGTGGGTGACCCAAGCAGCGAGCAGACCGACGTCGGCCCGTTGATCCACGAGCGGGAAGTCAAGCGCGTCGGCCAGTGGGTCGAGGAAGCGGTCACAGCGGGTGCCGAGCTGATTTGCGGCGGGGCCGCCCTGGGCAACAACTGCTACGCGCCCACCGTGCTGCTCGACCCGCCAGCGGATAGCCAGGTGATGCACAAAGAAGTGTTCGGCCCGGTCATCGTGGTCTACAGCTATGACCAACTCGATGAGGCGATAGCGCTTGCCAATGCCCTGCCCTACGCGTTCCAGGCAGCCGTCTTCACCCGCGCCCTGGACACTGCCATGCAGTGCTACCAGCAGTTCGATGCCTCGGCGGTGATGGTCAATGAAAACACGCTGTTCCGTGTCGACTGGATGCCGTTTGCCGGCGTTCGCCAGTCGGGCCATGGTGTCGGCGGCATTCCCCACACCATGAAGGAGATGCAGACCGAGAAAATGATGGTGTGGCGCTCCAAGGTGCTGGAGTAACAAGGGGAGGCCATCATTCTGGCCTTCATGCCGATTGCGACGGTGCGCCTGAAACCCGCTGGTGCACCGCCGTCCATCCCACCGCGCCAAGGTTAACTGCTGAGTTAACTGCTGACTTGCCCCGAAAACAGCTTGCGTGCAATGCGCTTGCGCAGGCCGATGTTTTCCTCGACCTTGCCGTCACCGTCCAGGTAGCCATGCTTGCCCATATCTGGCATCAACCAGGCCGAGATCAAGGTAATCGCACCGATCGCCGCCACGTAAACGTAAAACACCTCTTCCCTGCCCATCGAGCGGAAACTCAGCGCAACGTACTCGGCCGTGCCGCCAAACATCGCATTACCCAGCGCATAAGGCAGCCCTACCCCCAGGGCACGTACCGTTGGCGGATACAGGTCAGCTTTCAGTACACCGGTAACCGGGGTGTAGAACGCAGCGATGAGCAACCCACAGAGCACGAGCGCGAAGGCACTCAATGGATCGTGGACATTCTTGATCGCTGTGAGTAGCGGGATCACCAGAAAAGTTGAAAGCACACCGAAGATGATCATGTTGCGGCGCACCCCGATCCTGTCGGCGAGAAGCCCGAATACCGGCTGGCAAAACATGAAAATCACCAGCGCCGCCGCCATGATCATGCTCACGGTCGGCGCAGCGAGGCCGACGCTGACCACCAGAAACTTCTGCATGTAGGCCGTGAACGTATAGAAATACAAAGAGCAGCCAATGGTGATGGTGAAGGTCAACAACACTGCACGCTTGTGCTGCATCAGGGCCCTGATCGAGCCGGACTCCTTGCGTTTCATGTCCTGTTCGGTCGCGGTCTCGCGCATGGTCCGGCGCAAGTACACCACGACAATGGAAGCCAGCGCACCGATCAGGAACGGCACACGCCAGCCCCATGCTTTGAGGTCCTGCTCGCTCAGCAGCATCTGCAGTACTGCCACCGTCAACAGCGCGAGCAGTTGGCCGGCAATGATAGTCATGTACTGGAAGGAGCCGAAGAACGAGCGGCGCCCGGCACTGGAAACCTCGCTGATGTATGTGGCGCCTGTACCGTATTCGGCCCCGACCGACAGGCCCTGCATCAGCCGCGCGATTACCAGCAGGACAGGCGCAGCCACACCGATCGACGCATAAGTGGGCATCACCGCGATCATCAATGAGCCACCGCACATCATGAACACCGAGATGATCATCGAAATCTTGCGACCGCGGGTGTCAGCGATGTAGCCGAAGATCCAGCCACCCAGCGGCCGCATGAAAAAGCCCACGGCAAAGATCCCGGCGGTGGCAAGCAGCTGGCTGGTCTGGTCACCGGCGGGGAAGAACAGGGACGCGAAGTAGATCGAGGTGTAAGCGTAGATGAAGAAGTCATACCACTCCACCAGGTTGCCGGAACAGACGCCGACGATTGCGGTGGTGCGTTCTTTGCGCGTCAACGGGTGCGCCGTGCTTTGCTCTGCGTTCATGGAAGTACCCTTGTTGTTCTTGTTTTACCGACTCGGGTACAGCTTTGCACAGCGCCGTTTGGGGAGAAGACCGGCCCCCGGCCTATCAGATATGCCTGCCGGGCATGGCCCGCTGTATCACAGATTGGAGAGCCGCTTCTGCTCCAGGTGAGTGATCACCTGGTCGGCCACGCTGTTCAGGCAGCCCTTGAAAAAATGATTGACGCCTGCATGGACAGAAACACTTCGATGCTCGGGTGCCGCCCATTGCAGCAGGTTTGCGAGGGGCGCCATTTCATCGAGTTCGCCATGGGCCAGCAGGCAGTCGGTCGGTACAGGCAACCCTGGATAATGCCGCCCACCCGGCACATCGCCGACCGGCAGACCGAGCAAGGCAACGGCTTGCAATTGCCCTGAGAGCGCGCAGGCAACCCGGGCAAATACGTACGCGCCAAAAGAAAAACCGACGATGGAAACGGGAAACTGCGGATACTGCCGCCCGAGATACTCAATGACGGCAAGGCTGTCTTCAGTCTCACCGAGGCCGGCGTCGTGCTCGCCATCGGTCAGCCCGACGCCACGAAAGCTCGGCCGAACCACCCGCCAACCGTTAGCGCAGAGTTGCCGGGCCAGGGTCAACGGCACCACATGACGCGGGCTTCCACCCAACAACGGTTGTGGGTGACTGACCAGCACGATGCCTTTGGTCTGGCCCTCGGGATGATCCACCAACAACTGGATGCGCCCGACCGGCCCATCGATCAGTACTTCTTCCCGCTCTGTGCTCGACATGTCATTGCATCCTGAAAGCAAAAAATCGTGGCCATCACGCCCCCTGCTGCGCATTCGCGTCACAAAGCAGCGAACGAAGTACGAGCACCACCAGCACAACGTTGGCCAGCGCCAGTGCGCAAAGCGCGGCGAGCACGCCCATGGCACCAAAGTGCTGCAACAGATATCCACCAATCAAAGGCGTCAGTGCCTGGCCGAGCAGTGAGGGGCGCGACATCTTGCCCATCAGCGCAACATACTGCGCCGGCGGCATCAACGCGAGCGGCAGCAAGCCCCTGACGATGGCCCGCAGACCATTGCCACTGCCATACAGCAGCAGGCCCAGCGCTGTCGCGCCGGGCGCCAGCGCCACCAATGTCACGCCCACCGCGACCAGCAGCGAAGACACCAGCGCAGTCCAGATCGGGTGGCGTTTGCTGGCAAGGATTTGCAACACCCGCGAGGCAACCTGGCTCGGCCCCAGCAAGGCGCTGAGCCCGATTGCAGCAGCCAGCGAATGACCCAGCCCTTGCAGCACGGCTACAAGCTGCACGGAGATGGCGGTCATGATGATCGCGCCGAGGGCGAAGATGCTGGTCAGCAGCAGGTACAAGCGCCGATCCACGATTGCCGTGGCCAAGGAGGGTGCGATTTTTGAAGCTTGTTTGTGTTGCCCGGCTGGCAGCACCCACAGGTACAACGGCGCCACAGTAACAATCAACAAGATGCCATAGCCCATGCACGCCGCACGCCAGCCGAACTGTTCGATGGCCAGGGCCAGCAGCGGCCAGGTCACTGTGGTAGCGAAGCCGGAGATCAGCGTGATGCCGGTAATTGCCCTACCTGCCCGCTCGGTATACAGCGCTCCCAGGGTGGCGAACAAGGCCTCGTACAGCCCCATCGCCATGCCCGTACCGATGATTATCCAGGCAAGCATGAACACCGGCAGGCTCTGGCAGTTTGCAACGATCAACAGGCCGATACCCACTACCACGCCGCTGCCAGCAAGCTGCATGCGCCCGCCATAGCGCGCCACCAGCCGGCTGGAAAACGGTGCCAGCAGCGCAGAGACCAACAAGCCAAGCGACAGTGCGCCATACACCCAATGGCTGTCCCAGCCCATCTCCTGCGTGATCGGCTCGGCCATCACCGCCAGCAGAAAGAACGAACCACCCCAGACCAGAATCTGCAGCATACCCAGGCAGAAAATGCCCAGAACCCCGGGAAGACGCACAGCACTGTTCACACTACAACCTTCGGACGTTGAATAACCTGCGCCATATTAGAAGCGGCTCGATTGAGCTGCTATTCAATAGCGGCATATCAGCTATGGCCATTGGTGAACCGAACGAAGCGCAAATGGCCGATGGCGACGACTAGCGTATCGTCCACAGGAAGCTGCCCGCCATGGGTTTCAACGCTTTTGGCCTGCTCTATTGCGACCCAGCCATGGAGTTTCACTGAAGTCCAATTTGCACCACCTCGACAGCTTTCAGAAAGTTTTCGAAAACTCTGGGCTGTTAATAGCGGGGATCCCGACAGCCTGTAATCAACTCCCACCCAAATAAATGGTCGCAAGTTATCAAGAATGCCGAACCAACCTCTACCGCCTGCATCGACGGGCGAAGACATGCACACCGCCCTTACCGTGATCGCACTCGGTGGCAGATAGAACGGGTAAATGAAAGCGAGTGGCGTAACACTCTTGTAGCCCCGGACGGCCGGCAACTTGACCAAACCGCGAATGAACAGGCTGCAGAGCGTCAACCTGGCGCTGACGCCCCACGTTCATTGCCCCCCCTTCAGCCCAAGGGGTGCCGTTTTTTGTACATCAAGCGGTACCGATGAAGTAAAGGCTCGGTGTACCCAGCCGGCTGGGCAAGCCCTTTGAACACCAACGCGCACGCAGCCTCGAACGCCGTCGAGGCTTCAAAATCGGCTGCCATTGGCGTGTAGGCCGCATCATCGGCGTTCTGCTGGTCCACCACCGCGGCCATGCGCTTGAGGGTTGCCATCACCTGCTGCTCGCTCGCCACCCCATGATGCAGCCAGTTGGCCATGTGCTGGCTGGAAATCCGCAACGTGGCGCGGTCTTCCATCAGGCCCACATCATGAATGTCCGGCACCTTGGAGCAGCCCACACCCTGCTCGACCCAGCGCACCACATACCCCAACAGGCCTTGCGCATTGTTATCGAGCTCTTCTGCAATCTGCTCAGCGCTCCAGCCAGCTTCCGCCACCGGCACGCTGAGCAACCCTTCCAGCAACGCGTCGCGCTGGCTGGCCAGATCGGTCTCTGCCAACTGCGCCTGTACGGCTTTTACATCCACCTGGTGGTAATGCAGCGCATGCAAGGTGGCCGCAGTAGGCGAAGGCACCCAGGCCGTATTGGCACCGGCACGTGGGTGGGCAATTTTTTGCTCCAGCATGGCGGCCATCATGTCGGGCATCGCCCACATGCCTTTGCCGATCTGCGCTCGCCCACTCAGCCCGCAAGCCAGGCCCACCAGTACGTTGTTGCGCTCATAGGCATCGATCCACGGCGTGCGCTTCATATCGCCCTTGCGCAACATCGGGCCGGCGTGCATGGCGGTGTGGATCTCATCGCCTGTGCGGTCCAGGAACCCGGTGTTGATGAAGGCTACCCGCGCCTGGGCTTGTGCGATGCACGCGCGCAAGTTGACGCTGGTGCGCCGCTCTTCATCCATGATGCCCATTTTCAGGGTGTTCAGCGGTAGCTTCAGCAACAGCTCCACGCGGCCAAACAGTTCGTTGGCAAAGGCCACTTCGGCGGGGCCGTGCATTTTTGGTTTGACGATGTACATCGACCCCAGGCGCGAGTTACGCCCGGTGCCCAGGTCACGCAACGAGGCCAGTGTGGTCACCACGGCATCGAGAATACCCTCCGGGATTTCCTGGCCCTGTTCATCCAGTACCGCAGGGTTGGTCATCAGGTGGCCGACGTTGCGCACGAACATCAGCGAGCGCCCAGGCAGGCTGAAGGCCTGGCCATCACCGGCCAGGTACTCGCGATCAGGGTTGAGGCGGCGGGTAAACGCACGGCCGCTTTTGTACACCACCTCCTCCAGGTCGCCTCGCATCAGGCCCAGCCAGTTTCGGTACACCTGCACCTTGTCGGCGGCATCCACGGCGGCGACCGAGTCTTCACAGTCAAGAATGGTGCTCAGCGCCGCCTCCAGCAGCAGGTCTTCAACGCCTGCGGGGTCGGCTTTGCCGATGGCGCTTTGGCGGTCAACCTGGATCTCCAGGTGCAACCCATGGTGCTTGAGCAAGACCGCCTTGGGCGCATCAGCAGCCCCTTGGTAGCCCACGAACAAGGCCGGGGTAGCCAGCGCGGCCCTGGCGCCAGCGGCCAGCTCGACCTGCAGTTGGCCGTCAACCACCTGGTAGCCGATGGCATCGGCATGGGAGCCGTTGCTCAGCGGTGCCACCTGGTCGAGCAACTGCTTGGCGAATGCGACCACCTTGGCGCCGCGCTCCGGGTTGTACTGGCTACCGGCTTCGGCGCCGCCGTCGCTGCTGATCGCATCGGTGCCGTAGAGGGCGTCATACAATGAGCCCCAGCGCGCATTGGCGGCGTTCAGCGCATAGCGGGCGTTGGACATCGGTACCACCAGCTGCGGCCCGGCTTGGCTGGCCAGCTCCTGGTCAACGTTGGCGGTGCTGATCTTGACTGCTGATGGGTCTTCGACCAGATAGCCAATGTCACGCAAGAATGCCTGGTAACCCGGCATATCGGTGATCGGCCCGGGGTTGGCTTTGTGCCAGGCGTCGAGTTGCCCTTGCAACTGCTCACGGGTGGCCAGCAGCTGGCGGTTTTTCGGGGCCAGGTCGTGCACCAGGGCGTCAAAGCCGGCCCAGAAGGCGTCGCTATCGATACCGCTGCCGGGCAGCGCTTCGGTTTCCAGAAAATCCACCAGTACCGGGGCAACTTGCAGGCGCTGGCGTTGGGTGCGTAGGGTCATGAGCCGTTCCTCTTGACTGTCAAACGAGTGCGGTAGCGCCAGCGCGGGCGATCTGGGCGTCCTGATCGGCTTTTACCCCGGACACCCCCACGGCACCGACCACCTGGCCATTGATGATCAGCGGCACACCGCCCTCCAGCGAGGTCAACAGCGGCGCCGACAAAAACGCACTGCGCCCGCCATTGACCATGTCTTCATAGGCCTTGGATTCGCGCCGGCCGAGCGCTGCGGTGCGGGCTTTTTCTACAGCGATGTAGGCACCGATGGGGGCGCAGGCATCAACGCGCTGCAGTGCGATCGGGTGGCCGCCATCGTCAACCACGGCAATGGCGACGGCCCACTGGTTGGCCGCAGCTTCGGCTTCGGCGGCGTGCAGAATCTGGGTGGCCTCTTGCAGGCCCAATACCGGTTTGCTGTTCATCATGTCTCCAAGGTCAGGAACCAGTGGCACGTTGAGCGGGGTTGCCCAGCGCTTCGTCTACGATTTCGATCCAGTGCCGCACCGGGGTGCGCCCGGCACCGCCCAGGTGGCTTTGGCAGCCGATGTTGGCCGTGGCGATCACCTGGGGTGCGCCGCTTTCCAGGGCGTTGAGTTTGTTGTCGCGCAACTGGCGCGACAGCTCAGGTTGGGTGATGGCGTAAGTGCCGGCCGAGCCGCAACACAGGTGGGCATCGGGCACCGCCGTGAGGTGAAAACCCAGCCGGGTGAGCACGCCCTCCACTGCTCCACCCAAGCGCTGGGCGTGCTGCAAGGTGCAGGGGCAATGGAAGGCCAGCTTCAGGTTGGTGGCGATGCCCAGGGCCTCGAGCTCCGTCTTGGCCATGACTTCAACCAGGTCGCACGCCAGCTCGCTGATGCGTTTGGCTTTGCCGGCGTAGGCCGGATCATCCGCCAGCAAGTGGCCGTAATCCTTGACGAACGCACCGCAGCCGCTGGCAGTGAGCACAATGGCTTCGGCCCCTGCCGACACGTGCGGCCACCAGGCATCGATATTGCGCCGGGCGCGCTGCAGGCCTTTTTCCTGGGCATTGAGGTGGTAGTCAACAGCGCCGCAGCAGCCGGCTTCTTTAGCGGTTACGCAGCTGATACCCAGCCGGTCGAGCACCCGCGCCGTGGCGTTGTTGGTATTGGGCGACAGCGTGGGTTGTACGCAGCCCTCCAGCAGGATCACCCGGCGAGCGAAGCGCGGCGCTGGGCGAATGCCCGCCGGCGCGACCTGGCCGGGCACTTTGTTTTTCAGGGCTTGCGGCAGCAGCGGGCGCAGCGCCTGGCCGGTTTTGAGCAGCGTGTGGAACAGCGCCGGGGTGGGTAACACCGCCCTCAACGCCCCGCGCAACGCGCGCTCACCGTGCGAGCGCGGCACCGCCTCCTCCACCACCGCCCGGCCGATATCCAGCAGGTTGTGGTACTGCACACCCGAGGGGCAGGTGGTTTCGCAGTTGCGGCAGGTCAGGCAGCGGTCCAGGTGTTCGCGGGTGCGTTCGGTAGGCGCCTGGCCTTCAAGCACCTGCTTGATCAGGTAAATGCGCCCACGCGGGCCGTCAAGCTCGTCGCCCAGCAGTTGGTAGGTTGGGCAGGTGGCATTGCAAAAACCGCAATGCACACAGCTGCGCAGTACTTTTTCGGCTTCGGCGCCACGCGCCAGGGCGCGGGCCTGGTCACTGAGTCGGGTTTGCATGGGTCAGAGCTCCGCGTACATCCGGCCGGGGTTGAAAATGCCTTGTGGGTCCAGGCTGGCCTTGAGTTGTTGGTGGTAGCGCAGTAACGCAGCAGGCAGCGGGTGAAAGGGGGCGTGCTGGCCGCTGTAGCAAACGGCATGGCCGCCGGCGCCAGCCGCCATGGCCCGCACCTGCTCGGCGCTGGCATCGGTTTTCAGCCAGCGCTGGGCACCGCCCCAGTCGGCCCATTGCTCACCCACAAGGTTCAGGTCGCCAGCCGCCAAAGGCAGCGACAGGCGCCAAAGCGGCCGTGCATCCTGAAAGAACGGGGCACGCTGTTCTTTCAGCGCCTCCCAAAAACCGGGCTCTACGGTTTCGCAGCCCAACCGGTCGCGAGCAGCGGCCACCGAGCCTTCACCGCCTTCAAGGCGCAGGTGCAGGGCCTCGCCATCGTGGCAGGCCGCGCTGATCGGCAGCGGCTGCTGGCCCCACTCGGCCAAGCGCTGCAAAGCCTCTGCAAGGTCAACCTGCAGGCGCAGGTTGGCCACCGCCCGGGCCTTGGGCAGCACTTTCAGGCTCACTTCGGTGATCACCCCCAGGCAGCCATGGCTGCCTGCCAGCAAGCGCGATACGTCGTAACCCGCCACGTTCTTCATCACTTCGGCGCCAAACTTCAGGTGCTTGCCGTGGCCGGTGATCAAGCGGGTGCCCAGGACGAAGTCACGTACCGAACCGGCCCAGGGCCTGCGCGGGCCGGCCAGGCCGGTGGCGAGCATGCCGCCGACCGTCGCGCTTGCGCCCAGGTGCGGCGGCTCACAGGGCAGGCACTGGCCCTGCTCGGCCAACACCGCCTCCAGTTCATGCAAGGGCGTGCCGGCGCGCACGGTGATGATCAGCTCGGTAGGGTCGTAACTCACCACGCCCTGGTGGCTGCGGGTATCCAGGGGCTGCCCCTGAACCTTACGCCCCAGGTGCAGTTTGCTCTGCCCACCGTGAATGAACAGCGGTGTACCAGCGGCAAGGGCGCCCTGCACCTGGTCCAGCAGTTGTGCACTGTTGTCAGCCATCAAAAGCGCTCCAGCTCAGGGAAAGGCAGTTGCCCATGGTGAATGTGCATGCTGCCGAACTCGGCGCAGCGGTGCAGGGTCGGGATGTTCTTGCCAGGGTTGAGCAGGCGGCGTGGGTCGAAGGCCGCCTTGATGGCGTGGAAGCAGGTCAGCTCATCGCTGTTGAACTGCGCGCACATCTGGTTGATCTTCTCGCGCCCTACCCCGTGCTCGCCGGTGATGCTGCCGCCCACCGCCACGCACAGTTCGAGGATTTTCCCGCCCACTTGCTCGGCACGCTCCAGCTCGCCGGGAACGTTGGCATCGAACAGGATCAACGGGTGCATATTGCCGTCGCCGGCATGGAACACGTTGGCGACACGCAGGCCGTACTCGGCTGACAGCTCGGCAATGCCGCGCAGCACGCCGGGTAGCGCGCGGCGCGGAATGGTGCCGTCCATGCAGTAGTAATCGGCACTGATGCGCCCTACGGCCGGGAAGGCATTCTTGCGCCCGGCCCAAAAGCGTGTGCGCTCGGCCTCGTCGCGGGCCAGGCGCAGTTCGGTAGCGCCCGCAGCGCGCAGCACGTTCTCCACCCGCTCGCAGTCGTCGTGCACATCGGCCTCTACCCCGTCCAGCTCGCACAGCAAAATCGCCTCGGCGTCCACGGGGTAACCGGCATGGATGAAGTCTTCGGCGGCGCGAATGGCCAGGTTGTCCATCATCTCAAGCCCGCCGGGGATCACCCCGGCAGCTATGATGTCGGCAACAGCGGCGCCGGCTTTCTCCACCGAGTCGAAGGCCGCCAGCAGCACCTTGGCCACCTGCGGTTTGGGCAGCAGTTTGACGGTTACCTCGGTGACGATCCCCAACATGCCTTCGGAACCTGTGAACAACGCCAGCAGGTCGAAACCCGGGCAATCCAGTGCATCGGCCCCCAGGGTCAGCGGTTCACCCTCGACGGTGAGAATTTCAACCTTGAGCAGGTTGTGCACCGTAAGGCCGTATTTGAGGCAGTGCACGCCGCCGGCGTTCTCTGCCACGTTGCCGCCAATGGAGCAGGCGATCTGCGAAGAAGGATCGGGCGCGTAGTACAGCCCATAAGGCGCCGCCGCCTGGGAGATGGCCAGGTTGCGCACGCCGGGCTGCACCCGGGCGTAACGCTGCGCCGGGTTGACCTCGAGAATACGGTTGAAGCGCGCCATCACCAGCAGCACGCCCTGCTCCAATGGCAGCGCGCCACCCGACAGGCCTGTGCCCGCGCCGCGGGCCACCACCGGCACACCCAGCGCATGGCAAACCTTGAGGATGGCCTGGACTTGCACCAGCTGCTCAGGCAGCACCACCAGCATGGGGGTTGTGCGGTAGGCAGAAAGGCCGTCGCACTCGTAAGGGCGCAGGTCTTCCTCGGTGTGCAGCACGGTGAGGCCCGGCACGTCGCGTGCCAACGCCTGGAGCACCTGCTGTTTGGGAACGCGCGGCAACTCACCGTCGACGCGCTCGTCGTAAAGGATAGTCATGGCCGGTCTCGTTTTTTGTTGTTGTACGGGCCTTGCAACCAGCCCTTGAACCCGATCATTAACACTTCGCCGCAGGCCGTCCAGCGCTAACAACACTGGTCCTACCAGTTTTTTTGAAGGGCCACCGGGCAAACCCTTTGAAAGCCCCATGAAAGCTGGTTTCATGGGGCTTTCAAATTAGAATTTCATGCGCACTACAACTGGTCATACCAGTAAGGAGTTCGACAGTGGGCCAGCCACTCCCCCAGCACATTGCCGACAAGGTCGCCGAACAGATCGAGCAACTTATCGTCGACAGCGTGCTCAAGCCCGGCCAGTTGCTTCCGTCCGAACGAAACCTGTGTGACCGGCTGCAGGTCTCGCGCTCGGTACTGCGCGAAGGGCTGCGCATTCTGCGGGGCCGCGGGATCATCGACACGCACCAGGGCAAAGGCTCCTACGTGGCCGACCTCACACAACACAACCAGACCCCGCTGATGCACCTGTTCAGCGCCCAACCCAGGACCTTGTATGACCTGCTGGAGGTACGCGCACTGCTCGAGGGTGAGTCGGCACGCTTGGCCGCGGTGCGCGGCACCCAGGCAGACCTTGTGCTGATCACCCGCCGCTACGAAGAAATGCTCAAGGCCCACGCCGCGCCCGAGGGGCTGAGTTCGCAAGAGCATGCGCGACTCGACCACAGCTTCCACCTGGCCATTTGCGAGGCGTCGCACAACCCGGTGCTGGTGCATACCCTGCGCTCGCTCACCGACCTCATGCTCAGTTCGGTGTTTGCCGCAGTGAACAACCTGTACCACCGCCCCGAGCAGCTGCATGTGCTCGACAAGCACCACAGCAAACTGTACCGCGCCATTCTCCAGCGCCAGCCGCAAGCAGCAGAAAAGGCCGCACGCACGCATATTCTGGATATCAGCGAGCGGTTGAAGGAGCTGGAGAACGAAGAGCAACGGCTGGTGCGCGCAACCTTGCGGCTGGAAGGCTGGTAGGTGCTATAGGGCTACGGGCTCATCGATTGCCATTCGAAGCGCCGCAGTACGCCGTACACCTGCTGTATCACCCTCGCCAAGCAAGGTCTCGGAGCCGGCCAGCATGATGGGCTACCGCCTTGAAACTCCCCGAACGGTACATGTGTACACAGCAATGCATGCAGTATAAAGTTGCCGCATCTTCGGGGAAAAAGCCGGTTTGGATGCGAGCACCATGGGGTACGAGAATAAACAATCGGCAGCACTACCCGGCGCAGATGAAGCACTGTGGGTTGATACGACAAAAGCCGAGCTCTTCTGCAACGGGGTATCGCGCACGCTGAAACCGACCCCTTCGCGCCTGCTTCACCTGCTTGTTCAACACAGCGGGCAAATCGTCAGCCGCAGGGCCATTTATAAAGAGATCTGGGGTTATGACTTCGACCCGGGGACCAAGATCATCGAAGTGCAAGTGCACTACCTGCGCAGCGTTTTGACCCACCTGAAGTCGTCTTTCGAGATCAAAACCTACAAAGGCAAAGGCATCTGCCTGCAACGTTCGGCGCGGTGCTGAGCAGGTTACTGTCAGCCTTGCGCTCGCTGCGCCCCCCGCGCCCCGTTACCCGGGTTGCCGAAGCGCCAGCGATGCCGCGCAAAAGGCCTCAGCGCAGGTAACTGCCACCATTGACGTCCAGCGTCGCCCCGTTTAGCGAAGCCTGCGACGGGCGCAAGGTGAATGCGACCAGTTCAGCGATTTCAGCGGGGCTGGCCATACGACCCACCGGGATATCCGCCACCGCCGCCGCCTCGCCGTGCTGGGCGATGAACTGCTCTGCCATGTCGGTGCGTACCCAGCCTGGGGCGATGGCTACCGCGACAACACCCTCACCGGCCACACTGCGGGCGAGGGATTTGGTCAGGTTGATCAGTGCTGCCTTGCTCGAGCCATAGGGCAAGGCGTCTGCTGCATAACCGCGCTGCGCAGCCCGGCTGGCCATGTTGATGATCCGCCCGCCGCCATTGGCCCGATAATGCGCAACCGCTTCTCGGCACAGGTCGGCTGCGGCGAAAAAGTTGACCTGAAACTCCCGTCGCCACGCCTCGCGCCATCGCGCCGAGTCTGCCTCCAGGGGTATTTCGGTGCGGATGCCAGCGTTGTTGACCAGGCCATGAAGCCTGCCACCACAGGCCTCCAGCGCCACCTGCCACAGCTGCTCGGGGCCGGTTTCCTGGCTCAGATCACCCTGAACGATCCAGCCGTTGCCACCAATGCGCTCAAGCAGTTGCCGGGCACCTTGGGCATCACGACTGTAGTGAATGACCGGCAGCGCGCCTTCGGCTGCCAGTTGCTCGACGATAGCCGCGCCAATGCCGCCGGATGCGCCAGTTACCAGAACGGTCAGCCCAGCCAAGGGGCGGGTCAGGTCACTCATCTGTGTTCACCTTCCTTTTATTTGAAAAACGACGGCTGCCTGCGATAAACGAAGACAGCCGTGGGGGGGACGATCTACTTCGCCGAATTAGCCTCGACCGAGGCCTTGTCGACCAGTTGCTGGATCTCGCCAGTGTCGCGACGCTGGCGCAGATAGATGTTCAGTACTTCCAGGTCGGCGGCAGAGATGTCGCGGCGCACACCGAACGAAACGCCCTGTTTGGCCAGCGCCGGCTTGGGGAGGATTTCGCGCGCCCAGTCCGGGTTTGCCAAGGCAAACAAGTGATTGGTGTCATTGGCATCTACCAGTACGTCGGCACGTTTGGACATGACTGCCAGGCGGGCTTCATCCATGCCCGGCAAGCGCATGATCTTGCCGTTGCGCACCACAGAAGAAATAGCTTTGTCCTGCGCGGTGCCTGACATCACCGCAAAGGTGACCTCTGGCTTGTCCAGCGCGGCAATGTCGTCGTTCACCTGGGCGACTTTCGGGTTGTTCTTGTTCACCAGCAGCGACACCTGGTAGTCGGTTGCAGGGACAGTAAACGCCACCGCCAATGCCCGCTCAGGCGTCTGGTTCAATGCCATGGCCAGGTCCCACTTGCTGCTTTGCAGGCCGGCGACCAGGTTGTCCCAGTTGGTGTCGACGAAGGTCACCTTCACCTTCAACACCTTCTCGCCAAAGTCCCGGCAAAGGTCGACGAAATAGCCGCTGTAGTCGCCGGTCTTGGCATCACGCATCACATACGGCGCGGCCACTGCGGCACCACAGCGCAGCACCCCGGCTTTTTGCACGTCCTGCCACATCGAGGTTTCAGCGGCCTGCGCCGCAGACTGAGCCAGCATGGCACTGCCAAAGCAAGCGCCAAGCAGCAGGGTTTTCAGCGTAGACGGGAGAGAGAGAACCATTTGCAACCTCACTGATAGTCATTTTTGTTGGCAGGAAGGTACGACGTGGTGATGCATGCGATTTTGTGTGCATGGCTGCATCCAAGTTAAGATTCAAGCTGAACACTGTCAACAGGTAGGCGCGATGAAAATAATCGATCGAGATCACCTCAATGGGCACGAGGTTTAGCGAATAAAAAAAAGCATCTAAGCGTGAGAAAAAATGGATTTAACTCACCCATAAATCGCCTCAAGCTGTCGAAGACTATTGATGCGGGGGCGATCAAGTGCTGCCCCAAGGAGAACCGGATGAGCCTTACCGACGAGCTGGCGCTAGTGGTTCGCCAAGAAGAAACGCTGCAGTACACACGCTTCGATGAAGCGGCCGCCTGGCAACTGGGCGCCTACCTGTACGACCAGGCCGCAACAGAGTCATGGCCATTGGTCATCGCCGTACGCAGGTTTGACCGCCCGTTGTTTTTTGCAGCCAGGCCAGGGGTTACCTCCGACAACCATGCATGGGTATCCCGCAAGCAACGCACCGTGGAGCGTTTTCTACGCAGCTCCTACCGGCTGCGTTGCCAACTGGCCCTGGAGGGTCAGGACATCACCCAGCGCTACCACCTTGACCCGGCGCAATACGCAGGTTGCGGTGGCGGCTTTCCGATCAGCGTCAAGGGCGCCGGAGTGATCGGCAGCGTGACGGTTTCCGGGCTACCTGACCGCCAGGATCACCAGATCATTGTCGATGCGCTGTGCGAACTGCTGGGACATGACCGAAGCGCACTCTCGCTCGCCGCCGAGTGCCCTTTCCAGCAATAGGCCCGCACGTTGGCGCCCCAGCTGCGCACGGCGCAGGGGCGCCGGGTTATACGGATCAGAACGTTCCAAAAACAATTATCGAGTTCTTCCATGTCCAATTCATCACTTGCACCTGGCCTGAAGCAGCGCCATGTCACCATGCTGTCGATTGCCGGGGTCATCGGCGCCGGCTTGTTCGTCTTCTCCGGGCATGCCATTGCCAAGGCCGGGCCGGCAGCGCTGCTGGCCTATATTTTCACCGGCGCCCTGGTGGTGCTGGTGATGCGCATGCTGGGCGAAATGGCCGTCGCCTCCCCGGATACCGGCTCGTTCTCCACTTACGCCGACCGCGCCATCGGGCCGTGGGCGGGTTTCAGCATTGGCTGGCTGTATTGGTGGTTCTGGGTGCTGGCGATCCCGCTGGAGGCCATTGCCGCGGCAAACATCATCAACGCCTGGGTACCCGGGGTGCCCACCTGGGCGATTGCCTCGGCGCTGATTCTGCTGCTGACTGGCTCCAATTTCTTCAGCGTCGCGCGCTACGGCGAATTCGAGTTCTGGTTCGGCCTTATCAAAATCATCGCCATCATCGCCTTCATCGCGCTGTGCGCGGCTGCCCTGCTGGGGCTTCTGCCCGAGCGCGAGGTCAGCGGCCTGGGGCAACTGATGGCGCTGCACGGCGGGTTTGCGCCAAACGGTGTAGGCGCAATCATCGGCGCCATGCTCACCACCATGTTCAGCTTCATTGGCGCCGAAGTGGTCACCATTGCCGCCGCCGAATCGAAGAACCCGGCCCGACAGATCACCCGTGCCACCAACTCGGTGGTATGGCGTATCTGCGTGTTCTACCTGCTGTCGATCGTGATGATCCTGTCGATCGTACCGTGGAACGACCCACGCCTGCCGCAGGTTGGCTCGTTCCAGCGCGCACTGGAGATCATGAACATCCCCAACGCCAAACTGATCATCGACATCGTGGTGCTGTTGGCCGTCGCCAGTTGCATGAACTCGCAGGTTTACACCGGCTCCAGGATGCTCTACTCGCTGGCCCGACGTGGCGATGCACCGCGTTTTCTCAAGCGCATCAATCGCGCCAAGGTGCCGGTTGCCGCAGTCGCCTGCACCACGGTACTTGGCGTCGTGGCCACCTTTATCAACTACTTCGCCCCCGAAAACGTATTCAAGTTCCTGCTTTCCACCTCCGGTGCGGTGGCCTTGCTGGTGTACCTGGTGATCGCAGTCTCGCAACTGTGTCTGCGCAAGAAAATGCTCGCCGCCGGGAAGCCTCTGGCGTTTCGCATGTGGCTGTTCCCGTGGTTGACCTGGGCGGTGATTCTGTTCATCAGCGGCGCATTGCTCAGCATGTTTTTCATCGAAGCTTACCGTTCTGAAATTACCGCCACCGGCCTGCTGGCCATCCTGATCATCTGTCTGGGCCTGATGAACGCGCGCAAGGCGCCGCACCCGGTCCTCGGGCAGCCAAGACACAAGGCGCCTGCAGCGCAATGATGGTCGAAATCCCTATGCAGCAACTCGAACAATTACCGGAGAGTCAAACGTGGTTGAGTACGTAGTTTCCCTCGATAAGCTCGGCGTCCATGATGTGGAGCATGTGGGGGGCAAGAACGCATCCCTGGGCGAGATGATCAGTAATCTTGCCGGCGCCGGCGTATCGGTGCCGGGCGGCTTTGCCACTACGGCTCAGGCGTACCGCGACTTCCTCGAGCAGAGCGGCCTGAACGACAAGATCCACGCCGCGCTCGACGCGCTGGATGTCGACGACGTCAACGCCCTGGCCAAAACCGGCGCGCAAATCCGTCAGTGGGTCATGGAAGCCGAGTTCCCGGCGCGCCTGGACGCCGAGATCCGCACCGCCTTCGCCGAAATGGCCAACGGCAACGACAACATGGCCGTGGCCGTGCGCTCCTCGGCCACCGCCGAAGACCTGCCGGACGCCTCGTTTGCCGGCCAGCAGGAAACCTTCCTCAACATCCGCGGCGTCGATAACGTCATCCGTGCGGCCAAGGAAGTATTCGCCTCGCTGTTCAACGACCGCGCCATCTCGTACCGCGTGCACCAGGGCTTCGACCACAAGCTGGTCGCCCTGTCGGCCGGCGTGCAGCGCATGGTCCGCTCCGAAACCGGCACCGCCGGCGTGATGTTCACCCTGGACACCGAGTCGGGCTTCCGCGATGTGGTGTTCATCACCGGCGCCTACGGCCTGGGCGAAACCGTGGTGCAGGGTGCGGTCAACCCTGACGAATTCTATGTACACAAGAACACCTTGCAGGCCGGCCGCCCGGCCATCCTGCGCCGCAACCTGGGCAGCAAGGCGATCAAGATGGTCTATGGCGAAGAAGCCAAGGCCGGTCGTTCGGTCAAGACCGTCGAGGTCGACCGTGCCGAGCGTGCGCGCTTCTGCCTGAGCGATGACGAAGTCGTTGAGCTGGCCAAGCAAGCCATGATCATCGAGCAGCACTACCAGCGCCCGATGGACATCGAGTGGGCCAAGGACGGTGACGACGGCAAGCTGTACATCGTTCAGGCCCGCCCTGAAACGGTGAAGAGCCGCGCCAGCGCCAATGTGATGGAGCGCTACCTGCTTAAAGAGAAGGGCACCGTGCTGGTCGAAGGCCGCGCCATCGGCCAGCGCATCGGCGCCGGCAAGGTCCGCGTGATCAACGATGTGTCCGAGATGGACAAGGTGCAGCCGGGCGACGTGCTGGTGTCGGACATGACCGACCCGGACTGGGAACCGGTGATGAAGCGCGCCAGCGCCATCGTCACCAACCGTGGCGGGCGTACCTGCCACGCGGCGATCATCGCCCGTGAGCTGGGCATCCCGGCCGTGGTCGGTTGCGGCAACGCCACCCAGGTGCTCAAGGATGGCCAGGGCGTGACGGTGTCCTGCGCCGAAGGCGACACCGGCTACATCTTCGAAGGCGAGCTTGGCTTCGACATCCGCCAGAACTCGGTGGACGCCATGCCGGACCTGCCGTTCAAGATCATGATGAACGTCGGTAACCCGGACCGTGCCTTCGACTTCGCCCAACTGCCCAACGAAGGTGTGGGCCTGGCGCGCCTGGAGTTCATCATCAACCGCATGATCGGCGTGCACCCCAAGGCGCTGCTGAACTACGCAGGCCTCCCGCCGGAGCTCAAGGACAGCGTCGACAAGCGCATCGCCGGCTACAACGACCCGGTCGGCTTCTACGTCGAGAAGCTGGTCGAGGGCATCAGCACCCTGGCTGCGGCCTTCTACCCGAAAAAGGTCATCGTGCGCCTGTCGGACTTCAAGTCCAACGAGTACGCCAACCTGATCGGCGGCAAGCTGTACGAGCCGGAAGAAGAAAACCCGATGCTGGGCTTCCGTGGTGCTTCGCGCTACATCAGCGAGTCGTTCCGTGACTGCTTCGAGCTCGAGTGCCGTGCGCTCAAGCGCGTGCGCAACGAAATGGGCCTGACCAACGTCGAGATCATGGTGCCGTTCGTGCGCACCCTGGGCGAAGCCAGCCAGGTGGTCGACCTGCTCGCCGAGAACGGCCTGGCCCGTGGCGACAACGGCCTGCGCGTGATCATGATGTGCGAGCTGCCATCCAACGCCATTCTGGCCGAAGAGTTCCTCGAGTACTTCGACGGCTTCTCGATCGGTTCGAACGACCTGACCCAGCTGACCCTGGGCCTGGACCGCGATTCGGGCATCATCGCCCACCTGTTCGATGAGCGAAACCCGGCCGTCAAGAAGCTGCTGGCCAACGCCATTGCCGCCTGCAACAAGGCCGGCAAGTACATCGGCATCTGCGGCCAGGGCCCGTCGGACCACCCGGACCTGGCCAAGTGGCTGATGGAGCAGGGCATCGAGAGCGTGTCGCTGAACCCGGACTCGGTGCTCGAGACCTGGCTGTTCCTAGCTGAAGGCCTGACCCCAGCCTGATTCAACTGTCGATGGCCTCGCATGCGCTGATGCGATGCGTGGGAGCGGCCTTGGCCGCGAAGCAGGCGACGCGGTGGACGGCACCGGCTATGCCGGTGATTCGACTCGCCAGGGTTGGCAGGAAAGCAAAAGGCCGCTGGGGGACAGCGGCCGGCACCGGTGAAAGAGGTGGTGCTCCCGCCCCGCTACCGGGGCGAGGAGCGAGGGCTACAGCGCAGGATGCGCGCGTATCAGCCCACTACCGAGCCGAGCACTTCATCGAGGATGGCAATACCCGTCTCGACTTCTGCGGCACTGACCACACAGGGCGGCACCACGTGGATGCGGTTCTCGACCACGAACGGCAACAGCCCGCGTTCCAGCAATTTAGCCTTGATCGCCTGCATCTTGTCCGCGGCCAGCGGCGCACGGGTCTGCGCATCGCTGACCAGTTCCAGTGCCCAGAACACACCGGCACCGCGCACGTCACCGACCACCGCGTGACGCTGCTGCAGCTCGCGCAGGCGCGGACCGAGCACCTTGCTGCCGATTTCCAGTGCGTTTTCGACAACACCCTCTTTGCGCATGGCGTCAATCGAGGCAACGATCGAGGCCATGGCCAACGGATGCCCGGAATAGGTCAGGCCGCCCGGGAAGAAGTGGGTATCGAAGTAGTTGGAGATCTGCTCGGAAATCACCACGCCGCCCACCGGCACGTAGCCCGAGTTGACGCCTTTGGCAAAAGTGATCAGGTCCGGCACCACGTTGTAGTGCTCCAGGGCGAACCATTTACCGGTGCGGCCGAAGCCCGACATCACTTCATCCAGGATCAGCATGATGCCAAACTCGGTGGCCAGCTCACGTACGCCCTGCATGTAGGCGGCAGATGGCATCAGAATGCCGGCGGTGCCTGGCAGGCTTTCGAGCAAGATGGCGGCAATCGAAGCCGAACCTTCGCTCTCGATCACCCGGCGCAGGTGGCGCAGCGCGCGCTCAGTTTCTTCGGCCTCGGTCTGCGCGCTGAACTCGCTGCGGTACAGGTAGGGGGTGAAGAAGTGCACGTGACCGCGGGCGTATTCGTTCGGCACCCGGCGCGGGTCACCGGTGGCAACGATCGCCGAACCGGTGTTGCCGTGATAGGACCGATAGGCCGACAGCACCTTGTCGCGGCCGGTGAACAGCCGCGCCATACGCATGGCGTTTTCGTTGGCATCGGCGCCACCGTTGGTGAAGAACACCTTTTTGAAGCCGGCAGGCGCCTGCTCGATGATGCGCTTGGCGGCCTCACCGCGCGCCAGGTTGGCCGTGGCCGGCGCGACGGTGGTCAGCGTGGCGGCCTGCTCCTGGATGGCTTTGATGACTGCAGGGTGCTGGTGGCCCAGGTTGGTGTTGACCAACTGGCTGGAGAAGTCCAGGTAGCGCTTGCCGTCAAAGTCCCACACGTTGCAGCCTTCGCCACCTGCGATGACCAGCGGGTTGAGTACACCTTGCGTGGACCACGAATGGAAAACAAATTCGCGATCGAGCCCTTTAACGTATTCGTTGTTGATTGCCATGATGCTCAACGACCTCTTGATGGTTCGGCTCGGCAAAGAAAAGCCGCCAGCGTGGTGGCGGCGAGGTCTTAAGCCAAAGCTTTTGACAAATGGTGAGAAGGTAAACCCGAGAAGTACCTCTTCGGGGTGAGCGGCAGCGCCATCGGCTTATCTCCGTCAGAACAGCCGATGACGCCACCACTCGAACTCATGCGCCCTTAGCTGTTGCTTGGGAACGCGAACTGCGCCGCCTCATGGCTGGTGCGTTTCGGCCAACGCTGGGTGATGGCTTTCTTGCGGGTGTAGAAGCGCACACCGTCCGGACCATAGGCGTGCAAGTCGCCGAACAGCGAGCGCTTCCAGCCGCCGAAGCTGTGGTAGCTGACCGGTACCGGCAGCGGTACGTTGACGCCAACCATGCCCACTTCGATTTCGTCGCAGAACAGACGCGCCGATTCACCATCACGGGTGAAGATGCAGGTGCCGTTGCCGTACTCGTGGTCGTTGATCAGCCCGATGGCATCTTCCAGGCTGTTGACCCGCACGATGCACAGCACCGGGCCAAAGATCTCTTCCTTGTAGATACGCATCTCTGGGGACACGCGGTCGAACAACGTGCCGCCGACGAAGTAGCCATCCTCGTGGCCGGCAACCTTGAAGCCGCGGCCATCAACCACCACTTCGGCGCCTGCAGCGACGCCGTCATCGATGTAGCCCAGCACCTTGTCGCGAGCAGCGGCGGTGACCAGTGGCCCCATGTCCAGGCCGCAGTTGGTGCCGGCACCAATCTTCAGTGCCTTGATCTGAGGTACCAGCTTGGCCACCAGTGCATCGGCGACCTGATCACCCACGCAAACGGCTACCGAGATGGCCATGCAGCGCTCGCCGCACGAGCCGTAGGCTGCGCCCATCAGTGCGCTGACGGCGTTGTCCAGCTCGGCATCAGGCATCAGCACGGCGTGGTTCTTCGCGCCGCCCAAGGCTTGCACACGCTTGCCGCGCTTGGTGCCTTCGGCGTAGATGTACTCGGCAATCGGCGTGGAGCCGACGAAGCTCAAGGCCTTGACCTCTGGGGCCTCGATCAGCGCATCTACCGCTTCCTTGTCACCGTGCACCACGTTCAGCACACCTTTTGGCAGGCCGGCTTCGTGCAGCAGCTCGGCGATCAGCAGGGTCGAGCTTGGGTCGCGCTCGGACGGCTTGAGGATGAAGCAGTTGCCGCAGGCGATAGCCAGCGGATACATCCACAGTGGCACCATGGCCGGGAAGTTGAACGGGGTGATCCCGGCAACTACACCAATGGGCTGCAGGTCGCTCCAGGCATCGATGTTTGGCCCGACGTTGCGGCTGTACTCGCCCTTGAGAATTTCCGGGGCGGCCGATGCGAACTCGACGTTCTCGATACCGCGCTTGAGTTCACCCACGGCGTCTTCGATGGTCTTGCCGTGCTCTTCGCTGATCAGTTGGGCGATACGCTGCTCATTGGCCTCAAGCAGTTGCTTGAAACGGAACATCACCTGGGCGCGCTTGGCCGGCGGGGTGTTGCGCCAGGCCGGGAATGCCGCCTGGGCAGAGTCGATGGCCTTCTGCACCGTGGCGCGGCTGGCCAGGCCCAGTTTGTGGATCGCCTGGCCGGTAGCGGGGTTGAATACGTCGGTGGTGCGTGCAGCGTCTGCGACGTGTTCACCGTGGATCAAGTGCTTGATAGTGGTCATGCTCATTCCTCAAAGCTTGGTAAAAGCTACATCTCAATAAGAAGCGCCCCCGCCACACGGGGGCAGTCGATCAGTTGATGCCGTGCAGGGCTTCGCCCACGGCATCGAACATGCGATCCAGTTGCTGGGGTTGGGTATTGAAGGTCGGGCCGAACTGCAGCGTGTCGCCGCCAAAGCGCACATAAAAGCCAGCCTTCCAGAGCGCCATACCGGCCTCGAACGGGCGCACCAGTGCATCGCCATCGCGCGGGGCTATCTGCAGCGCACCGGCCAGCCCGCAGTTGCGAATGTCGACGATGTGCTTGGTGCCCTTGAGGCCATGAATGGCCTGTTCAAAGTGCGGCGCCAGCTCCGCCGACTGCTGCACCAGGTTGTCCCGCTCCAGCAGTTCAAGGGTTGCAAGTGCGGCGGCGCAGGCCACCGGATGGGCCGAATAGGTGTATCCATGGGCGAACTCGACAGCGTATTCGGGCGATGCCTGGTACATGAAGGCGTCGTAGATCTTGCTGCTGGCAATGACCGCACCCATCGGGATGGCACCGTTGGTGATTTGCTTGGCTACGTTCATCAGGTCCGGGGTGACGCCAAAGTGCTCGGCACCGGTCATCCTACCCATGCGGCCGAAGGCGGTAATGACCTCATCAAAGATCAGCAGGATGTCGTGCTGGTCGCAGATTTCCCGCAGCCGTTGCAGGTAGCCCTGCGGCGGCACCAACACGCCGGCCGAGCCTGACATCGGCTCAACGATGACCGCGGCGATGTTCGAGGCGTCGTGCAGCTCGATCAATTTAAGCAATTCGTTGGCCAGTGCCACCCCGCCGGTCTCGGCAGCGCCTCGGGTGAAGGCCAGCTCCGGCTGCAGAGTGTGGGGCAGATGGTCGACATCCATCAGTTGGCCAAACATCTTGCGATTGCCGCCGATACCGCCCAGCGAGGTGCCAGCCACATTGACGCCGTGGTAGCCACGGGCGCGGCCGATCAGCTTGGTCTTCTGCGGCTGGCCTTTAAGGCGCCAGTAAGCCCGGGCCATCTTGACCGAGGTGTCGGCGCATTCAGAGCCGGAGCCGGTAAAGAACACATGATTGAGGTCGCCTGGGGTCAGGCTGGCGATTTTTTCCGCCAGCTTGAACGATAGCGGGTGGCCATATTGAAAGGCTGGAGAATAATCCAAGGCGACTAATTGCCTGGCGACCGCGTCAGCAATTTCCTGGCGCCCGTGGCCTGCGCCGCAGGTCCACAGCCCGGACAAACCGTCGAATACTTCCCGGCCGTGCTCGTCGATCAGCCAGTTACCTTTGGCGCCGACGATGAAGCGTGGATCCTTGCGGAAATTGCGGTTCGACGAAAACGGCATCCAGTGGGAGTCCAGCTTGAGCCCGCTGGCCAGGGATATTTTTGTTTGCAGGGCCTGATTCATGGCTTCGATCCCGAGACTGGTTGTATGGGATCAAGCTTGTACCGAAGCGTCATGTGCGTTAAATCTGTATTTTCTTTTGCTCAGATATCGGATTACTCACCAATGACAAAAAAAACACCCCTCCACCAGGTCAGTGATTTCGATCTGCGCTTGCTGCGCGTGTTCAAGACCGTAGCCGAGTGCGGCAGTTTTTCCGGCGCCGAGAGCGTATTGGGCATCACCCGCTCCGCCATCAGCCTGCACATGGGCGATCTGGAAAAGCGTCTGGGCATGCGCCTGTGCCAGCGCGGCCGCGCAGGCTTCGCCCTGACCGATGAAGGACGCGAGGTGCTGCGCGCCAGTGAAACCGTTCTGGTGGCCATCGAGGGTTTTCGCAGCGAGGTTAACCAGATGCACCAGCAACTGCGCGGCGACCTGAACGTGGCAATCGTCAACAACCTGGTGACCCAACCGAAAATGCGCATCACCCATGCGCTCAAGGCGGTGCGCGCCGAAGGCAGCGGCGTGCGCATCAACCTGAGCATGAGCACGCCTGGGGAAATCGAACGAGGCCTGCTTGACGGGCGGCTGCACGTGGGCGCGGTGCCGCTGATCACACCGTTGTCCGGGCTGGATTACAGCCTGCTGTACGAGGAGCGCTCGAACCTTTACTGCAGCCATGAGCACCCGCTGTTCGCCCAGGCCGCGACGGTCAGCGACGCACAACTGGCCCAGGCCGATGCGGTGATCCCTGCCTACCGCATGACAGCCGAAGCGATCGGGTTGCACCAACTGCTCAGCTTTGCCGCCTCTGCCACTGACCGCGAGGGCATCGCCTTTCTGATCCTGACCGGCGCCTACATCGGTTTTCTGCCCGACCACTACGCCGCCACCTGGGTCGACAAGGGGTTGATGACAGCCCTTGATCCAGGCCGGCTGTACTTCGACTCCAAGATCGCCATCGCAACCCGCAAGGGGCGCAGGCAGAACCTGATCATCGAGCGCTTCGTCAACGAACTGCACCTTACCGATAACGCCATGTAGGCGTCGGCTTGCCGGCGACCAAGCCAGACCGGACAACGCAAAACCCCTCCCCCTGAGCAGCAGCGCACAGACAACATCACCCACAACGCTCTCATTCACCGCTTGCGGTGATCGAGGGCGTTTTTGCTTCCAAAAATTCTTTCAGGTGTGTTGACAGCCCCGACATATTCGAAATAGCCTGAATGCATTGCTGCACACATCGCAGCATCCAAATAAAAATACAGCGTTCGATATTTGCTTGCTCTTCTGTCTACAAGAACAACTCACCGGAGAGATTCAAAATGGCACGATCTATTTCGCGCAAAGTCGGTGGAGGCATGGTTTGCCTCACCGCTGCACTCACCCTTCTCATGCAACCTGCGGCGCACGCCGACACCCAGACCTGGGAGAACGTGCACAAGGCCGGCGTGCTGCGCTGCGGCGCGGCGATTGCAGCGCCCTATGTGATGCGCGATGCCGCCAGCGGCCAGTACAGCGGCTACTTCGTCGAGCTGTGCCGCGACTTCGCCGAGAATGTGCTGAAGGTCAAGGCGCAATTCGTCGACACCAGCTGGGACAACCAGGTGGCTGGCATCCAAAGCGGTAAATGGGACATGGCCATGGCCTTGAACATGACCCCCGAGCGGGCCAAGGCCGTAGCGTTTTCGGTACCTGCCACCGACTACCAGATTTCTCTGCTGATCAACGCCAAAAACCCCAAGTTCAGCGCAGCCGGCAGCAACCTGGCCGACTTCGACAAGCCGGGCGTGACCATTGCGGTGATCTCCGGCACTGCTGCCGACAAGGCAGTGTCTGGCGCCATCAAGCAGGCCACCCTGATGCGCCTGCCAGGCTCCGATGAAACCCGCATGGCACTGATGTCCAAGCGCGCCGACATCCTTGCCGACGCCAACGACACCAACCACCTGTTCGCCATGGCCAACAGTTGGGTCAAGGAAGTCACCCCAGTGCCGGCCCTGGCCAAACAAGGCGTGTCCTTTGCCCTGTCGCGGGAAACCCCAGCCGAGGACCTGGCCCAGCTGGATGCCTATCTGACCGAGCGTCGCGCCTCGGGCGAGATCGACAAGCTGGTCGATCAGGCCTCTGCCCAGATCATCGCTGGCCAGAAAGCCCAGTAATTCCCGCTGACTTGCCGAGGGCCGCGACCACAGGCGCCCTCGCGGAGACAACTGTTATGACCACTCCCCATTTGGTGGCGGCCTCGCCACAGGCTTCGCTCAACCCGAATTCAGCCCAAGGCGGCAATTTCATCCAGCTGCACGGCGTGCGCAAGGCGTACTCCGAACAGCTGGTGGTGATGGACGGGATGAACCTGGACATGCGCGCCGACGACCGCCTGGTGATCATCGGCCCGTCCGGCAGCGGCAAGAGCTCTCTGCTGCGGGTGCTGATGGGCCTTGAGGGTATTCAGGGCGGCAGCATCCAGTTTCAGGGCAAACCGTACATCGATGGCGGCCGCAAGCACGGCAAACCACTGGATGAAGTGCTGCACAAGCAAATCGGCATGGTGTTCCAGCACTACACGCTGTTCCCGCACCTGTCGGTGCTGGGCAACCTGATTCTGGCACCGGTGAAAGTACATGGCCTGAGCAAGGCCGAAGCTACCGAAAAAGCCCGCGCCTACCTCGCCCGTCTGGGCCTGGAAAGCAAGCTGCACGCGTACCCCAGCCAGCTCTCCGGCGGCCAGAAGCAGCGCGTGGCGATTGCCCGGGCACTGATGCTGGAACCGCGGCTGATGCTGTTCGACGAGGTTACTTCGGCGCTGGACCCGGAAATGGTCATCGAAGTACAGAACGTGATGATGCAACTGGCCGAGCAGAAGATGGCGATGATCATCGTCACCCACGACATGCATTTTGCCCGCCATATCGCCACCCGCGTGGTGTTCTGCGCCAACGGCAAAGTCATCGAGCAAGGCCCGCCCGAGCAGATCTTCACCCAGCCGCGTGAGGCTCGCACCCGCGAGTTTCTAGAAAAGGTTGTGCAGTTCGACTGAGGGCAAGGCCATGAACTACCAATTCGACTTCCACTTTCTCAGCGGCAGCCTGCCGGCCCTGCTCGACGGCCTGAAGGTCACCCTGCAACTGGCGCTGGTCTCCAACGTGATCGGCGTGGTGTGCGGCTTTGTGCTGTGCCTGATGACCCTGAACCGCTGGTTCTTCGTGCGCTGGCCGGCTCAGCTGTTCATCGAGTTCTTTCGTTGCACCCCGGCGCTGCTGCAGATCGTCTGGTTCTTCTACTGCGTACCGATGCTGTTCGACGTGTTCATCGACCCGATCGCCATGGGCTTTCTGGCCCTGGGCCTGAACCTCACTGCGTTCAACGCCGAGGCCTACCGGGCCGGCGTGCAGGCTGTGCCGCGCGAACACCTGGATGCCTCGATCGCCCTGGGCCTGAAGAGCTGGCAGCGCACCCTGTACGTGATCTTGCCGCAGTCACTGCGAAGCGCCCTTCCGGTACTGATCACCAACGGTATCGGCACGCTGCAGCAAAGCGCCCTGGTGGCCATCGTCGCGGTCGCCGACTTGATGTATGTGGGCAAGAGCCTGGCCACCGAGGCCTATCGCCCACTGGAAACCTACACCCTGATCGCCTTGATCTACTTCGCCCTGTCGCTGCCGATCGCGCAGCTGGTGCAGTGGTTCGAACGGCGCCAGGAAACGGCCGGCCAGCACTGAGGAGATAGCCATGCCACTCGATTTCTCGGTTGTTCTGGGCTACTGGCCAGTGCTGCTCAAAGGCCTGGCGCTGACCCTCGCCTTCACCGGTGTCTGCGCCGTGCTGGGCAGCCTGCTGGGCTTTGCCGTGAGCATGTTGCGCCAAGTCAAGCTCAAGCTGGTACGCCTGCCACTGACCCTCTACGTGGAGTTTTTCCGCGGCACGCCGCTGCTGATCCAGCTGTTCTGGGTGTTCTTCTGCTTTCCGGTGGTGTTCCGCCTGGACATCCCGCCCTACGTCTCGGTGCTGATCGCGCTGACCTTATATATGGGCGCGATCACCAGCGAGACCTTCCGCGGCGCGCTGAAGTCGATCGCCAGTGAGCAGCACGACGCCTGCACCGCGTTGGGCCTGACCTCGAAGGTCAAGGTGCTCTACGTGATCTTCCCTCAGGCCCTGCTGCGTGCCGTACCGCCGCTGCTGTCGAACGTGGTCAGCCTGTTCAAGGAGAGCGCGCTGATCTCCTCGGTGGGTGTCGCCGACCTGATGTTCGTCGGCCAGAACATTTCCAACAGCACTGCCCGCCCGGTCGAGTTCCTCTCGGCGGTGGCCGTCATTTACTTCCTCGTAGCCTTCCCGCTGACCCGACTGGTCGGCGTGGTCGAAGGGCGCTTGCTGCGCCGCTACGCCTACTGACCCGACCTGACCGGTCTTTATCACCTACAAAAACCACCCGGAGACTCATGATGAAACTGAACGGTATCCTCCCAGCCCTGGTAACACCTTTCGACGCCGCCGGCAAAGTCGACCACGACACCCTGGCCTCGATCCTGGAGCACCAGCTCAAAGCCGGCGTCAGCGGCTTCGTACCGCTGGGTTCCACCGGTGAATACTACGCCCTGGCCAACGACGAGCGCCGTCAGGTGCTGGCCACCGTCAAGGAAGTGGTCGGTGACCGCGGCACCCTGATTGCCGGTGCCAACGGCTCGTGCACCCGTGAAGTGCTGGAGCAGATCAAGCAGACCGTCGATGCCGGCTACAACAACTTGCTGATTGCCCCGCCCTACTACGCACTGCCGTCCCAGGAAGAGCTGCTGGCACACTACAACACCATCCTCGAGACCTTCCCCGAGATCAATGTGGTGCTTTACAACTACCCCGTGCGCACCAACGTCGAGGTGGGCCTGGACGTGATCGCCGCCCTGCACGAGCACCCACGCGTCATCGGTATCAAGGAAAGCAGCGGCAACCTGTTGCGTGCTATCGAAATCGGTGAAAAATACAAAGGTCTGCAGCTGTCCTGCGGCTCCGACGACCAAGCCCTGGACTTCTACCTGTGGGGCGCCGACAGCTGGATCTGCGGCCCGGCCAACATCTTCCCGGAGAAGGTCGTGGCCTTCCACAAAGCCTTCACCGGTGGCGATATCCGTGGCGCGCAGCAGATCATGCGCAGCCTGTTCCCGGCCATGGCCAACCTGGAAAGCGGCAAGTTCGTACAGAAGGTCAAGTACGGCGCCGAGCTGGCAGGCTTCAAGGTCGGCCCGGCACGCGCACCACTGCTGCCGCTGACTGACGACGAAAAAGCCGAGTTCCGCAAGGTGTTCGAAGCTTCGCAGCAGTAATAGCAATCGCATAAACGTCCCACTCCCTGCGGGGAGCGGGACGTTTATGCGGTCGACGCAACTTTAAAACTGAACAAGAGCCAGCCCCATGAACAACCCGCTCCCCTCACCGCAACAGGCCGTCGTCATCGGCGGCGGCATCGTCGGCGTGTGCTGCGCGCTGTACCTGCAGCGCGACGGCCACCGGGTCACCCTCATCGACCCCGCCGCGCCCGGCGACAGCACCGCCAAATGGAGCTGTGGGCAAATGGCGGTGAGCGAAGTCATCCCGCTGTCCAAGCCCGGCATCCTGATGAAGATCCCCGGCTGGCTGCTCGATCAAAAAGGCCCCCTGGCCCTGCGCCCAAGCGCGCTGCCGGGGATCCTGCCATGGTTCATGCGCTTTCTGGCCTGCGCCCGCCCCTCGAAGATCAACGAGATCGCCCAGGACATGGCGCGCCTGACCCAGCACGTGTACGAAGACTATGCCCCGCTGCTCGAGGCCTGCCCCGACAAGACCCTGCTCGGCGACCGGCCGATCCTCGAGGTGTTCGACTCCGCCGATGGCCTTGCCCACGAACGCCCGCACCTGGAGCTGCGCAAGCAACTGGGCTTCAAGTCTGAAGAGCTCGACGGCGCGGCAATCGGCGACCTGGAGCCAGCGCTGGCCGGCAAGTTCCAGCATGGCCTGATGTTCCCTGACTGGCGTGCAGTGAACGACACCGAAGGCT